>JANPPJ010000102.1:0-11815 GCA_031428455.1 Hyphomicrobiales bacterium | reverse complement strand
CCTGCGCCAGCTTGATCCCGCCCACATGCTTCATTCGTTTTCAGTCAACGCCATGGGCCCGGCGCTGATGATGAAGCACTTCCTGCCGCTGTGTCCGCGCGAGGGGCGTTTCGTGTTCGCCACGCTGTCGGCGCGCGTTGGCAGCATCGGCGATAACAAGCTGGGTGGCTGGCACAGCTATCGCGCATCCAAGTCCGCGCTCAACCAGTTCATGCGCACAGCAGCCGTCGAGCTTGCGCGCACCCGCCCTCAGGCAGTGTGCGTGTGCCTGCATCCGGGCACGGTGGACACCCGCATGTCGCAGGTCTTCGCCAAACAGGGCCTCGACGTGCGCCCGCCGGACGTTGCGGCGGCCGATCTTCTGCGCGTGATTGAAACGCTGACGCCCCAGCAGACCGGCGGCTTTTTCGACTTCAAGGGCGAGGCGGTGCCTTGGTGAGTTAGGCGTCATTCGCAATTTAGGAAAGGCTTACGCTCGGTTCGTGCGCTAGTCATACGCGGACTTGATCCGCGTATCCAGGCGTGAGTGCCGGACTTTACGCATGCGCTTGGATGCGCGGATCAAGTCCGCGCATGACGGCGCTGATGGGGCAAACGGTCTTAGCAAACGACCTTAGCAAACGGCCTGCGCCCTTACTCCGCCGCCATCGCCACGCGCGGCTTGTTCTCCATCAGCAGCACGGCGCCGCCGGTGTTGGAAATCGGCACGTGATACGTGCTGTGCAGTTCCGACACGCGGCCCTGCAATGCGCCGCGCATGGCGATCCAGCACATCAGCTCGACGCCCTGCGAGCCCGCCAGTTCGATGATCTCCTTATTGGAATATTTCGTCAGAGCGACGGGATCGTTGACGATCTTGTCGAGGCACAGCAGGTCGAAATCCTTGTTGATGAAGCCCGCGCGCGTTCCATCAAGCTGATGCGACAGCCCGCCCGTGCCCACCACGACAATCTTTTCGGCGCCTGGCCAGCTTTCCAGCGCGCGGCCGATGGCTTGTCCCAGCTTCCAGCAACGCAGCGCCGAGGGCAGGGGATGCTGCACTGAATTGATGGTGATCGGCACCGTGCGCACGGGCCATTTCGCATCGGGGTACATGAGCTTCAAAGGCAGCGAGAATGCGTGATCGACCAGATGTTCCTGGCAGGACGTGATGTCGAACTCGTCGGCCACGAGACTTTCGATGAGGTGCCACGACAGCGCTGCATGCCCCGCAAAGGGCGGCAGCACGGGGATGCCCCAGCCCTCATCCGCATTCTTGTATTCCTCCGCGGCGCCTATCGCGAACGTCGGCATCTTGTCGAGAAAATGCGACAGGCCATGATCGTTATACATTACCACGGCGACGTCCGGCTTTTCGCGCTCAAGGAACGCATGAATGGGATCGAACGAGTCGAAAAACGGCTCCCAATAAGGGTCTTTCTGCATTCCCTTGGCGATGGCGCCGCCGATTGAGGGCACATGGGAGGTGGCGATTCCGCCAATGACGTTGGCCATGTCCGCGTCTCCCTTACTGGCCCTGCGCCACGAGATGGGCCTTGAAATCATCAACCGACAAGCCGGTCTGCTGGGCGCCGATGTCCTGCACGCTCAGGCCAAAAATTCCGGCGAATTTGGCGAGGTAATAGACGTTGCCGCCTGCTGCGATCAGCTGCAGCACATTGCGCGAGGCGATGGCCGCCCTCTGCTCTTCGTTGAGGCCATACTTCGCCATGTAGCCGTCCTCGTCCGCCTTGAAGGCGTCGCGATTGGCCTTGTCGTTGAACGAGAAGCACATCTTGTTGAGCGCATAGCCCTTGCGCGCCTCGTCGCCGCCAAAGACCGGCGTGCCGGGTATGTTCCAGTTGGTGCTCATGGCATTCCCTCCGCTGATGGGAAGAGAATGCACGCCCGCCTGGGCCGCCGCCTTGACGCCAATCAACCGAAATCCTGGGCGCTCGGGCAAAATCAACCTTGGGCTTGATCCGCGTCAAAACCGGCGATCCCGGGCGAAGGGCGTCAGGCCTAGACGAAAGTTGCCGCACAATTAGGCGGAAAACCGGGGAGGGCGCACGATTCCAGCCGCGTGACGGTTGCCAAGCTGCCCGCGCTCATTAAGCTGCGCTGGCATAGGGATTGCGTTTACAATCTCGTAAGGCGAGCTTGGCTTTCAACGCCAAACGCCAAGCTGAGGGGAATCAGAATGCGTACCAGGTCTTTAAAGGCCGCCCTAGCGGCGGGCGCCATTTTTGTAGGCGCCAATTTTGCGGCACATGCCCAAACCGCAGTCAAATTCGCGCTCGACTGGAAATTCGAGGGGCCGTCCGCTCCCTATTTTGTGGCCCTCGACAAGGGCTACTACAAGGCTGAAGGCCTTGACGTGACGATCGACAGCGGCCCCGGCTCTGTGGCCGGCATCGCGCGCGTCGCGGCGGGCACCTACCCGCTCGGCTTCTTCGACATCAACTCGCTGGTCCGCTTCCGCGACCAGAACCCGGCACAGGACGTGAAGGCCGTGATGATGGTCTATGACCGTCCTCCGTTCGCCATCATCAGCCTGAGAAAGAATGGCATCAAGTCGCCCAGGGACATGGAAGGCAAGACACTGGGCGCCCCGGCGCCGGACGGAGCCTTCGCCCAGTGGCGCGCGTTCACCAAGGTCAACAGCATCGACGCCTCCAAGGTGAAGGTGGAGAATGTCGGCTTCCCCGTCCGCGAGCCAATGCTTGCGCAGGGCAAGGTAGACGCGATCACGGGTTTCTCGTTCTCGTCCTACTTCAATCTGGTGCAGAACAAGATCGCGCCTGACGACATCTCCGTCATGCTGATGTCGGATCATGGCATCGTGATGTACGGCAACGCCATCATGGTGAACCCCGAGTTCGCGAAGGCGAACCCGAAGGTCGTCGCCGGCTTCGTGCGCGCCACCATCAGGGGCTTCATCGACACGGCGAAGGATCCCGAGAGCGCGATCAAGTCCGTCATGAAGCGCAATGACACAGGTGACGAGAAGGTCGAGCTGGAACGCCTCAAGATGGCGCTGCGCGACAACATGGTCACACCGTGGGTGAAAGCCAACGGCGTCGGCGACGTGGACATGAAGCGTCTGGTTCAGTCGATCGACCAGATCGCTGACACCTACGAGTTCAAGAACCGCCCGACGGCTCAGGATATCTTCACCAGCCAGTATCTGCCGCCCGCTGACCAGCGCAAACTCTGATCGGATAACGGCGTGATTGAACTCGACAACGTTTCTCTGGCCTATGCCGGACGAACCGGACCGGTGTTGGCGCTGGAAGGCGCCAACATCAGCGTAAAAAAGGGTGAATTTGCTGCGGTGGTCGGCCCGTCCGGCTGCGGCAAGTCCACTCTGATGAAGCTGGTCACCGGCCTTGTGAAGCCCACTCAGGGCGTCGTGAAGGTCAACGGTTCGCAGGTGAACGGCCCGGTGAAACTTGCCGGGATGGCGTTTCAGAACTCCAATCTTCTCCCATGGCGTACGGTCATCGACAATCTCATGCTGCCGCTTGAGATTGTCGAGCCGTATCGCTCGAACTTCCGATCCAAGAAAGACGAGTACCGCGCCAAGGGCGAAAAGCTGCTCGACACCGTGGGCCTTACCGGCTTTGGCGACCGCTTTCCGTGGGAGCTTTCGGGCGGCATGCAGCAGCGCGCGTCGCTCTGCCGGTCGCTCATCCACGAGCCCGCGCTTCTCATGCTCGATGAGCCTTTCGCAGCGCTCGACGCGTTCACGCGCGAGGAATTGTGGTGTGTGCTGCGCGACGTGTGGGAGCGCCTTGGCTTTACTGTGGTTCTCGTCACGCACGATTTGCGCGAGGCCGCGTTCCTTGCTGACACGGTTCACATCATGACTGCGCGTCCCGGCAAGATCATCGAAAGCCGCCGTGTGGATTTCGCCAGGCCTCGCCATCTCGACGTTTGCTACTCTTCACCGTTCACGGATCTCGTGCATCAGCTCCGTAACAAGATCGCAGAGGTCCGGCAGGCATGAACCGCAACGTCGAAACTCTCGCGCCCTGGCTCTTCACCATCGCCATCTTCGTCGTTTGGGAGCTGATTTGTCGGCTCTTCAACGTCTCCAGCATCATTCTTCCCGCGCCCAGCGAGATATTCCAGGCGGCCGTCCGCTTCTGGGGGCCGCTGATGCGCAACTCCTGGGTGACGCTGTGGACAACGCTGGCGGGCTTCCTCATGGCGGTGGCCTTCGGCCTGTTGCTCGGACTGTTTGTTGGCTGGTCGCGCACCATCTATCGCGGCCTCTATCCTGTGATGATCGGCTTCAACTCGATCCCCAAGGTCGCGGTCGTTCCAATCCTCGTGATGTGGTTCGGGATCGGTGAAATTCCCGCGATCCTCACCGCGTTCCTGATCTCGTTCTTCCCCATCGTCGTGAACGTCGCCACCGGCCTCGCCACCATCGAGCCGGAACTGGAAGACGTGCTGCGCGCGCTAGGCGCCTCAAAGCTCGATGTCATGCGCAAGGTCGGCATTCCGCGCGCCATGCCATATTTCTTCGGTTCCCTGAAGGTCGCCATCACGCTGGCGTTCGTAGGCGCGGTCGTTTCGGAGACCATCGCCGCCAATGCGGGCTTGGGCCACCTGATGACGCAGGCGGGCTCCAACTTCCAGATGCCGCTCGTGTTCGCAGGCCTGCTGGCGCTCGCGGTGCTTGGCATCGGCATGTACGCGATCACGGCGTGGATCGAGGGTCGCATGACCGGCTGGGCCTTCCGCTCACAGCAAAGCGCTGGGGGCTAAGGGGTAGCTTAAGCCTGACAAAAGTATTGGACGACGGCAATGCGGCGTCCTTTTCTCCAGATTGCAAGACTTTCTTTTCCCTTTTCCTCAACGGAACTTTGACTCGGCGCTCGTAACTTCGGTTTTGCAAGCCGGAGGACAGAATGTTCCGAAAAGAAAATGCAATGCGCTTCTGGCGCTGGTTCGAGGGTGAGCAGGCGCAATTTCAAGCCCGCATTCGCGAAGCTGGTGAGCCGGGAGAGTCCATCTCCAAGGAGGCCCTTGGGCCCCTCGGTGAAACGCTGGAGCAACGCCTTTCAGACTACGCAAAAGGCGTCAGCGCCGAGTATGCCCTTGGGCGCGATAATGCCTGCGTCATCACATTCACCGCCAATGGCGCCGAGGAATTGTTCGACGACATCTTCTCGCTCGTCGATCAGGCGCCTTTGGCGCAGGGGTGGGAGTTTCATGCTTTGCGCCCCCGCAACGCCCCGCCCACCTTCAGCGCGTTCGGTGTTTCCTACGCCCTCAGCGATCTTCGCTTCTATTATCGGCTTGGCAGCGAGAAAATGGTGATCGCCGTGATCGCCGACGAGACGCCGTGTTGCGACTACCGCAAGAAGCGCGCTTTCGCGAGCGCGCTCGTGTCCGAGCTTCTGGGAGAAGAAGATTTCGGCCGTTACGTCTCCGACGTGCTGATGCTGGAATACGAAACCTGGCTGACGGCCACGCCGGGTGGGCGCTCGGCGCCGCTTGCGGTGCTTGGCCCCACCTTCGACCGCATCTTCCGGCGACCTCAATCCATGCGCCGCCCAGCTGTGAACACGCGGCTTCGTCTCGTCAGCTGAATGATTCTAAACTGCTGATCTGGTGTCGACTTTCGTGCCCTGCCTTGCCATTCTATGGGCAAGGAGGGCACACATGCCTGTCTCACGCGCGCGCATCGCCACCACATCTGGCGCCAAATACATGACCCAGTTGTGCAAGCACTGGTCGCATCGTCTTGTCGTGGAATACAATGAAACCACCGGTCGGATCGCCTTCGACGATGAGCGGCGTTGCGTTCTTCACGCTGGACCGGACGCGCTCGAAATTGACGTCGAGACCGCCAGCGACGAGCAGCTTGCGCGAACGCAGGACACAGTGGTCAACCACCTGAAGCGTTTTGCCTTCCGCGAGGATTTCAGCGAGATAGGCTGGCGTCGGCTCGAATAGCAGGCCGGAAGGAACGTTCTGTCATGTCTCGCCGGTTGGACCATGTTGTTTTGGCGGCACGCGATCTCGGTGCTCAGGCGGAGGCGTTCCGCCACATGGGTTTCCGGGTCGGCGCGCGTAACGCGCATCCATGGGGCACGCAAAACCACATCATCCAGTTTGCCGAAACGTTTCTCGAATTGATCTGCGCGCCCGAGCCGTATCATGCGCCGGTTGACCCCGATCCGCGGGCATTTTCCTTTGCCGCCTTCGTGCATGATTTCGCGCAGACCCGCGAGGGCGCCGCGATGATTGCGCTGACTGGCGCCGATGCGTCTTCTGATGCAAAGGCGTTTCACGATCTGGGCATGGGGGACTACGCCCCATTCCATTTCGAGCGGCGGGCGCTGCGCGCCAATGGCGATCCAGCGCAGGTAGGCTTCACGCTCGCCTTCGCGCGCGCCAGAACGATGCCGCAAGTTGGCTTCTTCACCTGCGCGCATCAACATCCGCAGAACTTTTGGGATCAGGATCTGCAGGCGCACGCCAATGCCGTCACGGGCGTGAGCAAAGTGACTATAGTCGCTGAGAACCCCGCCGACCACGCAGAGTTTCTCTCCAATTTCACGCAGCTGCGCGACTATCGCTCGTCGTCCATGGGCGTCGAATTTGCACTCGGGAATGGTCAGGCAGTCGAAGTCCTGACGCCGCTCGCCTGTGGCTTTCATTATGGCGAACAGGCGCAATCCCATGGGGACGGCGCTCCCCATATCGCAGCGGTCGAATTGCGCACCACGTCGTTGAACAGCGCGAGGCAGGCGTTCACCGGCGGGCGCATCGCCCACACGGAGCATCACGGTCGGCTTGTCGTGCAGGTGTGTGGGCTGACGCTGGCGTTCGCCGCCCCGTAGGTTTCGGCGCCAGCGTTGAAGAAAAATGGCGCCCACCGCTTCTCGGCCTGCCCGGATCGCGCCATAACGCTGCCGAACCGGAACCGGAACCAAAACCATGGCGAAGAAATCGACCCCCCCGCCGACCTTGCTCGGCCAGCACGTAGCGCCTCCCGCTTCGCCGGAGGAGGCGGTGCTTGAGCGCGTGCCAAACCCGCACACTGATACAGATTACATGGCGCGCTTCACCGTCCCCGAATTTACCTCGCTTTGCCCCGTCACCGGGCAGCCGGACTTCGCGCATCTGGTGATCGATTACGCGCCGGGACGGTTCCTGGTGGAGTCAAAGTCGCTGAAGCTCTATCTCGGCGCCTTCCGCAATCATGGCGCGTTCCATGAGGATTGCACCGTCCGCATCGGCAAGGACCTCGTGAAATTGCTGAAGCCAAAATGGCTGCGCATCGGCGGCTACTGGTATCCGCGCGGCGGAATACCCATCGACGTCTTCTGGCAGACTGGCGCCTTGCCCAAGGGCCTTTGGGCGCCTGACCAAGGCGTGGCGACCTACCGCGGGCGCGGCTGAGTCTCGCCTGCGCGACCACACACCAGCGCGCGCAAATGCGTTAGAAGCGCCGCTCGATCCAGATGCGAGACGGCTGCGAAGGCCGCCACCTCGCCAATCTCGACAGGGAAGCGAGCGCCAATCCTCCGCCGCACCTCGTGGAAGAAAAGCCCAAGCCGCAAATTGGGGTGAACATGGCTCGCAATCTGAAACAGCCGCGAGTTTTGCCCCGGAAAGTAAATCGGCAGCACGCTGGCGCGGCCTGAAAGAACGAGCCGGGCCGCAAATGGCGACCACGCCCCATCAACAGCAGGCTGACTGCCTATCCGGTCCGGAGATGTCGAAACTGCGCCTGCGGGAAAAATCACCACGCACCCGCCCGCCTTTACATGATCCAGCGCCTTGGCGCGGCTGGCGACATTCGTGCGCTGCGCTTCGGGCGTTGTTGCAAAGTCGACCGGCAGCATCCGCGCGCGCATTTCGGGCGCCCGCATCAGCACTGAATTGGTGAGCACGAGAAAATCCGGTCGCGTGCGCTCCATCAATGCGCACATGACGATGCCGTCCAGAACGCCGAACGGATGGTTCGCCACCACCACCAGCGGGCCTTGAGCGGGCGCGAGCGCCAGTCGCGCAGCATCGTATTGCACGTCCAGCGAGAGAGCCGAGATCGCGGTGTGGAAGAAATTGCGTTGCTCCCCCTCGCGCCAGCCTTCAGCCTGCTTTGCGCGATAGAGCTTCTCGATATGGCGCGCGCCGCTCAGGCGTTCGACCATGCCGATGGCGAGGCGCTTCCACAGCGGGTCACTGGGATCAGCGTAGGAAAACGTGCTGTCGTCGGCGGGATCTGATGTCACAACGAGCGTGTGGCGCCGTCCCATGACACGCCTGCGACGATCAGAGAGCTTTGGAGAGGGCGTCGAACGCCATCAGCTGTTTCAGCAAAGCCTCCATCTCTCCCAGCGGCACTTGGTTGGGCCCGTCGGAGAAAGCGTTGGCCGGATCGTCGTGGGTCTCGATGAAGACGCCCGCAACGCCCACAGCCACCGCCGCGCGCGCCAGAACGGGCACGAACTCGCGCTGCCCGCCTGAAGACGTCCCGTGACCGCCAGGCTGCTGCACGGAATGGGTGGCGTCAAAGATCACCGGCGCGCCGGTCTGCTCGGCCATGGTCGGGAGCGAGCGCATGTCTGAGACGAGCGTGTTGTAGCCAAAGCTGGCGCCGCGCTCGGTCACCAGCACGTTGCAGTTTCCGGCGCCCGTCACCTTGGCCACCACGTTCTTCATGTCCCAGGGGGCCAGGAACTGCCCTTTTTTCACGTTGACCGGCAGGCCAGTGGCGGCCGCCGCAAGAAGCAGATCCGTCTGGCGACAAAGGAAGGCGGGAATCTGCAGCACATCGACAATCCCGGCGACCCTGGCGCAATGTTCGTTCTCGTGCACGTCCGTGAGGATGGGGAAGCCGAAGGTCTCCTTCACCTCGGCGAACACATCAAGCGAGGCTTCGATGCCCAGACCGCGCTTGCCATCCAGCGATGTGCGGTTTGCCTTGTCGAAGGACGACTTGTAGACGATGCCCACGCCAAGCCGGTCAGCGATCTCGCGCAGGGCGCCCGCCATTTTCATCGCATGGGCTCGGCTCTCCAGCGCGCAGGGCCCCGCAATGAAGGCGAGCGGCCGCTTGTTGCCGAAGGTGACGGCGCCCGGCCCGCTGCCGATGGTAACGTCCGGATTAGCGATCTTGCTGGTCATGGTGCAGAGCCTCAATGATGAGGTCTGGCTAACGGAGGCGCGCCGCTATGGCAACAGGGCAAGCGCGGCAGGGGCAGGCGGCGGAGTTGACCGACTCTGAAATATCACTGATATTTTACGAATGTTAGATCGGAGATGGATATGAGCGGGCAGGAGAAGTCGGTGCGCAAGGAACTCGAGCCGTACTTGCCGGAAGCGGGCGGGCCGTCGCGTTCCTATCCCGATCTTCATGAGCATGTTCTTGAACTTGATCGGCGCGGCCTCCTCGTCGTGATCGACCGTCCGATCAACAAGGACACAGAGATGCACCCGCTGGTGCGCTGGCAATATCGCGGCGGCATCCCCGAGCAGGACCGCAAGGCGTTCCTCTTCACGAACCCCACCGACAGCAAGGGCCGCCGCTACGAATCGTCCGTTCTGGTCGCTGGCCTCGCCGCGACGCCGGACGTCTACCGGACAGGGTTCGGCAAGCCGCTCGACCAGATTGGCGCCATCTGGATCAAGGCGATGAATTCGCCCATCCCGCCCCGCGTGGTCGACGACGCGCCCTGCCAGGAAGTCGTGCGAATCGGCGATGAGCTGGACGCCCCCGGCGCAGCTCTCGATGGCCTGCCGGTGCCGATCTCGACGCCCGGCTGGGATAACGCGCCCTATTTGTCGGCCGGTCACTTCATCACGAAGGACCCCGACACTGGCGTCCAGAACATGGGCAATTATCGCGGCCAGCTGAAGGCGCCGCGTCGGCTGGGAATGAATCCATCGGTTGAATTGCGCGCCGGCATCTACAGCCACTGGCTCAAATACAAGGCGCGTGGCGAGCCCATGCCCTGCGCGGTTGTGGTGGGCTGCCCGCCCGCAGTGTCCTACACCTCCGTGCAGAAAATGCCCGAGAACCTTGATGAACTCGCCGTCGCTGGCGGGCTCGTCGGCGAGCCACTTAATGTGGTGCGTGCAAAGACCGTTGATTTGCTGGTGCCAGCAGAATCTGAATACGTGATCGAAGGCTTCATCAATACGCAATTGCTCGAACCTGAGGCGCCGTTTGGCGAGTCTCATGGCTATGTGAATTTGCAAGAGTACAACGCGTTCATGGATGTGACGGCGATCACCCATCGCAAACGGCCCATTATCACCTCGTTTATCAGCCAGGTGACGCCCAGCGAATCCAGCGTCATTCGAAAAGTGGCCATGGAGCCGGTGTTTCTCAATCATTTGCGCACGAACCTTGGCGTCAAGGGCGTCAAGAAAGTGGCGATGCACGAGCCGCTGACGAGCCTGTACGCAGTGATCGGCGTGCAGTTCGAGCGCGGCGTTCCGTCGACCGAAGTGTGGCGTGCGCTCTATGGCGCTGCGACGCTGCATCGCTTTGCGGGAAAGTGGGTAATTGCGGTTGATGAAGACATCGATCCGGGCAATGCGGACGCGCTGTTCTGGGCCATGTCTTATCGCTGCCAGCCGCAGCACGACATGAGAGTGCTGGACAAGAAAGATCCGGGGCACGGCCCCAAGGGTCCAAAAGATGATGGCGAAAGCGCCTCTGTGCTCATCAACGCGCTGCTCAAGGGCGACTTCTCACCGGTTGCCTTGCCCAAGAAAGAATTCATGGAGCGCGCGAAAGTCATCTGGGAAGAGCTTGGCCTGCAGCCCCTGAAGCCCGAGGCGCCCTGGCATGGATATGATCTTGGCTTGTGGCCTCCGGCGCTTGAGCGGCAGGCGGAAATGGCTGTGCGCAGCGAGTATTTTGAATTCTCGGATGAACTCATCGCCGGTCGTCGCTCCGACGTGAACATGAACGATCCTGTCGAGCACAAGACAAACAAATAATTTCGGCGCGCTTCTTGCAACGCAGGAAGCGCGTGGATGGCGTTGCGGCAGAGTGATTTCTGACAAAGCTTGAAGCGCGTGACAGTAACACGCGCACGATGCTTTTTGGGCGCGACATCAAAAGGAACAACCCGAATGAATGTTCCAGCTCTTGCAAGACGCCTCTGCGCCAGCGTGATTCTGACGGGGCTGACAACGGCGGCAGCCTCGGCGCAATCGGTTGAGGATTTCTACAAAGGCAAGACGGTTTCGGTCCTTGTCGGCTTCACCACAGGCAATGGCGCAGACTCGTACGCGCGCCTTGTCGCGCGCTGGTATGCAAAGTATCTGCCCGGCGCGCCTAATGTCGTGGTGCAGAACATGCCGGGCTCCGGCAGCCTCACGATGACGAACAACCTTTACAACGTGGCGGCGAAAGACGGCACGGTGTTTGGCATCTTCAATCGCAACGTGCCGCTTGAACCGCTGATGGGCAATTCCAACGCGCGTTTCGATCCGCGCAAGTTTACTTGGCTCGGCAGCACCAACACGGAGCCCAGCTTGTGCGTGGCGTGGCATGGCTCGCCCGTGCGCGCTATCAAGGATTTGCAGGAGCGCGAGTTTGCAGTTGCCGCGACAGGCCTCAACGCCAACAGCGGTCTGGTGCCCACAGTTCTCAATCGCGTGATGGGCGCGAAGTTCAAGGTCATCATGGGCTACCCTGGCAGCAATGAAATGAGCCTTGCGATGGAGCGCGGCGAGGTTGAAGGGCGCTGCGGCTGGTCGCGCTCCTCACTCATGGCTACAAAGCCACAATGGTTCAGCGAGAAGAAGATCAACCTCCTGCTGCAGGCGGGTCATCAAAAAAGCCCGCTCATGC
>JANPPJ010000101.1:0-2128 GCA_031428455.1 Hyphomicrobiales bacterium | reverse complement strand
CACGAAATCTCCTGAAAACAAGAAGGGCCGCCCCTTCCCGGAGCGGCCATATTGAGGGCGATTTAGGCCCGCGAGGGCCGAAGGGCAAGCGGCAACTGGCGGCCGCGCTAAAGTCGCAATGGTCATTAAAGTCGCAACAGTCATGGGGACGACGACCAAATTGGCCATCCCGCGCAAATCATCGCGACGACATCAGACAAAGGAACCAAAGATGGGAAAGAGCTGGTCCGTTTTGTAGCTCATTTGGTTTGTTTTGTCAATGATCAGTTGAGCATCAACATAATCTTGCCGATATGCTCGCATGATCTCGACGATCGGCACGTCGGCGATCGCTCCGCGCTGAACGGCGGCCGGCCGGCCACTGGCCCTTTTGCCGTATCGCTAACCCCAATAATCCAGCGCAAGCAACGCTAATGTTTGGTCGACAAAAAATGCCCTCACAATCGAGCGTGCCGCGCCATGTTGGCGGCCGTCGCCGCTATCCCAGCCCTAATGTTCGGATTTGCGTGGCGTGAGGAGCGCAGAGAGCCATCACCTGCGCGCGCGTGTCGTCGCCGAAATGCATATGCGGCGGATGCCGCCGCTGGTCGCGCCGGTCGCAATGACCCAGACGGTTCGCTTGCTCACGCCAGCGGAACGCGACGCCGAATTGGCGCATTTGAAAACGCTGGCGACAATCGTTCCCGATGCCCTCAACATCAGACAGCGCGACGCTGCCGGGCGTACGGAGGAAGGCGTCGAGATTTTGTGGGAACGGCATAGCGAGGCAACGACCGCGACAGTTATCTCGCCCGCAGACCCGCACTCGCCATTTACCCATTGCCCCGCCGCCGATCGCGCACTCCAATGGTTGGAGACGGCACCTGGAGGCGTGATAAGGGCGGCGCGGATTGCGATCGTGGTTAGCGAGGACGCGGCAGAAGCATTAATCCCGACACTGAACTTTGCGATGTCGGAGCTGGTGAGCTGTCGATTGGGAACGGCACGCCTGTGGTCAGATTTTCATATTCACGAGGACGGCTATGGCCGGCTTCTGGTCGCAGCGGGCAACGTCGCCCCCGCCGATCTCGGCCGCCTTGTCCAACGCATTCAGGAATTGGGCAATTATCGCAACTTGGCATTGCTTGGCCTGCCGCTGGTACAGAGCGAAAGCGAAAAGCTAGTCGGTCTCGAAGATGCACTCGCACAAATCGCCGAGCAAATGAGCGACGGAGTCGACGATGCGGCTTTGCTTGATGAACTGTGTGTCCTTTCGGCTCAGGCCGCCGCAATTACCACCGCCACCGGCTTCCGGTTGAGCGCGACCGCTGCCTACGCTCAAATTGCACACGACCGGCTCTCCTCGCTTGATTGCGCCGACATTGATGGTTTTCAATCGCTCGCGGAGTTCACTGACCGCCGGCTACTTCCAGCCGTGAGAACTTGCGCCTCGTTCGTGCAGCGGCTTGAGACGCTATCGGTCCGGATCGAACGCGCCACCTCGTTGCTGCGCACGCGCGTCGATCTCGCCATGCAGGCCCAAAACGTCGAGTTGCTGCGGTCAATGGACGCCAATGCCGCGCGTCAACTTCGACTTCAGCGTGTGGTTGAAGGCCTGTCGGCGGTCGCAGCCAGCTACTATACGCTTGGTCTGCTCGGCTACTTCTTCCCCTTGTTATCCAACTGGCTGGGCATATCCGAACCTTTCATAGCGGCCTTCACTGTGCTCCCCGTGGTTGTGCTGATCGTAGCGTTCCTCCGCTGGCGTTCGCGCGGCGTAATCGATCAATGAAACGAACGTCAGTAAATAAAGACCACGCGGTTGCCGTTTGCCCATTCCAGAGTATCCGTGACTATCAACGACACGAGAAAATCACGCCGTTACCTTCAGCACAATCTTCCCGACGTGCTCGCCCGATTCCATCCGCGCATGGGCGGCGGCGGCCTCGGCTAGCGGAAATATTTTATCGATCACCGGCTTGAGGCGATTGCCTTCGACGTAGGGCCAGACGGTCTTGGCGAGCTCATCGGCGACCATCGTCTTGAAGCGCACGTCGCGCGGCCTGAGGGTGGAGCCGGTCAGGGTCAGACGGCGGCGCATGATCTCGACGATCGGCACTTCGGCGATCGGGCCGCGCTGGAAGGCGAT
>JANPPJ010000100.1:0-50170 GCA_031428455.1 Hyphomicrobiales bacterium | reverse complement strand
TGTGGCCGGTGATTTTGATGGCGTGCGGGCTCGGCGAACCCTTCCTCCCCCCCTTGCGGTATATGGGGCCCCGCCGTAGGCGCGTCGGATGAGGGGGGTCACGCGCCCCTCATCATTGATGCTCAAAACAGCTTCTGCGACGCCAGTTTTGCGCCTTCAGTGAGGCTCTTGAACTTTGCTTCCACGATTGTGGGATGCACTTCGGGCACTGCGCGCGGGGTTGAGGCGAAGCCGCAATCGGTGGACGCCATCACATGCTGGGCGCCGACGACGTCTGCAAATTTGCAAATGCGCTGGGCGACAAGTTCGGGGTGTTCGACCAGAACCGTCGCGTGCGTGATGACGCCCGGAAGAAGCATCTTGGCTTCTGGTATCTTCACGCCTTCCCAGATGTTCCACTCGTGCTCGTGGCGCGGATTGCCAAACTCGAACGAATAATAATCCGCGTTGATCGCCAGAATGACGTCGGTGAGATGCTTCATCTCAAGGTCGTGCGTGCGCGGGCCCATGTTGATGCCGTAGCAGGTATGGTGGCGAACGCGGCTTGACGGAATGTTGCGGATGGAATGGTTCATAGCCTCCACACGTCGCCACGCCCATTTGCGGGCCTCTTCCACAGTCATGGACGGGTTGAGCATGTAGTGCATGGCGAGGCGCGGATCGTCGAGCTGGATCGAGAATCCCGCTGCGACGATGGCTTCGTATTCAATGCGCATCGTCTCGCAGACAGCTTCGAGGAAAGCTTCCTCGTCGTTGTAATGCATGTCTACGACGGCGCCTTCGACAGTGCCGACGGAGGCGCAGGGAATGAACACGTCAACGGGGTTCTTGCCCTGTAGCGCAACCTTCAGGTTTTCAAGATCGCGCTGAAGGATCGCCTGGCCCGTGTACTGCAGTGGGGCGATGCATTCGGAGCCTGCGGGCTGCGTGCCGGAATGGCCGGCGGCGTAAAACTCAGGAAAGGCGTCGACTTCCTTGGTGTGTTCGCGGCCCTGGGCGCCGGCAGAGCGCGAGCGCGTGCCGCCGAGGCGCTCATGCAGATAGGCGAAAAAGCCTGTCTTCGATTGCTCGCCGTCACTGATGACGTCCAGTCCGAGGCCCATCTGCCATGCAACGCAATCGACGACAGCCTTGCGAACAGCGCCTTCGAACACGGCGGCGTCCACCGGGCGCTTGTCCATGCGCTCCACCATGATTTCGGAAAGGGCTGCGGGCCGGGGCAAGCTGCCCACATGGGTGGTGAGAATGCGCTTGGTGCGGGCGTTTGTGATGGGCATGTTTCCTCCAGCGTGGTCGCGTTTTTGTTCAGCGCGATCAATGCCACAGGGTCAAGCCCGCGCGCAAACCCTGTTTTCGTGGTTTGCAAAAGCAAATGACCGGGCGAACCCGGCCATTGTGTAAAGCGTTTGAAAAGCAGCTTACGCGGCCTTCTGTTTTGGCGTGATCAGCTTGCGGTTGATCAGCACTTCAGCGATCTGGATGGCGTTCAACGCCGCGCCCTTGCGTAGATTGTCGGACACGCACCAGAAAGCGAGGCCGTTCTCCACCGTGTTGTCCTCGCGGATGCGCGAGATGAACGTGGCGTCTTCGCCAGCCGCTTCATGCGGCGTGATGTAGCCGCCGGGCTCGTGCTTGTCGATGACCAGCACGCCGGGGGATTCACGCAGCAGATCACGCGCTTCGTCAGCGGTGATCGGCTTTTCAAACTCGACGTTCACCGATTCCGAATGGGAGATGAAGACGGGCACGCGCACGCAGGTGGCGGTGAGCCTGATCTTGGGATCAAGGATCTTCTTTGTTTCCGCCATCATCTTCCACTCTTCCTTGGTGAAGCCGTCTTCCATGAAGACGTCAATCTGCGGAATGAGGTTGAAGGCGATGCGCTTGGGGAACTTCTTGGATTCGACGGGATCGGACACGAACACGGCGCGCGTCTGGGCGAACAATTCGTCCATCGCTTCCTTGCCCGCGCCCGAGACCGATTGATAAGTGGAGACGACGACGCGCTTGATGACCGCCAGATCATGCAGCGGCTTCAAGGCCACCACCAGTTGCGCGGTGGAGCAATTAGGGTTGGCGATGATGTTGCGCTTGCGGAAGCCGACAATGGCGTCTGCGTTCACTTCCGGCACAATGAGAGGCACATCGGAATCGTAGCGCCACTGCGAGGAGTTATCGATGACGACGCAGCCCTGCGCCGCGATCTTCGGGGCCCATTCCTTGGACACCGAACCGCCCGCTGACATCAGGCAGATGTCAGTGGTGGAAAAATCATAGGTGTCGAGATGGCGGCACTTGAGGATCTTGTCGCCGAAGGAGACTTCGCGCCCGATGGAACGGCCGGAGGCCAGCGGGACAACCTCGCTCACCGGAAAACGGCGTTCGGCGAGGATGTCGAGAAGCTCGCGGCCCACGTTGCCGGTGGCGCCAGCGATGGCGATCTTGAAACCCATGTTCGTAACCCTGTCTGGCGCTGGAGGCGGTCCCGCGCTGCAAAAACCGTCTGTCCAACACCATGCACAAGGCGTTGAGTCAATCCGGGCGCACGGGGTGTGCTTAAGGTTTGGTTTACCTTTGGGCGAACCGCCGGGTCCAGCTTACCCCACCATTAACGCATGGCGAGGCATGTGCGGGAGGTGGGTTTCATCGCAATCATCAGATTTGGCGCGGGGGCGGCGGCGCTGGCTGTCGCCATGGCCGCGCTGGCCTCTCTGTGGGGCGAGTTTGCGGAACGGCGCCCGTGGCGGGAGGCGGCCCACGAGGCCGCGGCTGAGCCGACTGTAGCGCCCGCCAGCGCGTGGAGGGAACTTCCCGACGCTGCAAGGCGGTTCGTCCTGCGCAATCATCTTTTCGGCCTGGAGCCAGATTTTTACGCAGCCCGGCGCAATGCTGTTGGAGGTGGGCGGCTGGACCAGATGGCGTTCGGCTCCCCGTTCACTGATGGGCCTTACCTGCGGGTTAACTTTTACACGCCGGCGGATGAGCCGGTGGCGGCGGCGTCATTCTGGCTGGAGATGGCGCGCCGGTCGGGAGAGGCAGGCTTCGCCATCGAGCGGGCGCCTTCCGCGCCCGATCTGGTGAGCACCCGGCTGGGGGCCTTCGAGGTTGGAGCGTTGCGGGCGGTGGGGCCCGGCGGGGCGCGCTCCTGTCTGGGCTTCCGGCTTCAATCCCCCCACCCGAACCTGATCATCTCCGGGCTGGCCTGCATCGCCCGGGACGCGTCTGAGGTGGCGCTC
The DNA here is from genome assembly GCA_031428455.1 of Hyphomicrobiales bacterium. GTDB lineage: Bacteria > Pseudomonadota > Alphaproteobacteria > Rhizobiales > Beijerinckiaceae > Terripilifer. The sequence goes on along the minus strand of JANPPJ010000100.1, from coordinate 46,934 downwards.
GCGCGTGAGGCGCTGCTCTGCGCGCTCGAGGCCATATCTGTAGCCGGTCCAAACGACGACCTAGAGCTCATGGCCTTTTTTGAAGGGACCGGCGCACCGGTGTGCAGATCCGCCCGCGCAGGTGGTTAATTCGGTAACATTTCCCGTGTGAAGATGACGCTACATTCGTCGCATGGTACGCAGGAACCTCTATCGGAGCCGGACCGTTGACGAAGACGCAGGCTGATGAAACGGGGACCCAATCATGCGCAGGTTTAACGCCATTGTTCTTTCGGTGATCGCGGCCTCAGCCGCCGTCGTGTTTGTTGCTGAGGCCGAGGCCCAGACGCGCCAGGAGCGTGGCAAGGTTTTGCGCGCCGCCAAGGCGCCGCCGCTGACTGTCCGCCAGCGCAGCTTCCTCAATCCTGGCCCGATCGTTTCGCCCCGCAGCATGCATAACTACGTGAGCATGGACACCGCCTGGCGTCAGCCAGTGTATGACAACCAGCGTGGCCGCATGGGCCTTGAGACGCTGCCGCGCCGGTTTGACGTGCCGGGACGACCTTCGCCGCTGTTTGAGTTCTGAAAACGGAAACGCCGCGGATCACCCCGCGGCGTTTTTGCTTTTGCCCAGCGCGCTGAGTTATTCAGCCGCAGCCTGACGGGTTTTCTCGTTGATGATGCGCCACAAGACCAGCGGCGTCGCGGGCATGGGCACATCTTCCACGCCCAGATGGGAGAGCGCATCGACGAGCGCGTTCCCCACTGCAGGAAGCGCGCCCACACAGCCCGCCTCCCCGGCGCCCTTGACGCCGAGCGGGTTGGACGGGGTCGGGCATGAATGGCTCTTGACCTCGAACGAGCTCATGTCGCTTGCGTGAGGCATCGCGTAATCCATGAACGACGCCGAGAGCACTTCGCCGTTGGAGTCATACTTGAGATCTTCCATCAGCATCTGACCGACGCCCATGGCGATGCCGCCGTGAATTTGCCCCTTGAGCAACATCGGGTTCATCACGACGCCGACGTCGTCAACGACGTTGTAGTTGATCATCTCAACCTGGCCGGTGTCCTCGTCGATCTCAAGTTCGCAAATGTGCGTGCCTGAGGGGTAGTTCGCCTTGCGCTGGTAGTACACGGCGTTGGCGCTGATGCCGGGCTCCATGTCTTTCGGTAACTTGTTGGGGTTTGCTGCAAGCAGCGCCACTTCTTTCATCGTCAAGGACTGGTTTGTCTGGCGGCTGACGAAGACGCCATCCTGCAATTCCACATCGTCGACGTTCATCGCAAAGGCGGCGATTTTCTTTGCCTTTTCGACAATCTTGTTCGTCGCCATCAACATGGCGCCGCCGCCGATGGACGAGGTGCGCGATCCGCCCGTGCCTTCGCCAAAGAATACGACGTCGGTGTCGCCCTGCTCGTAATGCACCTCCTTGGGATCAAGGCCGAGCTTGTCGCAGACGATCTGTTTGAAAATCGTCTCATGACCCTGGCCATGGCTCACCGCGCCAGAGAGGATTGTGACGCTGCCAGTGCGGTCAAAGCGGATTTCCGCGCCTTCGTAACCAGCGGCGCCCGCCTTCTCGATGGAGTTGGAAATGCCGATGCCGCGCAGCTTGCCGCGCTTGCGCGCTTCAGCGCGGCGCTTCTCGAAGCCTTTCCAGTCGGCCATCTTCAGGCAGATGTCCATGCACTCTTCGAACTCGCCGGAGTCGTAGGTGAAAGACAGCGCCGTCTTGTAGGGCAAGGCGCTGGGCGGGATGAGGTTCTTGCGGCGAATTTCAACAGGGTCGATGCCAAGGCGGTCTGCAGCGATGTCGACCATGCGCTCGATGACGTAGGCGGCTTCGGGGCGTCCATTGCCGCGATAGGGGCGCATCCAGTGGGTGTTTGAAAACGTGGCTGTGACGTCGACGTGGATCGCGGGCGTCGTATACACGCCAGCGAGCGTGCCGAGGTTGCTGACGGGGCCACCGTCAGAGCCGGGCTGCACGTAAGCGCCCAGATTGCAGAGCGTCTTGATGCGCAGGGCGAGAAACTTGCCGTCCTTGTCGAGCGCGAGTTCGGCTTCCGTCACGTTGTCGCGGCCGGCCGCGTCAGCCAGAAATGACTCGGTGCGCGTGGCGGTCCATTTCACAGGGCGGCCAATCATCTTGGCGGCCAGCAGGACGAGGCCCACCTCGTTATAAACGCCGGACTTCATGCCGAAGCTGCCGCCGATGTCGCCAGCGACAACGCGGACCTTGCTTTCCGGCACGCCAAGCGTTTCGGAGAGCTTCTCGCGGAAATCGAGGGCGCGCTGCAGCGTCGTGTAGCAGGTGTAGCGGTCGGACGCCTTGTCGTAGACGCCGATGCTGCCGCGCGGCTCCATGGTGGCGGCCATCACGCGGTTGATGACGAACTTGTGCTTGATGACATGGGGCGCACTGGCGATGGCTGCGTCGGTCGCCGCCTTGTCGCCTTCCAGATGGACGAAGCAGATATTGTCCGGGTTGGCGTCATGCACCGCGGGCGCGCCGGGCTTCATGGCGTCTTCGGCAGTGAAGACCGCGGGCACGACTTCGTAGTCAACGTCGACGAGTTCCAGCGCGTCCATCGCCTGCTCGCGGGTTTCCGCCACGATGAAGGCGACGAAATCGCCCACCCAGCGCACGCGATCGCCGGTGAGGCCGGGCAAGGGAGGCGCGTAAATCGGCGAGCCGTCGCGCTTCTTCTTGCCGGTGGGCAGAGGCAGGGAGTTGTAGCCGGAGGCCTTCCAGTCCGCATGGGTGAGGACCGCGAGCACACCGGGCGCGGCCTTGGCGCGGGCTGTCTCGATCTTCAGGATCTTGGCGTGCGCATGCTTTGAACGCAGAACCACGCCATGGGCCATGCCGGGCAAACTCATGTCGTCCACGTAGCGCCCGCCGCCCTGTATCAGGCGCGGGTCTTCAAATCGGGACACCGGTTGACCAAGCGCGTACTCTCCCATGTCATCTCTCCGTGCGGCGGCGCCTGAAGCGCTGGCGGTTTATCGTGTTAAAACCCATATCAGGATAAACAGCCGGTTTGAACCGGGCTGAGGCGAAGCTGGCTTGCAGGGGATCTGGGATGTTTGAGGGACTGCGAAGTTTTGTCTCAGAACTTCTGGGCGGCGAGAGCCAGCGCCCTTTCGAGGAAAACGACTATCGCATGGCCGCAACCGCCATTCTCATTCACGTCGCGGACGCAGACGGGGCGTTTGACGACGTCGAACGCCAGAGAATGCGCGCGATTTTGGTGGAGCGGTTCAACCTTGATGATGGCGACGCAGACCGGCTGATTGCGCAGGCCCAACTGAGCGAGGCCGAAGAGGTCGATCTGGACCGGTTCATTTCCGTTCTGAGCCGGACCCTCGACACGGATGGGCGGCTGAAGCTCGTCGAGATGATGTGGGATCTGGTATACGCCGACGGCGCGTCGCTGGAGGTCGAGGATTCGATCGTCGCGCGGATTGCGCAGATGCTTGGCGTGCCGGTGGTGGATCTTGAACTTCTTCGCCGGTCGCGCGCGCCCGGATTGGTGGGCCCGCAATGAGCGCTGAACTTCGCAACGTAACGCTCATCACGGGCGCTTCGGTCGGCATCGGCGCTGATCTTGCGCGCGTTTTCGCCCGGCATGGAAATAATCTGGCGCTGGTGGCGCGCAATGGCGCCCGCATGGAGGCGCTGGCCGACGAGATCGCGGCGGGCGGCGTGCTTCGTCCGTTGATCGTCGAGGCTGATCTTTCTGCGCCGGGCGCGGCTGATGCGCTGGTCGCAGAGATGGAGCGCCTTGGGGTTAAGGTGACCAGCCTCGTCAATAATGCGGGTTATGGTCTCATCGGCCGGGTCGCGGAGCTGGATCGCGGGGATCAGATCCGCATGATCGATCTCAACGTGCGCGCTCTGACCGATCTCACGCTGGCGTTCCTGCCAGCCATTCGCGCAGCGCGCGGTGGCGTTATGAATGTCGCGTCCACCGCCGCGTTTTATGCCGGACCCGGCATGGCTGTGTATTACGCGACCAAGGCGTTCGTGCTCTCCTTCTCGCAGGCGCTGGCGCATGAATTGAAAGAGGAGGGCGTGCGCGTGACAGCGCTTTGCCCCGGTCCCACGAAAACCGAATTCTTCGAGCGCGCTGGCGCCGGTAACGGCCTGTTTGGCCCGATCCCCATGGCGTCTTCCATGAGCGTGGCGGAGGCTGGTTACGCAGGCTTCATGCGCGGCAAGATGGTTGTCGTGCCGGGCTTGTTCAACAAGCTGCTGACGCTCACATCTGGCCTGCAGCCGCGCGCCATCTCCATGCGAACCATCGCGCGCATGCAGATGGGCCGCGCCAGAGGCGCCAAAGACGCAAAGAACGAGCCGCGATGAGCATGGGCCACACAGCATCGCGGGGGCGCGTTCTGGTGGTGCTGCATCAGGAACATTCGTGCCCCGCGCGCATCGGTCGCCTGCTTCACACGATGGGTTATGAACTTGATCTGCGTCGGCCGCGCTTTGACGATCCCTTGCCCACAACGCTGGCGGAGCATGCGGGCGCGATTATCCTGGGCGGGCCCATGAGCGTCAACGATCCTGATGACTGGCTGAAGCGCGAGATCGATTTTGTCGGCGTCGCACTGAAGGAAAACGCGCCGTTGATTGGCGTGTGTCTTGGCGCACAGATGATCGCGCGGCGCCTGGGCGAACGGGTCGGGCCCCATCGCGATGGGCTCGCCGAGATCGGCTATTATCCATTGACTGCAACTGCGGAAGGGCACGCGATCTGCGCAGCGCCATTTCCGAACCACGTTTACCAATGGCATTTTGAAGGGTTCGAACTGCCCCGCGGCGCGCAATTGCTGGCCAGTGGGACAACATTTGAAAATCAGGCCTTCAGATATGGCAGCGCCGTGGGGCTACAGTTTCACCCGGAAGTGACCTACGCCACGATCTGCCGCTGGACGACGCGCGCGGCGCACCGCATGGAGTCGCCCGGCGCGCAGCAGCGCGATGCGCATATTGATGGCTGGTATCTTTACGACGCCGCCATTGCGCGCTGGATCGACTCATTTCTGCATCGCTGGATCGGGCGCACCGAGGGCGCCCTTGCTCCTTTGCAAAAACCGCCGTCGTTGCTGCGCGAGCACGCGGTTAGTCGGTAACTATCAAAGCCCAATAGACCTTGTATTTGGCGCCTGGCGCATAGGCGGTCGCAATGCCCATGCGCTTCATGTTCGGGTTGAGCATGTTGGCGTTGTGCGGGCGTGAATCGCGCCAGCCCGAGAAGGCTTCCGCCATCGTGTAATAACCCGCAGATACGTTCTCAGCCGCACGACCGGGCTGCACGCCAAAGCGCGCGAGGCGCGTCTGCAACGGGCCGGGGCCATGGGACACCTGTCCGGCGCGCGCCATGGCGTCGGCCTGCGCCTGCGCGGCTTCCTGAAGTTTCGGATCGGGCGTGAGAGCGCCGAGACGATTGTTGGCGCGGTACAGCGAAATCATGTCGCGCGCGGCGGCGATGTCCACCTTGGCGCCCGGCGCCGCAAGGTTGCGATAGAAGGCTGGCTGGCCTTCAGGCAAACGCGCGGGCGGGTCTTTGGCGCAGCCGCCAAAAGTCAGTCCGGTCGCTGCGGCAAGCGCGCAGAAGTAAAGCATCGCCAAGGGAAAGCGCCTTTCTGTCGTGTGCACACGTTTTTCCATGTCTGGCCCTAATGTGCTGACGTTCGGTTACCAATCTGCGCAATTGCGCTCAGGCGGCAGCCGGGCCAATGCCCGCTTCCTGCAAGCGCGCGAAAATGGCGAAGTTGAGATCGCTTTTGATGCGGCTCGCTTTTTCGACGTCCGACGCAAAGCAGCTCAGCTCGAACTTGAGCGACGTATCGGTCATTGCAACAAAGGCGACGCTTGGTTCGGGTTCGTCAAGCACGAGCGGATGCTCTTTGCCGACACTGATCAACAGGGCGCGCACGGCTTCCGGCGATGCCGTCAGCGTAACGGCCACCGGCACGCGAACGCGGCTCACCCGGTCGCTGCGCACCCAGTTTTTCACCACGCCTGTCACAAGGTTTGAGTTTGGCACGATGACAGTCACGCGGTCACTCGTTTCGATCTCGGTGGAGCGGACATTGATGCGCCGCACGTGTCCGGTGTCATTGCCGACAGCGATGAGGTCGCCGACGCGGATCACGCGTTCCCACAGCAAAATGAGGCCGGAGACGAAATTGCCGACGATAGCCTGAAGGCCAAAGCCGATGCCCACCGACAATGCGCCTGCAACAATCGCCAGCTTGTCGAACGACAAGCCCATGTAGGTGAGGGACACGGCAGCGGCGATGAATACGCCGATATAGCCAGCGCTCGCGCGGATGGAGTTGCGCAGGCCAAGGTCGAGACGCGTTGTGGGAAGGTATTTGTCTTCCAGCCACGACTGCAACACGCGCGTGAACACGACGCCCGCGCAAAACAACACGACTGCAAGCAGGATTCCTGCAAGGGAAATTGTGAGGTCGCCAACCTTGAAACCGAAGAAGGCCGCCCGCAGCGTGCCAAACATATCGTTGGATTCAACGCCCCATGGCGCAAGGACAAGCATTGCGCAGATGATCGTGAGCATCAGCGCAAGCGCGCCTTGCAGCAGCGTTGCGATCTGGCGAAGCGAATCCCGCGTGAGGCCAATCGTGTTCATGGCGGCGCGGCCTGCGACGGAGCCGGGCTGAACCGCGCGTGCAATTGACGCATTCGCCAGCGCATGAATCAGGAAGCCGGCTGTCGTGACGAAGGTGATCCACACGACCTGGTCGACAACAAAACTCGCCAGCGCGACAAACCCGATAGCGCTGGAAAGTATGATTGTAACGATCGCGATCCACGACAGGACTCGCCAGACGGAGTACCAGTCGGCGCCGGTCGTGATGCGCGGCCCGTATTCGTTTTCCTGCTCTTCCTCCCGTGCGAGAATGCCATAAAGCGTGCTCGCCATGGCCAGCGCAACAGCGACCGCGCCGACGCCGCGCATGAGCACGGACACTGACACCGATGCGGCGACCAGGTCGTTCATGGCTTCCACGAACTTCATGGCGGAGACCATCACCGCAACTGTGAAAACGAGTCGCGAGAGCTTCGTGGCGGTGCTGGTTTCCAAATCTAACAACCGCCATTGCTCGCGATCAATCGCGAGTAATCCGCGCGCGAGGCCGACGGCAATGGCAATGCGGCGAACGCCATCGAATAGCGTTGCAACAAGCGGCTCCAGACGGCCGTTGATAAGATCGTAAAAGCGCGCAATCTCGATGAAGGTCAGCGCCGCCACGATGGGGACGGTTGCAGTGACAATGGCCACCCAGACGGCGCCAGCAGTCTTTTGAAGATCGCTTGGCTCCGCAAGCGCCTTGGGCCGCCCCATCACGCGGCGCGCTGCGACGAGAGAAATCATCACGCCAAGCACAAGAGCAATGTTGGTTGCGAGCCAGGCGCCCAGCCGCGTCCCGGTCAGGCGGCTCGAAACGAGGGAGGCCCAGTCGTTCGCAATAACGCTGACGGCGCGAAGATCGCCGGGCAATTCACCCACGGCCTGATACCAGAGGTGCGGCGACAAAATACTCGCAGAGCGTGCAAACAATTGCTGCTGAAACAATGCGCGACGGCGGTTTACAAGGGAGCTGCTCAACTGCTCGGCCTGGAGTGCGTGCAAGCGGGCGCGCTTCACGGTCGCGTCCAGCTCCTCAAACAATTTCTGCTGCTCGGCGCGCTCGACCGCCGCTTGCTGGCCTTCCGGCGTCGTTGGATCCTGCGTCGGCTTTTCACCGGGCTTGCCGAGTTGATCGAGCCGCGCACGAGCCGCCACGAGGCGGGGTTCGACGTCCTGGAGAATGCCTGCCGTCAGGGCGCCCATGGGCTCGACTTCGGCTCGCAAGCCATGCAGGGCCGCGTCGTTGAGGCCCGGGCGTCCCAGCGTTTTTTCAACGCGGTCCAGCGTCGCGCGCACGGCGTCGAGAGACTGCCCCGGGCTTTGGGTTGCTTGCTGCGCCGGCGCGGTGGGAACCGCGACCAGCACGATAAAAACCGCGCAAAGCAAGGCCAGCATCTGGCGCAGCAAGATGGTCAAAGGTCGTCTCCGGTGGCGAATCAGCGCGCGCAAAGCATAGCCGAGGCTGCGTTCAGCCGCCTGTCCTGCAGGGTCGGCGGGGCGATTGTGCGGCGCTCAGGCGCCGCGCGTCCCGGGATCGTCATAATCATGCGCGCGCCCGTCGGGGTCGGTCACGCGCCAGCCGCCGTTCGCCGGTTCAATGTAAGGCGCCGCGACCGGAACTTTGCCGAAGCCGCCCGGAATATCGAGAACGTAGTCCGGCTGGCACAGGCCTGACACGCGGCCGCGCAAGGCAGCCATAAGTTCGCGGCCCCGCTTGATGCTGACGCGCAGGTGCGCTGTGCCGGGCGCCAGATCTGGGTGGTGCAGGTAATACGGCTTGATCCTGTTCTCGACAAAGCAGCGCATCAGGTCGGCCAGCACGGCCGGGTCATCGTTGACGCCCTTCAGGAGCACGCTCTGGCTCACCATGGGCACCCCCGCGTCGATGATCCGGGCGCAGGCTTCACGCGCCGCGGCGCCAAGTTCGCGCGGATGATTGGCATGCAGCGCAACGTAAACAGTCTTGCCGCTGACTTTAAGCGCTTCGATCATCTCGTCGCTGATGCGGGCGGGATCGACGACGGGAATGCGCGTGTGGATGCGCACGATCTTGACGTGCTCGATTTTGCCCAGCGCGGACATGACGGCGGAGATGCGGCGGGGCGACATCGTGAGCGGATCGCCGCCCGTGAGAATCACCTCCCAAATCTGAGGGCGCTGCGCGATGTAGGCGAGTGCGGCTGCAAACGCGTCAGGCGATAATGACGACGCGCCTCCGGGCCCCACTGTCTCGCGACGAAAGCAGAACCGGCAATACACTGCGCAGGCGTGCAGAAGCTTCAGGAGTACGCGGTCTGGATAGCGGTGTACGACGCCTTCAACCGGGGCGTGGACTTCATCCCCGATAGGGTCGGCCCGCTCGTGCGGGGCAGACGTCATCTCGGCGAGATCAGGCATGAACTGGCGCGCGATGGGATCGCGCGGATCTTCGGGATCGATCAGATCGGCAATCGTGGGCGTGATCGCTATCGCATATCTTGCGGCCAGTTCCTGCAATCCGTTTGCCTGGACCCGCGCAATCAGGCCAGCCTGCACCAGATCGGCGGGAGTGCGCAGGCTCTGGCGCAGCGCTGATGGTTCAGGAAGGGGCAGCGGGGTGACAAGCGACATGCCTGCGTCCTTAAATGCGGGCGAGCGCTGAAGCAACGCGATTGGGCGCGTATTCTGGAACGCTTCACCGTCGCAGTGGTTAGCTGCCTGAATAAGGCGCCTCACGGCTGTCCAGCAATGGCGAGCCGCGCACGACTGGAACGACCAATCCGCAGCCCACCGCCGGGGGCACTCCCCTGTCTCCCCCGGCAGGCTCGCCCGAAGGCAACCCGTCCGCGGGGCAGACGGCGCCCGGCGCAGCGGGCGGTGGAAGCACTTCGGCTCCGTCCCCGTCCAGCGACAGCGCGCGATAATTTAGGGCAGGGGCGTCCAGATCACGCTCTCCACATTGCCCGCGCCCGTCGCCAGCATCACCACACGGTCCGCACCCAGCGCGATGCCGCTGGCGGGCGGCATTTGTTCCAGCGCGTCCAGAAAGTCCTCGTCGATCGGGTAGCGGCGCCCGTATATGCGCTCCATCTCGGCCATTTCGGCTTCAAGCCGGGTGCGCTGCTCGAGCGGATCGATCAGCTCCCCAAACGCATTGGCGATTTCGACGCCGCAGGCATAAATCTCGAAACGCTCCGAAACTTCCGGCTTTTCAGAATGTCGCCGGGCTAGTGCGGCCTCCGATGCCGGGTATTCGTCAAGAATGACAAGTTGGCCCAATCCAAGTTCGGGCTCGACTTTTTCGCTGAGGATCTTGCTGAACAGGTCGCTCCAGCTGTCATCTTCGCTGACCCGCAGCCCTATCTCCTGCGCCATAGACGCGAGCCGCTGGCGGTCGTTTTCGCCGTTGGCTCGCAGCGTTGATTGAATATCCACCGCGGCAAAGCGCATAAACGCGTCGCACACGGTCAGCCGGATGGGCGGCGCAAAGGGGTCGCAGGTTTTACCGCGATGGGTGAACGCTGCGCTGCCCGCCGCTTGCGCGGCCAACGCGCACAATTGCGCGGCGTCATCGATCAGCGACACGTAGGTTTCGCCAGCGCGATACCATTCCAGCATCGTGAATTCAGGGTGGTGAAGGGGCGAGCGCTCGCCGTTTCGAAACACATGCGCCAGCGAGAAAATACGTTCCTCGCCCGCCGCCAGAAGCTTCTTGCAGGCAAATTCCGGTGATGAATGCAGATAGAGCGCCTGGTTGGCCTCCGGGCTCTCGTACTGGGTCGCGAAGGCGCCGATATGCGCCTCGTTGCCCGGCGAGACCTGCAAAACTGCGGTGTCCACCTCGAGAAAGTCCCTTTGCGCGAACCAGTTGCGCCACGCGGCGAACGTCCGGGCGCGCGCCAAAAGCAGCGGCCGGCGGTCGGCATGGACGCGGCGCGACCAAAAGGGCGATGCTGGTTGCATCATAATCCTTCGTTACGGCTGGCGATTTGCGCGGTAATCGCTATTGTGCGGCCCGAATTCAAACCGGGCGCGGAGACAATAGGCTCATCCGCCCCGCAAATGCATGAGGACGTGAACCAGTGAGAGTCATCGCAAGCTCCATCCGCAAAGGCAATATCATCGAGCGTGAGGACGGTCAGCTTTACGTCGTGCTCTCCGCCGAGAGCTTCCATCCCGGCAAGGGCACACCCACCACGCAGATCGACATGCGCCGCATTTCGGACGGCGTGAAAACGTCGGACCGTTACAAGACGACCGAGCAGGTCGAGCGCGCCTATGTGGAGGATCGCAACTTCGAGTTTCTTTACAACGACGCCGAAGGCTTTCATTTCATGAACCAGGAGAGCTTCGAAACGCTCCAGGTTTCAGAGGACGTTCTGGGCGACCAGGCCGTGTACCTTCAGGAAGGCATGAAGGTGATGCTGAGCGTTTTCAACGACGTGCCGGTGGCGATTCAGCTTCCGCAGCGCGTGACGTTCGAGGTCAAGGAGACAGAGCCCGCCATGAAGGGGCAGACGGCCTCCTCGTCCTACAAGCCCGCGATCTTGTCCAACGGCGCGCGCTGCATGGTCCCCCCGCACATTCAGCCGGGCACCCGGATCGTCATCCAGACGGAAGATGGGTCCTACGTCGAGCGCGCCAAAGACTGATAAGCTTCGATTGATCGGGCTTAAATCGCAATCGCCTCAAGGCGCTGGGGCAATCCGGCGCCTTTTTTATGGCCGTCAGGACTTTGGATCGGCGCCGATCAGGGCGCGCACGACATCGCGTCCAGGCGAGGGGCGGGCGAAAAAATAGCCCTGCATGTAGTCGCAGCCAGCAACCTGCATGGCCAGCGCCTGCGCCTGCGTTTCCACCCCTTCGGCCGTGATCTCCAAATTGAGCGCATGTGCCATGCTGACGAATTCCTTGATCCACGCGCTGGCCGTGGGGTCCGCCACAATCGAGCGCGCGAGCTTGATCTTGCTCACCGGCAAATCGAGCAGCAGAAAGTCGAACGAATGGCCCTGACCAAAATCATCGATGGCGATGCGCACCCCCATTTCGCGCAATCGCGCCATGACGGCGCGGGCCGCGTCGGGGTTTTCGAGCGCCGCGTTTTCCAGAATTTCAAGTTCAAGCCGATCCAGCGGCAGGCCGGCTGCGGTCGCGATAGCGGCGATGTCGTCGGGGAACCCGCTGTGGGTGAACTGATGGGGCGCCACGTTGACGCCGACCATTATGTCCGGCCAGAGCGCCGCATCCGAGCACGCGCGCGCCAGAACGAAGGCGGCGAGATCCTCGATGGCTTCTTCAGATTGATCAAGAAAATCGTTTGGACCAATGCAACCAAGCGCGGGATGATTCCATCGGGCAAGCGCCTCGAAACCGGCGATGCGCAGGGTGCCGGACGCGATTTGCGGCTGATACCAAACGTCCATTTCCCCTGCGGCGATGGCTTTCGCCAGAGCATCGGTCACGCGCGTCTCCCGCAGACGAATCCTTTTGGGACACTAGCGACTTCATTGGGCGGACGTAAGCAGGGCCGCGACATTAACCTTTCATAAAGCCTGATGAAGCGTTCCCGGACGGACTTAACTACGACTTAAGCGAGTGACGAAAAGATAACCCTACGAAAGCGATAGACGCTCCGCCATCGTCTTCCGTTTCGGCTTAGTTCGCGTCGTAAGGGTTAGTCATGCGTAAACAAATCTTGTCTGCCGCCATATTGGTTTCGCTAGGGGCCTCCGGCGCATTCGCGGCGGACTGGTACACCGGGTCACCCGTCAATTCGCGCCCCGCCGGCCCGAACAATCCGCTGGCTGCGCTGGACCTGTCGTTCACCGCTGGCAAGGACCAGATGGCAGGCGCCCTGGTTGGCACTATCGGACCGTTCGGCGGTCTGGAAACAAACGGCCTGCGTCTTCGCATGATCGGTCTGCTCGGCGGCTACCGATATGATGCGGACGCAGTTGGCGTTGGCGTCGTCACCGGTAACCAGGTCGGCGGCTCTGTCATGGTTGGCTATGAGTGGATTGTCCACCGCACGAAGATCGGCGTCTTTGGCGGTCTTGACGCCATCAACAACCGGCTCGACAAATTCGATCCCACCAATACGACGGGCGGCACCACCTTTGGTGGCCGGGTCGGGCTTGATTTCTACTCTCGTCCCACCGACGCGACCATGGCCGCAGGCACATTCAGCTTCACCACCGCCAACAGCGGCTATTACCTGCGACTGCGCGGCGGCATGGCGGTCTACGACCAGATTTACGTTGGACCCGAAGTGCTGGCGCTGGGCGACAGCTTCTACACGCAATGGCGTCTTGGCGTGGGTGTCAGTGGCGTCTCGCTCGGGCCCGTGCAGTTCGGCGTTTCCGCTGGTTACGTTAACGATTCCAGCCGAGGCGGCGGCGTCTACGGCATCCTGGACACCCGCCTGACCTTCTGATCGGCGCGCGGACGCGGCGGCGGGGACTCGGAATCCGCCCCGTGTTCGCTTCAGCTTCACCATTCGTAAAGCATAACGGCCTTTCCTTGCCTCTCAGGATTTTACCTAGCGGCAACGTTAACCATCCGGCCCTATCGTCAGCTTATGACTAACGGAATTTTTTCCATGACGAATCGATTACGCGCGACAGCATGGATCGGCAGCGGCATTCTCGCGATGATCCTGCTTACGCAGCCGGTCAGCGTGGGGGCGCAACTCACGCTCAGCCTGTTCGTCATCGGCGCCATGGCGCTTGTGTGGCGCTCAGGCAAAGGCGCATACAAACGTCAGTTGTTTCTCGCCCTCGGCAGCTTTGTCGTCATTCGTTATCTTTACTGGCGCATGACGAGCTCACTGCCTCCGACGTCCGATCCTGTTGGACTGACGTTCGGCATTATCGTGCTTGCCGCAGAATGTTATTGCGTCCTCATTCTGATCATCAGTCTGACGATCAGCGCCGATCCGTTAACGCGAAAGCGGATTGAGCAGGATCCTGACGATCTTCTCCCGTCAGTTGACGTTTTCGTTCCAACCTACAACGAGGACGAATACATTCTCGCCACGACGGTCGCGGCGGCGAAGTCGATGGATTATCCCGCGCACAAACTGACGGTGTGGTTGCTGGATGATGGCGGCACCGATCAGAAGTGCAACGATCCAAATCCGCAAAAGGCGGAGGCGGCCCGAAAACGCCGGGCTGAACTGATGACGCTGTGCGACCAGCTCGGCGCCGTCTATCTCACCCGCAAGCGCAACGAACACGCCAAAGCTGGCAATATGAACAACGCTCTTGCCGTGTCCACCGGCGAGATCGTTGTTGTTTTCGACGCGGATCACGCGCCGTTCCGCGCCTTCCTGCGCGAGACGATTGGCCACTTTGCCCGCGACCCCAAGCTTTTCCTCGTGCAGACGCCGCACGTCTTTCTCAATCCTGATCCGATTGAAAAGAACCTGCGCACGTTTTCGAAGATGCCGTCCGAAAACGAGATGTTCTATTCATCGATCCAGCGCGGCCTCGACAAGTGGAACGGGTCGTTTTTCTGTGGCTCTGCTGCGTTGCTGCGTCGCTCTGCGCTGGAAACCGTGGGCGGCTTTTCGGGCATCACCATCACGGAAGATTGCGAGACCGCGCTTGACCTGCATTCGCAGGGCTGGACCAGCGTTTTTGTGGAAAAGCCACTCATCGCCGGACTGCAGCCAGAGACGTTTGCGTCGTTCATTGGTCAGCGTTCGCGCTGGTGCCAGGGGATGATGCAAATCCTTATCCTGAAAAATCCGCTTTCGAAGAAGGGCCTCAAGCCCATTCAGAAGATTGCTTACCTGTCCAGCATGTCGTTCTGGCTGTTTCCCCTGCCGCGCATGGTGTTCATGCTCGCGCCGTTGCTGTTCATCCTGGCCGACATCAAAGTCTTCGTGTCGAACCTTGATGAGGCCATCGCCTACACCGCGACGTACATGCTCGTGAACATCATGATGCAGAACTATCTCTTTGGCTCGCTGCGCTGGCCCTGGATTTCGGAACTGTACGAGTATTGTCAGGGCGTGTTTCTGTCGAAGGCTCTCGTCGCCGTCTTCATCTCGCCGCGCAAGCCGACATTTAACGTAACTGCCAAAGGCCTGTCGCTGGACAACGACCACTTGTCTGAACTGGCGTGGCCGTTCTTCGCGATCTTTGGCTTGTTGTTCACCGGCCTCCTGGTCTCGATCTGGCGCTACTTCAATGAGCCTGCGGTCTCGGAGCTTATGGTTGTCGTGGGTCTGTGGAACCTCTTCAACATGCTGGTGGCCGGCGCTGCGCTGGGCGCTGTCTCCGAACGCAAGCAGCCGGACAGGCATCCGCGTCTTGGCGTGACGCGGCAGGGCTTTCTCCACGTCAATGGCCTTGCTGCGCCCGTGGAAATCGTTGACGTCTCGGCGGGCGGCTGTGGCATTGTCGTGGTCGGCAAGGCGCCTTTTGACCTGCGCGCAGGAGAGACGGAAGGCCTGCTCACCATCGAGCCCCTGGGCTCACTGGTGGCGCGCAACGAGGCGCTTCCCGTCAAGTTGCGGCACACCAATGCGCGCGGCGACAAGATCGTTCACGGGCTAGAATTCCAGGAACTCATGGCGCGCGACTATTACGTGCTCGCCGACTTGATGTACGGCGACTCGGACGCGCTGCCGCGCTTTCTCCAAACGCGGCGCAAACACAAGAACGCTTTTGTTGGCACGTTCGACTTTATCTACTGGGGTTTCACTGAGCCTTTCCGAGCTGTCGCTTACGCTTTGAAAGAAATGCGCCAAACGAAGGAAGTGGCAATTCCGGACGCGCCAGAACAACCGTCGACGAAGTGGCTGCATGCGATCCTTGCGCAGGCGCGCGATGGAAAGAAGTCATCCGACGCGGGCGCCCCCAATGCAGCATGATTGTGTGAGACAGGGTATGGTTCACCGGTTCTGTGCACTCGCGCTGATCGCCGCCTCCACTTTGACGGCAGGACCGGCATTGGCCCAGTCCTTCACGCCAAGTGCGCCAGCGGCGCAGAACGGTGGCGTCGCGCAAGGCGGGGCCGCGAGCCGGCTGCCGTCAGCGGCGCCTCGCGTGCAGTCTGGCGCCAGCGCTGCAACGCGCACCGCAGTCAGCCTGTCGCGTCCGCCCGCCAATGCGACAGCCCCCTTCACGCTCCGCCATCTAACCAACAACATCAACGGATTTCGCCTTGCAGGCGAGATCGCGCAAACCGAATGGCCGATGTTTCTCACCGAAGAGCAGGCGCAGCAGCGTCTGTCCTTCCGGCTTGGCTATCTTGCAGCCGTCTCGGTAATGCCGGAGGGCTCTTATCTTTCGCTGTCGGTGAACGACACAGTCGTTGGACGCACCAACATCGTTGGCACGCGCGGCGTGCGCACGGCAGTGTTCAACATTCCGCCGGGACTGATGAAGGCGGGGTTCAACGCTGTACGCATCACAGCTGAACAGCGCCATCGCGTCGATTGCTCGCTTGAAGCGACATACGAATTGTGGACGCAGATCGACCCGACGCAAACAGGCCTCGTGTTGCCGCGCACTGACCCGGGCGTGACGACCATCGCCGATCTGCCCGCGATCCCCATCGATCCGCAGGGCGCATTGCCGATCCGGGCCATCACGCCTGATCGCGCGGGCATGGCGTCCGTTGAGCGCACCATTGAAGCGGCGCAGATGATTTCGCTCGTTGGCCGCTTTGCGCAGCCTGTGGTCGATTTTGGCCCCATGGCGCGGGGCGAATATGGCGTCAATCTTGTCGTCGGCCCGATAGACGAAATTCGCGGCCAGATTGAAGGAATCGCGCTTCCTTTTGTGCACAGCCCCATGGTTGTGGTGGCGCCTGCCGCTGAAGGCCGCCGTACGACAATCATCGTCACGGGCCGCACGGATGACGAAGCCACAGAGGCGCTTCAGCAACTTCGCATTGCAGCCAGCAGCAAGGGTACGGTTGAGGGCTTGCGCTCGGCTGCGGCTTTCCCTGGCTATCGTCTTGGCGGCGGACAGAAAGTGCGACTGCGCGATCTGGGCGTTGCAAGCCAGGAATTTTCCGGCCGCCTTTTCCGGGCCGCCTTCAACCTCATTCTGCCGCCTGATTTCTATTCGGCTGACTACGGCAAGGCGATCATTGATCTGGCCGGGGGCTATGCGCCCGGTCTTGGCGTCAATGCGCAGGTCATCGTCAGCGTCAACGGTCGCCATGTCATGAGTAACAAGCTCACGAAAGCGGCGGGCGATGTGTTCAAACAAAATCCGATGCATCTGCCGCTTGGCAGCATGCGTCCGGGCCTCAACAGAATCGAAATCGAGGCGCATCTGCCGATCAAGGCGGATAAATCGTGTGACACGTTGGCTGCGATTGCGGGCGCCAAGCGCTTCCTGTTGCTGGATGCAACGGAGATCGAGCTGCCGCAGATTGCGCGCATCGCGCGCATGCCCGATCTTGCTGTCACCGCGACCGGCGCCTTTCCGTACTTTGGTTCGCAGAATCGCCCGACGCTTGCTGTGCCGAGCCCCACACGCGAGTCCGTGAGCGCGGCGGCGACCATCGCCACGCATCTTGCCATTGCAGCAGGTCGTCCGATCAACTTCCGCCTGCGCGGCGTGACGCCGACGGCGGGCGAGGGGCCCGCGTTGATTATCGCCCCGGCGTCGGCGCTGGATTCCGAATTGCTTGGTTCGGTCGGCTTGAAGAACGACGAAATCTATACCGCGTGGCGCGAGAAGATCGACAATCCGTCGCCCCCGGCGCCGGCGGAGTTGAACCGTTCCGAACAGATGGCGCGGCATCGCCTTGTGCTGCAGAAAAACTTCCCGGCGTCCTGCCATATGCCGACGCCCGAAGGCGGCTTCCGCCGCGCTGAGCGCCTGGCTGGCATCCTAGCCGCACAGGCTGTCGGCCAGACAGCCAGACCTGCGCCATCCTCGCCCGTCGATTTGTACGAGCAGTGGGATTCCGAACTGCGTTCGTCGCCGGGTCTCTTTGGCCGCGCGCTCTCTTATGTGGAAGGCGCAAGCTCCTGGGCATTGTCCAAGGTTGCTGGCGCGCGCGACGCTGTGACCGGTACGCTCGCCGTTGCGCCGACTGGCCCGGCGCTCTCGCGCGGCACACCGCTTGTGATCGCCCAGAGCATTCTGGGCTCGAACGCGGAAGATGTTCGCACCATCATCACAGCGCCCGACTCGGTGACGTTGCAACAGTCAGTAGCGTGTCTTGTCGATCCGCGCGTATGGGGCCAGATCTCCGGGCGCATCGCGATGCTCAATACCGCTGATGGCCGCATTCTTCCGGTGCCCGTTGAAGGCGCCACGCTGATCGCCACCCAGGCGTTCTCGGTGCAGAATATGCGCCTCATTGTTGCCGGGTGGTTTTCGCTCAACAACAAGGTCTACGTCATTCTTGCCCTTCTACTTGCTGCGTTGCTCGCCTTGACGACGCGCGAGTGGGTCTCCCATGTTGGAAGAAAGAATTCATGATGCGCCTGGTGGCATATCTCGCTTCGGCTGCGGTGATGATGACGGTGTTCTCTGCAGCGCAGGCTCAATCGCCTCTGGCGTCGCGGCCTGTTGGTCCGGCCAGCGTCGCCCCACCGGCCCCTGGGGCGCCGCGCGCGCCGCTGAAACTCGACGGGCGCGCGCTACCGCTTGGCGGCACACTCAATGCGCCTCAAGCCTGGCAGGCTTACAAACAGCGTTTCGTCACAAGCACCGGCCGCATCATCGACACTGCGAACGGCCAAATCAGCCACAGCGAAGGCCAGGGCTATGGCATGTTGCTGGCTGTCGCCGCGAACGACAGGGCGACCTTCGACCGCATATGGAACTGGACGCGCGCCAACCTGATGGTGCGCGATGATCAGTTGATAGCGTGGCGGTGGACGCCAGGGCAGCGTCCGCCCATCACAGACATGAACAACGCCACAGACGGCGACATCCTCATTGCATGGGCGTTGGCGGAAGCTGCTGAATTGTGGGGCGCGGTGTCGTACCGTGGCTCGGCGCGCCGCATCGCCGTCGAGGTCGCGCGCAAGACCGTCATGTTCAAGACCGCCAATGGGGCAATTCTGCTGCCCGGCGTGCTGGGCTTCAGCGCCACCGACCGCCCGGATGGGCCGGTGATCAACCTGTCTTATTATGTGTTTCCGGCCTTCGCACGCCTGTCGACTGTCGCGCCTGAAGTTGACTGGAACGGCCTGATCCAGACCGGCCTCGAGCAGATCAAGGCGGCGCGTTTTGGCGAAACCCGATTGCCGTCCGACTGGATCTCGCTGCGTGGCGACAAGCCCAGGCCGGCCGATGGTTTTCCGCGTCACTTCTCCTACAACGCCATCCGCATCCCACTTTATCTGGCATGGGCGGGCGTTGGCGATTTTGATCATTACAGCCCCTTCCAGGCATGGGCGCAGCGTCCTCGCGGTCTGTCGACGATCAACGTTGAGACGGGCATGGACGCAGATCGTCTTTCCGAACGTGGCTACGCGGCCATTGGCACGCTCATGGCCTGCGCCGTTGAGCGCAAGCCGGTTGGGCCGGAATTTCGGTCAATTCGTGAAAGCGAAAATTACTATTCGGTCACTATTCAGCTGCTAGCTATGACGGCTGCCAGCATGAGGTACAACTCATGCCAGAGCGGTTGAAGGGTGCGCCCATGAAGCTCTTGCTTCTCGTCTCCGCATCAGTGGTCGCGATTTCGAGCGCGCATGCGCAGTTCCTGATCGAGGCGCCCGTTGGCGTGCCCAACAGGGCGCCGGTAGCCCAAACTTCGCGCGAGGCCGCGCCCCCGCCGAAAGGTCCCGCGCCTGAGGTTGTCGCCGTTCCAGAGCGCAGACCTGCACAGCATATGTCGATCAAGCCCATCGACGCGGAAGAGGGCGGCGCCGACGAAACGGCGCTTCGTTACTACGCAGCGCAAAATCAGATGAAGCGCGTCGCCGCTGAGATCGAGCGGCTTCGCCGACTCTATCCGTCGTGGAGGCCGCCGGAAACGCTGGTTGAGCCGGCAAGCACGTCTACTGAAGACGAGCAGCCGCTGTGGGATCTCTTCGGCGCGGACCGTCTCACGGAATTGCGTGCGGCGATCGAAGAGCGCAAGCAGAGCGAGCCAGATTGGCGGCCCTCGAAAGAGCTGACCGACAAGATTGCGCGCAAGGGATTGCGTCAGCGGCTGATGGGTCTTTGGCGGGAGGGAAATCTTGACGAATTGCTCAACAGCGTAAACCGCGACGGGTTTGGCGGCGATCGCGCCGACGTTGACCTGCAATGGACGATTGCGGAAGCCTATGCGCGGATGAAGCGCACCGACGATGCGCTCGCGATCTATCAGTCATTAATGCGCACATTGATTGATTCCAACGAGCGCATGGCGACGATCCGCAAGGCGATGGACACCTTGCGCATTACCGATGTCGAGCCGCTTTTTGCATCGCTTACGTCCGACGATCAGGGCCGCACCGAACTTGCGAGCCTTTCGAACGACATTACACGCGCGCGCATCAGCGCCTATCTGCATGACGAGCGCGCAGAGCGTATTCCCGATGGCGAGTTCAAGGCTTTCCAGGATCACGTGCGCGGCCAGGACGATCCAAACCAGGTCGGCCTCGTCGCGTGGTATTATCTGAAGAACAAGTCGGGCCGCGACGCGCTGGAATGGTTCAAGGTGTCGCTGGAGCGCGGGGGCGATGCGATGATCGCCCACGGTCTGGCGAACGCATTGCGCGAACTTGATTTGAGGCGCGAGGCGGAAGAGGTGGCCTTCGCGTGGCGCACTGCGCTCATCAATAATTCGATTCTGTTCATCGACGTTCTTGAGAACGAACTCACGAAACCTTCGCCTCCTTACATCGAGCCCGAGCGGCTCATGCGTTACGCGCAGGTGACGATGGACATGGCGTCTGGCGAAGGCGCTCAGGCGTTGGGCTGGTATGCTTACAATACTTGTCAGTATGAGGCGTCGCGCGAATGGTTCGAGCGCGCTGTGGCATGGTATCCCAAAGAGGCGACAGTTTACGGTCTCGTGCTCGCGTCGCAACGCTCCAAGCGCCAGAAAGAGGTTTTCGAACTGGCCAATCGTTATGATGGCCTGTTTCCAAAAGTCATTGGCGTCATTTTCCCTGACGGTTATCAGCGGCCGCCATCGCCTTGCGATATGATCGCGGCGGGCTCGCGTGCGCCTGCCGGATTCCGTGCGCCGCAGATGGCGACCACCACGGCGCCCTCCGCGCAGCGTCATGCCTTCGGCGGCCCATTTCCGACGCAGCCTAGCCAGCAGCAGCTTTGGCAATCGGGCTTTCAGCAGCCCGTGCTGACGCCGGTTCCGAACGATCAGATGCCGAAATTTGCGCGCGGCGAATTTCCCGCGGTGGTCGATCCTGAGAACAACCGCCGCTATGCGTCGTCCGGATTGACGATGGGGCGTCCGATGCAGGTCAACCTGCCGCCCGCCACCCAGACGTTGTTGCGCGCCGAGCAGGCGCGGCCAGCGCCGTTGGTTGCGCGCCGCGTGCAGGGCGTAGGCCCCATGCCTTACGAGCGCTGGGGCTTCAGCCTTCTGCCGGGCGCCAATGGTCAGATGACCCCGGATGCGTCGCACTCTGCGCAGACCGCGCCTCCCGGCACAGTGTGGGCGGGCGAGCCGACGGGCAGCCGCGCTGCGGAGACCTACAGCGACCCCTATCAAACGATGCAGGCAATCGCCGCATCGCCGCGCGTGCCGTTGCCCAGCACGATGCGCATGATGCCGACAGGCCCCATCGCGCCCAACTT
This sequence comes from Hyphomicrobiales bacterium, assembly GCA_031428455.1. Classification (GTDB taxonomy): domain Bacteria; phylum Pseudomonadota; class Alphaproteobacteria; order Rhizobiales; family Beijerinckiaceae; genus Terripilifer. Next base: position 25,566 of record JANPPJ010000100.1, on the reverse strand, counting down.
CATGCGCGGCGCAGAGTTGCGCCCCGGGCTTGATGTGGACATGACGGCCACCGGGAGCATTGACGGCGGCGAAAGATTGCGCGGCGTGCTGACTGACGATCCGGGGCCCCAGTCCCAGTTGTCAGATGACGCGCAATTGCCCATTGACGCGCAAGCGCCCAATGACTCCTGGCCGGTCGCGTTCCCGTCTCTCGCGCCCCATGGCGCGGCGCGCAAGGAAGAGAGTGTGGGCGGCGTTCTCACGTGGCCTCCGCAATTGACGGATGTGCTCGCCAATCTTGGTCGATTTTCGCCTCAAGCCCGCCTGGGCTGTCCGTTCACGTCGTTGGAAGCTGTTCGTGCTGGCTGCGTAGCCCCGGCTGCCGGCTTGCGCGCAGGCGCTCCGGAGTGAGGATGATGAGAGCTTTGGTGGTGAGTGGGCTGTGCCTTGCGATTGGCGGTTGTAACGCGCCAACGCGAGATTCGCCGTTCATGGCGCAGGCCGGCAATGCCATGCCTGTCCAGACCTTTGCGCTCGGCCAGCCAGACTCGCCTGTGCCCTCGCAAGCAATGCTTTTGTTGCCGCCGGAAGCGGGCAACGTGACGCGTATCCGCGAGCGTCACTTTCGCAATGGAACACGTCAGGAAATCATCCTGTCGGGCGGCGGCAACGGCGAGAACGTGCTCGACGTCAGCCTGCGGACATCAGGGGGCGACGTCGCCCCGCGCGGCGACCTGCAGATTGGCAAGCCTTCTCAGCGTGGCATCGCAACGGAGGCGCAGGGCCGCCTGCCGGGCGTGAGCATGCATGTGGTCACGCGGTCGATGAGCAATATGTTCGGGCCGTTCGGCCTCGCCATCGGGCGACGCGGCAATGAGCGCTGCGTGCTGGCATGGCAGTGGATCGAAGATCTGCGCGCCAGCGCCAACGGCACGCGCTCGCCGTTCGCCTCGGCGCTTTCGGGCGGCGCCATGCCCGCATCCGTGCGGGTGCGCATGTGCCGCACCAATGCGACCCTCGACGACATGGCCGCCTTCATGGAAGGGCTGCGCCCCGTGCCTGCGGCGATCAACACCGTCGTCACCATGGACCGCCGCCTTGTCTCGTCCACGGGCGTCGCCGACGTTGCGCCGATGACGCGGGGCCCCGTGTCGTCCGGACCTCTCTCGGCGCCCATCGGAGGCTCCCTCGAGTCCGCGTTGCCGGGCGGATCGTCAGCGCCCCGCGTTGCGTCCGCGCCGCCGGCCCGCCGGGCTGCGCCGCCGCCGAGAACCGCTGCCGCGCCCGTCAAGCCACGGGTTGTACGCACTGCGCCCGAGCCTGCGCCGGTTCGCTATCAACTGGAGCAGGGGCCGCAACCGGTGGGTCCGCGCTACCTCGCGCCCGTTGAAGGGGCTGAGCGGAGCGCGCCTGTGCCCGCCGGGCAGCCGCCTGTCTTCTCTGCGCAACGCCTTGATTCTAGCCTGCCCAGCCGGGCCTACCTTGGTCCCTCAGGTCAGCGATAGACCCGCTTAACCCTGCGACATGCGTTTCCTTGCGGAATATTGTGCAGTGCAATAGGAACTTTGGAGCCGTGCCGAAGGTTTCAAGGTTGGAATAATCACAGCTTCAGGCCAATGCGCGGGTTCACCCGCTGGAGGATCGATGTCACACGTCGAATTCGAACGAATGCTGGCCGCTCTCCTGCCTTGTCCCGGCATGACGGCTCTGACGCTGACCGAGTTTCCCGAAGGTGACGACCAGTTGATGCGTCTGCTTGAAAGCGCCTTTGTTTTGAGCGAAAAGCAGAGTTCTCGGCTGGAAGAAATACATCTTCCAACACGGCGCATGGCCGCCACCGGCGCGTTTTTTCGTGAAATTCCGGTCGAAGACGGGGGCGATGTGCTTCGCCTCGTATTTGGCCACTGACCCGGCGCATCATTGCTTGAGATAACGAAAAAGGCCGCATCGCTGCGGCCTTTTTGCTTATGCGGAGAGCGCGCGATCAGATGATCGTGTTGCGCAGGATGCCGATGCCTTCGACTTCTGCTTCCACGATGTCGCCCTTCTGAAGCCACTGGGGGTCCTTCATGCCTGCGGTCACGCCGGAAGGCGTGCCGGTCGCGATGACGTCGCCGGGCTCGATTGTGAGGGCGCCCGAGAGGCTTTCGATGATCTTTGGCACGCCGAAATAAAGATCGGACGTGTTGGAATCCTGCCGCGTCTTGCCGTTGACGCGCAGCGCCAGACGATGCCCATGCGGTGCGCCGAACTCATCCTTGGTCACGACGATGGGGCCAATCGGGCAGAACGTGTCGAAGCTCTTGCCCTTGAAGAATTGACCGTGGGCGCGCTGGGCGTCCCGGGCGGTGATGTCGTTCACCACCGTGTAGCCAAAAACGTAGTCTTCGAAGTCCGCTTCCTTGATGTTGCGACCCTTCTTGCCGATCACGATGGCGAGTTCGACTTCGTAATCCAGTTTGTCGGTGTAGTTTTCGTGACGCTCGACGCCGTCCTCATGACCAACGATTGTCGTCGGCGGCTTGGTGAAGAATTCCGGGTTCTTCGGGTATTCGGCCGCGCGGCCGTTGGCGGCGGCCATCTCTTCGATGTGCGCCTTGTAATTGCGGCCGACGCAGAAGATGTTCTTGCGCGCGCCGGGCAGGGGCGTGGCGATCTTCACGCTGGCGAGGGCTGTGAACAGCCCGTCGGGCTTGCCTTGCGCCGCTGCGAGAGCCTCACGCGCGAGGCTGAGGGCTGCATCGCCGCCTTCCACGATGCCGCGCAGGCTGTCAGGCAAATCCTTGCCCAGCAACGTCTTGGCGGACTTCACGAGATCGCAGACGCCATGGGCGTCGTCGAGAGCGCCAACTTTCAGGGTGTCGCCGGCCTTGTAGGTGAGAAATTTCACGTGCTCGTCCTCTTCTGCTGCTACGGGCGCTTGTTAGTTATGCGGCCCGAGAAAAACCTCGCCGGCGAACGTGTCGCTCGCCGCGTCCACATACTCGGGCCAGCGCTCGTTGTCGATCCGTGGGCGCTGGCTTTGCGGGCGCGGACGACCATCCCAGCCGATCTGCTCCATGTAATAGTAAATCTGGATGGCATGGCCATCGGGATCGAAGGCGAAGGCGGTGTGGCCCATGCCGGGAAACAGCTCTGGCGGCAGTTTGCGGATCGTCACGCCGCGTCCCTTGAGCCAGTCCATGGCGTCGCACATTTGCTTGTAATCGCCGACCTGAAAGCCGATCGAGAAATGCGTCGTGTGCTCGCTGAGGCCAAGTTCCTTGCGCAGCGCCATGGGATAAAGCGCGATGGAATGGTGCTCGGTGTTGGCGCGCAGGAAAGCGCAGCGATGGCCGTTCCATTCTACTTCTTCGGTGAGAACCAGGCCCATGGACTCGCGGTAAAACGCAAGGGCTGACGCAACATCATCGACGAAGATGCGCACGGGGCCGACCTTCGTCACCTTGAAGGGACGGCCCAGCAAAACACCGCCGACGTCGTACTTTTCCTCCAGCGGCTCGAACGCGCGCGTCGCGCTCATCAGGTCAATGCCGGCCTTGAAGCCTTCATTTGTCTCAGCCCATTCGGAGCGGTGCGGCAGGTCGGGCGTTGATGTGTAGCCCTGCCGATGCATGCCGCCGGGCTTGCTCAGGCCATCCCAGCCGATCTGCTCGATGCCGTAGTAGATTTCATTGGTGTGGCCTTCGGGATCGAGCGGATAGGCGTGCCAGTTCGAGCCGGGATTATCGCGGCCCGAACGGACGATCGTCACGCCCTTCGCACTAAGCCAGTTGAAGCCGTCGACCACTTCGCGAAGACTGCCCACCTGCCAGGTGATCTGGTTGATCGTGCAGCGCTTGTTGTAGCGGGGCAGCAGGCGCATCCGCAATTTGCGCGGGAAGATCACGAACGAATGGTGATCTGTGCCGTGGCGCATGAAATAGCCGGTGGTGGGACCATGCTGTCCCTGTTCTTCGGGGGGGAGGCGGTGGCCCAGATCAAGCGGATCAGCGATGCGAAAGCCGAAGTTTTGCGTGTAAAAGTCGCGCGCCGCTTCGATGTTTTCGCAGTCCAGACCGAAGTGTCCAAGCCTGCGAATGCGGAACGGACGCTCTATGCGCACGCCGCCCACAATATGCGTCGCCGCCTTCGCCTGATCGTCCATATGTGCATCCTCCCGGCGCAAAACTCTGTCCCTTGGCGGCGACGATAGCCCTGCGTGATATGCCCTACAAGGCCGGGAGCCGGGAACTCTTGCCGCCGGGGAAAGCTTATTGATTAAGCAGCGTTTGAAATTCGACAACCCGGGAGGTGCGGATATGTCCCTTTTCGAGAGCCGGGGATGGGCATTTGAGGCCAAATTCGTCCCTGATGAAGAAAAGCTTTTCCGGGCATGCGCATAGCGCAATAGCAAGCTCGCAGCGTGGGCGGGGGAGCGGATGGCGCAGAGCATCGCTTGCGGCGGAACTGGCGTCCGGGCGCGTCAACGACGACACGTCTACGCAGCATTGATACGTCGCAGTGTCGTTTCGCTAGTCGACCCGCGCCACATGCTATCGAACCAAAGCTTTGACCAGACGTTGATCTCCACGCCACAGGAGATTCAGAATGGCTGACAAGGACACCAGGGCTGACAAGGCCGATCCCATGCGCAAGGAAACGGACGCCAAGGGCGACGGTACAGCACGTCGGGAAAAGGACGTTGTAACTGCAGCGTCGGAAGATTCTTTCCCGGCAAGCGATCCGCCGTCCTACATGGCGGGCAGCGCCATCGCCGGAACGCCGCCGTCCAGGAAGTCTGCTGCCAAAGCAGATGAGGCCCAAGACGATACGGCGGACAAGGAGGACGACGAGGCTGACGACGAAGACGAAGCTGACGACGCGAACGAAGCCAAAGACACCAGGGGCAAGTAGCCTCGCGCTTGACGCCTTGCGTGGCGCAGCTTCTGTTTCAAATACGAGCGAGACGCAGTCACGGGTTGCGTCTCGTTTCGCATTCAGGCGTCATCTTCCGCCGCGAGGCTTAATGGTGCGATAGTGGGCGTCTGGCAAAGGGGGCTCTCACATCATGTTGCGAGGAATTGTTTTCCTGATCGCGTCAGGCATTTTGTCCGTCCCGGTCGCAGCAGAGCCGGAGCAGGTGGCTATCCCTTCTGCGCACAGGGATGGCGTCACGCTCACAGGTTATTTCCAGCCTGCTGCCGGGGCGTCGGGCGGCAGTACGCCTGCGATCGTCCTGATGCATGGTTGCGGCGGGCCTGTCACCGCATCGGGTCGGGTGCGGGCCCGTGAGCGAAGCTGGATGGAGCGTTTCGCGCAGGCGGGATACGCTTCGCTTCTCGTCGACAGTGTCAATCCGCGCGGCGTGCGCTCGACCTGTGGCCAGCCAACGCCGGGTCTTTCTTCAATTGATGATCGCCCGTTCGACGCCTACGCAGGACTGCGCTGGCTCAAGGCGCGCGCAGACGTGGACCGCGAAAGGGTCGCGCTGATCGGCTGGTCGCACGGAGCGGAGACAGTTCTGTCCACGGTGTCGCGCAATATGGTGGAGCGGCTTGGCGCGGGATCTGGCGGTTTCGTGACTGCGGTTGCGTTTTACCCTGGTTGTCGTCGGCTGCAGTCTTCAACCTATCGCGCAACGACGCCGTTGCTTTTGCATCTGGGAGAAGCCGACAACTGGACTCCGGTGCGATTCTGCGAGGCGCTTGTGCGCGGGGCAGTGAATGCGGGTGATGATGTGCGATCTTTTGTCTATCCCGGCGCGCACCACGGCTTCGATCAGCCCGCCGGGGAGGTTCGCGAGCGTGCGCTGCCGTCCGGGCGCATGGTGAAGAGCGGACCGCATGCAGCATCGCGCGAGCTTGCAATTGAACGCACGATGCAGACGCTGGGCATACGCTTGCGACAGCTCTAGGGCGGTTGCTGATCGTTGCTTGCAGGGCTTTATGCGCGGCCGGCTGAGCGCTTCAGTTTGGGATCAGGATTGTCGCGAAGGGGGTCGCCCAGCATGTTGATCGCGAGGGCGGTGATAAGATGCACAGGCGGGGGGGCGCCCAGCCCAAGGAAGGAGAGCGCGGCCTCCGCTATGATCGCCGACGCCATGGCGAACGTGCCGATCACCAGCGCTGATTGCATGAGGTTCGGCAGGAGGCGCTTGAAAATGATGCGTGTGTGCGTCGCGCCCAGCGAACGCGCTGCGGTCACGCACTCACGCTCGTGGACGACGTTCGGCATCTCGTTGCTCTTCATCTCGCACGATATGGCCGTGGTGGAGCGCATCAGCCATCGTGTCGCAGTGATGTATCTGGGCGAGATCGTCGAGAGCGGTCTGCGCGAAAGCGTTTTCGCAGCGCCGCGCCATCCCTACACCCGCAAGCTTCTGGACTTTGTGCCCGTGGCCGATCCCGCCCGGCGGCGGCACAAACCGCCGCAGACAAGCGAAATCCCCAGCCCCGTCAAAGGTCTCGACTACGTCCCCGAGCGGCGGGCCATGCTGGAGGTCGCTCCAGTTCATTTCGTGCAGGAGCATTGAAGGCGCTTCGCCCGGAGCTTGCGTTGCACGCATTGAAACGGAATGACGCTGCCTGAAAAATTCAGATGGCGGTCCCGAAGGGAGTCGAACCCCTGACCTTCGGTTTAGGAAACCGCTGCTCTATCCTGCTGAGCTACGGGACCGCTGCGCCCTGCGACGCAGGGTCTGTTTAGCACACCGCGCGCAGTTTGAAAGACGCATGCGAGCGGGGCTTTTGCCCGCGATTGACTAGAATAGACCAGCGCAGCATGGTCATGTTTGGGAAGACCATTGGGGGCGCACGTCGTGGCACTGAATGCCCATCCGGGCGATGTCGTTGGCGCGTTCGCCTTCAAAAGGACGGGCGCCAAGTCGGCGCGATGTTCCGTCACCCTCCGCAAAAAGCAACGATTGCTTGCTGCTCTAGCGCTCTTCTTCGCCGTGTGGGGCCCCGCTTTGGCGGATTCCTGCCGTCCCCCCCGGCTTGAGGCGGCGAGGGATGCGGTCGCCAATGAGCGGCTGGAAATCGAACTCGCCAATGGCCGGGTGATCCGGCTTGCGGGCGTCGAATCGCCGCTGGTGCGTGGCGCCGATCCGGCGGCGATGCAATCGGCGGCGGATGATCTGGCTCTCTGGACGTCAACGCCGATCTCCGTGTTCATCCTCAAGGATCAACCGGATCGGTGGGGCAGGGTGGAAGGAAGGGCCTTCATTGCGGAAAAAGGCTATGCGCCCGATTTGCTGCCGTCATTGTCAGAGGCGATCATCGATGCAGGCCTTGCGCGCGTTGATCCGTCGACGGAGACGCGTCCGTGCCTCGACAGGCTGTATCTGGCTGAGCAGAGGGCGCGATCCGCAGGGAGGGGACTTTGGACCGATCCTGCGTTCGCAGTTCTTGACGCCTCTCGTCCGCAGGACTTCAAGGGGAGTGCGGGCGCCGTCACGATCATAGAGGGGCGAGTCGCGAGCGTTCGGGCGGGCCGCGGCATGACATTCGTCAATCTGGGCGCGGGCGGGCCGCAAAGTCCGGCTTTGACTTTGGGCCGGGACGCCCTGCGGTTGATGCAGCGCGAAGGGCTGGAGCCGCAGGCGTTGACGGGTCAGAACATACGCGCGCGCGGCGTGCTGGACCTGCGGGCCGGTCAGCGTATAGAGGTCACCGGGCCCGGCGCCATCGAGGTTTTGGTGGACACGTCATTGGGACGCTGATCCCCCTTGCTGTAACACTTCCTCCATATCGGCGGGCGAGTATCGGTCGAAGAAGGACGTTCCCGTCCGTTTGTGTTCTATCTTTCCGCCATAGCGCGGACCCAATTTGATGATGTGTCCGTTGATCGTGGCGACGGCGACGTGGAAGTGACGAGGTAACGGGGCGAATGGCGACAGGCAAAGTCATAGGAGCAATGGCGTTTGGCCTTGTGCTCGCTGGCTGCGCTGCGCTCGACCCATTTGTCGACCGCCGCGAGTCCGGCGCCCCCACGGCGACAAGCGAAATTGGCCAGGCCCCCGCGCCTTCTCCCGAGCACACGAAACTCGTCGGAATGTTCGGCGGAGAGTATCGCGCGCCTGCCATGGAGGCGCACCTCAATCAGGTTCTTGCACAACTGGCGAAGGCGGACGAATCGCCCGGCAAGGCTTACCGCGTGACAATTCTGAACACGCCGACGGTCAACGCCTTCGCGCTGCCGTCCGGCCATCTTTACGTCACGCGCGGTCTGCTTGCTCTGGCCAACGACACGTCCGAAGTCGCCGCCGTCATGGCGCACGAAATCGCGCACGTCACCCTGCGCCACGCCTCGCAGCGCGAAGAGGCGGCCAAGACAGCCGATCTGCGTCGGCGGGTGGCTGGCGCTGTGCAGAGCCGCGAGCGCGGTGAAGAAGTTCAGGCTATCGAGAAGTTGTCGTTGGCAAGCTTCTCGCGACGCCAGGAGCTGGAATCTGACCAGGTCGGCGTAAAGACCATCGGCCGCGCGGGCTTTGATCCCTATGGCGCCGCCAGATTTCTCGAAGCGCTGGGAAAATCGACAGCGATGCGGGCTGCGCTTCTGGGCCAGAAAGGCTCCGAGGAAGCCGACATCATGGCCACGCATCCGTCCACGCCAGAGCGGGTCAATCGCGCCATCGCGGCGGCGCGTGAAATTGGCGGTCCTGGCATCGGCAATGCAGATCGCGCCGGATACCTCGCAGCCATCAATGGGATCGATTTTGGCGACGATCCCTCCGAGGGCATTGTGCGGGGGCGCCGCTTCATCCACGGTCGCCTTGGCTTTTCGTTCCTTGCGCCGGAGGGCTTCACGCTCGAGAACACAGCACAGGCCGTGCTTGGCGTCGCCAACAAGGGCAATGAAGCGCTCCGTCTCGATAGTGTCCGCGTGCCTGCGGAGACGACTCTCGAAACCTATATGTCGACCGGCTGGATTGATGGCCTTGATCGCGAGTCTGTTCGCGAAGGCACGATCAACGGCCTGCCGTCGGCGACAGCCACCGCCGCAAGCGGAGAATGGAAATTTCGCATCGCCTCGCTTCGGTTGGGGGCGGAAGTCTATCGCCTGATTTTCGCCAGCCGCGCGCTGAACGCGGAAACGGATCGCCGCTTCATGGCGTCGATTGATTCATTCCGTCGTATCCCGCCGCAGGAAGCGGCGACCTTGCGGCCATTGAAGCTTGTCGTTGTCACAGCGCGGGCGGGAGACACAACGCAGTCGCTCGGCGCACGCATGGCCATTCCCGAGCAGGGGCAGGACGTGTTCATGCTGATCAATGGGCTGCGGCGCGCTGGGCCGCTCGAACGCGGCGCTTCGTACAAGCTGGTTCAAGAGTAATCACAAAGTCTAGGCCGTTTTGCGCGATGATGCTGAGGTCAGTCTTCATGGCGTCGCGGACGTAAGTCTACGAAGGTTCTAATACTCTTTTGCCGGACCCGAACGTCGCGATAAGCTTCGAGTGTTGATGACCTCGAGAATCATAAAGATCGCGGTTTCGTGTTAGCGACAAATGTATCCGGCAGATCAAGCAAGTAGCCAGCTTCAGACCGGTGGGAGCCTGGCCTTGGCAGGGCGGCCCGGAACCGGCAGGTCGCTGCGTTCGTTTGCAACAGCGGAGTTCGCCGGCCAGTCATTCAGAAGGCGAATTACGGCGCCCTGCCGGGCGTCAAAGTTTTTCCCCATACACGCATGCGCGCGTGGACAGACATTGTGGCGACATTGATCCGTGATGTCGGTTGTTGCGTACTTAAAGGTGTTAGGAGGTCGCGATGGCTCAGGCGGTTGGTGTTCCCCGGCACTTCATGAGGGCGGCGATGAATGCGCCGTTCCTCGAGCGGGCTGAAGAACGCAATCTTGCTGTCCGCTGGCGTGACACGGCTGATGAGAACGCGCTGCATCAACTTGCACATGCGCATATGCGTCTCGTCATGGCGGTGGCCATGCGGTTCCGTCACTATGGATTGCCAATTGTTGATCTCGTTCAGGAAGGTCACGTAGGCCTTCTGGAAGCTGCGGCTCGGTTCGAGCCTGAACGCGGGGTCCGGTTCTCGACCTACGCAACGTGGTGGATCCGCGCTTCCATCCAGGACTACGTGCTGCGCAACTGGTCCATCGTGCGTGGCGGCACGTCATCTGCTCAGAAATCGCTGTTCTTCAACCTGCGCAGGTTGCGTGCGCGACTTGCGCAGAATGGCCAGGACGGGCGCACCGCTCATGAGCAGATCGCCATGGCGCTTGGCGTTTCCGTCTCTGATGTTGAAGGCATGAACGCGCGCTTGTCGGGCGCCGACGTCTCGCTTAATGCGCCGGTCAGTGATGATGATTCATCAGCGGCGGAACGTGGTGACTTCCTGGTGGACACAAGCCCACTGGCTGACGAGATTGTCGGGTCGCGGATCGATGGCGAGCGGCGGCTGGAATGGTTGCGCGAGGCAATGTCTACGCTGTCTGAGCGCGAGCTACATATTGTGAACGCGCGTCAGCTGCAGGATAACGCAAAAACTCTTGAAATGCTGGGCGGCGAGCTTGGCATCTCGAAGGAACGCGTCCGGCAAATTGAATCGCGCGCATTGGAGAAGCTGCGTCGCACATTGCTCTCAGCCCATGCGGCGGAGGCTCATCAAGCTTCAATGTAACCCGTCAACTCAAAACGAAAAAGCCCGGCGTCTTCGCCGGGCTTCTTTAATTCTACTGAGAGTATCAGGCGGCGGCTTCGATCTCGCCAACAGTGACCTCGACATCCGCCTCGGTGTCGCCTTCAGCGTCTGGAATCGCTTCGTTGCGGGGCCCGCGTTTGGGACCACGCTCCAGATGCTGCTCAACGAGTTTGAGTGCTTCGCTATCGGTCAGCTTGCGCACGGCCGCGAGTTCACGCGCCATCCGGTCTACGGCGGCCTCGTAAAGCTGGCGCTCGGAGTAAGATTGTTCCGGCTGTGCATCGGAGCGATAGAGATCGCGCACGACTTCTGCAATTGCGATCAGATCGCCGGAGTTAATCTTCGCCTCGTATTCCTGCGCACGACGGGACCACATGGTCCGCTTGACCCTTGCGCGCCCGGTGAGCGTGTCGAGCGCCCGCTTCACAACGGGCTCGTCAGCCAGTTTGCGAATGGCCCCGGCGAGAACCTTGGGCAACGGCACCTTTAGAGTCATCTTGTCCTTGGCGAAATTGATCACGAACAGTTCAAGCTTGTAGCCTGCCACTTCCTGTTCTTCGATCGCCAGAATCTGGCCAACGCCATGGGCTGGATAAACAATAAACTCCTGGGCCTTGAAGCCCGTGCGATGGACCCCCGGCTGACGCGGCGCCTCCGCCTTCGGAGCAATCTTCGACGCTTCGACAGTCTCCGCCGGCTTTGCCGCCGTGACGGGCGCGACCGAAGGTGTCGGCGCAGCTGCCTTGACAGCAGCGGTCTTCACCTCGACGGGAGCCGCAGCCGCAGACGCGACCTGCGCCTTCGGTGCAGGTTTAGCCGCCACCGCAGGAGCGGCAGGCTTGGAAGCAGGCTTGAAAGCAGCAGGCTTGGAAGCAGCAGGCTTCGAAGCGGACGCAGCTGCCGCCTTCGCCGGTTCAGCGGGCTTGGCCGCAACCTTCACGACTTTCACGTCGGTCGTCGGCTCGGGCGAAACAGGCGCGGGGGGCGCTGGCGAGGCAGCCTTGGCCACAGCCTTCGCCGGGGCTGCCGGTTTTGCTTCCGCCTTAACCTTCACATCCGTCTTCGGAACAATCCTGGCCTCCTGCTTCACGGACTTGGGGGCATTTGTCTCGGCGCTGTCGGCCGACACAGACTTTTTGTTTGAATTGGTCACGGAACCTGCTTTGCCTGCTTTGTTCATAATGGCGACCGCCGCGGCCGTTTTCTCGATAGAGGGAACTGCCTCCATCGCCTTAGGCGCATCTTTTGGATCTTGGCCGGGGCCTTTCGACGTTTTACCGGCAAGATGCGATTTTAGTGTTACCGGCGAGACGGTTGTCGTCGCTAACTTGGCGCTTGACGACTTGGCGCTTGACAATTTGGCTGGCGCTTTCGAGGAGGCGCCCGCCGCGTTGCCGGGTTCCTTCCCGGATTTGGCGCTCGAAACTTTCCTTGCTTCAACCTTGGGCTGAACGGACTTCGTCAGGGTCGCCTTTGTTTGTGTCGTTTTTCCGGGCGCGTGCTTTGAAGCCGCAGCCTTGGGCGCGCTCGCCTTCACGGCGGACGTTCTAGCTGTTGTTTTTGGGGCCGCGATCTTGGTGGCGAATTTCTTGGCGGTTGGAGACTGTGCGGATTTTCCCGCCTGCTTCACGACCGCCAGTTTGGCTATCACGGCTTTCGCAGGCGCCGCCTTCGTAACTGTCTTTGCCGCCGCCTTGACTGGCGCAGCGGCTACCGTCTTGGCAGCCGCCTTGGCAGTCGCCTTGGCGCGTGCAGGGGTCGCTGCAACGGCGCCCTTTGAGGCGGCAGCATTGCCCTTGCCAGTCGTCGACTTCCCGTTTTTAGCGCCAGCCCCAGCGCCCGACTTGTTTTTCGGCGATCCCATACTCGGCACTCCTGTCAGCCCCGGTGTGGAGACGGGGCTAGGTCGAGGGCGCAGTTACGCGCGCCCTTCGTCGGCCAAGCAAAGCTGGGCCTCAGTCGACCCGCAGGAGCCGGTTCTTGCAGGGGGCCGAATTTCCTTGCGGAAAACCGCGCCTCTTACAAACCTCCGCTATCGTTTCGCGGCGCAAAAAAACGGCTCCGGTCCGACCGGAGCGACCGACGATTCGATACTGGATAAACAGGCCACGCTTGCGACTGTTAAAAAAGTGTATATCACGAACTATGGCCAAAATCAAAGGATTCGAGCGAATGCGCCTCTGCAGCGCGTCGCGAAGGTTAACATCGGGCGGCCAATTTGATTAGAAGCCGAAGCGTTGGTGCGGCGCATTACGCCATGTATTGACCGCCGTTCGCCGAGAGCGTCGACCCCGTAATGAAGCCAGCGTCGTCGGCGACAAGGAACAGAACGCAGCGGGCGATTTCTTCAGGCTCGCCAAGGCGCCCCGTGGGGATCAGCGGCAGGATGCGCTTCTCCAGAACAGCAGGGTCGATGGCGCGAACCATCTCGGTGCCGATGTAGCCCGGCGCGATGGCGTTGACCGTGATGCCCTTGCTGGCGTTTTCCTGGGCCACCGCTTTCACAAATCCGAACTCGCCCGCCTTGGCGGCAGAGTAATTTGCCTGTCCGGCCTGGCCCTTCTGGCCGTTGATGGACGAGATGCAGACGATCCGCCCGAAGTTGCGGTTGCGCATGCCCTCGATCACCGGGCGGCACATGTTGAACAGCGAGTTCAGGTTCGTATTGATGACCGCGTTCCACTGGTCGGCGGACATCTTGTGAAAGAAGCCGTCGCGGGTGATGCCAGCATTGTTGACCACGATGTCGACCGGCCCGAGGTCTTTTTCGACCTGGGCGAGGCCGACGGCGCACGCATCGTAGCTCGACACGTCCCATTTGTAGACCGGGATGCCCGTTGCGGCCTTGAAGCCGTTGGCGGCCTCGTCGTTGCCCGCGTAATTGGCGGCAACGGTGTATCCGGCAGCCTTGAGCGCCTTGGAAATGGCCGCGCCGATGCCGCGCGTGCCACCTGTAACGATCGCTACCCTGCTCATCGCTTTCCCTCCGGTTTACTCGGTTTTTAACGGCGGCGGGGCGTAAAGGCCCACCGCCTCATGTCCGTTGAATTGGGATCGTCCTAGCGTTCGACGCACATGGCGATGCCCATGCCGCCGCCGATGCACAGGGTGGCGAGGCCCTTCTTCGCGCCGCGTCGCTGCATTTCAAACAGCAGCGTGTTGAACACGCGGGCGCCCGATGCGCCAATCGGGTGGCCGATGGCGATGGCGCCGCCGTTGACGTTCACACGCGATGGGTCCCAGGCCATGTCCTTGTTCACTGCAAGGGCCTGAGCGGCGAACGCCTCATTCGCTTCGACCAGATCAAGGTCCTGCACTTTCCAGCCAGCCTTTTCGAGCGCCTTGCGCGACGCCGGGATCGGACCCGAGCCCATGACGGACGGATCAACGCCGGCGGTCGCCCAGGAAGCGATGCGCGCCATCGGCGTGAGGCCGCGCCGGGCGGCCTCCTGCGCAGTCATCAGCACGACGACAGCTGCGCCATCGTTGATGCCCGACGCGTTGCCTGCCGTGACCGAGCCTTCCTTGTTGAAAGCGGGTCGCAGCTTCTGCATGCCTTCCAGCGTCGAGCCGTGGCGGATGTATTCGTCCTGATCCACGATCACGTCGCCCTTGCGCGTCTTGACGGCGTAGGCAACGATTTCGTCCTTGAACCTGCCTGCCTTCTGGGCTGCTTCGGCCTTGTTCTGTGACGCCAGCGCGAAGGCGTCCTGATCCTCGCGGCTGATCTGCCAGCGGCTCGCCACGTTCTCGGCGGTGACGCCCATGTGGTAGCCTTGGAAGGCGTCAAGAAGACCGTCCTGGGTCATCGTGTCGATGAGCTTCATGTCGCCCATCTTCGTGCCCGCGCGCATGTGCGCTGCGTGCTGCGACATCGACATGGACTCCTGCCCGCCAGCCACAATGACGCTCGCATCGCCGTTGGCGATCTGCTGCATGCCGAGCGCGACGGCGCGCAGGCCCGAACCGCATAACTGGTTGAGGTTCCATGCAGTTTTTTCCTGTGGCACGCCGGCCTTCATTGCAGCCTGGCGCGCCGGGTTCTGGCCTTGTCCAGCGGTGAGGATCTGCCCGAGGATCACCTCATCGACCTCCTCTGGGGAGACTTTGGCGCGCTCCAGCGCCGCCTTGATGGCCGCGGCCCCAAGATCATGCGCGGCGACAGTGGCGAACGCTCCGTTGAAAGAGCCCACCGCCGTGCGCGCTGCGCCGACAATCACGATATCGCTGGCCATGTTCAGTCTCCTTAAAGCGTTTCGCCGTGCATCCCGGCGCCAGGGCCAGGTTCGCGTCTCCCCATGAACCACTGAGCAAGCGGCCTGGTCAAGACGTCAAACGCCAATGAAATAAGCAATTGGTCTGAAGACCTTTGTCGGCGCTAGGCTATTCGTCACCTTGCACAAAATTGTTTCACAGGGCGGGAAAACCGCATATCGTTTGTCAATTCGGCGCCATGTACCGGCGACCGGGTCCGGCAGGGGCGACATGGCGAACGATAATGATCCGGTCATCATCAAGAAGTACGCAAACAGGCGTCTCTACAATACGGGCTCGAGCACTTACGTAACGCTTGAAGACTTGGGCCGCATGGTCAAGGATGGAGAGGATTTCGTCGTTACCGACGCCAGGAGCGGCGACAACATCACGCGCTCCGTTCTTACGCAGATCATCTTCGAACAGGAAGCAAAGGAAGGGCAAAGCCTGTTGCCGGTTGCTTTTCTGCGCCAGTTGATAGGCTTTTATGGCGACAGCATGCAGAGGCTCGTGCCCGGCTATCTTGAGATGTCACTCAACAGCTTTGTAAACGAGCAGCAGAAAATGCGCGAGCAAGTGAAAGTCGCGCTCGGCGGAGCCCTGCCCGGCGCGCAAATGTTCGAAGCGCTCGAAGAGCAGACGCGCAACAACATCCAGATGTACACTAAAGCGCTGGGCGTGTTTAACCCCTTCCTCGCGCCCTCAAAGGCCAAAGTGGCCGAAGCCGCACCGCCCGAGACCGTTGCAACTGCCGCTGAAACGAAAACCGATCTTAATGATCTGAAGCGGCAAATCGCCGATATGCAACGCAAGTTGGAAGGTCTCGCGAAGGATTGAGGACTAGCGTCGCCCTGCAGGCAACGGCGTAGGGCGCCAGTCTTCGGGGGCGAGTTCGAAGCCGGAGAACTCAAAGCCCGGCGCGACCGTGCAGCCGACGAGGGTCCATTCGCCAAGGCTGCACGCCGTCTGCCAATGATTGGCAGGCACTACGATCTGCGGTCGCTGTCCGGCGCGCAGGTCTGGTCCCAGATGGCTGGCCGCCGCATCGACGCCGTTGGGCGAGATGGTGATGACCAGCGGAGCGCCGGCGTAATAATGCCAGACCTCCACGGCGTCGACTCGATGCCAGTGTGAGACGTCTCCCGTACCTAGCAGGAAATAGATCAGCGTCTTGATCGACCGCCCGCTCTCACTCGTTTGCGGATCGCGATAGGTCTCGCGATAATACCCGCCTTCGGGATGAGGCGAGAGGTCGAGCATACGCACGACATCCGCGGCGCTCATTGGCCCGCTGGGAAAAGAAATCGCCATTGCCGCCTCCGTTTGTCAGCCCTTGTTCTTGCGCTCGCGCAATTCGGCGAACACATCGGCCGACGCCGCGCCCGTCATGCCAAGGTTTTTTTGAATCGACGGGTCGCTGGCGCGGAAGAAGGGATTGGTTTTCTTCTCGACCGCAATTGTGGTCGGCAACGTGGCCTGGCCTGCGGCGCGCAGTTTCTCTACCTCGCCCATGCGCACTTTCAGCGCTTCGTTTTCCGGATCGACCTTCAGCGCAAAACGGCCGTTGGAGAGCGTGTATTCATGGCCGCAATAAATCTGAGTGTCGTCGGGCAAAGCGGCGAGCTTCATGACGGACTCATAAAGCACCTGTGCGGGACGTTCGAACGCGCGCCCGCAGCCCATAGCGAACAACGTATCGCCAGCAAAAAGCAGTTTCTCTTTGGCGAAGTGATAAACGATGTGGCCGCTGGTGTGGCCGGGCGTTTCGATCACCTTGCCGCGCAGTGAGCCGACGGCGACCTCTTCGCCCCCGGCAAGATAGATGTCCGCGCCGGGCACGCGCGCCTTGTCGGGGGCGGGGGCGATGATCGTGACGTCCGGGAAGCGGGCGCGCACTTCTTCCACGCCGCCAATATGATCCTTGTGATGGTGGGTGACCAGTATATGCGTCAGCGTCCAGCCCTTCTCGCTGAGCGCGTTAAGCACTGGCCCAGCTTCCGGGACGTCGATGGATGCCGTGGCGGCTGTGACGGGGTCGTGCATCAGCACGCCGAAATTGTCGTCTAGACACATGAACTGGTGAATGATCGCGGGCATTGCACTCTCCAAAGTTGCGCGAAATTAACGAAGGGGGCGAGGAGGGTCAAACGGGCAATTGTCGCGCGTGGCGGCGCCTGCGGCGGCGCAGTGCAATGAGCACGCTCTGGCTTGCTTGCGGCCCACCCGGAGAAGTCGATCCGTGTTTCTCCGGTGTCTTGGCGTCAAATACAGGCCTTTGTAACGAAGGCTAAACCTCGTGTTGAACAAGACCTTGGCTTCAACCTCCGGGTAATGGGGGCGCGTTATCTTGCGACAAGCCAAGGATGCGCGATGCTATCGGACCGCTTGTTCGCAATGGAAGCCAAGGATGACGGAGCGCTTGCGCGCTCTTCGTCCATGCGCTCGCTGTTGCGCGTCCTGGCGTCTGGCGCGCTGGGCGTGTTTGCCGTGCGCTTGATCGGCGCGGCGCTTGGTTATGCGCTGCATATCGTGCTGGCGCGGTTGCTGGGGCCTGCGGATTTTGGCGTGTGGGCGTTCGCGTTCACGCTTGTCATCGTCGCTGGCCATGCGGCCTCAATCGGGTTTCCCGATTCAGTTGTGCGCTTCCTGACCGATTATATCGCGCGTGAGGACTGGCGCCGCGCACGCGGACAGGTGCTGGCGGGCGTTTATATTTCGTTGGGCATGGGCGCTGTGCTCACATTATTGTTCGCGAGCTTGCTGATTGCGCTGCGCCATCTTGTTCCGCCGCAGATGTTCTGGCCGCTCCTGATGGCGGCTGCAATCCTTCCCGTGTTTGCGCTGCAGGACTGGATGGACGGCGCCTCTCGCGCCATCGGTCGCCCGTTGTTGGCGATGACGCCCATCTTTGTGCTGCGGCCCGTCGCCATTCTTGGCGCAACGGCAATAGCGGCTACGTCTTCGGACGCGATCAACGCGGCGATGGTGATGGGCGCCACGCTTGCAGGCGTTGTTGCAACTGCGATAGTGCAGGCCGTCGCCTTCTGGCGCGCATTGCCTGCGCCTTTGCGCGCTTCCAGCGCGACATTCGAGTGGCGTCTCTGGCTTGGCGCGTCGGCGCCGCTGGGGCTTGTCGTGCTCGCAGATCAAGCGGGTGGATTTGCTGATGTGATCGCGCTGGGATTTCTGGCGCCAGCGAATGAGACGGGCGCCTATTTTGCGGCGGCGCGCATCATCAGCCTGATTGCGTTGGGCACATTTGCGGTGTCCGTTATTTCAGGAAGACGTCTTGCGTTGCATCAATCAAGAAACGAGACCCATGAACTGCAGGCGTTTGTCCGCACCTCCACGCGCTGGACGTTCCTTGGCAGCCTCGTTCTTGTGCTGGTGCTCGCGCCGCTCGGGCCGTTCCTCCTGTCGTTGTTTGGACGTGATTTCGTATCAGCGGCGCCAGCGTTGACCGTTCTGGCGCTGGGGCTTCTGGCGCGTGCGGCGTCAGGTCAGGCGGAAGAAGTGCTTGTCGTTCTCGGTCATCAGCGGGTCAGCGCGCGCATCGCGATCACATGCGCGCTGGTTGCGCTCGCTGGGTCTTTTGCTGCTGCGGCTATGTTTGGTCCCGTTGGCGTTGCTGCGGCGATGGCGTTTACGGCGGCGGTGCGCTCATTCCTGTTTACGCGCGCGGCGCGGCGACTGACGGGTCTCGATACGTTCATCGGACGCGACACGTTCGGAGCTGCGCGATGCTGAGAAGCTTTGCAGCGCGCCGTCGCGCCGCCTCATCCTCCTACAGTGTGGAGCTGATCAGCGCGGGCGATCTTGCGCGCGTGCGTGGCGAGTGGGCTGATCCGTTTGATCGAAGCCTCGAATGCAATGTTTTCTATGGTCCCGACCATCTCGAGCCGCTTGCGACAGGGCCGCTCTGTAACAGCTCTTTTCGAGTTCTGCTGGCCTGGCGCCAGGGCCCCGGCGGGCGCACATTAGCCGGATTCATGCCGCTGCATCTTTCAGCGAGTCCGTTGGCGCCAGTGCGCGGCTTCAAGCATCACTACGTGGTGGGCTCGACGCCGCTGCTTGATTCATTTCAACCTCTCGAGGCCGCAAATGCTCTCTTGCATGGACTGACCGAGATCCGTCCCCGCGCTTTGCTCATCCTTGACGACGTCCGCCTTGACTGGCCCACATGGCAGATTCTTGTGAAGGCTTCGCAAGCGTCTGGTTGCATCTTCGAGGAACAGAATGTGACGATGCGCGCCGGGGTGTCTCCCGCGAGCGCTACGGCGCATCTCAAAGGCAAAATATCCCAGAACCTGCTCCGCTGCAGCGCTAAGCTGTCTGGGTTAGGGGCATGGAGCGTCACCACTCCCATGGATGTGGAGCAAGCGCGCGAAGCGTTTGAAGCCCTGCTTTCGATTGAAGCGTCGGGGTGGAAGGGCGAGGCCGGGACTGCGCTTGCCAGCAAGCCCGATACACTGGCTTTTGCGCGCAAGGCGTTTGATCCAGCCAATCTGCGCCCTACGCCACTGTACTCTGTGCTCTGGCTCGATCGGCAACCGATTGCGGTATCGATGAATTTGATCGGCCATGACAACGCGGCCAATCTCAAATGCGCCTACGATGAGGCCTATGCGGACTGTTCGCCCGGCGTATTGCTGGATGTTGCGTTGGCGGATGAACTGCGCCGTACGTCGTTTACGCCCATGATTGATTCAGTCGCCCTTCCCGGACATCCGGTCGAGCGCGTGTGGCCCGAGCGGATGCGCTGCGGCTGGGTCGCCCTGGCGTGCGATCCCGCGACGGGCCCCGCCGAGTTTTATGCGCGTGTAGGCATGGAGCAGTTGCGGCGGACTATGCGGCGCATGTCTGTCAGCGCCTATAACTCGACCGTGCCGACCCTGCGCAAGGCCATAGGTCTCAATTGATCCTGCACCCGTTGAAGCGCTAGGGTTCGCCCATGTCCATTGACGTGATTGACCTGCGCTCATTCTACGCGTCGCCGCTGGGGGCGGTGGCGCGGCGTATTGTTGGGGGAGCCATCGACAAACAGTGGCCGTCCTGCGTTGGTCTTTCGGTGCTGGGCATCGGCTTCGCCACTCCCTTCATCGAGACGTTGCGCAAGGACACTGTGCGCACGCTGGCGTTCATGCCCGCCGAACAGGGGGTGGTGAACTGGCCATCGTCTGGCCCTTCGGCCTCGGCGCTGGTCGATGTAACCGCCTTGCCGTTGCCCGATTCTTGCATTGATCGGGTGCTCATCGTCCATGCTCTGGAGATGGCGGATCAGCCGCACGAACTGTTGAGCGAAGTGTGGCGCGTCCTGGCGCCGGGCGGGCGCATGATTCTCGTGGCGCCCAATCGGTCTGGCGTTTGGGCGCGGTTTGACTCAACGCCCTTTGGACATGGCCGACCCTATTCGGCCAGTCAGTTGCGGTCGCTGCTCCGCGATACGCTGTTTTCGCCTGTCCACTGGGGCGATGCCCTGTATGCGCCGCCGTTTACGCGCCCCTACCTTTTGCGGTCGGCCCCAGCATTTGAGGCGATTGGCCGCAAAATGTCGCTGCCGGGAGCTGGCGTTCACATCATCGAGGCGACAAAGCAATTGTACAAGCCAGCGCTCGCGGGACGCAGCGCCCGGCGTCGCGCCTTCAGATTTCAGCATGCCGTCGCCGTCGGAGGCCGGCTGGCCAAATCGCCCGTTACTTCGGCCTGAGCATCTCGGGATAGGGCAGACCAAAGCAAGAAGACAGGAACAGGGCGCCCTGAAGCAGTCCCGTCTCGTCGATATTGTGGCCAAGCCCCGGCGACATTCGCCATTGGCACGAGGCGCCGGCGGCGCATATTGCCTGCGCTGATCCAAACAGCGCCTCGGCTGGAATGACTTCATCGTGCGTTCCGTGAAGCAGGAAGACGGGCGGAACCGGCTGCCCCGGCGTGCGCGCTTTCAGATCATCGGCGAGCTTCTCTGGCCCGACCAAAATTCCCGAATATGACAGGATGCCCGCAGGCGCGATGGCGCGACGAAGGCCGACATGAAGCGCCATCATCGCCCCCTGGCTGAAGCCAACGAGGGAGACTTGCGTGCCGGGCAGGGCAAGGCGCGCCAGTTCTTCGTCGATGAACGCGTCCAGTATGGGGGCCGCTGCGCACGCGCCATTCCAGCGTTCGTGCGGATTTCTGTCCGTCAGCCTGAACCACTGGCGGCCCGAGGGCATGTGTTCGCAGGGCTCGTGGGCGTTGGGGGCGACAAAAGCGGCGTCGGGAAGAATTTGTGACCATTGCTGACCCAACGAAATCAAATCCTGCCCATCCGCGCCGAAGCCGTGCAGAATCACCACAAGTTGTTTTGCCTGCCCGGAGCGGGCGGTTAAGCGGGGGCCATCAAGATGCGTCGCCATGTGTGTCTCCGATGTCTCCTCGAGGGCCTTGGACGCAGCAGCGGCGCCCGTCAAGCGCCGCCTTTGGGCCGCGCTCCATAGTAGGCCCAAAGAAGCCGCGCTGCGGCTGCGCGCCATGGGCGCCATCGCTCACCGATCTTCTCCAGCCGCTTTGCGTCCGGCCGCGCGCGTAGCTTGAGCGCCATCCGCGCCGCTTCCTGCAGCGCGAGGTCTCCCGTCGGCCAGACATCCGGATGTCCAACACAGAAGAGAAGATACACGTCCGCTGTCCACGGCCCGATACCTTTGATGCGGGTGAGGGCCTCGCGGACAGCTTCCGCCTCCCAATTTTCCAGAGCGTTCAGATCAAGCGAGCCCTCCGTGATGGCGTTGGCTAGAGCGCGCAATGCGCGGATTTTCGGAGCGGACAGGCCGCAGGCTCGCAACTCGTCGTCGGTCGCGCGAAGTATGGTTGAAGCGTGCAAGTCGGGGAACGCGGCTTGCATGCGGCCGTGAATCGCCGCCGCGCTGGCGGCCGAAACTTGCTGGGACACGATAACCCACGCCAAACCTGCGAGCCCACCGGGTCGACGACGCAGGGGCGGGGAGCCGCAGGCGTCCAGCATAGGGCCGATGATGTCCGGATCGCGATCGCGCAGCTGCTGGATGGCGCTGGTCAACTCGCCCTCGCTCAGAATTCGGTTGGGCGGGGTTTTCATCTTCTCTGGCTCAAGCTTTGGAAGGCGCCGCACCATATATGCTAAACTCCATCTCGACTTTGGCAGACTCGCCGCAAGTGAACCATGCCTCGAAACTAACTGGAATGATTGCATCCATGACTAGTCCTGACTCCACCACGCCAATTCTCCGGTTCGCGCCTTCGCCGAACGGATATCTCCACCTTGGCCACGCCTATTCGGCGCTGCGCAATGAACGCGTGGCGCGTGAAATCGGCGGCCAGTTGATGCTGCGCATCGAAGACATCGACCCCCAGCGGAGCCGACCCGAATATGAAGCGGCGATCTATGAAGATCTCGCCTGGCTCGGGATCGAGTGGGCGGGGTCCGTTCGCAAGCAATCGCAGCATTTGTCTGAATACGAGATCGCGCTCGAGCGTCTTTCGGCGAGCGGCCTGGTTTATCCATGCTTTTGCACGCGAGGGGATGTGGCTGCTGCGGTTGATCAGCTTGCCGCATCGCAGGGATCGTGGCCACGCGACCCCGACGGGTCGCCATTCTATCCGGGAACGTGCAAGCGGCTTTCCGATCAGGACAAGGACCGGCGCATCGCCTCAGGGCTGCATGCGGCGATGCGGCTTGATATGCAGGCCGCGCTTGCCCAGGGGCAGGACAAGATTGGCTGGAGCGAGTATTTCGAAGGGTCTGAGGCGCGCGACGTCAACGCCGAGCCGTCGATCTGGGGCGACGCGGTGATCGCGCGCAAGGATGTGCCGACGAGCTACCATCTTGCGGTGGTCGTGGACGATGCGCTGCAGGGCGTGACCGACGTGGTGCGCGGCATGGATCTGTTCAACGCCACGAGCCTGCACCGTCTATTGCAGACGCTGCTTGATCTGCCCGCGCCGCGATATCATCACCATCGTCTGATCGAGGACGACATCGGGCGCAAACTCGCCAAGAGCGAGGGCTCGCCCACGTTGCGGTCCTTGCGGGCTGAGGGCGTGACGGCGCAGGACATTCGCGCGCGTCTGGGGTTTGCGTGACGGCGCCCTAGTTGGTGCGCGCTGCGAACCGCTGCTGGGCGGGCGCGCGCTGCATCAATTCGTCAATACGTTCGCGCTCGCGTCGAAATTCGGTCAGCTGGCGGCCATTCAATTCGCGCGTCCGCGCCAGGCGAATGCGCATCGGATCGACAAAATTGCCGTTGACGATTACTTCGTAATGAAGATGCGGGCCGGTCGACAGGCCTGTTGATCCCAGGAACCCGATCACCTGACCCTGCCTCACGCGCAGCCCTTCCTTCATCCCGCGCGCAAAGCCAGACATGTGATTGTAGGTCGTGATGTAGCCGTTGGCGTGCTGAATCTCGACGCGGTTGCCATACCCTGATTCACGCGCCGCCTTGATGACCGTGCCGTTGCCAGCCGAAACAATGGGCGTGCCGCGCGGCGCGGCCCAATCGACGCCCGTGTGCATGCGTGTGTATCCCATGATCGGATGGCGGCGCATGCCAAAGCCGGATCGCTGTTCGCCAGCTACAATGGGTTTGCGGATGAGGAACTTGCGCGTCGAGCGACCCTGCTCGTCATAAAAGTCGAGCACGCCATCGTCGGTCGAATGGTGGCGATAGTATTTATACGTTTCCCCGCGCGCAGTAATTGAGGCGTAGAGCAACTCGTAACGTCCGTCCGCTTCTTCGCTTTCCTCGTAGAACACCACGAAGGTATCGCCGCCTGTGACCGAGCGTTGGAAATCGATGTCGTTGGCGAAGATGCGAACGAGGTCCTCGATGATCGGACGCGGGATTTCCTGCTTGATCGCGGTCTCGAAGAACGAGTTGTAAAGACGCATTGCGCCTGTGTCTTCGTCATCCTCGTCATCGACCGGCGCACGGCGCACGGTTTGTGCTTGTTCCGTGCGCGCAAGCTGCACGTACTCGCCGCTGTCAGCGAGCGCGACCGTGGCTTCCTCGCGTTCGTCTGTGAAGACGGACATGCGGGCAATCGTCGTCGGCTTTCCGTTGGCGTCGAAATCGGCGAACATGATGCGAAGTCGCTGGCCTTCCGATACGGCGGGCTGTCCGCGGCGCGTTCCAAGGGCGGCCGCGATGCGCCGGATTACCTCGCGGTTGGCGCCAGCTTCGTTGAGGATATCCTCCAGCGTCTCGCTCCGGCGCACGACGACAACACGCTCTTCCGTATCGCGCTGTTGTGCGTCCGCCCGCGCGATCAGCGTCAGGTTCTCCGGCACCATGCGCACTTCAATGGAGGAGAACGCAGTAGAAAAACGCGTGTCTCCGACGTTGGCGTACGACAAGCCGACAGGATCGATGGCGGCCCGGCTGGTGCGGGTCAGCAGCAATTGCGGTGGTATGGGCAGGCTTGTGCGGGCGGTGTCGCGACCGGCGGCCCTTAAAAACTCGCGTAGCTGCGCGGCGATCTCGTCCTCATTGAGGCTGTAGGTATTGGGGAAGGCGAGCACGGGCGCAAGATCATGACTGGTGAAGCTGACGTCGACTTCCTCACGGACGGTTTCCGGCTCAAGCGCCGTTTCCGTTTGGGAAGGTCCGCCGGCCAAAAGCTTGAGCGGGTTGAAGGCCGGGACTTCGGAGGCAAAGCCGGCCGGGCCCATGACCAGGCTGGTCGCCACCCGGGTAAATGTGCGCTGGCGAACAATTTCGCGATCACCCGAACGGACAGTCGTCGGCGTCCGGAAGGTTTGGCGCGCCGCAATGATGTCGACGGATTTGAAGATACGGTCGCCCTTGCGCGCGGCGGCTCCCTCGGCCCGGGTGGCCGGGCGCTCCAGAATCGCGATCTGCGGTTGTTCGGCCACGAAGACGGATGGGTCGAGCGCCGCATAGACGGCGCCACCAATCAGGCCTGCTCCGGCAAGGCCAGTCAGAATCGTTCCCGACAGCCAGCGAATGGACACGCGGCGACGGTCAAGATCGGAATGCGCCGCGCCATCGCTTTCCAGCGGCGGATCAACCCCAAGCTGGAACGAGCCGCCTGCGCGATCCATACGGCGAGCGCCGGAGCCGCGTGAAGCGTCCGCGTTATGGCGGGAGGATGTCCCCACTCGTTGATCCCGTCCTGTTGTTCCCGTCTGCCTGCGCGATTCAAGCGCCGACCAGCTTTGACTCTGGCTTTCCTTCCCGTCGGCGTCAATCAGCCTGACCCGACGGATAGGCTCTCGGTGACGGCGGCGCGAGAAAGAGCGAAAAGCAGAGGCGCAACAAAACGATCATCGTGGCTCGATTGTGGCGATCCCTGATATGCCGCCTGATTATTTGCGCGCCAGATTGTGTGAAAGTTTTTTGAAATGCCGTGTTGACAGGCAGCGCCGGGCCGAACTATATACGCATCACCAACGGCGACGCCACTGCATAGCGGCGAGCGAGCCTTGGTCTTCTCGAGCTTCTCGGGGCATAAATAACCTGATTGAACGACTTCGGTCGATCAGGCGAAAGCGGTTCGCCGCTTTTATGTGCTTTGAACTTTAGATGCGCTGTTTGACATTTGAATCGGAAGGAAGAGAGACGTGGACGGCGGCGTCCTTGCGGGTGAACTTATGTTCACCGTGAGAGATACGCTGACGGTCACGTTTATCAAGCACACCATTTCCGGCGTCGTGAGATGTTGGGG
>JANPPJ010000099.1:0-19366 GCA_031428455.1 Hyphomicrobiales bacterium | reverse complement strand
CTAAAGCCGCAGAAGGCGCCTATCCGTTTCAAGTTGCACTCCTTCGCGTTCGCAGAAACCCTGATGGCTCATTCACGCCTGTTGCCCAATTTTGCGGCGGAACGCTGGTGACCTCGCGGTACGTGCTGACGGCGGCGCATTGTCTGGCGCAGGGCGACCGTGGCAAAATCTCAAGCATCACCAGCCCAAAAGATATCGCCATCATGGTGGGGTCCACGAACCTGCTGGGAAAGGCTGACCGCATTCTCGTGAAGCGCGTCGTAACGCACCCGCGCTATGTCCCCGGCACGTCCGTCAACGACATCGCGCTGCTGGAACTGGAACGGGCGCCAGCGCCTGACTCCGGCGCGCAGCGTGTTACGGTGGTGACGCCGGAAACGGAGGCGACCGCTCTTCCGGTGAGTGGGGATCTCACGATCATCGGCTGGGGCATGACGGAGGCCAAGCGCCCCTCCATGGACTTGCTGGAAACCACCGTGAAAGCGGTCGACCGCAATTCATGCAACCGCGTACTGACGATGGCCCGCATGCAGGCTGGCGATCTTGATCGCGCTTTTTCGGATCTTTCGTTCGTGTTCAATCTCTCGCCCGTCGCTCGCAAGTCGCTTGAGCAAACAATTGTACAGAACGGCGGCACGGTGACCCCGCAGATCATCTGCGCAGGCGCTGAGGTGGACGGTCGCGATACGTGCCCAGGCGACTCCGGCGGCCCAATACTTCGCCGCCTCGCGAGCGGACAGCTGGTGCAGGTGGGCGTCGTCAGCTTCGGCATCGGCCAGTGCGGCGTCGCCGCCCTGCCCGGCGTCTATACGCGCCTTGCGCTCTATACTGACTGGATGCGCCAGGTTGTCTCGACCCCCACCGCGCCAACCGACCAAAGCGCCTCCACGAGGACGAACAGCGCGCCGGCCAAGCCGGCCCGCTGACGTCAAGCCCGCCGAAAGCCTCGCGCGGTTCGCGCGAGGCTATTTGCCAGCCATTGCCCGCAGAATTGCGCGCGCAAACGACCACAGCGCCACCGCCCCGATGAAATAGAGCCCGGCGCGCATCAGCGCATTACCCTTCGCCGTATCCGCAGCGCCAAACTCCAGCGCAGCAAAACCCACCAGCACAAGCGCCAGCGCCGTCAAGATCCAGTAGATGATGCGACCAAAGGTGTGCATGCGGCTGCGAACGGTTTGTCAGGGAAGGACAGTCTCTACCGAATCCATCGGCAATCATCGCGCGACTCGCTGCGCCTGTCCATGAGCTTGAAATCCCCGCCAGCGGGGATCCTTACATCTGGCGAAGCATGAGGCTCAGGCGATCTTCGCCGCCTGGAAATGACTGGCGCCGAGCGGCTTGGACTCATCCCGGGGCGCAGCGTCAATGCGCTTATCCTGACCGCGACGCGTGTGATACGTCTTGATCTGCAGGAGTTCGAGGTCGTCCTCGCCGCAGCTCTCAAACCAGTAGCGTGCGCCTGCGGGGATCAAAATGCCTTCGTGCACGCCGAATTCGCCACGCACGACATCCCCGGCTCCATAAAAGCGGGCGCTCCCCTTGATCACCATCCACGTGATGTCGACACCAGCGTGATAATGAAGATTGTTCTCGCCACCCTGCCCCAGGCAATGAATCGCAGCGGCGCCCCTGTCGGTGGTGATCAACTTCACAATCGCCTTGCGCCGCGTGTACGTGTCCGGAGCCTTGAAGCTGAAGGTTTGAACTGCAGCTTCCGCCGCCTCGTGATCGATTGTAGCTGAACTGACCGTTTCGTTCATTATGTGTCCTCCATTCATGCGTGCGCCAGATAGCAACCGCGCGTCAACATATGCAAGCCGCCAATTAACCGCCCATGGGTTCAAGCGGAAACGCTACAGACACCCCTTGCGCCTGAACGTCTGCATAACAAAAACTGATGGAGGGCACAGTAACCGGCGTGGCATGAAGCTTGCCATGACCCTTTTGGCGACATTCAGCCGCTCGGAGGACCGGTCATGTACGGATGGGAAAAATACCTCAGCGAACGCGACAAGAAGCACGACGAATTGTGGGGCAAGAAGGAGCTCTACGGCTTCGGCAAGAGGCCCGCTTTGCTGCTTATTGACATGTATTACAGCGTACTCGGACTGAAGCGCGAAGACATTTTCGAGTCGATGAAAATGTGGCCCGGCAGCACCGGCCTCGAAGGTTGGGCGGCGATCGACAAGGCGGCTGAATTGCTCGCGGTCGCACGCGAAAACGGTGTACCCGTCATCCACATCAAGGGCCTGCATAACGGCATGAAGCCGTGGGTTCACCGGAATCGCGAGCCCTCAAAGTTGTCCCCGGAAATGCAACACAAAGGCAACCAGATCGTTGACGAACTTGCGCCGATTGCCGGCGAAGTCGTGATCGAAAAGTCGGCGCCCAGCGCCTTCCAGGGCACGCCGCTGATGTTCCATCTGAACAGCCTTGATATCGACACGCTCATTGTCTGCGGCGAGACCACGAGCGGATGCGTGCGCGCATCTGTCGTTGATGGCGCAACGTCGCGCTTCCGCATGGGCGTTGTCTCAGAGTGCGTATTCGACCGCACCGAGGCTTCGCACTGCATGAACCTCTATGACATGCACCAGAAGTACGCTGACGTGGTCTCGCTCGAGATGGCCAAGAACTATCTGCGCGGCAACTCCATCGAGCGCCCATCTGCGGCCGCAGCCGAGTAACGACAATGGCGCTGCAACAATCAGTAACCCTGCAGCGCCATTGAGCTCCTAGCAACCAGGAAACATTCAGCCATTGGGGTGTCAGATGAAAACGACGCGACGGACTTTCTTGACCGGACTAGCAGCCACAAGCGCCGCGCCATTGATCTCTTTACCAGCCAAGGCGCAGGAAAAAACACTTCGAGTTCGCTTTTACGACGACCCCGCTGGATTCGACCCAGCGACAATTTTCCGCGTTGAAAACGAGAACATCGCCTTCAACATCTTCAGCGGCTTGACGACGTACGACAGCAAGACCGGCAAGATCATCCCCGACCTCGCAGAGTCTTGGGAAACCAAGGACAACATCACATGGATCTTCAAGCTGCGCCGTGGCGTGCAGTGGCAAAAGGGTTTTGGCGAGTTCACGTCTGCGGACGTTGTATATAGCTACAATCGAATTCTGGATCCGGCGACAGCGTCGCCTTACCGCAACGAATTCGTTGACCTGAAGAGCGTGCAGGCGCCAGACGATTATACAATTGTCATTACGCTAAACTCGCCTGATGGAAATTTCCTGCATCAGGTCGCAAACTATCATCAGGGACAGATCGTCAACAAAAAGGCGATTGAAGCTGCAGGTAAGCAGGTTCGCTGGCAGCCTGTTGGGACCGGCCCTTATTACCTGGACTCAGTCGACGTGACCTCGCGTATCGTGCTGAAGCGGCATGAGACCTATTTCCGCGGGCCGGCTCCAATCAGCACTATCATTTTCCAGATCATCAAGGACGAAGCGACCGGAACCATCGCGCTGCGTCGCGGCGAGGTCGATCTCGTCATGCGCTCGAACCGCGAAGAAAACATCGCAATCCTCAAGAAGGAAGGTTTCTTGATGAACGCGACGGACGATTACGCTGCTGGCCTCAAAGTGTTCAACCTTTCGGTCAAAACGCTTTCGGACGTTCGCGTACGCCGGGCGTTTGCACATGCCCTCGACTTCGACACCATCATCAAGGCGACTTCGCCGATTTTGCAAAATGCAACGTACACGCTGTTGATGCCGTGGATGGATGGCTACACGAAGGATATTCCGCGGTACGCCTACAATCCTGGACTGGCGAAAAAGCTTATGGCGGAAGCAGGCTATCCAAAAGGCTTTTCCTTCAAAAACCTGAGCACATCGGCGCAGGGCGTTTCAGAGTTCCAGCAGTTTGAAATCGACTATTTGAGCCAGGTCGGAATCAAAATGGAAATGGAGCTCGTTGATACGCCGACGTTCAACCAGCGTCGCAACCGTGGCGACTTTGAAGTGACGACGCGCCTCCTTCCAGCCGTGAACCCGGACACAATCCTGTTCAGCTTCCTTGATCCGGCGAACATCTCGCCGAAGGGGCTCAATGGCGCGCGATATGACAATCCCGTTGCCATTGAAACCCTGCGGGCGGCAAAGGCCGAGATCGATCCAGTCAAACGGAAAGCGCTTTATGTCAAAGTGCAGCAGATCGCGATGACCGATCTTCCATATCTTCCACAATACGCCAACGGCGTCATCTGGCCGGGCAAGAAGAACGTGACAGGCGTGCAGCCCAACAACCTGGCGCAGGTCAACTTCTATGAAGTCGATATCAAATAGCGGGTAAACGTCATGTTCACCTATAGCCTCAATCGCCTTCTCCAACTTGTCGTAACAACGCTTGGCGTCGTTACGCTTGTGTTTTTTACGCTCCGGCTGATCCCGGGCGACGCGGCGTCCGCCATGGCGGGAGACACACTTTCTGGAGAGGCGCTTGAGCGCATGCGCGATCAGATGGGCCTTAACAAGCCCATCTGGATTCAGTACGTCGAGTACCTGCAAAATCTTGTCAGTCTGAATTTCGGCGAAACGATCACGACCGGCCTTTCGATCGGCGGGCTCCTGGCGAAAGCAATTCCCATTACCCTGTCGATCGCGGTAGCAACAATCGTACTGACCATCATCATCGCGATTCCGCTTGGCACGCTGGCCGCATATCTTGCCCACAAGGGTCGCAAAACGCTCGATAACATCATAACGGGCAGTGCGATGCTGGTAGACCTGATGCCCTCCTTCTGGACGGCTCTGGTGTTCCTGCTTTTGTTCTCACTTACACTAGGGCTTTTCCCTGCAAGCGGCTCTGTCAGTCTGGATGATCCGATTGACTTCCTGCACCGCATTGCTCTTCCGGTTCTTGTTCTCTCCGTCACGCAAATCGCCACCATGGCGCGCATTACGCGCACTGCGGTGCTTGAGATTTTAAGCGAGGACTACATCCGCACAGCCCGGTCGATGGGCTGGTCCGAGTTGCGGGTGCTTTTTCGCCACGCGCTCAAAAATGCGGCTCTTCCAATCGTCACGGTTGTTGGCCTCAGCTTCGGCAGCTTGCTCAACGGAACGATCATCGTCGAGTTTATCTTCACGATACCCGGCCTTGGCAGCTTGCTGGTGAATGGCATCAACAGCCGAGACTATGCGCTCGTTCAAACGCTCATCGTCTTCTACGCCTTGTTCTTCGTATCCGTGAACTTCTTCACCGACCTCGTCTACAAAAGGCTCGATCCCCGCGTGCAGTTCTGACTTCAGCGCATGCTGTCGAATTCATGAACCTGACCAGGAACAGTTGACATGGCGATCACTTTCACAACTCCCGCGCGCTCTCGCTTTTCGCTGTGGACGCCAAAGTTGAAAGGCTTTCAGTTTCTGTCGGGAAACAAGAAAGCGCGTCTTGCACTGATTATTCTGGTCCCCATTCTGCTGCTGACCGCCTTCGCTAGTTACTTGCCGCTCCAAGGCCCGCTTCAAACGAACCTTCGCATGATGATGCAGGAGCCATCATTCGTGCATCCGTTCGGGACCGACCGCATGGGCCGCGACGTTCTTGCGCGCACGCTTGCGGGCGTTCAGGTTTCGCTCCTTGTGGGCTTCAGCGTCGCCCTTATCGCGCTTGTGTTCGGCGTCGTGCTTGGAACAATCGCCGGTTTCTTCGGCCGCACCGTCGACCGCGTCATCATGAGCGTCGTTGATATCTTCCTCGCGTTCCCTTCCCTTCTCCTCGCCATCGGTCTTGTCTCCGTCGTCGGCACAGGGCTTATCCCTGTTATCCTGGCAATCGCGATTGCAGATGTGCCGCGCTTCATCCGCCTTCAGCGTTCGCTGGTCCTCAGCCTTCGCTCGCGCGCCTACATCGACGCGGCGCGCACGGTGAAAGCCTCTCAGTGGTGGTTGATGTCGCGCCACATCGTGCCAAACACAATTGCGCCCTTGCTCGTGGCGGGCAGCATTGCTGCGGCGAACGCAATCCTGGTGGAAGCAAGCCTGAGTTTCCTGGGGCTTGGCATCATGCCGCCAGAGCCTTCTCTTGGAAACATCATTCGAGACGGACAGCTTTACCTGCAGCAAGCGTGGTGGATTTCAACGATGCCTGGCGTTGTTATCCTTGCCATCGCCTTGAGCCTGCATTTCCTGTCCGATGGGATACGCGAAGCGCTCGATCCTCGTGCGCGGAAATAAGCTGCTGACCGAAACTCATCCTCGCGGAGACGACGTCATGAACTACATGCAGCCAATCACGGATACTGTGCTGCAGGTGCACGATTTGCACACGCACTTCCTCACCGAGAGCGCCGTCGTGAAGGCGGTGAACGGCGTCTCCTTCAGCCTCAAGCCCGGCGAGCGCGTCGCGATTGTGGGTGAAAGCGGGTCCGGCAAGAGCGCGATGGCTATGTCGCTCATTCAGCTTCTTGCATATCCCGGCAAGGTTGTCAGCGGTGAGGTCATCATTGGCGGTCGCGATCTTACCAAGTTGAGCGAGGCGGAACTCAACGGCATTCGCGGAAGCGAAGTCGGAACGATCTTTCAAGACCCGATGTCATCGCTTGATCCCGTCATGCGCGTCAGCGAACAGATGATCCAGCCGGTCATGCGCCATCTTGGAAGGACGCGCAAAGAAGCGCGCGACATCGCCGTTGGCTGGCTTGACAGGGTCGGGATTCCAGACGCTGGCGCGCGCATTGATGCATTCCCGTTCGAGATGAGCGGGGGCATGCGCCAACGCGTGATGATCGCGATGGCCCTGTCATGCAATCCGCGTCTTATCATTGCCGACGAGCCCACAACCGCTCTGGACGTTACGATCCAGGCGCAGATCGTTGAGCTGCTCAAGAACCTCACCGCCGAGACTGGCGCGGCAATGCTTTTCATCACCCACGATCTTGGTCTTGTGGCGCGCTTCGCCAACAAGGTCGGCGTGATGTATGCGGGCAAAATTGTTGAATTCGGCTCTGCCGCAGACGTTTTCGCCCGTCCGCGGCATCCCTACACGCAGAGCTTGCTGCGTACGATCCCGAACGCGGCGGGGGCCGAACGCGAACGGCTGCTGCAGATCCCGGGCTTTCCGCCAGACATGCGTAATCCGCCTGTTGGCTGCGCGTTCCGCGAGCGTTGCGCCGCTGCGCAGGATCGATGCGCGGGCAGCACGCCGGATCTGACATACCGGGGCGTCGAGCATTCCGCTGCCTGTTTTCTGCCCAACGGACTTGATGACTCACCGGCGCCGCCCAAGCCCGTCATGCGCGCCGCTCGCCTAAGCAATGAACCGGGGCCTGTGCCGCAGCAGGATGTGCTCGAAATGCACAATCTGCGAAAGCATTTTCCCGGCAAGGCGACGTTCCCGTGGAGCAAGCCCAAGACCGTGCGCGCGGTGAATGGCGTGAACCTTCGCATGCGCAAGGGTGAGACGCTTGGAATCGTCGGCGAAAGCGGCTGCGGCAAGAGCACGCTTGCACGCCTGCTTCTGGGACTTGATGAACCAACCACTGGCGAAATCTTCATCGCCGGCATTGCGCAAATGGTCTTTCAGGACCCCTACTCATCCTTCAACCCGAAAATGACGATCTTCAACATCATTGAAGAGCCGCTCATCGTAACGGGCGCTGGCACGCGCGCGGAGCGGGCTGAGAAGGTGCGCGCGTTGATCAAGCAGGTCGGGCTCGAAGAGAGCTATCTCGACCGGTACCCAAACCAGCTTAGCGGCGGTCAGCGTCAACGCGTTGGCGTCGCGCGCGCCCTTGCGCTCAACCCTTCTGTTGTGGTGGCCGACGAGCCGACTTCGGCGCTCGATGTGTCCGTTCGAGCGCAGATCATCAACCTGCTCTGCGACCTCAAGGATGATCTGGGCATCAGCTTCATCTTCATCTCGCATGACTTGCTGACCGTGCGTTACATTTCAGATCGCATCGCCGTGATGTATCTTGGCGAAGTTGTGGAATACGGCCCGGCTGAAGATGTCTTCCGCAGCCCCGCGCACCCCTACACACGCGCCTTGATAGACGCGATCCCGACGCCTGATCCAGCCATCGAGGCCAAGCGCTCCATCAAGATCATCTCGGGGGAACTGCCGAGCCCCCTCAACATTCCCACTGGCTGCTCGTTCGCGTCACGGTGCTTCAAGGTTACGGATCGCTGTCGCGAGGAGAAGCCCGTGCTGGTTGCCCATTCGCAAAAGCGGGACGCTGCCTGCCACTTCCCTCTTTAGCGATTAGCGAAGGGACGCAGCGGAAACGGGAGCGCCCGCAAGCCAGCGGCCGACGTCCTGCGCGGCGTCCAGAACGGCCTCCTTGATGGCGCCGTGCATTGCTTCGACGTCGATGTGCGTATCAACGGCTGTGACGTTGATTGCAGCCACTACGCGGCCCGCGCCATCGCGAACCGGAGCGCCAACGGCGCTGACGCCGCGTTCAAAATAGGACTGGCTGACGCCGTAACCTCTGGTGCGATCAGCAGACAGCAATTCCTTGAGATCGGCAAGGGTGGCCGGCGTCTGGGGCGTCGACTGAGGCAATTTGCGCTCGGGAAACAACGCCCGCAATTCGTCGTCGTTCATATCGAACAGCAGCATCCGGCCCATGATTGTGGCGTGCGCTGGAAAACGCGTTCCGATCTGGACGTTGCTGGAGACGGTGCTCAAGGCTGCCACGCGCGCGACGTAAACGACCTCGCGTCCATCTCGCACTGCAAGGTGAGCGGACAGACCGGTGCGGTCGCGCAGCCTGTGCAAGGCGGTCTGCCCAATCTCGGATAGATCAAGCGACGCAAGGTAAGTGAAACCCCTGTTGAGAAGGCCCGGTCCTAGCCGGAACGTGCGCTCATCCTCACCGCGCAGAACGTAGCCCGCGCGCTCCAGCGTCACCATGATGCGGAAAACACTTGCGCGCGGCAGACCCAACGCGGCGCAAATGTCGGGCGCCGTCAGTGTTGGCTTCTCGCGCGAAAAAAGCGACAAGACCTCTAGCCCGTGCGCCAGCGCAGGAACAACGTAGCGTTCACGCGCGTCTGGCGCTTTCTCCGTCTCGATGTCCTTATCCATGCTGGCTCGCGAACTCCTCAACCGCGCGACTGAACGCGTCTGGCTGCTCGACATAACACGCGTGCCCTGCCCCCTGCAGAACGGTGACCGGGGCCAATGGACGGGCAGCGGCGGCGCGCTGGTTCACCCGCGGCGGAGTGATGACGTCCGCACTCCCAAAGATGAGCTGCACCGGAAGCTCCGGAGCCAGAGCGCCAATATCGTCGATGAGGTCGCCACGCGACAGCATGCGCGAGGCTTGCGCATAGCCCGATGGCTCAATACGGGCCATGGTTTCCACGACTGCGCGAATGGTTGCGTCAGAAGCGTCGGGGCCAAGCAGCCGCGGGCCACGTTTTTCCGCCATCCCGCGTGCGCCAAGTGCTTCAACATCGCCGATGCGGGACGCCAGCAGCTTGTCGCGCTCGCTGGCGTCAAGGCGTGCGTGGCCGAGCGCGCAGGATGCGAGCGTCAGTGTGATTACGCGTTGCGGATGCAGGCGCGCAAAGCGGCCTGCGATGAGACAACCAAGGGAATGGCCGACGATGTGGCATTTTTCGGCGCCGATATGATCGAGCATTAGCGCAAGCCGCTGCGCGTAGTCGTCGGCAGTTGGCCACTCCATCGGCAGCGGCGCGGACGGCGGATAGCCCGGCGCGTTCCAGGCGATGACCCGCCAGCGCGCCGAGAGGCCCACGATCAGCGGCTCCCAGGAGCACGCGGCTGACCCGATGCCGTGCAGCAGAACGATCGCGGCCCCGGCGCCAGCGTCAAGAAACGCGAGGTCGCCCTGAGGCAAAGGCGCTATCTGAAGCTGGGTTGAAGCCCCATTCATCGAGCGGCGCTCTTATCGTTTCTCGGTGATGAATTTGCCGTCGTTAGCCTTCGCCTCCGGTTGTTTCTGGCGGCGCGTCACGCCGTCAATGCCCCCCGCGATGGCCCATTCGGCAAACACGGTGGGCCCCGGCGTGAAGTCGCGTGGCGTCCAGTTTTCGGTGAGCACGTCTTCGTCTGCATAATACTCGATCAGCGCGCCGGCGGGACTTTTGAAATACCAGAAGAAGGCCGAGGAAATCGGGTGCTTGCCCGGCCCCAGCTGCGTTTCGTGACCACAGCGCGACATGTTCATGCCGCCGCCGAAAACCTCGTGAATATCGCGCACGGCGAATGCGACGTGATTGAGGCCCGGCCTGGAGTCCGGTGTCTGCAGCAGAAACATGTCGTGGTGGCCACCCCGCTCGCTGGCGCGCAGAAAATGGCCACGGCCGGGATAACGGTCCGACATGCAGAAGCCCAGCTCTTCATAAAAGCGCGTCACCTCCGCGAGCCGGTCGGTGAAGAACACCACATGTCCTACTTCGATGGGCTCTGCGCGCTCATAGACCGGGCTGGCTTGATCAATGCGGGCGGCCTTGTCCCATGTGTTGGCGGGAGAGCCGCTTATCTCCACAGCGCGCTTGCGCGACACGCGCACGCCGATGGTCAGTCCGTTGGGATCGACGCAGAACAGCGCCCCATCTTCTTCACGAAAGCCCGGCGCGCTCATCATGCGGGGGCGAAGGGCGTCGAGATCCTGCTGGCTTTGTGCGCTCCACATGACCTCACGCGCCGTGTCACCGGACTCAATGGCGGGCGGCAAGGCCGGGTCATCTATGGGACGGATGTGGACCTCACAGCCGTTGAGGGTTTCGAAGTCGAGAGCGCCTTCGGACTCGCTGACCAGCTTCAAGCCAAAGTCCAGGAAGAACGTCTTGCACGCGGCAATATCCCCGGCGCCAAAGGTCACGCGGTCGATGCCTGAAATGCTCATCTGCGCTTCTCCTCTGCGCCGCGAAAAGAGCGGGCGCTTACTGAGCTCTTGATTTATATATGAAACATAATTTCATATTTGCAACAGATTAATTGCTGGGGTAAGGTTTGTCAAAACCAGACGAAGGCGTCAGAGCCCCGTTATCAGCCATCAAAAACACTATTTCTGCGCACCTGCGCACGCCAGACCGAGGAGAGGCGACCATGAATGAACGTGTCGTGCAGGAAACATTGCCTGATGACGTCATCATACCCGACGGCAAATCGCTGGGGGACTGGGTTGAGTCTCGCGTTGCCCGCCTGTCCACCCGCACCTTTGACTGGAACGCGCTCAAGTTTCAGGCTGACTTCGATCCCAAATATAAACGCGCGCAAATGCGTTACGTCGGCACCGGAGCGACTGGCGTCGCCAATGACGCCAACAGCGTGCCAGCCGAGCATTTCACGTTCTCGACCATGGTCTTGCCAGCGGGCTGCGAGGGACCGCTTCATCTCCACACGGACGCCGAAGAAGTGTTCTTCATCCTGCGCGGCGAGCGCGTGCGCATCATGGTGGAGCACAAGGGCGAGCGCTGCGACACAATCCTTGGCGAGCGCGATCTCATTTCCGTTCCAGCCGGGGTCTATCGCGGGCTGGTCAACGAAGGTACGGATGAAGCCTTGATGATCGTCATCGTCGGCAGCGT
Organism: Hyphomicrobiales bacterium; assembly: GCA_031428455.1. GTDB lineage: Bacteria > Pseudomonadota > Alphaproteobacteria > Rhizobiales > Beijerinckiaceae > Terripilifer. The sequence continues at coordinate 7,843 of JANPPJ010000099.1, read as the reverse complement.
GAAGCCGGAAACGCCGACCTACCCGCCCGACCATCCGCTGTCCAAGATCAAGCGCCAGAAGTCCTGAGCGGAGACGCGTCATGGATCTTGGCCTTGCAGGGCGCGTGGCGATTGTCACCGGCGGCACGTCGGGCATTGGGCTGGCGAGCGCGCGCGTTTTTCTCGAAGAAGGCGCGCACGTTGCTATTTGCGGACGCGATACGGCGCGGCTTGAAAGCGTGCGTGCAGCGCTTGCAAACGACTTTGGCGACGACCGCGTGCTGGCCGCAAAATGCGACGTCACAAAAGCCGCTGATACCAGCGCCTTTGCGCAGGCGGTGCAGGCGTGGCGGGGCCGCGCTGACGTACTTGTCAACAACGCGGGCCAGGGACGCATGTCCACCTTCGCCACAACGACGGACGAGCAGTGGCGTGAAGAACTCGATCTGAAATACTTCAGCCAGATTTATCCCATCCGCGCATTTCTGCCGATGCTGGAAGCGTCGGACGCTGCGGCCATTGTCGCGGTCAACTCGCTTTTGGCGTATCAGCCTGAGCCTTACATGGTCTGTACGTCCTCCGCGCGTGCGGGCGTGCAGAGCCTGCTCAAATCGCTGGCAACGGAATTTGCCGGGCGCATTCGCGTTAATTCCGTGGTGCTGGGGCTGATCGAGTCCGGCCAGTGGGAGCGACGGTTCGAGGCGCGCGAGGACAAAAGCCAGAGCCGCGATGCCTGGATCACCGCGCTCGCAAAATCCAAGCACATACCGTTTGGCCGCCTCGGCAAACCTGAAGAAGTCGCACGGGCGGTGGCGTTTCTATCGTCGCCGCAGGTCGCCTACATCACCGGCGCGTCGCTTGAAATTTCGGGCGGCGTATCGCGCTACATTTGAGGTTTAGATGAACGTCGCCATCACCCATGTGGATGCTCAACTGGAAGAACCAGTCGGCGATCTTGTTGCGCGCACGCTGGCTGATGCAGGCGTCACCTATGCTTTTGGCGTCATCTCAATCCACAACATGCCGATTCTTGACGCCATATATAGGCAAGGGCGCATTACGTTCGTGCCTGCGCGCAGCGAAGCGGGCGCGCTCAATATGGCCGACGCCTATGCGCGCGTATCATGCGGGCTTGGCGTGGCCATCACCAGCACAGGCACGGCGGCGGGCAACGCCTGCGGATCGCAGGTGGAGGCGCTGACAGCGGGCTCGCCAGTGCTGCACATCACTACGCAAATCGATACGCCTTACATGGATCGTGATCGCGCGGCCATCCATGATGTGCCGCGCCAGTTCGATATGCTGAAGGCTGTATCCAAATCGGTCTTCCGCATCTGGGAAGCGCGCGGCGCCATCCCGACGCTGCAGGCTGCCATGTCTGCGGCTCTCTCGGCGCCAAGAGGACCGGTCAGCGTTGAAATCCCCGTGGACGTGCAGCGAATGAACGCGCCGGCGCCCGGTTTCATCGCGGCGCCCGCCATCGCGCGCGTTGAGCCGCGCGCCGATGTGCTTGATGTGCTCGCAGCCCTGGTGCGCAAAGCGAAGCGGCCCATGCTGTGGCTTGGCGGCGGCGCGCGCGGCGCCTCGCGCGAGGCGAGCGAACTTGTGCGGCGGGGCTTTTGTGTCGTCACCAGCACGCAGGGCCGCGCCAGTGTGGCCGAAACTGATCCGCGCAGTCTTGGCGCTTTCAACATGACGCCGCAGGCGCAGGACGTTTTTGAAGCTTGCGACCTGATGATCGTCGTCGGCTCGCGCCTGCGCGGCAACGAAACGCGCAACAACATGCTGCGCCTTGGCAAGCCGCTTGTGCAGATCGACGCCGACGCAAGCCAGGGCGGGCGCAATTATCCGACTGATCTGTTCATCCACGCTGACGCGCAGCGCGCGCTGGCGGGCCTGCTGGAGCGCCTGCCGGACGCGCTTGACGTTGACGCTGCATTTGCAGAACGCGTCAGCAGGGCGCGGGCTGCGGGCGAAGACAGCCTGCGCGCAACGCTCGGCCCTTATGTAACGATCGCCAACGCCATGCGTGAGCGCGTCTTGAACGGCGCCCTGCCGTTTGTGCGCGACGTGACGATTTCAAATTCCACCTTCGGCAATCGATACGTGCTGCTGGCGGAGTCGCGTCTTGGCGTCCATGCGCTTGGCGGCGGCATCGGGCAAGGCGTGGCGATGGCGGTTGGCGCCGCGTGCGCCGAGCCAGGCAAGCGCACGCTCGCATTGGTCGGCGATGGCGGCGCGCAGCTCAATCTTGGCGAGTTCGCAACGGCGGTCGATCAGCAGGCGCCCATTGTCTACGTGTTGATGAACGATCAGGCCTATGGCGTAATCTCCAATATTCAGGATGCGCAATACGAAGGTCGGCGCGTTTATTGCCGTCTTACGACGCCAGACTTTGAGCTTTTTGCGCGCAGCATCGGACTGGCGCACGAGCGTGTCACTCGCATTGAAGACTTTGCCGCAGCGCTGGATCGTGGACTGGCCGCGACTGGTCCCTGCATGATCGAAGTCGACATGAACGCCATCGGCCCGTTCGCTCAGCCTTTCGGCGGACCACCCGCAGGCGCGGCTGGAGGCGCACGTTGAGGCTCGGGCTCATAGGGCACGGCGCTGTCGCGAGCCAGGCGCTCGCGGCGATGGCGAAGCATACTGGCGCCCCACTGGACGCTTTAATCGTGCTGGCGCGTGCGGACAGCGCAAGCAAGGCGCGCGATGCGCTGGCGCCTTGGCAAGGACAAGTTTATCGCGAGCTGGTCATCGTCCATGACGTCGCGCAGATGATCGAACAGAGCCCGGCCCTCGTGGCCGAAGCAGCCGGACACGAAGCCGTCAGCGCGTTTGGGCCTGCCCTCCTGTGTGCTGGAATAGACGTTCTGGTTACCTCTGCTGGCGCACTTGCGGCTGCCAATGTGCGCGCGGCGCTTGATGACGCTGCACGCGCGGGCGCAGCAAATTGGGAGATATGTTCGGGCGCCGTTGGCGGCCTCGACATTCTGGCTGCCGCACGCTTGTCGGGCCTTGACGATGTGCTCTACACGTCTCGCAAACCGCCATCGGCGTGGCGCGGAACGCCCGCAGAGAAGCTCATCAACCTTGAGGCGCTCACACAAGCCGTGACGTTTTACGAAGGCATCGCCGAGACGGCCGCGCGCGACTATCCGCAAAATGCGAACGTCGCAGCTACCATCGCCATCACGGGCGCAGGGTTTGAGCGAACGCGTGTGCGGCTGATCGCGGACCCTGCAACAACGCGCAACACGCACGAACTCTCATTTCGTTCAGGCTGCGCAGATGTAGACCTTCGCATTGCGGGCAAGCCTTCGCCCGACAATCCGAAAACATCACTGACGACGGGCTACGCGCTGGCGGCGCAATTGCTTCAGATGACCAGACACGCCCGATAGCGCGGAGAAGAGACGTGGGACGCTCCTTGAACATTGGCATTGTCGGCGGCGGTGTTGGCGGACTAACGGCAGCCATTGCGCTGCAACGCCAAGGCCACACGGTGACCGTGTACGAACAGTCAGCGAAATACATGCGCGTGGGCGCTGACATCAATCTCACGCCCAACGCGATGCTTGCACTCGATGGTCTTGGCGTTGGCGAAGTGGCGCGGCGCACCGGCGCGCAGCCAACATTCCGCATCAGCCGCGATTGGGACACCGGCAAGGAAACGTCGCGACTGCCGATGAGTTCAGCGGCGCAAGAGCGCTACGGCGCGCCGCAATTGACGATCCATCGCGCTGATTTGCTGACTGCGCTGGCGCAAGCGTTTCCCCAAGAGAACATGAAGTTTTCAAAGCGGCTTCGTTCGCTTGAGCAGGACAGCGATGGCGTGCGCCTGTATTTCGAAGACGGCGCCAGCGCGACGCATGATGCGGTGGTGGGCGCGGACGGCATTCATTCACGCGTGCGCGCTGCACTTTTCGGCGAAGAAAGTCCCCGTTTCACAGGCGTTGTTTCGTTTCGCTCCGTCGTGCCCTCAGCAAACGTGCAGCATGTTCCAGAGATCGAGGCCTTCACCAAGTGGTGGGGGCCCAACCCACAAAGCCAGATCGTCACGTTTCCGCTCAACCGTGGTCAAGACACGTTCGTCTTTGCAACGACGGGACAGGCGTCATGGCATGAAGAATCGTGGACCAGCGAAGGCGATGTGCACGAGTTGCGCTCGTTCTATAAGGACTTCCATCCCGATGCGCGCGCGCTTCTGGACGCCTGCACATCCGTGCTGAAAAGCGCATTGTATGAGCGTAACCCGCTGCCGGAATGGTCGAGGGGCCGCGTCACGTTGATGGGCGACGCATGTCACCCCATGCTGCCCTTCATGGCGCAGGGTGCAGGCATGGCGATTGAGGATGGCGTTGTTCTGGGCCGGTGCCTTGTTGGCGATGACCCGACGGCCGAGATGAAGCGCTACGAGCAGGCGCGGCAGGATCGCACCGCGCGCATCCAGATCGGCTCGCGCGGCAATCAGTGGATGAAGGGGCAGGAAAGCGCGGACTGGGTCTACGGCTACAACGCCTGGGAAACGCCAGTGGCGTGAGCCACGCTCAGAGCACCATCAGATCGTGACCGACTATAATCGTACCGCCAAAATGCCTGGCGGCTTCACGGGCCCAGACATCATCTGACACGAGCCCGTCGTCCGACGGCAGAAGATGCGTGAGGGCGAGCGTCTTCACGCCTGCGCGCTGCGCAATGCGCCCGCAATCTTCAGCGCTCGTGTGCCCATTGACTAGGAACGAACGGAGACCGGGCGGCACATAAAGGCGTGTGGCGAGCATCGCGTCGATGCCGGGCTCATACATGGCTTCGTGCAAGAGCAGATCCGCACCCGCAGCCAGCTGCACCAACGCCTCGCACGGAGCCGTGTCGCCGGACAGGACAATGGAGCGCGCGCTGGCGTCGACGCGAAAGCCGAAGGCGTGCGCGAACGGCGGATGATCGACAAGGGCCGATGTCACGCGCACGTTCTCGTCTTCGAAGACGACGCCGGGTGTTGATATCTCCTGCACAGCAAAGCACTCCGCAGGCGGCGTGCGGCCCGTAGCGCGGATGCGGATGTCAAAGTCTTCGCGGTGAAAATCGATTGCAGCATTATGAATGCGCAGCATCGGCGGTGGACCGAACACCGGCAGCTTTCGCGTCATCCCCTGAATCCATGCCAAATGGATGAGGTTCACGTAGTCAGCGTTGTGATCAGAATGATGATGCGTAATGAAAATCGCGCGCACATCGGCGAGCCGCAGACCTGCGGCTGCAAATCGCGTAAGCGCGCCGTAGCCGCAATCGAAAAGATAGACGGCGCCGTCTATGACTACGGCCTGCGACGACATCATGCGGCGCGGATGCAAAACCGGGCCAGCGACGGTTCCGAGCAGAACGAGATGCGCACCCAATTTGGGCAGGCTCACGCCCGGCGCTGCCGCTGGCTCACTCATGCCTGTGCCCCAGCGTTATTCGGCTGTGATGTTGAGACGACGAACGATTTCGCCGTAACGATCAAAATCAGCCTTCACGCGCGTGGCGAGAACCTCGGGCGTTCCACCGAGGATCAGTTCGCCGCTCTGCTCAACCTTTTGCTTCAACTCTGGCAGCGCAAGCAGCGTGTTTATTTCCTTGTTGAGCCTGTCGACGACCGACTGCGGTGTGCCCTTGGGCGCCATCACCGCATACCATCCGCCGACAGCGACGTCCTTGATTCCCTGCTCGATCGCTGTCTGCAACTCAGGCACGGCAGCGCTGCGTTCAGGCTCCACGACGGCAAGCGCGACGAGCGCGCCGGACGCGATGTGCTGACGAACGGGACCAATGCCGGAGAATGTGACTTCCACATGGCCAGCAATGACATCCGTCACCGCTGGTGCGATGCCGCGATAGGGAACGTGTGTCAGGCTGACCCCGGCGCCACTGGCGAACAACGCGCCTGCAATGTGAAGTACGGAGCCGTTGCCCGAGCTTGCGTAATTCATCGGCTTTGTCTTCGCGAGCGCGGCAAATTCCCTCGCGTTCTTCACGCCAAGTTTCGGGTTCGCGACCATCACCATCGTCGTTTGCGATGGCATGATCACGGGCACGAAGTCGCCAATCACATCGACCGGCGGCTTGGCGCCAGCAGGCATGAGATGGGGCGCAATGAACAACGTGTTTGGCGTCAACAGCAGCGTGTGGCCATCGGCAGGCGCACGGGCCACAGCGGTGGCGCCAACCATGCCGCTCGCGCCGGGCCTGTTCTCGACGAGGACGGTTTCTTTCAGCGCCGGGCCGAGACGCTCGGCAATCAAACGCGCCATAACGTCGGGGCCTGCGCCCGCCGGAAATGGGACGATGATCGTGATCGGCTTGGTGGGATAAGCGCTGGCCGGGGCCGCGAGGGCCAAAGCCGAAGCGGCGGCGCCCAACGCCAGAGCCGCGCAAACTCGCCTGCTAATCTTCATGATGGATCCCCTCGCAAGAAATAACTGGCGGCTGTCCGCGCTCATTGTTTTATATTTGAAACATTGGTTCTGTAACGAGACAGATAATGCAATGCTTGCCTGCATTATTCAATGCTTGCTTGATGCGGACAGACGAATTTATTTGCATTCAGTAATGAGGCGGGGGCCGGTCGTCGCCTGGGCCGGACGGCGCAACATTCTGCATCTCCTCGCGCAATTGCGTGAGGCGCCGCTCAAGCAGGTCCATCTTGCGCCATTGCTCGGTGATGATTTCGTTCAGCTCCGCAATCGTCCGCTCGTTGTGCGTTAGACGCACCTCAAGGTCTTCGAGGCGACGATGATCCGTTTCCTGCATTATTTGGGCGATATTATACTTGCCGTACCAATTTTCGTGGCCTATTGATTAATGGAGATGGGCTATGAATGTTGCAGCTCGCCCCTTTGCGCCCATTTTGAGTACGCTAATGGTTGAATCTATCACCCTGCGCAACTTCAAGGGTTACTCGGATTGCAAAATCGAGAACCTGCGTCGAATAAACCTTGTGGTTGGCGATAACGGGAGCGGAAAGACCGCGCTGCTTGAGGCGTTATTCCTCGCAGCTGGGGCAACGCCAGAGCTTGTACTTCGTGCTCGTCAGTGGCGCGGCTTAGAGGGCGCGTTTTCTGGTTCGCAAGATGCAGTCAGTGAAGCCATTTGGGCAGATATTTTTCACCTTTTTCGGACCAACAAGTCGGCGTATGTCGGTTTAAAGGGAAAAGGCGAAGAGAACCGGTCTGTCACGGTCATTATGAATGCGCCGGGCTCGATTAGGGTTATTCCTCCACCAAGAGATCAGTCAGCGAAGACCCCAAAGCAACAGTCTGATCTTCCTCCGATTGAGTTTAAATATGAAGTCCAAGGGCTCGGCATTCGAACGGTTGTGCCGTCGTTTACTGAGAACGGGATTAGGTTCAATGAACTCCCGAGGTCATATGTTCGGTCGGCGTTTTATGCTGCGAACCAGACTGCCCCCGGCTCTGAAATGGCGTCTAATTTTTCCACCCTTAGCAAGCGATTTGATTCTGCTCGTTTCTCAACCCTTCTACATGACTTATTTCCAGACATAAAAAATCCCTCGATTGAGATAAGCGCAGGTCAACCGTTACTATTCGTGACAGCGACAGGTATTCCTAAACGGATGCCGATTGGTCTGGCTTCGGGCGGCTCCAACAAGCTCGCTGCCATTCTTCTGTCCATTGCTGTAATGGAAGGCGGGTTAGTGATCGTTGATGAAATAGAGAATGGCCTCTACTACAGGAGGATTCCAGATATTTGGCGCGCAATAATTAAATTTGCGGCCGAATACAATTGTCAAATATTTGCGTCAAGCCACAGCTCCGAATGTATTAGGTCTCTGGCGGAGATAGCCGCCGAGAGCCCAGATGAG
>JANPPJ010000098.1:0-74980 GCA_031428455.1 Hyphomicrobiales bacterium | reverse complement strand
ATCAGGGTTCAAGAGGCCGGAACGGGCCCCCCCCTGCTCTTTCTGCATGGCGCAGGCGGGCGAAACTGGACTGCCCTGCATCGTCGGCTCTGCCATGACTTCCGCGTGATCGCCCCGGAACATCCCGGCTTTGGCAGCTCGCCGATTCCAGCCTGGATGAACAGCGTCGGCGACCTTGCCTTCTTCTACCTAGACCTCATGGAAACCATGGACCTCAAATGGGTCCACCTTGCAGGTCATTCGCTGGGCGGCTGGACAGCGGGCGAGATCGCCATCCGCAACACGTCGCGTCTCGCCTCCCTGACGTTGATGGCGCCTGCGGGCGTGGCTGCGCCCGAGGAGCCGTTCGGCGACATTTTCCTGTGGTCCACAGAACAAGCGACGCGCGCCCAGTTCTTCGATCAGACGCTGGCCGAGAAGCGGCTTGCCGCCCCAGTGGACCTCGACCTTGTTCTCCACAACAAGACAGCGGTGGCAAGGCTGGCCTGGAGTCCGCGCCTGTCCAACCCACAGCTGCCGTACTGGCTGCACCGCATTGATACGCCGACGCTGTTCGTGTGGGGCCGCCAAGACCGCATCGTGCCCCATGCGTGCGCGCAACACTGGATGAAACATTTGCCGGCCAGCAAGCTGGTTACGCTGGATGCGTGCGGACACGCCATCCACAACGAGAAGCCGGACGAAGCCGCTGACGCAATCATCTCGTTTTTGAATGCTACTTCATGAAGCTCTTTTTCTTCCACCTCATGCCGTACGCCAATCTTGATCTGTCGTATGCGCAAAAGCATGACACAGCGTGGGTGACGCTGCCCAATTCGTATTTCGATCCTGCACATGGCAAGCCGACATACGATCGCTACATCCGTGAACTGGAGCTTGCTGATGAGCTGGGGTTCGACGGCATTTGCGTGAACGAGCATCATCAGACTGCGTATGGCCTGATGCCTGCGCCAAACCTGATCGCCGCTGCGCTGACGCGCACCACCAAACGCGCGAAGATTGCAGTGTTGGGACGCGCGCTGCCGCTGGTCAACAATCCAGTAAACATCGCGGAAGAGTTTGCGATGCTGGATCAGATGTCGGGCGGGCGCCTGATCGCTGGTTTTGTGCGCGGCATCGGCTCGGAGTATTTCGCAGCAGGCGTCAACCCGACCTATTCGCACGAACGCTTTCACGAGGCGCATGATCTTATATTGCAAGCCTGGACGCGCGAAGGGCCGTTTCGCTTTGAAGGCAAACACTATCAATTCGATTACGTGAACTTGTGGCCGCGTCCCTTGCAGGCGCCGCATCCGCCGGTGTGGATTCCTTCACAGGGCAGTCGCGAAACAATCGAGTGGTGCGCGGCGGCTGCGCGCAAATACACCTATCTGCAAACCTTCTCACCCATCGCGCTCGCAAAGAAAAATTTTGATCTGTATCGCGAGATTGCGGCCAGCGATGGCTATGAGGCCAGCCCGCAACAAATGGGCTGGGCCGTGCCCACCTATGTGGCGGAGACAGACGAGATTGCGCGACGTGAATTGAAGCCGCATATAGAAGCATTCTTCAATCGCTTCCTGCGCTTTCCGCTCGAGATGCGTTTGCCGCCCGGCTATTCATCGGTCGCATCGACGAAGCATCTCATTGAGACGAAGTTCGCGCTACGCTCTACGGACCAGACAATCGATTCCCTCATCGAGCTGGGCATGGTGGTGTGCGGCTCCGCCGCCACCGTTCGCGACACATTTCTGCATCGTCAAAAGACAATGGGCTTCGGCAATCTCATAGCTATGATGCAAATCGCAACGCAGCCCGCCGAGCAAACGGAGAAAAGTCTGCGTTTCTTTGCAGCGGACGTGGCTCCACATCTGAGGACTGTGGCGGCGGACTGACCCCGCGCGCCGCGGAATTGTCGCATTGCGCGTGCATCCCGTTTGAATGAACGCATTATCCAACGCGCCCGCCGTCAAAAAAGCGCGAACGCCATGAACGGGCGCGCCATTCCCGTTTTGCCGTCGCGCGACACGCGGCGCACGCTGGCGTTTTATCAACGTCTCGGATTTTCGAGCGTCGGCGCGGATGAATGGCCTGACGATTATCTCGTCTTGCGCGCGGGCGAAATCGAGCTGCACTTTTTTCGCTGGGATGATTTCGATCCGCATGCCTCGGCTGCGTTATGCCATTTGCGCGTGCCTGACACTGACGCGCTACATCGCCTGTGGTCGCCGTTGCAATTGCCTGGCGAGGGCGTGCCGCGCATGTCCCGCGTAAGCGGCACGCCGTGGGGCATGCGTCAGTTCGCGCTTGTCGATCCTGACGGCAATTGCCTCAGCTGCTGCCACATGGCCAGCGAACTCACATCCGCAGAACTGGTTTGACCGTGAGGCCTGTTTCACTGTCGTGGAAAGCTTTCTCGAGTTCGCTGAAAGCGTAGAACTTCACCAGACGATCAAACGGAAAACGCCCGTCCATGAACCAGTCCACCAGCTGGGGAATGAACACATCAGGGTTGCTGTTGCCTTCGATCACCCCACGCACCTTGCGCCCAAGTAAAAGATGGCGCGGCGAGATCGACAATTCCGATCCATCCCATGGACTGGTGACGAAGGCGCATTCACCCCGCGGCGCAAGCGAATCGATGGCGGCGCGCATCACGGTGAGCACGCCCGTCGTGTCGATGGCGTAATCAACGCCAATGGGCACGATGGATTTGATCTGCGCGGGCAGCGGCTCGGCGCCGCCAAGAATGACATCATGGGCGCCAAGCTCGCGGGCCAGATCGAGCCGGGCCTGATGGCGATCAATTGCGATGATGCGGCCAGCGCCAGCCAGCCGAGCCGCCATGACTGCAGAAAGTCCCAGCGCGCCAACGCCAAAAATCGCCAGCGTCCGGCCCGGCTTCACGCGCAGATCATTGAGCACGGCGCCCGCGCCCGTCTGCACGCCGCAGCCCAGCGGCCCAAGCATTTCGAGCGGCGCATCCTTGCGCACCTTCACCACGTTTCGCTCACGCCCGATGGCATGGGTTGCAAAAGATGACTGCTGAAAGAAATCACCAAACACCGGCGAGCCATCCGCCGCACGCAGATAGGTTGAACCATCGGGCCGCTTGCAGCCAAAACTCAGCGGCAGCGCGTGGTGGCAATACGCGGGCTCTGCCTCCTCGCACGAGCGGCAGCGCCCGCACGAGCCGAAGGTCATCACCACATGGTCGCCCGGCGCAACCTTCGTGACGCCCTGCCCCACGGCCTGCACCATCCCTGCGCCTTCGTGGCCGAGCACAACGGGCCGAGGCGACGGGGATTCCGGCCCGGCGGCCTTCGCATCGGTATGGCACACGCCGGTCGCCACCATGCGCACGAGCACCTCGCCGGGGCCGGGCCCCGTCAAATCGAGGGTTTCGAAGGATGGCTTCAACGTCGCGTCGCGGAAAACGGCGGCTGTGATTTGCATACTTCCCCCCTGACGAATGTTGACGCAAGATGGGACGCGCTCAAGCCCCGGTCAAATGGAGGGCGCGCGCAGAGGAAACTGAGGGAGGCTTCATGAAACTGCTCGCCGCTGGCTTTGCCAGCTTCATTGCATTTGCGGGCGTGCCTGCTCTTGGCGGCATTGCTTTGGCGCAGGTTCCCAACTGGCCTACGCAGCCGATTCGCATCGTCGTGCCCTCGGCGGCGGGCGGCACGACGGATTTTCTGGCGCGCGTGGCGGGCGAATATCTCACCTCGCGTCTGGGCCAGCCTGTCATCATTGAAAACAACACGGGCGCAGGCGGAAACGTCGGCACGGCCATGGTCGCGCGCGCCGCGCCCGACGGCCATACGTTCGGTTTCATCACGACGAACAATCTCGCGATCAACCAATTCCTGTTCAAGACACTGCCTTACGATCCGATCAAGGATCTGGCGCCCGTCGCCATCGTCGCGGAAGCGCCGCAGATTCTGGTCGTGTCAAAAACGGTGCCGGCGCAGAACCTGAAAGACTTCATCGCGCTGCTGAAAGCCAAGCCCAACAGCATGAATTATGCATCAGCGGGGCTCGGCACCACGCCCCATCTGGCCGCCGTGCAATTCATGCGGCTGGCTGACGTGCAGATGACGCATGTGCCCTATCGCGGGGCGGCGCCCGCTGTGACTGATCTGGCGAGTGGTCAGGTACAGTTCTTGTCGGTTGGCGCAGCGCCCGTGGCGGGCGTGATGGCGTCCGGCGACGTGCGCGCGCTGGCTGCGGCCACCAGGACGCGCATGGCATCGCTGCCGGATTTGCCGACAGCCGCAGAAGCGGGACTGCCGGGCTTTGAATCAACAACGTGGTTTGGGCTCGTCGCGCCAGCCAAAACGCCCGCGCCCATCATCGCCCGCGTGAACGCGCTCATGAACGAATGGGTCAAAGACCCCAAGGTGCAGGAGCGCTACAGCAAGGCTTTCCTCCTGCCCATGAGCATGAGCCCGGATGAGTTCACCAAATTTGTCGCAGACGAAGCCGCAAAGTGGGAAAAGATCGTCGCTGCGGCAGGCGTCAAGATGGATTGAGGCGGCCTCGCCTGGAGACTTGCGACCTCCTCACCTCCGCCTTCAACATCGCAAGACGGTTAATGTCGGAGGAGAATGGCTCCTGCAGTTCGCGTTCGGGACTAGAGGCTTTAACGCTGGTTACGCACGTTCACGCCCCAGGTCGGCCTTGACAGGAACACGCCCTGCCCCTAATTCGTGGCTCGTAGCACTTGCAGCCAGTGAGTGCTAACAACTAAGTAATCCACGGGGACCCGTAGGCCGGCTGAGAGTCGCCAGGGGGTCCGCCAACCACAGGAAACGATCTCATGAAGTTTCGTCCCCTGCATGACCGCGTCGTGGTCAAGCGCCTCGAAGGCGAAGACAAGACCAAGGGCGGCATCATCATCCCTGACTCCGCCAAGGAAAAGCCCCAGGAAGGTGAAGTCGTTGCGGTGGGCCCCGGCGCCCGCGACGAAAGCGGCAAGCTCGTCCCGCTGGACGTGAAGGCCGGCAACCGCATCCTGTTCGGCAAGTGGTCCGGCACGGAAGTGAAGATCGACGGTCAGGAACTCCTGATCATGAAGGAAAGCGACATCATGGGCGTTGTGGGCTGAAGCCTGACGCTCCGTCGTTCCAGACGATCTGACTAGACACCGATTTAGGAGAATTACACATGGCAGCCAAAGACGTACGTTTTTCGTCTGACGCCCGCGACAAGATGCTTCGCGGCGTGGACATCCTCGCCAACGCAGTAAAGGTCACCCTCGGCCCCAAGGGTCGTAACGTCGTGATCGACAAGTCGTTCGGCGCTCCCCGCATCACCAAGGACGGCGTCACCGTCGCCAAGGAGATCGAGCTCGAAGACAAGTTCGAGAACATGGGCGCACAGATGGTGCGTGAAGTTGCGTCCAAGACCAACGACACGGCCGGCGACGGCACCACCACCGCCACCGTTCTCGCCCAGGCCATCGTGAAGGAAGGCGCCAAGTATGTCGCCGCCGGCATGAACCCGATGGATCTGAAGCGCGGCATTGACATGGCGGTGCTGGAAGCCGTCAAGGACATCAAGAAGCGCGCCAAGAAGATCGCTTCGTCTGACGAAGTCGCTCAGGTCGGCACGATCTCGTCGAACGGCGACGTCTCGATTGGCCAGATGATCGCCAAGGCGATGCAGAAGGTCGGCAACGAAGGCGTCATCACGGTTGAAGAGGCCAAGAGCCTTGAGACCGAACTTGACGTCGTCGAGGGCATGCAGTTCGACCGTGGCTATCTCTCCCCCTACTTCATCACGAATGCGGAGAAGATGGTCGCCGAGCTCGAGGACCCCTACATCCTCATCCACGAGAAGAAGCTGTCCTCGCTGCAGGCGATGCTGCCGGTTCTCGAAGCTGTTGTGCAGACCGGCAAGCCGCTCCTCATCGTTGCTGAAGACGTCGAAGGCGAAGCGCTAGCTACGCTCGTCGTCAACAAGCTGCGTGGCGGCCTGAAGGTCGCCGCCGTGAAGGCTCCGGGCTTTGGTGATCGCCGCAAGGCGATGCTCGAAGACATCGCGATCCTCACGGGTGGCCAGATGATCGCCGAAGACCTCGGCATCAAGCTCGAGAACGTGACGATCCAGATGCTCGGCCGCGCCAAGAAGGTGCGTATCGACAAGGAAAACACGACAATCGTCGACGGCGCCGGCAAGAAGAAGGACATCGAAGGCCGCGTTGCGCAGATCAAGGCGCAGGTCGAAGAGACCACGTCTGACTACGATCGCGAAAAGCTGCAGGAGCGTCTCGCGAAGCTCGCTGGCGGCGTCGCGGTGATCCGCGTCGGCGGTGCGACGGAAGTCGAAGTGAAGGAAAAGAAGGACCGCGTTGACGACGCGCTCAACGCCACCCGCGCTGCGGTGGAAGAGGGCATCGTTCCGGGCGGCGGCTGCGCGCTTCTGCGCGCCAAGGTTGCTGTTGCGAAGCTGAAGAGCGACAATGGCGACGTGCAGGCGGGCATCAACATCGTGCTGAAGGCGCTTGAGGCTCCGATCCGTCAGATCGTCGAAAACGCTGGCGTCGAAGGCTCGATCGTTGTTGGCAAGATCCTGGAAAACAAGTCCGAGACCTTCGGCTTCAACGCCCAGACCGAAGAATATGTCGACATGATCAAGACCGGCATCGTCGATCCGGCGAAGGTCGTTCGCACTGCGCTGCAGGATGCAGCGTCTGTGTCGGGCCTCCTCGTCACGACCGAAGCCATGATCGCCGACAAGCCGAAGAGGGACACCGGTCCCGCCATGCCCATGGGCGGCGGCGGCGGCATGGGCGGCATGGACTTCTAGGCTACTTCCATACCTTCGTTTTAACACTGACAGGTCGGGCTCACGCCCGGCCTGTTTTTTTAGAATGTTTGAATCAAAGATAACGCGGGGCTGCGCGATCGCTTTGACGTGCATCACCCGAAGCGTTGCATCCTTTGGCTCAGTGCCCCAACGGGGCAAAAACGTCCCGAAAAAAACACTTGCCGCCGGTGACAAAATACAACAGGCGCCGCCGTAAAGACGCCAATTGACGCCTTGACGCATTTTCTCTTTGACGCGGCTTGTGCAAAGGGCTTCAATTTGAAAGGAAGCGGAGGAGCCGGGGGGCTCGACCAACGAGCCGCTGAGGGGCCATTGTTCCGCGTAGGGTCAGTGAGGGGGTCTGCAAAGACCCCGTCGATTAACGCTTCGGGGACGTGAAGGACGGCAAAGAAAAATGACCAATAGAACACTCACCCGTCAGGATCTCCTGCATGCGGTCTATGTCGCTGGTCCGGGGCTCTCGCGCGTCGAAGCCAAGCAAATCGTCGAAACGGCGCTGGAAGAGATCTGCGCAGCGCTTGAACGCAGTGAAGCGGTTAAGCTGCGCGCCTTCGGCACATTCTCCATCCGCTCAAAGCGGCCGCGCGTTGGTCGCAACCCAAAGACCGGCGCCGAATATCCGATCTCGGCGCGTCGGGTGCTAACTTTCAAACCATCGCCGCGCCTGGTGGCCGCCATCAATGGTGAAGTCCTGAGCGACGAGGACGATGACCTCACTTCATCGACACAGAGCAAGCGCCCTCTTCTCGCGGCATCCCAGCCCTAGCAAGAGCACAAGCGCCTCACGCGTCGAAAACGCCATGAGATTTAATCAATGATGTTGCTCAGCGGTCTTGTCGCGGCCACAGCCGCTTTTTGTTTCATCGCCGGCATATTCAAGGGCGGTTCTTCATTTCTCGGTTTTCAGGTCGACGTATCGCTGATCGGCGTCGCCGTCACCGGCGCGCTGATGGCGCTGGCTACCGCGCGATCCCGCGCGATTTCCACATTCCTGCGCATTTTCTCGACCATCTTTGCTGTTGAATATGTGCTGCTGGGACTGGCGTTTGCGCTGTCCACGCTTGGCGCCTGGCCTGCAGCTCTTTCCGCTGTTGCGCCGCCTGCGAGCCTGCCTGCAACCATCGCTATTTTTGGTCTCGTCGTCTACGCGATCTCGTTCATCCCGGTCATCCGGCAGATCACTGATCTCGCTGATCCCTTTTTCGAGACAGATCGCGTTCGCACGATTTCGTTCGGTCCGCTGGGCTCGCGGCACATGTCGGAACGTGTGGTGGGCAAGTCGCTCATCATCGTCCTGGTCGTGATCAATCAGTTGCAGGTCGCCATCAATGTGCGGCTTTCCTTCTTCAATCGCGATTTCTTCAACGCCATTCAGGAAAAGAACGAGACAGCATTCTGGAACCTGCTGCTGTTCGTTTTCTGTTTCTGGGCGGCCATTTCCGTATTCTCTGTCTTGATCGAGTACTTCCTCGAGTCGCTGCTCAAGATCACATGGCGCGAATGGCTGACGGAGCGCTATTCGGCGAACTGGTTGTCGCGCGGCGGGCTCTATCGCATGAACCTGATCGGCGAAGGCGCGGACAATCCTGATCAGCGCATCGCGGAAGACGTGCGGGCCTTCATCAACCTCACCTATTCGTATTCGGTGAGCGTGTTGTCGACGCTCTCCAATCTTGTCTCATTCTCGATCATCCTTTGGATGATCCCGGCCAGTTTCGTGATCCCGGGCACCAGCACCGTTGTGCCGGGGCTGCCGTTCTGGGTGGCGCTGCTTTATTCAGTGCTTGGCACCTGGATCGCTCACAAGATCGGCAAGCCGCTGGTGCGTCTTGATTACGCGCAGGAGCGCTACGAGGCCGATTTCCGCTTCTCGCTGGCGCGTCTTCGCGAATACGCCGAACAGGTTGCTTTGCTGCGCGGCGAAAAGGCAGAGCGGCAAATCCTCGGTAACCGATTCACCGAGATCGTGCAGAACTACTTCGCCATCGTCGTGCGCAACATGAAGCTGACGACATTTACGCAGAGTTTCTTTCAGGCCAGCGTGGTGATCCCCTACATCATCGTCGCGCCCTATTATTTCTCCGGGCAAATCACGCTTGGCGTGATGACGCAAACCGCCGGGGCGTTTTCGCGTGTTGAAAGCGCGCTGACGTTCTTCATCTCTCGCTATCAGGCGCTGGCCAGCTACAAGGCCGTTGTGGATCGTCTGTCGACCTTCGGCGAAGCCATGACGCGCGCGCAGGCGCTTGGCAGCGAGCCGCCGCGCATCGAGCATGGCCCATCGAAAGACCGCGATCTCGTGCTGCGCGATCTGAAGCTGCTTCTGCCAAACGGCAAGCAGATTGTCGCGGCCGACGAACTTGTGTTTACTGCAGGCCGCTCCACGCTTGTCACGGGCCCATCGGGCTCTGGCAAATCCACGCTCTTTCGCGCCATTGCCGACATCTGGCCCTATGGCGCAGGCCATATTGAAGCGCCGCGCGATGCGCGCGTCATGCTTCTCCCGCAGCGGCCTTATGTGCCCACCGGCTCGCTGCGCACAGCGGTCACATATCCCGGCCTCATCGGCGCCTACAGCGACGAAGAGATCGCAGGCGCGCTGAAGGCGGCGAAGCTTGAACCATTCATTGAACAGCTGGACGCCGAGGACAATTGGGGCCAGCGCTTGTCTGGCGGCGAGCAGCAACGCCTCGCCATTGCGCGCGCCCTGCTCGACAAGCCCGACTGGCTGTTTCTTGACGAGGCGACATCCGCTCTGGATGAGAAACTTGAGGGCGAAATTTACAGGATGCTGCGGCAGGAATTGCCGGGCGCGACCATCGTGTCGATTGGCCACCGCAGCACGCTCTTAGAATTGCATGACCTGCGCATCGACATGCACACGCGGGACGACGGGGTGTCTTCGCCGCGCTATCTTGCGAACGCCTAACGCTCAGAGACCCCGACGAAAGCGCAGAACGCCCGCGCGCGACTTGAGGATCAACGTATCGCCGACCTGATCCCACTTCGGGCGCGAATAAAGCGCCTGAAGGAACGCCCGCTCAAACGCCATGACCGGCGCCGGGCACGTACGGCGCGTCAGCGCGGGCGTACTCGCCATCAGCGTCTGTTCCTTCGCGGGATACATCGCCGACGAGAATGTATTGCAGCCAGCAGATCCAGCCGCGCGGTAGGACGCGTCAATGCGGAGCGCAGCGTCAACGCCAGCTGGCGGGCGCTTCCCGCCCATATCTTCCAGCACCCATCTCATCCCCACCGGAAAGCGCTTTTCCAGGCTACGCTTGCGCTCTTCCTCGCGCTGCTGCTCGATCTGCTTGGCGCGGGCCCGCGCGGTGTCCTGCACCGATTGCTGCGCGAACACAGGCTCGACAAGCAACGGGCCGGATACGACGAGGGCGAGAATGATGCGCAGGCTCTGCATAATAGGCTCCAGGGTGTTCGCTTGTCGGCGCGCAGTTTATTGAGCAAAGCGCGCCGCGCAACGAAAAACCCTCCGCGGGGGGCAACGCGGAGGGCTTTCGGGACTTTGGAGGTTATGTGTCCGGGCGGCTGCGATTACTCGCAGACGCGAACGCTGCGGTAGCCCACGAACTCGCCGAATCGGTTGTGAACCGGCTGCCGCTCGCGCCAGCAGGACGGCGCGTACGAATAAGTGGGGTGAGCGTAGGCGTTCGACACGACTGCAGCGCCCAAGAGACCGGCGGCCACGCCGCCCGCTATCCACGCCGCGTTGCGACCGCTGCGCGCTTCAGCAGGAGCCGCAGAAGCGGCCATGGCGCCAGCAAGAGCAATGGCGCCCATCGCGCCGGTGAGGGCCTTCTTTGACAAAGCGTTCATCTGATCTCTCCGTCTTCTGCGTCCTGGCCGCGATGTCCGCCGCCGATGAACTGGAGATTAGGCGGCCTTTGCGCAGGCCGATGTGCGCCAGCGCACAACGGGCGGCGGCATTAGACATTTACGCCCTCGGCGAGCCCGAGATGAAGCTTTACAGGGCGATCAGCGCGCGCTACTAAGTAACTGAAATTAAAGTAATTTTAGAACGATTACAAACTGAGGGGGAGCGATGATTGTCTGTTCCTGCAACATCCTGTCAGACAAACAAGTGCGCGACGTCGTAGAAAACACGCATGCGCCCCGCAAGGTGAGCGAAGTGTACGGCTGCCTCGGCTGTTCGCCCCAGTGCGGGCGGTGCGCGCGCTCCATTCGCAGCATCATGAAGGACGCTGGCGTTTGCTGCTCAGTCGCCCTGTCAGACGAAGCCCTGCCGGAAGCTGTCTTGGCCGGCGCTGCGTAAATTTGTCTCGGCACTGAACCATTCGTCCGGTGGTTTGTTTTAAGCGCAGCTGCCGCTGTGGCGCAGCTCAGGTTTCTTCCCTTACGCCTCTGGAGTTACACATGCGCGGCGATCCAAAAGTCCTCGAGTACATGAACCGCGGGCTGCGGAGCGAATTGACGGCCATCAACCAGTACTGGCTGCACTATCGCCTGCTCGACAACTGGGGCTTCAAAGATCTCGGCAAGCAGTGGCGCGCAGAATCCATCGAAGAAATGGGCCACGCGGACAAATTCGTCGACCGCATTCTTTTCCTCGACGGCTTTCCGAACATGCAGAACCTCGACCCGCTGCGTATCGGACAGACCATCGAGGAGATCATGGAATCCGATCTCTCCTATGAAATTGAGGCGCGCGCACTTTATCTTGAAGCCGCCCAGTATTGCGACAGCGTCAACGACCGCGTGTCAAAGATGCTGTTCGAGCAGATTGCGAGCGACGAGGAACATCACATCGACTTTCTCGAAACGCAGATCAATCTGATCAAGACCATCGGCGTGCAGCTTTATGCGCAAAAGCACATGGGCGGGCTGGAAAGTTAATCCCTGCGCGCCAATGTCAAACCCGCGCCTTGAGGCGCGTGATCCGCTCGACAGACTGTTCGATGCGACCCTTGGGAATGCGGCCTGATGCGGCCGCATCCTTCACAGCTGCGATCAAAACGACCGGCAGATTTGGATCCGGCTTCAGAGAGTTAGACAGCAGGATGATGTCGTTGCCCGCCGCAATGGCGCGCACGACAGCGTCTGGCAGCGCGAAGCTGGAGCGGATCGCCGCCATATCGAGATCGTCGGTCATCACCGCGCCCTGAAAGCCAATATCGCGGCGCAGCACGCCTTCAATAGCCGTGCGCGACAACGTGGCTGGCTCGCCGCCTGTCAGTTTGGCATGCGCAAGATGGCCCGTCATGACGATGTCGATTGCGCTGGCCCGCGCCATGCGACGGAAAGGCTCCAGCTCATCCGGACGCCATGTTGGGGTCAGATCAATTGGCCGCTCATGGCTGTCGCCAAGCGTTGAGCCGTGGCCGGGGAAGTGCTTCACCGCTGTCAGCACACGCTCAGCGCGATGGCTTTTTACAAACTCCGTTGCGAAGCGCGCGACGGTTGCGCCGTCGGAACCATAGGCGCGGCCCCATTTCGCAATGACGGGGTTCCGGGGCTCAAAACCGAGATCAACCACGGGCGCGAGATTGAGATTGAACCCTGCCGCCCGCAACGTGCGCGCCATGCGCTGATACACGCCATAGGCCTCCTCGGGCGAGCCGCGCGTTGCGAGCGCCTGCGCCGTGGGAATAGCGTCATACCCTGAGCGCGCGCCAAGGCGCTGCACGGCGCCGCCTTCCTGATCGACGCTGATTAGCGGCTTTGTGCGCGACGCACTCGACTGGAACACTTTCGTGATGCCCTCGATGCCTGCGCGCGTGCGGGAGTTGTAGCCAAGAAAGCACACGCCGCCGACGCGCCCCGCATTCAGATGTCGCGCAAGGCCCTGCACGCCAGGCGCTTCCGGCGTCGAGCCGTTGAAGCCAAGAACCAGCATTTCGCCGATCATGTTCTCGTCAGCCGCGGCAGAAGCCTTCGTGACGTAAGGGGCGGCGATCGCGCCAGCCAGCACCATGCGGCGGGAAATGGTTGTCGTCACGAATCGGCTCCTGCACGCGGCTCATGCCAGCGCGCGCAATCTGCCCAAGGGTTGGGGCGCAAGCAAGGCGTGAGGATGCGGGGCGCTCGCAGAGGCTCGTCATACGCGGGCTCGACCCGCGTATCCAGGAGTGACGGCTGGAGGTGGCTACGCTACGCGGGCGGCGAGCTTCTCGTAAAGCGGATTATGCGCGCTGAAGACGTAATCGAGCGCGGCTACCGTCACCTGCCTTGACTTCAAACGGGCTCCTGCGCTTACATTCGACCCCTACATCGTCAGACGTATTTTAGCTGATTTTGAATATTCGTCCGGCGAGCGAAATTATAGCTTTGGGACGAAAACGTGAAACACGTAAAGACGGTTGTTTTTATTTTTCTAGTCTCAATAGAATCAATTTTCCGTGCAGCCCCTTCTGCAGACGAACTCGTTAAGAAGAATAATGCTTGCACCCGGAACCCTGTAAGCAGCATCTGCATAACGATACGAAGAGCCGAGCTAAATATAGAGGTTAAGGCGGCCCTAGAAATCAATCCTTCTGCTGTCTTCAAAATGATTAGGTCAGAAGGCGTTGCTCCGAATGCCTTAATGGCATGTCGCGCTCTGGTGAACAGACAAGAGCTCCAGAGAAACACGGTACTCCAAGAACTTACGCCAACGGAGCGAGAGGCACTAAAATTCTCTCGTATTGAGAATTTCGATGCCTTGCCGAATGGGAATATTCGGTGTGAGTATCTGGGCCGAACGTTAGTTGGTGTTCCGGGTGCTTACGCGCTAGGAGGAGAAGAATCCCTGCAAAGGCGGGGCTCGATCTCTCAATGTCTCCCCGAAATTGTCCGGCTTGCGAATACTCATGGCCTGACGCTTTTGAGGCAAACCAGCGAAATCGTTGCTTTCAAGTTCCCTTATGTCGGAGAGGACATTAGCGATGGAAGCTTTGGCTGCTCTTGGCTTAAACCAATCATCAATGTCACAGCTAGCTACAAATCCTGCAAACCGCCAGCCAGCTTTTATGAAGACATCGCGAACCTTGTTGGTGTCCGCCCAAACATAAAGCCAACCATCATAAAACATTTGCAGGAATGTACTCGGAGAGCTGAGCGTGAACCAATTAACCACTTCAGCCGTCGCTACGGGTACGAAACCACTTGTACCTATATTTCGCCCCGACAAGGTCGGACCTCATCCTGCGAGATAGGAATAAGCATTTACCCGAACCCGAACTGAATCAGTCAGCGGGCCAAGAGCAAGTGCGGGGCCGCCTCTGCGGTTGGCGCTTCTAAAACCCCAGCGGCTTCCGGCGTCGAGCCATTGAAGCCAAGGGCCAGCTTTGCCGATCATTCGCGAAGCGTCTGGATGCGCGGGTCAAGCCCGCGCATGACAGCGTTGGGTGTATTCGCGTTCGCCAGCCCGAGGCCCGCCGCTTCACGCCACGCGGGCGGCGAGCTTCTCATACAGCGGGTTATGCGCGCTGAAGACGTAATCGAGCGACGACACCGTGACGTGTTGCGCGCCGCGCGCGATGAGCCAGTCCGCCAGTGGCGCTATTTCGTCCGCGGGACAAACAAGTTCAAGCGCGGGACCATCGACGCCCATCAACGCGCGAGCGCCGAACGTCTCGCCCGCAAGCCGGGCCGTCTCCGCCACATCAGCAACGCGGGCGCGCACGCTGCGTGTGGTGCGAGCTTCTTCTTCAGCCGCGATGCGCGAAAGAATGGCGCGGGCCAGCGATAATGTTTGGGGGCTCCACGTCGCGTTGACGGAGGCGACGAGATTGGCCTGCGAGCGCAGCATGATTCCATCATCCAGCACCTTGAGCGCGTTGGCTTCCAGCGTGGCGCCCGTGGTGGTGATGTCGACGATCAGTTCCGCTTGTCCTGCGGCGGGCGCGCCCTCGGTGGCGCCCAGAGATTCAACGATGCGGTAATCACTGACGCCCATCTGCGCGAAGAAGCGGCGCGTCAGGTTCACGTATTTTGTGGCGACGCGCATGCGCTGGCCGCGCCGCGCGTGGAAGGCTGCGGCCACGTCCTCAAGGTCCGCCATTGTGCGCACATCAATCCAGGCCTGCGGCACAGCGACAACCACGTTGGCGTGGCCAAAGCCCAGCGGCGTGAGCAACTCAACCTTCTGATCAGCGTCGGCCATGGTTTCGCGCACGAGATCTTCGCCAGTGACGCCAAGATGCGCCGCGCCAGTGGCCAGCTGCGAGACGATTTCGGAGGCGGACAGAAACGCCACCTCGACGCCGGGGATCTCGCGCAGCACGCCGCGATAATCGCGCGCGCCGCGACTCTGCATGAGTTTCAGCCCTGCGCGGGCGAAGAAGTTGAAGGCGTTTTCCTGCAGGCGGCCCTTGGAGGGGACGGCGAGCGTCAGCGCCGCGTTGGGTGCGTCGCTCATTCGGCGGCTCCAGCGGTGGGGTCTGTGAGGCGTTCGCACCAGATGGCGGCGCCGACGGCGGGGATGTCTTCGCTCGCGCCGAGCGTGCGCAGCAGGCCGTCATAGCGGCCGCCGCCCACAACCGGGCGCCCGTCTGTGCGACGGGGGTCGTGGGCTTCGAAAACGAAGCCCGTGTAATAATCGAGGTTGCGACCAAAGCCTGCCGCGAAATTGAGGCCGTTAACGTCGAGCCCACGCGCCCCGATAAAGCCCAGCCGCTCGTCGAACGCATCCAGCGGCGCGCGCAGATCAAGGCCCGCATCCTGCGCCAGCGTGCGCAGCGCCCGCGAGGACGCATCCGGGTTGCCGCCCACAGCGAGCCAGCTTTCGATGACCTGACGCTTTTCCTGCGAGAAGCCCGCCCCGCCCTGCAGCGATGCCTGCTCCAGAAACCGCTCTGCAATTTCCGCCGAACTGCGACCGCCCACCGACGAGATGCCGGCGATGGAGAGAAGATCCTGCACCAGCGCGCGAGCGCCCTTGCGGTCCACGCCCTCCAGCGCGGCGAGCACGCCGGAATGATCGGCGCCGTCCACCTTGTCCGCGCTCTTCACCAGATCAGCCAGCGAAACGCCCCGCGAATGGGCGCGGCGGATGCGCCGCAGCCACACCGGCGAGAGATTGAGCGCCTCAAGCAGGCGCGAAAACAGGCCCGCATCGCCAAAGCGGATTTGCAGGGCGTCAGCCCCGCTCTTTTCAGCCGCTTCGAGGCTGAGCGAGAGAATTTCG
Source organism: Hyphomicrobiales bacterium (assembly GCA_031428455.1). GTDB lineage: Bacteria > Pseudomonadota > Alphaproteobacteria > Rhizobiales > Beijerinckiaceae > Terripilifer. The sequence continues at coordinate 59,022 of JANPPJ010000098.1, read as the reverse complement.
GCGTCCGCCGCCTCACGGTCCGTGCGACCGAAGCTTTCCAGCCCGGCCTGATAAAACTCGCCCGGCCCGTTGGCGCGAATGCGAAAAACGCGGCCGAAATAGGAGAAGCCCGCAGGGCGGCCCGCCGCGCTGGAGGCCAGATAATCGAGGCACACGGGAATGGTGTACTCGGGTCGCAGGCACAATTCCGCCCCCGCCCCGTCGGACGTCACATAGAGACGGCTGCGGATGTCCTCGCCTGCGGAATCGAGAAAGACGCCCGCCGGCTGGAGGATCTCCGGCTCGGCGCGGTCGTAGCCCGCTTCGACGAGATGGGCGATAAGCCCCTGGAGCCCGCGCTCCCCGATGTCCGCCATGATCCTGCTGCCTTCGTTACGCTGGCCGTTCTCTTAGCAAGGGCGGGGCGGCGCCGCGACTGCTTTCCTCCGGCAAAGTGAATGAAAGCGGCGGCAATGCCATCTGAGGCCCCCGCCCGGTCCAATCCAAACGGCGTCCCGCCACGTAAATGAGTTGTTCACACCATGGCGCATGCCGCCGGGGGAGGTTCACATGTACGGTCTGGATCACGTTTCACACGACTCCGTCATCGAGCGCCGCAACTTCTCCATGGGCCTCTGGGCAGGTCAGCTTATGGGGTATGAGGGCGACGATCTGGCTCTTTATGCTGGGAAAATCATGGCCAGCGACCTCGCCGAACCCGGCCCGCAGGACATGATCGCCCGCATCGTCGGCGACTTTGCCGCCAATGGCATCTACGTCACCAATCGCGAAGTCGGCTCACGTCTTGGCCAAACTGAGCAATTGGTGCGCTCCGAATTGCTTGAAGCCGTCTGACGATGCGCCTCCAGGATCGTGTGCGCTTGCAATATCGTTGCCCCGGCGAGACATTGCCGGGTACAAGGCATGCGCACTAGGGAGTTTGAGTATGTCGGAACCGGCGCAGGACGCCCTGGACGGCGGCGAAACGCGCAAGGCGTTGCGGCGACTCATTGATGCGACCGAGGCGATGGATCGCCCTACCGTCGGTTCCATGGTGGACACGCTTGGCCGCTCCGGCCATGGGCTTGTTCTGCTGATGCTCGCCCTGCCCTCTTTCATCCCCATCCCCGGCCTGCCGACCGGTCTCGTGTTTGGCGTTGCGCTGATGCTGGTCGCCGTGCAGATGATCCGCGGTCGCGAAACTGTCGCCCTTCCGGGCTGGATCCGCCGCCAGTCGCTGCCCCGGGGCGCGCTGCTATCCATCGTGAACAAGCTCGATACGTGGATGCTGAAGCTGGAACGCAGGCTGCGCCCGCGCCTCCACGCGCTCACGGAAGGCTCGGCGCTTGCCATCGTCGGCCTGCTTGTGCTGATCATGGGCGCCACGCTGCTGTTGCCGGTGCCGTTCGGCAATCAGGGCCCGGCGTTCGCCGTCGTGGTGTTCGCCTTCGGGATCATGGAGAAGGACGGTCTGGCGATCATCGCAGGCGCCGTGCTGGCCGCGATTGGCTTTGCGTGGAACATCGCGCTGGTGGTGTTTGGCGTCGCGATTACGGAATGGGTTTGGGGGTTGTTTTAAGGGGGCGCGTCATGTTGGCGAAGGCCGGCATCCACAGCAGGCAAAGTCTTACTACCGGGCCTGCCGCTGCGGATTGGACGCGTGAATAATCCACCTCCAACTACGTCATGCGCGGACTTGATCCGCGCATCCAGACGCATGCGTTAGTCGTTAAGCTGCACGCTTGGATAGCCGGATCAAGTCCGGCTATGACGGCCCGTCGTTTGAGCGTGTAATTTGCGCCGGTTCAGACCACGTCGCAAAACAAGCGAACAGGCCGGCCACCAATTGCGCGAACATAGTCCAGGACAAGTTGCTCCTTGGCGGGATCGCTTGGGCGTTTCAAATTTATGTAGCCGCCGTCCAATAGCGTCATGCGGTAGTAAGCGGGCCCGTCCCTGTCGTCACGAACTTGCCATTCAGCTATCTGCGCCCACCCAATGGCATGAGTTGGCAAGTGATCACCCCCCGCCAGATGGGCCTTCGAGTTGATATCCGCCATCTCAAGAACTTTGTTCCAGGATGTGCCAGCGACTGCCACAGGCGCGAACCAGGCGCCGCTCGTCGTCAAGCCGACGACCGACTTGCCAGACTTGTCCAGTGCAAACTCGATTGGATTTGTCTCGCAATTTTCGCGCGGCAGCGGATGCAACAATCTGCCTTCATTATACTCTGCGCGAACATCCGAAGGAAGCTGATGAAAGACGCGCGCAGCGCGGACATGCAAGAAAACCAAGCCTGCAAGACAGAAGCATGCAGTGAAAATAGCCGGCAACCAGTTTGAACCATCAACACGCCCATTCACGGTGAAAGCTACAAACGGCGAGAAAACGATCCCCATCCAAAGCACAATTACGGCCAACATCGGCGGTTTAGCCGATCTTGGTAACGGCGTAAGGATATAGACTTGCTTCATGGTCGCGCTTGCTGGACAAAGTGACTGGTCCTAGATCGCTAGTTGGTCTGACACGGAAGTTTAAAGGCAGCGTTACAGGTGCGCGGGAAACTTTCCCTTCTCCCGTGCACGGGAGAGGGAAGATGCCCAAATCCGTCATGCGCGGACTTGACCCGCGCATCCAGATGCATGCGTCAGTCGTTAAGCCGTACGCCTTGGATAGCCGGATCAAGTCCGGCTATGACGGCCCACTAGTTGGCGCGTGTAACCCGTCAAAGTCTCTCACTTCTCCCGCACACGAGAGAGGGAAGAGGCCCAAATCCGTCATGCGCGGACTTGATCCGCGCATCCAGATGCATGCGTCAGTCGTCAAGCTGCACGCCTGGATAGCCGGATCAAGTCCGGCTATGACGGCCCACTAGTTGGCGCGTGTGGCCTGTCGTGGATGGTCGGCCTTCGCCGACCATGACGGCGCCAGCCCTCCCCTCAAAACTTTGCCCTCAGTGCCCCTCGCCCGCAATCCCGCCGCGCGGGATGGGCTTGCCGATCCCCAGCGGCTCCGCGTCGATGAGCACAAACGCCATGCGGCAGGTTTCTTCGTAGCGGTTGATCCATGCGTGATAGGTGCCGCGCTGGATCATGACGTCGCCCTTGTTGAGCGTCACCATGCGGCCCTCGTCCAGCTCCATGTCGATCTTGCCGTCGAGCACGATGATGTAGTCGATGGTCTCAGTGCGATGCATGCGCGGCTTGTTGCCGGGCGGGTATTCCGCGATCATGAAGCGCGTGCCGTTGACGGGCGGATAGGTGCCCAGTTTCAGCGCGCCCATGTCTGGCGCATCTTCGCCCACGGGCATGGTGCAGGGCATCGCATCCGTCGCCCACATCAGCGTGTTGAACTGGCCGGGCGATGAGCCGCCGCGCGTGTTCGTCGCCTCGCCGTCAATGATAACCATCGCCGAACCCGCCGCGTCGTGGCCGGTGATGATGCGGCGAATGGGAGTGGGTTTGGACTCCATGGAACGTTTCCTCGTTTGCTCTTTGTTGCGCACGCAGGCTAGCAGCGCGCAACGCGGTTGAGCAAGCGACTAGCGCCCCAGCACTTCCTTCACGGCCTGCACGAGATGCGCCTCGCCCACGGCCAGTTGCGCGCGCTCTTTCAGGGCGAGATATTCCTCGCGCGGCATGTCCTTGGCGGCTTTGCCGAGCGCTGCGCCTGCCACCAGATCCTTGACGATGATCTCGCCCTTGTCGCGCTCGTTGGAGCCTTGAATAACGACGCAGCGGCTGTTGCGCTTATCAGCGTATTTCAGCTGCGCGTTCATGCCTGCCGATCCAAGATACAGCTCTGCCGCAACGCCCGCCTTGCGCAGCGTCGCCACGAAGCCCTGATAGCGCGCGATCTCCTCGCGATCCATGACAAGCACGACCACCGGGCCCTGCGGCGCGGTGGCGGACACGATGGGCGATTTGATCATCTGCAACGCAGCGAGCAAGCGCGAAACGCCGATGGAGAAACCCGTGGCGGGCACGGGCTCGCCGCGAAAGCGCGCGACAAGACCATCGTAGCGCCCGCCGCCGCCCACCGAGCCAAAGCGCACAGGGCGGCCATGTTCGTCCTTCACCTGGAAGGTGAGTTCCGCCTCGTAGACGGGGCCTGTGTAATATTCGAGACCGCGCACGACGGAGGGGTCGACAATCACGCGGCCATCGTCGTAGCCGCCTGCTGTGAACAGCGAGGCCATCTCGGCCAGTTCGGCGACGCCTTGCGCGCCGCGCGCGCTGTCGCCAACTGCCGCGCCAAGGCGGCGAAGTGTTGTGGAATTGTCGTCGCCCTTGGCGGACGTGAACGCGAGGATGCGATCAATGGCGGCGGACGCGAGGTCCGCGCCCTTGGTGAAGTCGCCGGATTCATCCTTGCGGCCGGGGCCCAGCAACAGGCGAACGCCCTCTGCGCCAAGGCGATCCAGCTTGTCGATGGCGCGCAGCACGATGAGCTTTTGCGCCCCGCGCCCTTCGCCATCAAGGCCGGCGGCTTCCAGCACGCCGTCGAGCACCTTGCGGTTGTTGACCTTGATGACGTAATCGCCGCGCGCGACGCCAAGACGCTCCAAAGCATCCGCCGCCATCATGCAGATTTCAGCATCCGCCGCGACGGAGGCTGCGCCTACCGTGTCAGCGTCGAACTGCATGAACTGGCGGAAGCGGCCCGGGCCGGGCTTTTCATTGCGGAACACGAAGCCCGCGCGATAGCTGCGATAGGGCTTTGGCAGCTTGTCGAAATTCTCCGCCACATAGCGGGCGAGCGGCGCGGTGAGATCGTAGCGCAGCGAGAGCCACTGATCGTCATCGTCCTGAAACGAAAACACGCCCTCGTTGGGGCGATCAAGATCAGGCAAAAACTTGCCGAGCGCCTCGGTGTATTCAATGAACGGCGTCTCCACGGCCTCAAAGCCGTAGAGTTCGTAAATTTCGCGTATGGCCTGCATCATGCGGCTGGCGCTGGCGATTTCGGCGGGGCCGCGATCCGCCAGCCCGCGCGGCGCGCGCGCCTTCACGAGGGTTTGCGTAAGGGTGGGCTTGTTGGCCTGATCAGTCATTTTGCTCTGAGTCCTTGCTGCCGCCTTTTAGGAGCGCAGGCGCCAAGGAGCAAGGCGGCGTCAGGAAAGAGCGTCAGGCCGGATCAATTGGGCCCGATGGAGCATGGCGCGCCCGCGCTTCTCAGGCGAACGCACATCGCCTCAGCGGCGGACTGATCAAGATTGCTGACGCGCAGGCGCCATGAATCGCCATTGCGCCGCGTGTAGGTCAGCTTGCCCGCCGAACCGATGGCCTTGCCGTAGGCGCCGGACTTTTGCGACAGGGCGGCGGCGGCGGCTTTTTGATCGGGGTACTGGTCGAGATAAACGGAGACTTTGGCTCCGGCAGGAACAGGCTGCGAGAGCGCCGCCGTGCGCTGCGGCGGAGGGGATGGGCTTGTTGCGGCTTGGCTCGCGGCTTGGCTCGCGGCTGGCGGCGCCTGCCCTGACCGGGCGGCGCTGGACAGATCGCGAGGCGCCGCCGGGTCTGTCCGAGAGGGGGATGACGGCGGCGCTGCGGGGGGAGTCGCTGGCGCCGAGGGGACAGGCCGGGGCGCCCAGTCAGCCACGCCGGCCAGCGGCGGGAGCACTTCAAAGCTCCCGGCTGAGAAATTGGTGAGCGGCGCTGCCGCCACGGGCCGGGGGGGCGAGACAGGCTGAGGCATAGTTTCGCTACGCGGCTTGATGCGGGCCGCTTGAGCAGGCGTCGAAGCTCGGGCGATGGGGGCGCCTGTCGAATCAGTACTGATGACGGTCGAAGAGGGGGCCGTGGCCAATTGCCCTGCGGCGCGCGGCTCGGAGGGGGGCGGCGGCGCTGTCGGGGCGGCGCTGACATTTCGAACCGGGGCTGCAGCGGGGGCCGAAGGCGCAGTTGGTGCGGCGGGGAAAACGGGCGCCCGGGCCACGCTCACCCGTTCAGGCGGTTTTTGAATGGCGGATGCAAAGGCGGCGGGATCATCTCCGTGACGGCTCCACGCGGCAAACCCGGCGGCGGCGGCAATCAGGCTGACCGTCGCGACCATCAACGATGTCATCAGGAAATCGCGCCGCCCGCCAGAGCGCAAACGCGAACGCGGCAGCCAGTTGACAGGCTCGGCCTGCGCCTTCCCGACGTCGTCGCCAGCCGTCTGACGTCCCAAAAGAATGCCCACCATCGTTCAAACTCCCGCTGCGCGCCCAGGGGACGCCAGCACGCAAGGCCGAGAATTCCACAACTGTCTTTACGCGCGAATGTGGCGACAGGACGACCGGGTGGCCCCGTACCACGGCGCCTTGACGCCGAGTCCTCCATGCGGCTACGTTCGCGCCCGCAACGGGGCTATTTAAGCATGCGTTTACCTTTATGTCTGCTTGCGGCAGCGTTCGCGCTTGGCGGGTGCACGCAAACCGGGCAGATGGCGATGCAGGGCGCCGAGACGCCGGATGCGGCCGAGGCGACGCCCATCTGGCACGTTGCAGAAATTTCAAAGACTTCGCCTGCCCCAAGCGGTTTCGCAGCGTTTTTTGCGCCCGCGCCGCGTGTTCAGGTGGCCGAGGTGATTGGTATCCCGGGCGACTTCAAAGCGCCGGAAAATCCGCCCATTCCGCCTGCGCGTCCCAACTTCGGCGACCGCGTGCAAATCGCCGCCGTCTCTGCACCGGGTGTGTCCGCAGCGACTGCGGAGCTTAGCCGCCCCGCCCTTGTCGATGTTACTGGCGCTATCCCGCTGATCACGAACGCTCCGCCCCAGACAGCCAGGCGCGCGGAAGCCGCGTCACTTGGCGCTTATGAATTCAAGACAGCTGGCGCACCTCTTCCCGAAGGCGGACTGCGCGCCACCAACATCGCTTATGCGCCGGCGCAGTTTGAACTCACGGGCGCTGCGCCGAGCATTGGCCGCACCGGCGGGGTGAAATGGCGCGCGGCTTACGACGACGTGCAGACAAGTTGCTTTCCTGAAACGCTGCGCAGGGCGCTCGATCAGATCGCCACGCATTTCAACAGCGAGGTCCTTGTCACCTCCGGCAAGCGCGATCGCGGAAGACGCGGCTCGCTGCATAGGTCCTGCAAGGCGGCAGACATCCGCGTGGTTGGCGTGTCGCCCGGCGAAGTGGCGCGGGTGGCGCGGGGTATTCCCGGCGTAAACGGCGTAGGCACTTACCGGCGTGTGGCCCTGACCCATATCGATGTTCGCGCCGAGCGGTTCGCCTGGCGCTGGTAAAGCAGGCGACCAGCAGAATGTAGAAAAGCGCGCCCCGCAGGCGCGCTTTTATTTTTTTGGACCACGAAAATTCACGGATGAGTTTATCTAGAGCATTTTTCAAGGGGACATTCTCATTGTGCGTTGACAGCGGCTCGTTGGCTTGATTCTGATCATCCCAGATGGTCAGATGAAGGGACGCGCGCGGCGTGCATCGCCTGCGCACGTTGTCATGCATTTTTGGGAGTAAAATATGCCATTCGGGTCATGGCGCGGCACGGCAGGCCTTGTGCGCCCCACTTATCGTCCCGGCGGCATGGAAGAGCTGATCAAGATGTTGCCGGATGGCGTGGGCATTATTCCGCTGTTCGCCGAGATTGAGCGCGGCACGCAGGACGAGTTCAAGATTGCGCTTGAACGCTACGGACGAAAGGTCGCCAAGCTGGCCGAAATTGGCGTTGATGTCATCAATCCATCCGGCGCTCCACCGTTCATGGTGCTGGGCTATGAGGGAGAGGCGGCGCTTATTCGCGAGTGGCGCAAGAACTACGGCAAGCCGGTCTTTACGTCCGGCACCACGCATGTCGACGCCTTGCGCGTGCTCGGCGCTCAACGGTTCGTTGGCTTCAGTTATTTTCCGGGCGCGATCAACAAGATTTACGGCCGCTATTTTGAGGACGCTGGTTTCAACGTGCTGGACATGGTGGGATTTGATGCGCCGTTCCAGAAGATTCAGGATTATTCGAGCCGCGTTATCTACGCTTGGATTCGTGAGGAGATGAGCAAGCATCCCAGCGCGCAAGCTATTTACATGCTTGGACCGGGGTGGCGCACGCTCGACATTATCGACGCGCTTGAGCAAGACTGCGGCGTGCCGGTTGTTCATGCGGTGCCATCGCAGTGCTGGGATATTCAGCGCCATTTGGGACTTAGGCAGAAGGTCCCCGGCTTTGGTCGCCTGCTGGCCGAGATGCTCTGACGGAGAGGTGCAATGAAAAAGATTTTGTGGGCAGCGTCTCTTTCGTTGGCGAGCGTCACGGGCGCTGCGGCGCAAAGCGATTTTTATCAGGGCAAGACGATCAACATCGTCGTGGGGTTCACACCTGGCGGCACCTACGATCAGATGGCGCGGTTTTACGCGCGCCATCTGCCGCGCTTTCTGCCGGGCAAGCCGAACGTGATCGTGCAGAACATGCCGGGCGCGGGCAGCCTCATTGCAGCCACGCACATGTACAATGCGGCGCCGCGAGATGGCACTGTGCTGGGCGTTCTGGGCGGCGGCACGGTGTGGGAAGCTGCGCTTGGCAATCCGCGCGCCAAATATGATCCACGTCAGTTCAACTGGCTTGTCGGCAAGTCGCGCGACAACATCACGTGTCTGGTCTGGCACACCAGTCCCATCAAGACCATTCAGGATGTGATCGGGCGCGAGACAAGCGTCGGCGCGACAGGGCCGGGGTCGCGCACGCTCAGTTTTCCACGCGCGCTCAATGAGCTGGTGGGGACGAAATTCAAGATTGTCTCGGGCTATCCTGGCGGCAACGAAATCACGCTCGCGCTGGAGAAGGGCGAGGTTGATGGTTATTGCGGGTGGGCGCTGGGCTCGCTCAAGCAGCGCGCGATGAACTGGTACACGGAGAAGAAGGTACGTTTTCTTGTTCAGTTTGCGCCGCAGAGCGATCCTGAACTCAAGGATGTGCCGCTCGCCGTCGATCTCGCCAAGACGGATGAAGCGCGGCAGATCATGGAATTCCTCACATCGGACGCGACGCTTGCGTGGACCACGCTCACGACGCCGGGCGTGCCGGCTGATCGAGTGGCGTTGCTGCGCACTGCGTTTGCGCAAATATTGAAGGACAAGGACGCGCTTGCAGAGGCGGATCGCGAGAAGCTCGAAATTGATCCCGTGACAGGCGAAGAATTGCAGTCGCTGGTCGAAAAACTTTACGCGACGCCTGCCGCAACGCTGGACGCCATCCGCCGCCTGAATGAAGGCAAGTAATTTGCGGCGCAGCCTTTTTTCAACTGCGCCGCAGGAATAATTCTAATAGGCTTTCAGCACGTGCCGGGCAACGACGTTGCGCATGACTTCGCTGGCGCCTTCGGTGATGCGATAGCTGCGCTAGTCTTCCAGATGAGCGTCGAGCATCCACAGATCCTTGTCGGTCTGGGCCCCGACCGCCGTAAACAGGTCAGCCGTGACGGCGTCGCCCGCCTCCTCCGCAGTCTCGATGGCGGCGCGGGTCACCTTCGCGAACGCGGCAAAGGCGATGCTCATGCGATCGGCGTGGTCGCGCCCGGAGCGGATATCCGTGGGATACGCGGGCAGCGTCGTCTTTTCCGCGACGATGGCCGCCGTGCCAAACGCCGTGCAGCCCAGCGCCACAACCCGTTCGGCGATGGTGTCGACGTGCAGGTTGACGTTGGCGTGCAGGGTGTCGAACAATTCGTGCAAGGCGCTGAAGTTCGGGCCCTTCACGTTCCAGTGCGCCTGCTTGCACTGGCCGGCCAGGTCCAGTGCGTCAGCCAGCCGCGCGTTGAGGAGATCGCTCATCTGCCGGCGGGTATTTTCGCCCAGATCGATGCGCGTGCGGCTTGAGACCGCGCTCGTCTTTGAAGCTTTCTTGCTCATATCCCGTCCTTTCGATCCGTCTTCTGTCGAGTTGAAGATGGGTCACAGGAGGGCTTTTGTCTAATCGATCATGAGACGATTTTTGATAGCCACAACAGATCGTCGCTCTCAGGCGACGGCCCGAATGACGCGAGCCGTCTTGTCGGCGATTTCGCCAATCTGATCCCCCGTGACCATGAGCGGAGGGCACAGGACCATCGTGTCGCCGGACACGCGCACCAGAATATCCTGACGGTGGAAGGCTTCCTCCATCGCCGCGTATCCGCGCTTGCCTGCGCCCTCGGGCGAAGGGGCAAGATCGATGGCGGCGGCGATGCCGATGGTGCGGATGTCGATGACGTTGGGAAGGCCTTTCAGGCCATGGATCGCGTCGCCGAACGCGCCTTCAAGACGCAGGGCGTTTTCGAACAGCTTTTCATCCTCATATACCTTGAGCGTTGCAAGCGCGGCGGCGCAGGCCAGCGGATGAGCCGAATAGGTATAACCGTGGAACAGCTCCACCATGTGATCGGGGCCCGTCATGAAGGCGTCGTAGATATGCTTGCGCGCGATGACCCCGCCCATGGGCACGGTGCCCGACGTGACGCCCTTGGCGAAGCAGATCATGTCCGGGATCACGCCATAACGCTCGGCTGCGAACGCATAGCCCAGTCGCCCGAACCCGGTGATCACCTCGTCGAAGATGAGCAGGATGCCGTGCTTGTCGCAAATCTGCCGAAGCTTCTGCAGATAGCCAACGGGCGCGGGCAGCACGCCGGCGGAGCCCGACATCGGCTCCACGATCACGGCCGCAATGGTCGAGGCGTCATGCAGCGCGACGATGTTTTCCAGATCATCGGCCAGATGCGCCCCCCACTCAGGCTCGCCGCGCGAGAAGGCGTGCTGGTCCTTGTTGTAGGTGGTGGGCAGATGATCGACGCCCGGCAGGCCGGGGCCGAACGTCTTGCGGTTGGCCACCATGCCGCCCACCGAGATGCCGCCAAAGCCGACGCCGTGATAGCCGCGCACACGGCCAATCAGCCGCTGCCGGGCGCCCGCGCCGCTGGCGTTATGGAAAGCCAGCGCAATCTTGAGCGCAGTGTCCACGGCCTCAGAGCCGGAATTGGCGAAGAACACATGGTCCATATCGCCGGGCGCCAGCGCCGCAACGCGGGTCGCGACTTGAAACGCCTTCGGATTTCCGTACTGGAAAGGCGGCGAATAATCGAGATCGCCCGCCTGCTGCTGGATAGCGGCCACGATGGGCGCGCGCGCGTGGCCCGCATTGACGCACCACAGGCCCGCGCATCCGTCGATCAGCTCGCGCCCGTCGGATGAGGTATAATGCATATCCTTGGCGCCCACGATCATGCGCGGCGCTTTCTTGAACGCGCGATTGCCTGAGAAGGGCATCCAGTATGCCTCAAGATCATTGGGGGCGAAGTGCGCGGTCGTTGCGGTCGCCTGGGACATGTGTTCCACCATTTCTCTATGCGTCGCTGCCGGGCGCCTTTACGCATCTTCACAAAGACCGCGACCATGCACAACAGGAAGCTGAAACAAGGATACCCACGGCCCCGCTTGTGGCGCCCTTGCGCCAGCACAATGCCCCTCGCACCATGGCGTGGGATATCCAGAACGTCCACGGCCAGAACGTCCACGGAATGAGCCCCATGTTCAAACGCATCGTCCTGATCCTCCTGCTCGTCGGCGCTGCCGCTGGCGCCTTTGTCTTCTGGCGCGCGGGCGGCTTCAGCCAGGAGGTAAAGCTGATCGAGGCCGGCAGGGGCGACGCGGCGGAGGTCGTGTATGCAACGGGCATCGTCGAGCCCGCGCGATGGGCCAAGGTCATCGCGCTCACGCGCAAGCGCATCGTCGATGTCTGCTATTGCGAAGGCAAGCCGGTCAAAGCAGGCGATGTGCTCGTGCGCCTTGACGACAGTCAGGAACAGGCGCTGCTCTCCGAGCTTGAAGCGCGCCGCAAGCGTCTGCAATCGGACGTCGAGCGGATCAGCGGGCTGGTAGGACGCAATATCTCACCACAAACACAGCTTGAGCAAACACAAACGCAGTTGCGCGAATTTGAAGCGCGCATCGAATTGGCCAAAGAGCGCATCGACGAACTTGTTCTGCGCGCGCCGATGGATGGCGTGGTGTTGCGCCGCGATGGCGAGATCGGCGAAATAGCAGGCACTGGCACGAACGATGTTCTCTTCTGGGTCGGCCAGCCGCGCCCGCTTCGCATCGTCGCGGACGTCAACGAAGAAGACATACCGCGCGTGCGGGCGGGCCAGCGCGTGCTGCTGCGCTCGGAAGGTTTTCGCGGCAGGACTCTCGATGCGAAAGTCGGAGACATTACGCCCAAGGGCGATCCGCAGACGAAGACGTTTCGCGTCTATCTGTCATTGCCGGACGAGACCCCGCTGCTGATTGGCATGAGCGTGGAAGCCAACATCGTCACTCAGGAAAAGAAGGACGTGCTCCTTCTGCCAGCGGAAGCGATGCTGCAGGACCATGTCTTCACAGTGGTGGACGGTCGCCTGAAGCGCAGCAAGATTGAAGCAGGATTGCGCGGCGCGCGTATGGTGGAAATCATCAGCGGTCTGAAGGATAAGCAGCAAGTCGTCTCGCCCATCTCGACGCAAATGCGCGAGGGGCAACGCGTTCGCACCGAGGCTGGGTCATGAGCCTCGTCCTTTCCATCGCCACCACGCACATCCGCGCTCGCTTGCGCCAGACGATGGTGGGTCTGCTGGGCGTGGCCACAGGCGTCGGCTTTTCCGTGATGATGGCCGCGTTGATGGAAGGCTCGCAACGCGACTTCGTCTCGCAACTCGTCGACGCCCTGCCCCATATTTCAGTCAGCGATCAGCGCCGCGAGCCGCCGCCGCAACCGGCGGAAGATGTATTCGACGCAGTTGAAATTCGCGGGCTGACAACGCCGGTCATTCGCCCCGGCATCAAAAATCCTTACGCCATCATTGCGTCCATCGAAAGCTGGCTGCCGGGCGCGGTTGCGCCCTCGGTGCAATCAAAGGCCGTGCTGCGCTTTGCGGGCCGTGATACGGCCGCGAGCGTCATCGGCATTGATCCGCGACGCGAGCCCAATGTCTCGAAGCTGGCGACGCAGATTGTGGCTGGCTCGCTGAACGATCTCTACAAATCGTCCAACGCGATCATTCTGGGTTCGGGCCTTGCCAAACGCATTGGCGCGCGCGTGGGTAATTCGGTTTCAGTGGTGGGCGGCAACGGCCGCACAATCTCGGCGACCGTGGTCGCGCTCTCGCGCACAGGCGTCAATCAACTTGATGAAAACCAGGCGCACACGCTCATCAAGACCGCGCAGATTCTGGCGGGACAGACGGGCCTTGTGAACGAGATACGCGTGCGCACCCATGACGCGCTGGGCGCCCGTGAGATCGCCCAGCGCATTGAAGCGGAGACGCGCTACAAGTCCGTTTCATGGCTGGAGGCGAACGAGGATTTGCTGGCCGCATTCCAGATACGTAACTTCATCATGTTCGCTGTGGTGGGCGCGATCCTTCTGGTCGCCTCGTTTGGCACCTACAACATCATCTCAACCATCACCCACGAGAAGACGCGCGACATCGCCATCATGAAATCACTCGGCATGCCAGCGCGCACTGTGCGACGCATCTTCGTGATCGAGGCGTTGATGATTGGCGTAATGGGCGTGCTCGCGGGTTGGGCGCTCGGCTACGCCATGTCGCTCGCAATGGGGCAGGTTGAATTCAAATCGCCATTCATGGACGCCACGCGATTGCCTATCCTCTATTCGCCGGCGCATTATCTTCTCGCTGGCTCCGTGGCGCTCGCCGCGTCGGCGATTGCAGGCTTTTTCCCCGCGCGCAAGGCGGCTGCGCTGCAGCCGGTTGACATCATCAGGGGCGCGTCATGAGCGCGTCGCAAATCGCGCCTCTCGCGCGGCCGCTGATCGAGACGCGCGCCGTGACTCGCGTGATCGGCGGCGACATACCAACGACGCTTGTCGCGGGAATAGATTTTGCCGTGCAGCCCGGCGAGTTCGTCGCGGTCACCGGGCCTTCGGGTTCTGGCAAGTCGTCGCTACTTTACTTGCTGGGGCTGCTCGACAAGCCAACCACTGGCGAAGTTTACGTCGATGGCAAGTCCACAAGCGGACTGAGCGAAGACGCCCGCGCTGCGCTGCGTCTTTCATCGCTCGGCTTTGTCTTTCAGTTTCATTTTCTGCTGCCCGAGTTCACTGCGATGGACAACGTGATGCTGCCCATGCGTGCGCTGGGCAAGCTGAGCGACAAAGCCATGCAGACACGCGCGCTTGATATCCTGGCTTCGCTGGGTCTTGCCGATCATGCGCGCAAACGGCCGGACCAGATGTCGGGTGGACAGCGTCAGCGCGTCGCCATCGCACGCGCGCTGGCGAATGATCCGCTGGTCATCCTCGCCGACGAGCCGACCGGCAACCTCGACACCGTTTCGAGCGGACAGGTGTTGTCCATCATGCGCAATCTCGTGGATTCATCGCGTGCGGATCACGCCAAGGCCATCATCATCGTGACGCACGATCTTGATCTTGCCGCAAAGGCGGACCGTCGCGTGCATATCGTGGACGGGCGCATCGCCGCGATTGGCGCGCACGAAAACTAGAGCACGCGCGCTTCGTAGCCGGCGGCGGAAATCGCTTTGGCCAGATCATCGGGCGCCATTGTGGTGGCGGCATCGAGACGTCCTGCCGCAAGATCAATCTTTACCTGCGCCGAAGGGTCCTTGCGCTGCACGACACGTGTAACTGCAGTCACGCAGCCCTGACAGGTCATGCCCTTCACTTCAAGATGAACGTCGTGCTGCCCAGCCATGTCGTCTCTCCAGCTTGTTACAACCGCGAGTCTCAGTCTTCCTTGATCGCTTCCGCCTCGATTTCGATCAGGAAGTCGGGGTTTGCAAGAGCGGGCACGATCAAAAACGTGCTTGCGGGCGTGTGGGCGCCAAAAAACTGCGACCGGACTTCACGCACCACGGCGGTTTCCTGCGGCCGCGTGCAATAGGTGACGATCTTCACCACATCGCCAGCATCCATGCCCGCTGCGTGCAGCACCGCCTTCATGTTGGCGAAGAGCTGTTCGGTCTGCGCGCGCATGCCTTGCAGCACAACGCCTTCGGGCGTGACGCCAACCTGGCCCGAGATGATGAGACGCCTCGCGCTGGCAGACACAAGAACGCCCTGCGAATAGGAAGACGTCGGTTTGGGCGCGCCGGGGGGATTGATGAACTGCATGCCTGTCTCCAAAAAAGGCGCGCGGATATCTTCACCCGCGCGCGGCCAAATCAATTGCCCAGAGCCGCCTTCACTTTCGCGATGATGGCGGGAGGCGACGCATAAACCTTGCGCACTTCCTCCTGCACATCCTGCGCCGAAACCGGGTCCATATCGAGACGGAACTTCGCGGCCTCCGCCCGCGCTTCCGGGTCTTTCATCGTCTCGGCGAACGCCTTGCGCAAAGCGTCCGCGCGATCCTTGGGAACGTCGGGGGAGATGACGAAGGGGCGACCAAAGCGCGACTGGCTGAAGAACAAATCCAGCATGGCGCGATCTTCGTCGGTCTTGGCGAACGAGTGAGCCAGCGGCACGCCCTTGGCGTTGAGTTCCGGGTGCCCCTTGGCGTGCGTCTGCAAAATGACCCGCATGCGGCCCGTATCAAACCAGCCCGGCTGCGTCGCGTTGATGGATGGCCAGGCAAGGCCGCAGGCGCCCTGCGCTTCGCTGCGTTCAATGGCGAGTGAAATTTCGCGGCTCCCGGCATAGCCGGTGACCGGCTTGAACTTCGATTTGAGCACAGCGTTGATCACTTCCGGATAGTCGGCGGTCGAACTGGACTGGCTCGCGGCGAGAATAAGCTCGGTTTTCATCACATCCTGAAACGATTTCGCCGCGGCATCAGCGCGCGCGATGCAGATGTAGACGTCGTCGTTGGCGCTGCCGAGATAGATGGCCTTCGAAGGATCATGTTTGACCGGCGTCTTGCCCAGCAGCGGCTCCAGAATGACGCCTGACTGATAGGCGCCGATGACGGTGCCGTCCTTCGGCGCGACATTGTAGAGATAGTTCGCCGACACGTTGCCGCCCGCGCCCGGCATGTTCTGGACGATGAAGATGGGGTTGCCAGGAATGTGCTTGCCCATGTGGCGGCCAACGAGGCGCGCGTAGGTGTCATACCCGCCGCCTGCTGACGAGCCGACGATGATCGTCATCTGCTTGCCCTTGTAAAAGGACGACACATCCTGCGCGGCAGCGACGCCGCCATAGATGCAAGCCAGACTTGCGAGCGTGAATGCCGCGCTGTGGACTTTTTTACCAAACATTTCCATTCCTCCCCATGCCGGCCTTGCAGCCGTGGGCCCGTTTCGGCCCTTAAAGCGAACGTAACCTAGCCCGGCCAGCGCATGCGCGCCATATGCAGGTTCGCGAGCCAGTTCTTGACACCACGCCGCCGGAGCCTTAGCGCCACAAACATGTCCAACATCCCCCATCTCGACGCGGGCGGCGACCTGCCTGTCTTGTCCGGCTTCTCGGAAATTGCCGATAGCTATGACGTGGTGCTCTCCGACATCTGGGGCGTCGTCCACAACGGGCGCGAGCATTTTCCGCAAGCATGCGCAGCGCTGCGGAAGTTTCGCGACAAGGGCGGGGTCGTCGTGCTGGTGACGAACGCGCCGCGTCCGTTTCCGCCCATTCTCGAGCAACTCGACCTGCTTGGCGCGCCGCGCGACTGCTTTGACGAAGTTGTGACGTCCGGCGACGTGACGCTGAACTTCGTGGCGGCCCATGGAATGAAGCCAGTCTATCACATCGGTCCGCCGCGTGATCTGACGTTCTTCTCCATCATGGAGCAGCAGATCGGCCATCGCCCGCCAAGCGTCGGGCTGGATGAAGCCGAGTATGTGCTCTGCACGGGCCTGTTCGACGATAATCATGCCCCTGAGCATTACATCCCCGAACTTGAGAAGATGCGCGCACGCGGCATGGAGTTCATCTGCGCCAACCCGGACCTTGTGGTGCATGTGGGCGACCAGATGCTCTGGTGCGCGGGCGCTGTGGCCGAACGGTATGAGCAGATGGGCGGACTTGTGCGGCAGGCCGGCAAGCCGTTCGCCCCAATTTATGACCGCGCGCTTGAGATGGCCGCTGCGCGCCTTGGCCGCCCCGTTGACATGTCTCGCGTTGTCGCGATTGGCGACGCCATCCGCACGGACGTCAAAGGCGCCTGCGACAGAGGTCTCGACGCACTGTTCGTGACCTCCGGCATCCACCGCGACGAATTGCATCCGCAGGCGCAACCGGGCGCGCCGGGCCCGCTGGATGTGGACGCGATGCGCGCCATGGTGCGCGAGGCAGGGGTGCGTCCGAAAGCCGCTATCTCCTCGCTGGTTTGGTGACGCGGGCAGGTGCAGCAATCAAAACGGCCAAGACGGCCTGAGTACGCCAGGCACTCTTTCTATGATTTTTTCAATGTTGTTGTCCCTATCCGCGAACTCTAAGTGCCGTTGCTCTTGGAAAGCGGGATGCCTTGTGGGCAACTCCGATCGGAAAAAAATCATGTTTCGCGAGTAAACCTGCACTGCTAAGTTTAGATCGTCTGTTTCGTTTGAATTTAGCGCTCGAACGCAAATTCGTGGCTTTTCCATATACCGTTCAGGCTGCACAAACAGCACCGCTATATCCGGGGTCAAAGGAATCAACATTCTCGCACGATGAAATAATTGAACTGGTGCTCGTATGTTGCTGAAAAAACCATCGCCGTATATGAACTCGCGGTAAGGTGAAAATAGCAAACAAATCTTTCCCTTTGTGCCAATTGCGCGACGAGCACTTTCGAAGCTGTGAATTATAGTTGCAGTGATTATTCTCTCTGCTTCGGCACCTGACAGTTGCGGGCGAAGCTGGCGAGCGACTGACGCTGCTGATTCTCGGTGCATCGGTATGCGAACAGCTAATGAGATAATGCCGTCGATAATAGAAGTGATGCTTTCTTCGGCAACATCAACGGGGATGAAATCATATGTTTGTGGACGACCTGTTATTGCTTCCCGGCATACTTCTTTAAGAAAATTGATGACGTGAGGGAAGGCCGAGTCCACGCGTCCAAAGACCGGCTCGAAGTTGAAATCCCAAGCGGTTTCCTCTCCACGATGTCGCCCAAGCTTAACGTAGTGACCGTTTGTAATGACCCCCAAATTTCCCGGCTTTGTTCGCACCACTTTACCACATGGCCATAGCCAGCTTACGCAGCCATCTTCGCCGCACCAGAAATTCGAAACGGCCTCGGGCCACCAGTGATGGCGTTCGGTCTTTTTCGTCCCCGCCTGCAATGAACACTCCATCAGACTTGGAGTCGCAATGACCTTACAGGTTTTAGTCTGTCAAGATTGCCTCGCATCGCTCGTCGGCTGCTTGACGATGCCGCCGGTCCATGGTGTTTGCGCGGTCTCTGGACTGCGCAGGACACGGGCTTGGCGCACTCCCGCACGGGCGTCTTTCCTTTATGGGTCAGCCAATTTCCGCCGCAGACGGCTTTATCATCGCGCGCGATCCCACCGCCCCGCCCCGGGGTCTGGAGGGCGCTGTGGTGGCGATTGGCAATTTTGATGGCGTGCATCGCGGTCATCAGGGCGTGCTGGCGCGCGCCCGCGCCCTGGCCGACAAGCTGGGCAAGCCCTGCGCCGTGCTGACATTCGAGCCGCATCCGGCCGACTTTTTCGCCGGGCGGAACGTCGTGCATCGCCTGACGCCGGAAGACGCCAAGGCGCTGACCCTGTCGCGCTTTGGCATGGACGGCATGATCGTTCTGTCCTTCGGGGCGGAGCTGGCGCGCCTGGAGGCGGAGCGCTTCGTCGTCGACATCCTGCTGGGGCGGCTCGGCGTAGCGGGCGTGGTGATCGGGTACGACTTTCATTTCGGGCGTGGACGGGTCGGCTCGCCCGCATTTTTGGTCGACGCCGGGCTGCGGCATGGTTTCGCGGTCGAGGTGGTCGAGAAGATCACCGCCGACGATCAGGGCAGCCTTGATGCGGTACATTCCAGCGGCGTGCGCTCGGCGCTGGAACAAGGCGACGTTGCGCAGGCGCGTCGGCTGCTGGGGCATGATTTCTTCGTGCTGGGTCCAATCATCCACGGCCAGAAGCTTGGCCGCACCATCGGCTTTCCCACGGCCAATCTGCGGATCGACGCCTCGTCGGGCCTGCGCTTTGGCATCTATGCCGTGCATCTGAAGGTGGACGGCGCGACGCATAACGGCGTCGCAAGCTGGGGCCGCCGCCCCACGGTCGACAACGGCGCGCCGCTGCTTGAGGTTTACGTGTTCGACTTCGCTGGCGACCTGTACGGCAAGAATGTCGAGGTCGATTTCATCGAATGGCTCCGGCCGGAACTAAAGTTCGACGGGCTGGACGCGCTGACGGTGCAAATCGAGACGGACTGCGCGGAGGCGCGGGCGGTATTGGCCGGGCGCTGAGGGGGCTCGCCGCTCTGGCCGCTTCCTGCTAAACAGCCCCATGCTTTATTGCACAGCGCACACACAGCGAATTACCAACCCGGCCCGCCACTGAGCGCGCCGGGAGACTTTCGCCTGCTGCGGCCCTGCCCGTTGGCGCTTCGCATGCAAATCCCTTAATCACCTGACATGCTCCGCCTGCCACTCGCTGGCGCACGAAACGATTGGCCCCGCCCGATGACCGATACGCCCGCCAAAGGCCCTGATTATTCCAGGACGCTTTATCTGCCGCAGACGGACTTCCCCATGCGCGCCGGCCTGCCGCAGAAGGAGCCGGAGTTGCTCGCCCGCTGGAAGGCCATCGACCTCTACGGCAAGCTGCGCGAGACGAGCGCCGGGCGGCCCAAGTTCGTGCTGCACGATGGCCCTCCCTACGCCAACGGCAACATCCACATCGGCCACGCGCTGAACAAGATCCTGAAGGACATCGTGACGCGCAGCCAGCAGATGCTGGGCCGCGACTCCAACTACGTCCCCGGCTGGGACTGCCACGGTCTGCCCATCGAATGGAAGATCGAGGAAGACAATTATCGCTCCAAGGGCAAGCAGAAGCCCGATCTGTCGGACGCTGCGGCGATGATCGCGTTCCGGCAGGAGTGTCGCGCCTATGCTGCGCACTGGCTCAACGTGCAGCGCGACGAATTCATTCGGCTTGGCGTGACCGGCGACTGGGCGAACCCTTATTTCACGATGGCGTTTCCGGCCGAAGCGCAGATCGCCCGCGAGATCATGAAGTTTGCGGCCAATGGCCTGCTCTATCGCGGCTCAAAGCCGGTGATGTGGAGCGTCGTTGAAAAAACCGCTCTGGCGGAAGCGGAAGTTGAATACGAGGATCACGTCAGCGACACCGTGTGGGTGGCGTTTCCCGTAGAGACGATTTCGCGCAGCAGGGAAGACGCAACGCGCGCGGCGATGGAGTCGAGCGGCGAGAGCATGCTCGACATTGAGGGCGTGGACGAGTTCCTTGCGGACCTCAACGGCGCATCGGTTGTCATCTGGACCACGACTCCTTGGACGCTGCCCGCCAACCGCGCCATCTCGTTCTCAACCAGGATCGAGTATGGGCTTTATCGCATCACGCAGGCGCCTGCGGACAATTGGGCCAAGATTGGCGCGCTTTATATTGTGGCTGACCGGCTTGCTTCGGACGTCTTCAAGCAGGCGCGCGTCGAGAATTTCGAGCGCGTGCGCGGCATCGATCCGCGCGATATTCTGGCGTGTTCGCATCCGCTCGCGCATCGTGTGGCGGGTTACGAATTTGATGTGCCGATGCTCGACGGCGACCATGTCACCGACGATACGGGCACGGGCTTTGTGCACACCGCGCCAAGCCATGGCCGCGAAGACTTTGACATCTGGATGTCGAACCAGCGCGCCCTGATCGCGCGTGAAATTGAAACGCGCATCCCCTACACTGTCGACGCTGATGGCTTCTACACGAACGAAGCCTTTGGCTTTGAAGGCAAGCGCGTCATCGACGATAAGGGCAAGAAGGGCGACGCCAACGAAGCGGTGATCGCTGAACTTCTGACGGCAGGAAACATCCTGGCGCGCGGGCGCCTCAAGCATCAGTATCCGCACTCGTGGCGCTCGAAGAAGCCGGTCATCTTCCGCAATACGCCGCAGTGGTTCATCGCGATGGACAAGGCCATCGCGAACGCTTCCGGCAAGCCGGAAGCTGCCGGGTTCATTGCGATGGATAAGGGACTCGACGGCGCCGGAGCAAACGCGGCCACGCTGCGCGATCTTGCGTTGAAGGGGATCGACGAAACACGCTGGGTGCCAGCGTCAGGTGAAAACCGCATCACCGGCATGATCGCCAACCGGCCCGACTGGGTCGTGTCGCGCCAGCGCGCGTGGGGCGTGCCCATCGCAGTGTTTGTGAAGAAGGGCACCCACGACATTCTCGTTGATGACAACGTCAATGCGCGCATCGCGGCGGCTTTTGAGGCGGAAGGCGCGGACGCGTGGTTTGCTGCCGGCGCGGCGCAGCGTTTTCTCGGGCCCGACTATGACGCGAGCGACTACGAGAAGATCGACGACGTGCTCGACGTATGGTTCGATTCTGGCTCAACCCACGCGTTCACGCTGGAAGACGCCAAGAACTTTCCCGGTCTTGCAGGCATCAACCGTCTGCGCGATGGCGGCGCTGACGAAGTGATGTATCTGGAAGGATCGGACCAGCATCGCGGCTGGTTCCATTCCTCCTTGCTGGAAAGCTGCGGCACGCGTGGGCGTGCGCCTTATGATGTTGTTCTGACGCACGGCTTCGTTCTGGACGAGAAGGGCCAGAAGATGTCGAAGTCGCTGGGCAATGTCGTTGCGCCGCAGACCGTCATCAAGGATTCAGGCGCAGACATCCTGCGCCTTTGGGTCGCTGCCTCTGACTATTCGGACGATCTGCGCATCGGGCCGGAAATTCTGAAAACATTTGTCGAGACGTATCGCAAGTTGCGCAACACCGTGCGGTGGATGCTGGGCTCGCTGGCGCACTTCAACGAGAGCGAGCGCGTCGCCTTCGCCGATATGCCCGAACTTGAACGCCTGATGCTGCACCGTCTGTCGGAACTCGATGTGCAGGTGCGCGACGCTTATGCGGCGTTCGATTACAAGCGCGTGATTGCGGCCATGTCGTCGTTCATGACGAGCGATCTGTCGGCGTTTTACTTCGATGTGCGCAAGGACTCGCTGTATTGCGATCCGCCATCCAGCCAGACGCGCCGCGCCGCGTTGACGGTGATCGACGAAATTTTCCGCCGTGTCGTGACATGGTTTGCGCCCATCCTGCCGTTCACCTGCGAAGAGGCGTGGCTCGCGCGCTATCCCTCCGACGCCGATTCCGTGCATCTGGCGACGTTTGCCGACACGCCTGCCCAATGGCGCGATGACGACCTTGCAGCGCGCTGGCGGGTCATCCGCCGCATCCGTTCGGTGGTGACCGGGGCGCTGGAAATCGCTCGCGCCGAGAAGAAGATCGGATCGTCGCTGGAGGCGACGCCGATCGTTCACATCTCCGACGCGAACCTTCGGGTTGCGCTGGAGGGTGTGGATTTCGCGGAGGTCTGCATCACTTCGGATATCATCCGCGAACCCGTTGGCGATATTCCGGACGGCGCCTTCACGCTGCCGGAGGTTCCTGGCGTGGCGGTCATCGTGGCGCGGGCGCAGGGCGTGAAATGCGCGCGGTCCTGGCGCTATTTTGACCCCGCCACGGCAGACCCCGAATACCCGGACGTGACCGCGCGCGACGCGAAGGCGCTGCGCGAACTGAAGCTTACCACGTGAGCTTGGGCAGCCTCAGTCCGCGCGCCCTCGGCCTGAGTGTAGCGGGCGTCCTTTTGCTGGCGGAC
The DNA here is from genome assembly GCA_031428455.1 of Hyphomicrobiales bacterium. Lineage (GTDB taxonomy): Bacteria > Pseudomonadota > Alphaproteobacteria > Rhizobiales > Beijerinckiaceae > Terripilifer. Next base: position 36,322 of record JANPPJ010000098.1, on the reverse strand, counting down.
CAGGTCCACAAGCACTGGATGCTGTTTGTCTACGACATCGCCCAGAGGCAGCCGGTGCATGTGACGCCGTTCCTTGACCTCGTCATGGCGTGGAACCCCGGCATTTCGTATTCGCTCTTCGCCGCGGAGACGCAGACGGGCCGGATGACCCTGCTTGCCGTGACGCTCACGATCACGCTTGGGCTGAGCATCTGGCTGTGGCGGGCGCCTGACAGGCTGACGGGGCTGGCGCTGGGATGCATTGTCGGCGGCGCGCTGGGCAACGCCTGGGACCGTTACGCTTACGGCGCGGTTGCCGACTTCTTCCATCTGTACGTCGATACAGAGCGCTGGGGACGATTGTCCTGGTACATCTTCAACATCGCTGACGTCGCCATCGTTGCCGGCGTCGCCCTTCTCCTGTATCAAAGCCTCTTCGAAGGTTCCCCTGAAGGGGATCGGAAGGTTCCGGTCGCAACGCCGGATGGCTCGCCACCGAATCGCCCAGATGGGGCGGCAGGGTGATTCGAGTTTTCGTTAAGGGGAATTTGGCCATGACCTTTCGTCACGTGACATTCCGTCAGTCAGGTTCAAGCCGGGCCTTGATTGCGGCAGTGGGCGGCGCTCTCATTCTGGGTCTTACCGTCAGCACGCCCGCCAGGGCGCTCGACGACGGGCAGGAGAACGTCTTCGTCTCCGTTTTCCAGTTGGTGACCGCTGGCATTGGTCTGGGCGGCGAAAGCGCCAAGCCCACCATTGAATATCGCGAACGCGCGCCACTGGTGCTTCCGCCCAACACGCAGCAGTTGCCCCCGCCGGGATCTGGCGTTGCGGCCCGCAACGCCAACTGGCCGCAAGATTTCGACCAGCAGCGCAACCGCCGCGCGCAGGCCCGTGATCGCGCGCCCCGCGACCGCGAGGACGAATTTGGCGGACGTCGCGCCCCCAACGGCGTTGCGGGGGCCCCGGTTGCAGGAGCACGCGATCCACGCGAATGCCGCGATGATCCGCTTGAGCGGCTCTGCAACACGCAGCAATTCTGGTCGACCATGTCGAACCGCAAAGAGAGCGAGCAGAAAGTCGCAGTCGGTCAGGAGCCGACACGGCGCACTCTCACCGACCCGCCGCCGGGATTCCGCACCCAGACCACCGCGCAGCGGTACACGTTTGAGGTCGAGCGCAAGGTCGATATTGGCGACGCGCGCGCCCAGCAGCTTGAAGAGAACCGCCGTAGTCGCGCCATCGCGCGTGGTGAAAACCCGGACTTCTGAAAACTGGTCGCATGGCGCGCGGGCGAAAGCCTCCTATATTGAGACTAACGAGAGGGCGTTCGCGCCCTCTTTTCGCGTCGCCTCGCTATTTTGCGTCGGCGGCAAGACGATAGAACCGGAGAAAGCGCGCACATGAACGCTCCCGCCAGCCCTTCCGTGAGCCCTGCCATGAGCCCTGCCATGAGCCCTGCGACGATCGCACCGGCAGGCCTGACGCCGCAGCCGGGCGGCGAAACCATTGGCGGCGGCGCGGTGAAAAACTTTAGCCTCGGCAACGGCATGGATGTGGTCGTCATTCCCGACCATCGCGCGCCGGTTGTGACGCACATGGTGTGGTACCGGAATGGATCGGCCGATGATCCGCAGGGCAAGTCGGGCATTGCGCACTTTCTTGAACACCTGATGTTCAAAGGCACGAAGAACCACAAGCTTGGCGAGTTTTCCGAAGTGGTTGCCGAACTGGGCGGCCAGGAAAACGCATTCACGTCGAACGACTACACGGCGTATTATCAGCGCGTGCCCAAAGAGCATCTGCGCGTGATGATGTCCTATGAGGCCGACCGCATGTCGAACCTCGTTCTGACGGACGAGATCGTTGCGCCCGAGCGCGACGTGGTGCTCGAAGAACGCCGCATGCGCACGGATACTGATCCGGCGTCGCAACTCAGCGAAGCTGTCCACGCGGCGCTGTTCACGCACCATCCCTATGGCAAGCCGATCATCGGCTGGCAGCACGAGATCGAAACTCTCGATCGCAAGGATGCGCTCGCCTATTACGAGCGCTTTTACACGCCCGAGAACGCCATCCTCATCGTCGCAGGCGATGTGACGGAGGCGGAAGTTCGCACTCTGGCGGAAGACACCTACGGCAAGATTGCCGCCCGTGGCGAAGCGCCCAAGCGTTTTCGTCCGCGCGAGCCTGAGCCCCGCGCCCATCGCCTCGTCTCGCTCGCGGATGAGAAGGTGGAGCAGCCGAGCCAGCAGCGGATTTACCTCGTTCCGTCTTACTCCTCCGCACAGCCGGGCAATGCGGAAGCGCTCGAGGTTTTGTGCCATCTGCTGGGCAGCGGGCCTACAAGCAGGCTCTATCGCGATCTGATCGTCAACCAGAAGGTCGCCGTTTCAACCGGCGCCTACTACCTTGGCACCGCGCTTGACGACACGCGCTTCTACGTGTGGTCGCTGCCCGCGCCGGACGTTTCGCTTGAGACGCTTGATGAGGCTGTCGGCAAGGTGATCGCACAGATGGCGAGCGAGCCTGCGGACGCGCAGGATCTGGCGCGCGCCAAGACGCGCCTCATCGCCGACGCCGTTTATGCGCAGGACAGCCAAACCTCGCTGGCCCGCTGGTACGGCGCGGCGCTGACAACCGGCGAGTCTGTGGAGGCCGTGCAACAATGGCCTGCGCGCATCGACGCGGTGACCGCGCAGGACGTGCAGGCGGCGGCAAAAAAATGGCTCGACCGACGCCGTGCGGTGACAGGTTTCCTGCTCGCGCCGAAAGAAGGCGCGCAAGCCGCTTGACGCCTGAGCGAAGGGGGCGGCCTCAGTCGCCCCTGATTGCGCCTATTCAGTTCGCTTTTGCGAGACCGGGATTTCCAGATGACAGCCGTAATTGAAAAAGTTGCGCTCTCGCGCGCCGCGACCGTGCAGAAGGTGGTTACGCCTCGCGGCATAGAAGTGTGGCTGGTCGAAGATTACGCCGTGCCGCTCGTCGCGTTTGACTTCGCCTTCAAGGCTGGCGCGGCGCAAGACCCGGCCGACAAGCCGGGCGTGTCGGGCATGCTTGCAAGCCTGCTGGATGAAGGCGCAGGCGATTATGATGCTGATGCTTTCCATCGCGCCATGGATGACCTTGCGGTCGAGATCGCGTTTTCGGCAGAGCATGACAATTTTCATGGCCAGCTGAAAACCCTGTCGCGCAACATCGACCCCGCCTTTGAATTGCTGCGTCTTGCGGTTTGCGAGCCCCGTCTTGATGAAGACGCCATGGAGCGCGTGCGCGCGCAAATCGTCGCCGGGCTCAAGCATGAAGTGAAAGACCCGAACCGGGTCGCCGCCCGCGCTTTCCGCGAAGACGCATTCCCCAACCATCCCTATGGGCGCCCCTCGCAGGGCACGCTTGAATCCGTGCCCACGATCACGCGGGCGGACATTGCCGCCATGCACGGCGCGACGCTGGCCCGCGGCAACCTCAAGATCGGCGCGGTGGGCGCCATTGACGCGACCCGCCTTGCTGCGCTGGTGGACAAGACATTCGCCGCGCTGCCTGCGCAGGCCAAACTGACGCCCGTGGCCGACGTTGTGCCGCTGGCTGGCAAGAAGCGCGTGCTTGATGTGGATGTGCCGCAGTCAACAATCCGCTTTGGCCTGCCGGGCATTGCGCGCGATGATGCGGATTTCATGATCGCCGTGGTGGTCAACCACATTCTGGGCGGCGGCGTTTTTTCAGCGCGCCTGTTCAAGGAAGTGCGCGAGAAACGCGGTCTTGCGTATTCCGTGCATTCGCAGCTTGGCGCCTACGATCACGCAGCGCTGTTCTCGGGCGGCACATCAACCAAGAACGAGCGCGCCGCGGAATCGCTCTCGGTCATCGAAGAAGAGATCGCCAAGCTGGTGGCCGACGGGCCGACGGTCGATGAACTCGACAAGGCCAAGAAGTATCTCATCGGCTCCTACGTGCTGCGCTTCGACACATCGACGAAGATTGCGGGCAATCTCGTCAGCATGCAGACGGATGGTTTGCCGGTCGAGTATCTCGACAAGCGCAACGACATGATCGCCGCCGTGACGATGGAAGACGTGCGCCGCGTGACGAGGCGTTTGTTTGACGGCAAGACGCTGCTGGTGACCGTGGCGGGTCGGCCCGAGGGGATGTGAAGACAAAAAAATGGCTAGCAGTCGTCATTTAAATGGTTGAGTCACACTTTTCGAGCCATAAAGTGTGATTACGTGCGCTGTATCACACCCAGGTAAATTGAGATGGACCCCGCTAGCTTCTCAACCCCGTCCGGTCGGCTTGTAGCCACGATTCTTGGACAGAAAGCTTTTATACCTGCCTCACTACCCCCAAGCTTCGACTTTTCCATTGTTCAGCAGGCCCTTTCCGAAGCTGACCAGAAATTTGGGGAACTTCGCGGAATTGGACGCTACCTCCCTAACCCCTACCTATTGATCAGACCGTTGCAGCGACGGGAAGCTATTGCCTCGTCTAATATCGAAGGCACTTACACGTCCCTTCCGGAATTGTTGATTCTAGAGTCAGGAGTTGACGAAGCCCGTCAAACCACCGACACCCTAGAAGTCTATAACTATGTACGAGCACTACAACGTGGCATCGAACTATTGTCTGACATTCCTGTCTCGAATCGCCTAATACAGGAAATACATAAGACATTACTCAAGCGGCTACCAAAGAGCCGAACGGGCTACTTTGAACCCGGAGAATATCGCAAAGAACAGAATTTTATTGGTAAGTCCAAAGACGTAGCAAAATCACGTTTTAACCCTCCTCCGCCACCTATGCATTTGGATTGCATGGCTGACTTGGAGACATTTATTAACCTAGAAGATATGGCAGGGTTACCCCCGTTGGTGTTTGTAGCCCTCTTCCACTACCAATTTGAAACGATCCATCCCTTCCCAGACGGAAACGGCAGAGTTGGCCGCATATTGATACCGTTAATACTACGCTCTCGTAATTTAATGGATCAACCGCTCCTGTACATGAGCCAATATTTCGAAGACCATCGAGACGAATACGTGGACTTGATGTTGAACGTGTCGAGACAGAGCAAATGGGAAGATTGGGTTCTCTTCTTTCTGAAGGGCCTTACGATCTCGTGCGAAAAGACAATCGTCACAATTCATAAGGTGATGGAACTCCAAGAGAGCTATAGAGCGAAATGCCAGCAAGCTCGATCCTCAGCCCTACTACTTACCATAATTGATAAGCTATTCGAAAAACTTTATGTTACAGTCAGTAGTGTTAGGGAGTTAACTGGAACTAGCTACACTGCTGCAAAAAATAATGTTCAAAAACTAGAGGATCTTGGCATTGTAAAGAAGTCACCATATTCCGGTCGGCAGAAATTTTATTTCGCTAATGAACTAATGTCACTTTTCGAAGATTAGAAACTTTACTCCCCGCCGCTCACCGACATCATCGGGCGCCAATCCAGGTATTCCTTGATGCGCTTCTGCAGGGTGTCACGCACGCCGCGGTAGGCGTCCATCATCTGCTCGCGCGAGCCTTGCACTGCGGTGGCGTCGATGGTGGGCCAGTAGATCACTTCAACCGCTGATGTGCGCGTGTATTCCAGCGCGGTGTGGTGGGCCTCGGGCGACAGCGTGATGATGACGTCGAAGCTGTCGTCTTCAAGCTCCGCAAACGTGTGCGGCTTGTGCTTTGAGATGTCGATGCCGATCTCGTCCATGACTGCGATGGCGAAGTGATCGGGCTCGATAGGCCGCACGCCAGCGGACGCAATGAAGATCTCACGCCCGAAGAGATGCTTCGCAAGTCCCTCCGCCATGGGGGAGCGCACAGTGTTTGTCGTGCAGGCGAACAACAGTGATTGCGGCCGGCGCGTCGGGGCCGTCATGAAACCCCTCCCCCGCCCCGGTTCATGGCTTTCAGCCTTTCCAGTGCAGAGCGGTGATGAGGGTGAACAAGCGCCGCGAGGTGTCGAAATCGCACTCGATCTTGCCATCAAGGCGCTCGGACAGAAGCGTCGCGCCTTCATTGTGCAGTCCGCGCCGCCCCATGTCGATGGCCTCGATCTGCGCGGGCGTCGCGGTGCGGATGGCTGCGTAATAACTCTCGCAGACAAGGAAATAATCCTTCAGCAGCCTGCGGAAGGGCGTCAGCGACATGATGTGCCGGATGATCGGCTCGCCATCTTGCGCCCGCACGTCAAAGCACAATTTCTTGTCGTGAAGCGAGACGTGCAGCGCATAGGGCCCGCCGTCGTGACCCGGCAGCGCGAATGAATTGATCTCAACAAGATCGTAGATCGCGACGAGCCGCTCGTGCTCCTGATCCAGATTGCCCCGGCCAATGGACGTTTCATCGAGAAGGACCGAGACGAGGCGCCGTCGGAAGCTGGCGGCGTCGCTCATTGCATCAGCGCAGATTCATGCGAATGGCGACGGAACGCGCATGAGCGCTGAGGCCCTCGGCTTCCCCCAGCGCAATCGCAGCAGGCCCGATCTCGCGCAGCGAGTCCGGCGAGCACTTGAGGATGGACGTGCGCTTCATGAAATCGAGCACGCCCAAACCGGACGAAAAACGCGCCGAGCGCGCAGTGGGCAGAACGTGGTTCGAGCCGCCGACGTAATCGCCAATCGCTTCCGGCGTGTGTCCGCCGATAAAGATAGCGCCTGCGTTGCGCACGCGCGCGGACAGATCTTCGGCGTCTTCGCACATCACTTCGAGATGCTCCGGCGCGAGACGGTCAACGAGCGGGATGCAGGCGCTGAGCTGCTCCACCAGGATGATACAGCCAAAGTCGCGCCAGCTGGCGCCTGCGATATCCTTGCGCGGCAGGGTGAGAAGCTGTCGCTCCACCGCCTGCGCCACAGCGTCCGCAAGCGGCGCGTCATCGGTGATGAGGATGGCCTGCGCCGCCGTATCATGCTCGGCCTGCGCGAGAAGATCGGCGGCGATCCAGTCCGGGTTCGCCGCGGCGTCGGCGATCACGAGCACTTCGGAAGGGCCAGCAATCATGTCGATGCCAACCGTGCCGAACACGCGGCGCTTTGCGGCGGCCACATAGGCGTTGCCGGGGCCGACAATTTTTGCGACGGGCGCGATGGTCTGCGTGCCATAGGCAAGAGCCGCGACGGCCTGCGCGCCGCCCACGCGATAGATTTCATCGACGCCCGCAATGCGCGCGGCTGCGAGCACGAGCGGATTGATGCGCCCCTCTGGCGCAGGCGCGACCATGGCGATGCGCGGCACGCCTGCGACCTTCGCGGGCACGCAGTTCATCAACACTGAGGACGGGTAGCTGGCCGTGCCGCCGGGCACGTAAAGCCCAACCGATTCAATCGCGCTCCAGCGCCAGCCAAGATCAACGCCCAGCGCATCGGTGAAGCGCTGGTCCTGCGGGCGTTGCCTCTCGTGGAAAGCGACAATGCGCTTGTGCGCCAGCTTCAAAGCGTCGAGGGCGATGGGGTCGCACTGGCCAAGCGCCGCATCGATTTCAGCGTCGGTGACGCGGATGCCCAGCGCCGCCAGATCGAAACGATCAAACTTCTTCGACAGATCGATGAGGGCGGCATCGCCGCGCGCCACCACATCGGCGATGATGTTGCGCACGGCGTCGTCGACATCCTGCGAGACTTCGCGCTTCATCGCCAGCAGGGCCTGAAAGGCCTTGGCGAAATCAGCGTCACGCGTATCAAGTCGCAGGGGCATTCAAAAACACTCCGAGTGTAGACCGCGTCAGCCGGACGCGGCGTCGTCGATGGCGTGGACCGGCGCGCCACGCGCCTCCCAACGCTCTCCCATATCGCGCATCTGCGCGTCCAGACATTCGACGTCCAGTCGCAGGGCCGCGCCGCCGGAAAAGGTGATGACCACATTGCCGGCCGGGGCGTCCCCCTCCTCGAATGCGATGCTGAGCACGTTGAGCACAGTGTCTGGCTGCGCGGGATCGAAGCCTGTGCGCTTGACACGGCGGACGCAGTCGAAATGGACGCCAGTGCGCGCCCGCTCGACCTTGCCGCTTTTGGCGCTTTCGCACCAGTCAAAGCGCGCCGCCACAAAGGCGAAGCGATGGGCCGTGGGCAGGAACGCCATGTCGCCGACGCGGATGACCGCGTCCTGCATGTGGCAGGAGACGACTTCGAGATCCTCGCGATCGAGCGCCACAAGGCGCAGGACTTCGCAGTCAGGACAGGGAGTGGCGGGAGTGTTTGCGCTGGTTTGCATGGGCGATCCCGTAAACGCTTATCCGCCGCATGACGGCGTGACAATGTTGAACAAAGCGCGCCCCGCCCCCGGACGGCGCGCAGCCTGAACTTAGGATCGCGCCTGCGAAAATACGAGGCGTGCGGCCTTGCTTTTGCGTTAACCTGGATCGGAGATGCGTTCGATCTGCGCCCCGCAAGCCACGAGCTTTTGCTCGAGCCGCTCGAAACCACGGTCGAGATGGTAGACGCGGTGGACGGTCGTGTCCCCCTCCGCCGCCAGCCCTGCGATGACGAGGGAGACCGAAGCGCGAAGGTCCGTCGCCATGACCGGGGCGCCCTTGAGGCGCGTCACGCCCTCGACGATGGCGGTGTCGCCATCGAGCCTGATGCGCGCGCCAAGTCGCGCCAGCTCCTGCACGTGCATGAAGCGGTTCTCAAAGATGGTCTCGGTGATGCGCGATGTGCCCCCCGAGCGGGTCATCAGGCCCATGAATTGCGCTTGCAGGTCCGTCGGGAAGCCCGGGAATGGCGCCGTCGAAACATTCACGGGCGCGATGCCGCCGCCGTTGCGATAAACGCGCAGGCCCTCGCTGGTGGCGGTGACGACCGTCCCCGTCAGCGCGAGAGAGTCGAGCGCCGCCTGCAGCAGGTCGGGCCGGGCGCCTTCGAGCATTACGTCGCCGCCGGTCATGGCTACCGCCATGGCGTATGTGCCGGCCTCGATGCGATCCGGCAGAACCGAATGGCGCGCGCCGTGCAGCGAGGTGACCCCCTGCACTTCGATGGTCGATGTGCCCGCGCCAGCGATTTTCGCGCCCATCGCCGTGAGGCAGGCGGCCAGATCCACCACCTCGGGCTCGCAGGCGGCGTTGTGGATCACAGTGTCGCCATGGGCGATGGCCGCCGCCATCAGCGCGGTGTGCGTGCCGCCCACGGTCACCTTGTCGAAATGGATTTGCGCGCCGCGCAGGCCTTTGGGCGCGGTCGCGACAACATAACCCGCCTCGATCTCGATGTTGGCGCCTAGCTTCTCAAGCGCCATGAGCAGCAGGTCCACCGGGCGCGTGCCGATGGCGCAACCGCCCGGCAGCGACACGCGCGCCTCGCCCATGCGCGCGATGAGCGGCGCCAGCACCCAGAAGCTGGCGCGCATGCGCGACACCAGATCATAGGGCGCCAGCGTGTCGACGATATTCTTGGCGCTGAAATGGATGGTCTGGCCAGCGTTCGGCGAGTCGCCGGGCCGTTTGCCGTCGATGGCGTGGTCAACGCCGTGGTTCTCGAGAATGCGGATGAGCATCCGCACGTCGGCCAGGCGCGGCACATTCTCCAGCGTCAGGCCCTCGGACGTCATGAGCGAGGCTATCATGAGCGGCAGCGCGGCGTTCTTGGCCCCCGAAATCGGGATGGCGCCCTTCAGCGTCTGGCCGCCAGTGATGCGGATGCGATCCATGCCATGTCCTCTCAGGCGGCGATGCGCCTTAAGTGCTGCTCTTATCAACAGGCCCAGACACGACGTCGCCGTGTACGGCCTCTGACTGCCCTGAAGCGTCCGACTGACGGCCGCGGGCCTGCGTCTTGCGACGCTTCAAATTTTCCCGAAGCGCGGCAGCCAGCCGCTCCGCCCGCGCATCTGCAGCGGGGCCAGCGGGCGCCGACCGCTCCTGCCGGGGCGACCGAGCGCCAGTTAGGTCTGTATCGTTCTGTCCAGCCAAGGTGAAACTCCCCGGAATTTCCCCGGCGAATCCTCCGCGAGAGAAGATCCCCGCGCCGCGCGCCAGCGCCTTTTAGGCAGAAGGCGGCCCCCGCGCAACCGCAGCGACCCATTCATGCAAGGTAACGCTACCGCAGCAAACCGTTTAACGCGGGCAACGCTTGCGCATGCAACGCCCCTGTGGCACAAGCCCCCCGTCCGCGGCGCAATCCTTCACGCGCCTGACGACGCTGCGGTAGCTCAGTGGTAGAGCACTCCATTGGTAATGGAGAGGTCGAGAGTTCAATCCTCTCTCGCAGCACCATCCGACTTTCAGCCTTGTCGCTGGATTTCCCCCTCGTGGTCACGGGCCCCGCTTCGATGTGGAAATACGTCACCAAGCGACAGGCCGCCGACTTCTGGCGGTCGGGCGCTCGCTTTTTCATGCGTGGCATGGCCGGTCAACTGCGCAGCCAGGACACCAACTGCCACAGCGAGAGGCTGACGATGAGAACGCCGACAATGGCGCCAAGCACACGCGGCGGGAAAACTTTGACCACGTAGCCCGCCAGCGGCGCGGCCACAATGCCGCCGGCGACAAGCCCCGCGACGGCGGGCGCGTGCACCATCAACTCGCCTGCATCGTTCCAATGGCCAGTCAGAAGCGCAACGACAAAGCTGACCGAAATCGTACAGGTGACGAGAAATTCGACAGTGTTGACGGTGCCGATGCTGGAGCGTGGTTTCTGCCCGGCGCCCAGCAGGGTTGTTGTGACAATCGGTCCCCATCCACCGCCGCCGGTGGCGTCCATAAAACCGCCCACGATACCCAGCGGAGCGATGACGCGCGGCGAAAGCGGCGGGGATTCCACTGGGGTTTTTCGCAGCCGCCACAGGATGTAGACGCCCATTGCGCCGAGATAAGTAAAGATGAGAGGCCGCAGGATTTGAGCATCCAGGCCGGTCAGTACGTAAACGCCGAGGGCCCCGCCCAGCATGCCGGCTGGCGCGAGACGCCAGAATAATCGCCAGTCAACGTTGCGATGGACGATGTGCGAGCCGCCGGAAGCTGCTGTCGTGAAGACCTCCGCCGCATGGGTGGCTGCGGACGCGTGCGCGGGCGGCACGCCGAACGTCAGCAGCGTGGTCGTAGCGATCACTCCATAGGCCATGCCCAGCGCGCCATCGACGAGTTGCGCGAGGAACCCTACGAGGAGGAAGATCAGAAAATTTTCAAGCATGATCCACGCGTTGAGGCATAAGTTTGAGCATACAACGCAGAGTGCGGTAATAACAGGGTGGCGGCTGGCGCCCGTGAAACGATGCGCCCAACCAGGATCAAGGTGACGACATGGGCAGAATCGAAGCGAGGTTGAAAGAACTCGGGATCGAATTTCCTGAACCCACGATACCACGGGGCAATTTTCTGCCATTCCGGCGCGAAGGCTCCATGGTTTTCCTGTCGGGCCAGATTTGCGAGTGGAATGGCGCGGTGACCTGCGAAGGGCCCGTGGGCGATGGCGGCGTCAGCATTGAAGCGGGGGCGCAAGCGGCGCGTGTTTGCGCCATCCGGCTGCTTTACGCACTGAAGCTCGCCTGCGACGGCGACCTTGACCGCGTGCGCGCCATTGCGCGCCTGACTGGATACGTCAATTGCGTGTCCGGCTTCGCATGGTCGCCACTTGTCATCAATGGCGCAACGCAACTCTTCGTCGATGTGTTTGGCGAAGCGGGACGCCATGCGCGCACAGCAATCGGCGTCAGCGGATTGCCGGGCAACGCCTCGGTCGAGGTTGAAGGCATCGCGGCGATTGATTGATCGCCGGACTCTTTCGCGCGCACGCTCGAATCAGCTATCTGATGGACTCTGCAGATCAGATCGCGGGAGCGCGCCATGGCAAAACCCGACACGATAGCGCAGGCGCCAAGCGCCACAGACGCGCTGAAAGCTGCCCTGCCCGGCTTTGCAGTGCAACTAGAGAAATGGATGCCGCGCGCAACCACGGCGCAAGCATGGGCGCATCGCGGCAACGAGTTCGAGCCCGAGCTGCAGATTCATGGGCATTGCGACCCGCGGTTTGATGCGCGCGGCGCAAAGGCGACGCAGATGGTGATGGAGAAGTACGGCTCCTACGCGGTCGCCGCTCACCTTGCTTATATGGTCTCTGAATTCAGTCTTGAGGTACAGTTTTTGACAACTGACATTGGCGCGGAAGCAGCGGCCCTATGGGCAAAGACCGCCGGTCCGCGCAAGGCAGCCTAGAAAACAACTTTCAAAATCCGCTCATGAAAAGGCCGGGCGAAATGCCCGGCCAATACATCATAGCGCCGATCAGAGGACCCACAGATGGACACGTGCGTTGCGCACGCGCTCAGTCACCTTTGGCTCCCAATCGCCCATCATGAACTCATGGGCGACAATGCGGGTGCCGGGCTTCAACTCGGCCTTCAAACGGTCGCGCAGCTTCAGCATGACATGCGGAAACAGATAAAGCGTGACGACGGTAGCGTCAGCGATGGGAACTACAAACACGTCGCCTTCCACGAAGGTGACAAGGTTCTCAACGCCTGAGCCTTTCAGATTGGCGTTTGCCTCTTCAACGCGAACCGGATTGATATCGACCCCGCGTGCGCGGCAACCAAATTTCTTCGCTGCAGCAATGGGAATGCGGCCGTCGCCAGAACCAAGATCGATCACGATGTCGTCCTTGGTGACCTTCGCCAGATCCAGCATTTTTTCGACGACGTCGTCGGGCGTTGGTACGTAGAGCCAATCAGGATTTGTCGCCTGCAAGGGCGGGCTTTGTGCGATGGCCGAGGTGGAGCCGACTAACGCCGTAGCGCCTGCCAAGGCCGCTGCGCCCGCCAATGCGGATCGGCGTGTGATCAGACTTGGTGCAAACCCGCTCATGTAATCCCCTTGTCGTTCAGGTCCCTGATGAACCGCGGGGCAGTTTACGCAGCCCGATGACGTCCGCAAGCGGCTCGGCGACAATGACCGCTGGAATGCACAAGCGCACGCAAAAGGCCGGCCCAGGGAGCCGGCCTTTCCCGCAGTAAAACTACTGTATTATCGAGTTCCGCCGCCAGTGGTTCCGGCGGGAGCTGAAGGCGCTGCGGGCGCTGCAGGAGCGGCCGGCCGCGCGGGCGCAGCGGCGCCGGTGCTTGACCCGGCGCCGGACGGCGCGGTCGTAATTGCAGGCGCTGACGGCGCCGTGTTGTTGATCGTGGTGCTCGAGGTTCCCCTATCAGAAACGCCGCCTGAAAGGAGGAAAAACGCTATTGCGATCACAAGAAGAGCGCCGACGATAACGCCGACGATCCCCATGGATCCGCCCCGTTCACGTTCGATTCTTTCAACCATTTGTCCACTACTCCTTTGTTTTACCACCCAGACAATACGTGCGCATGCGATTGGTTCCGCCTTGGCCTGCGTTTGCGGCCCGTGTTGGCCTCAAGGGTGCTCGGTGCTAGAACCAGACGCGAGAAAATCAGACGGGACGACGGCTGAAGAACGTGGGAGTGGATCGTGAGACACGCAGCTGCGCTTTGCACATTCCTGGCGCTTCGAACGACGCTTCGAACGACGCTTCGAACGACGCTTCGAACGACGCTTCGAACGACGCTTCGAACGACGCTTCGAACGACGCTTGGGGCGACGCTTGGGGCGACGCTTGGACTCTTAGCAGGAGCAACAGCGGCCAAAGCCGACGCCGTCGCCAATTTTTACAAGGGCAAGACTGTTAACATTGTGGTCGGGCACGAGGTCGGCACGGGGTTTGATGTTTACTCCCGCGTGCTGATCCGCCACATGGGCCGCTACATCCCCGGCAACCCGAACATGATCGTTCAGAACATGCTGGGCGCGAGCGGCGTGACGTCCGCCAACTGGCTTTACAACGTGGCGCCCAAAGACGGCACGGTGATGGGGACATTTGCGCAAACCGTTCCGCTGGAGCCGCTTTTCGGCAACCAGATGGCGCGCTACGAAGCCAGTCGGCTGGTGTGGATCGGCAATATGGAGTCGAGCATCGCGATTTGCGGCGTCACGAAAGCCTCTGGCATTCAGAGCTTCGAGGACATGCGCAAGCGCGAAGTGCTGATGGGCGCGACCGGCGCCACAGGTCCGCTGGTGAAATCATCGCTGGCAGTGAAGAACCTGCTTGGGGCGCAAATCAAGGTGATCGGCGGATACAAGGGTTCGGCAGACGTAAAGCTCGCCATGAATCGCGGCGAAGTGCAGGGTATTTGCGGCCTGCCATGGTCCACGGTGAAATCGTTCTGGAAGACCGAGCTGGAATCTGGCGAGTTCAAGCCGATCATCCAGATCAGCGGCGAAAAGACGAGCGAGGTTGGCAACATCCCGCATGCGCGCGACTTCATCAAAACCGATCGGGATCGCGCGTTGTCGGGCCTGCTCTTCGGCGTGCAGGAACTGGGCCGCGTTTACGCCGCCCCGCCCGAGACGCCCGTTGAGCGCGTCACTGCGCTGCGCAAGGCTTTCATGGACACGATGTCGGACAAGGACTTTCTGTCCGACGCGACGAAGACAGGCATCGACATCAGCGCCATGAATGGCGAGGTTCTGACGCGCATGTGGGCTGAGTTCATTTCGACGCCGGCGGCGATCGTTGAGGAAGCCAAGAAGGCCACCCTGCCCTGAACCAACAATCCAGAAGACAGAAAGCCCCGCCAGTCGGGGCTTTTTTTTATTCAGCGGCGCGTTGCGTCACCAGCCATTGGCTGAGCAGCGAGCGCAGCGCGGCGGGGCGCAGCGGCTTGTTGAGCACGCGTATATCATTGGCCTCCGCCAGGGCGCGCACTTCCGGCGTGCGGTCGGCGGTCACGAGAACCGATGGCGTTTCCAGCCCGAACACGCGGCGCAAGTGAATGACGGCGTCCACGCCGTCGCCGTCGTCCAAATGATAATCGGCGACAATGGCCTGCGGCGCGAGATTGCGCGCCGACAATTCGCGCTCCGCAGTCTCGATGCTGTCAGCCGTGATGACGGTGCATCCCCAGCCCGACAAAAGACCGCGCATGCCATCGAGAATTCGCTCCTCATTGTCGATGGCGAGAACAACCATGCCGCTCAGCGGCAAATGCTGCGCGGCTGATACGTGCGCATCTTCAAAGCCGCTCTCGACAGCAATCGCAGCCGCGCACGGCACTTCAACGCGAAACACCGTTCCACGCCCAGGCTCTGAAGCAAGACTTACGCGGTGGCGCAGCACACGGCTCAGGCGCTCCACGATGGACAGACCGAGACCGAGACCGCGCGCTGTCTTTGCGGCGGGGGCCAGACGCTCGAATTCGCGGAACACTGCTTTCTGCTTATCTTTCGGGATGCCAAGGCCTGTATCCCAGACCTCAACCACAAGGTTTTCACCGCGATGGCGCACGCCAACAAGCACCCGTCCCTTGGGCGTATACTTGATCGCGTTCGAGATCAGGTTCTGCAACAGGCGGCGCAACATGCGCTTGTCAGAGCGGACGTTGCGCGCGCATTTGGCGAAATACAGTTGCAGGTTCTTCTCCTTGGCAAGCGGCTCGAACTCGACACGCAACTGGCTGAGCATGTCGCCCAAAGAGAAGACGCTGGGCTCGGCCTTCATCTTTCCCGCATCGAGGCGTGAAATCTCCAGAAGCGTTGTCAGAATCTCTTCGACGGCTTCAAGCGAGAGATCCAGATTGTTGATGAGCTGGGCGGCGTCGGCGTCGCTTTCACGTGAGCGTTCAAGCAAGGTTGTCGCGTAAAGACGCGCTGCGTTGAGCGGTTGCAGAATGTCGTGGCTGGCGGCTGCAAGAAAACGCGTTTTTGATTGATCTGCGGCCTCTGCAACAACCTTCGCCTTGGCAAGTTCGCCATTCAGCCGGACAAGTTCTTCGGTCCGCTCGCGGACGCGCTGCTCCAGCGTTTCGTTGGTCGCTTCCAGCGCTTCCTCGGCGCGCACGGTCTGCGTTACATCTGTGTATGTGGTGACCAGACCGCCGTCCGGCATGCGGGCGGAGCGAATTTCAATTGCGATGCCGCTCTCAAGTCGCAACCGCGTCGGGGCTGGTTCGTTGACGAGCAATTCCAGCCTGCTCATCACTTGCTGCGCTGGCACGCCAGGGCCATAAATGCCTCGTGCGGCGTTGTAGCGAAGCAATTCTTCAAGCTCGAGACCGACGTGCAAAAATTCGCCCGGCATGTCGAACAGGTCGCGAAACTCGCGGTTCCACGCCATGAGGCGCAGATCGCGATCGAATACGGTGATGCCCTGGCGCGCGAAATCAAGCGCATGCTGCAACAGATCGCGATTGTATTGCAGGGTTGCCGAGGCGTCGTCGATGAGTTTGAGCGCGGCTTCGCGCGAAAGATTCCGGCGGCGCAGAAGGAGCGAAAGCACAAGACGCGATGACGATGCGCCGATTGCCGATGCAAGCAAATGTTCTGCAAAGCGCAGGAGCTGAACGTCCGCTTCGTCAGCGGGCGTCAGAACTGAACCGCGCGACTTCATGAAGTCACGAAACGACCGCCGCGCGTGCTCTGATCCAAGATACCGCCCGACAGCGCCTTCCAGCTCGCTCAGCGTGACGCTCGCGCCACTCATGCGCATGGCCTGGCCAATTACGCCCGGTTCGGAGCCCACGAACGCAGACGCTTGCAAGCGCTCGATGGCCGTCGGCAGACGCGCCAACGAGAAGCCGACGTAGGCGAGCAAATTGGCCGATAGCGACCAAACCACGCCGTGAACAAGCGGGCTCCAATCGACGCCAAAAAGTGCAGTGGGCTTGAGCGCACGCAGGCCGAGCGGGCCATATTTGACGATATCCGCAACGCTTTGGGAATCGATAGCAAGCGAGGGAAGAAGCAGCGTGTAGGCCCAGAGCGTGATGCCGACGAGAAGCCCTGCCATCGCGCCTCGCGCCGTCGCGCGGCGCCAGAAAAGACCGCCGAAGAATGCGGGGGCCACCTGAGCGATGGCTGCGAAAGACAGCAGACCAATGGCCGCCAATGCCGCTTCCGCCGAATAATGGAAGTAGGCGTAGCCCATGGCGAGCATTACGACGATCGCAAGACGCCTGACATACAGAATGAGCGATCCGGGATCGCCCGCCTCAATACGTCGACGCAGACGCGAAACGCGCAGCATCAGCGGCATGAACAGATGGTTTGACGCCATGATCGACAAGGCGACGCAGGCCACAATCACCATCGCTGTTGCGGCGGAGAGCCCGCCAATCATCACAAAAACCGCCAGCGTGTTGGCGCCCGCCTCAAGCGGCAGCGCAAGCACGGTCATGTCGCGGTCAATCGTTCCTTCCGGGAAGGTCAGGCGGCCTGCAATCGCCAGCGGAATGACGAAAATGTTGATCGCAACCAGATAGAGCGGAAACAGCCACGCAGCAGTGCGCACGTCCCGTTCATCGCGGTTTTCCACGACGGTCACATGGAACTGGCGCGGCAGAAGAATGATGGAGCAAGCCGCCAGCAGGGTTGTCGCGATCCAGGTGGAGGCGTTGGGCATGCGCGCCAGCACGCTGCTGATCGACGGGTCCGCCGCTGCGCGCTCCGTCAGATCGCCGAGGCCGTCGAACATCCACCACGTCACATAAACGCCGACCGCGATGAACGCGACCAGCTTGACCAGCGACTCCATGGCAATGGACAGAACGAGCCCGTCCTGATGTTCGGTCGCGTCGATGTTGCGTGTGCCAAACGCCATGGCAAACCCGGCGAGCATGACAGCGACGATGAAGGAAAGATTGCCGGCGCTCGATGACAGCGCGATTGTGCGCCCCGCATTGAGCGAATCCAGAACCGTCGCGACGGAGGTCGAGATCGCTTTAAGCTGTAGCGCGATGTAGGGGACTGCGCCAATCACGCAGATGATGGCGACCAGCGCCGCCACCTGCTCGGACTTGCCGTAGCGGGCAGCTACGAAGTCGGCGACAGACGTGATGTTTTGCGCCTTGGCGATACGCACGATGCGCAGCACGAGCGGAAAGAAGAGGCCGATGACAACGATCGGTCCGATATAGATGGGCAGAAAATCAAGGCCGTTGACCGAGGCGACACCGACCGAGCCGAAGAACGTCCAGGACGTGCAGTAGACCGCGAGGGTGAGCGCGTAGATCACCGGGCGGGCGCGCGACTGCATGAATTTGCGCCCGGACGTGTCGCCATAGTGAGCCACGGCAAACAGACCGCACAGGTAGACCAGCGCGCTGAGGATCGCGATGCCGCCGAAACTCATGACGCACTCATCCCTTGGCGTACTCCGGGCAGTTGACGCTTCTATAGCACGCGCAAGGACAAGCAGGGCAGGCGTTTCATAAAGCGAAGTTGACGCTAAGATAGCCTCCCCGCGGGGGCTCTTTTGCCCCCCTTTGCTGCAGGAGGGCATAATGCTTAAGGAATTCAAAGAATTCGCCATGCGTGGCAACGTCGTGGATCTCGCGATTGGCGTGATCATAGGCGCGGCTTTCAGCAAGATCGTTGATTCGCTCGTCGCCGATATCATCATGCCGGTCATCGGCGCGATCGCAGGCGGCCTCGATTTTTCAAATTATTTCCTGGGTCTGTCGTCCGCTGTTAACGCCACGTCCCTCGCAGACGCCAAGAAGCAGGGCGCCGTGCTCGCCTTTGGCAACTTTCTGACGATTGCGGTCAATTTCGTCATCATCGCGTTCGTGCTCTTCCTCATCATTCGCGCCATCAACCACCTGCGACGCAGCGAAGCGGCGGCTCATGCGGTTCCGGCGGCCCCGCCGCGCGATGAAGTGCTGCTTGAGGAAATCCGCGACCTTCTGGCCAAGAAGTAGCCGCCACGCTTGCAGGGGATGGGATCAGCGTGATTTATGGCGTGCGCCTTGCTTGGCGCTCGCAAGGTCATGGCAACTCCCACTCCCTCTCAAGCTTTTCGCAAACCGCCCATTCTGCGGCAGTTACAGACCGTCGCGTTCGGCTGCGTCGGCTCGGCGGCTTTTCTTTGGCTCGGTATTCCAGGCGGCGCCATTTCGGGCGCCATGGTCGCCGTCACCCTCTTGACGGTGTTTGGCCTCGCCCATCGCATCGAAGGGGGCTTGCGCGTAGCGGCGATGATCGCTTCTGGCGTCACCATTGGAGCCGCGGTCAATCCGGAAACGCTGCGCGGCGTGGTCACGTACCCCGCGAGCCTGCTCATCATGAGCGTCAGCATTGCGGCGACGACGCTGGCGGGAATGGCGTTTTTGATGTTTGTCGCCGGTTGGTCGAAATCGACCGCCTTTCTCGCCTCCAGTCCGGGCGCCTTCGCTTATATTCTTGCCGTTTCGCCTGCGGTGGGCGGGGATGTGCCCCGCATCGTCGTGGTGCAGATGTTTCGCGTCCTGGTTTTGATGGCGGTTTTACCGATCCTCGTCGTGGAGTTCGGTCCGCCCATCGTGTCCGGTCCCCCGCCCGTGCTCGACCCCTACTGGCTGGTGGGCGTGATGCTTGCACTTGGCGCCGCTGGCGGGCTGCTGATGGAGCGGTTCAAGCTTGCGGGCGGGATTTTCTTTGGCGCGATGATTGTTTCGGCTGTGTTCCACGGCACAGGCATTGCGCCGGGACGGGCGCCTGCGCCGGTCGCATTGTTCGGTCAGGTGCTAATTGGTTGCTGGACCGGCTCGCGCTTTGTGGGTTTTGACTGGACGCGGCTGCCGGGCATTCTGGGCGCGGCGGCGGGCTCGATCGGGGTAGGGCTCGCCACGTCGGCGGCCTTCGCGTTTCTTGCGTCAAGCCTGCTGGGCGTGTCCTTCGGCGCGGCGATGGTGGGCTTTGCGCCCGGCGCGCTCGAAGCCATGACCATGCTCGCCTTCGCGCTTGGTTTCGACGCGCTTTATGTCGGCGTGCATCACCTTGCGCGCTTCCTGCTGCTGAACATTGCGATGCCGGTGATCGTGCAGACGTGGCTGATGCCGAAGAAGGAATGAGGCGCAGCAATTACTCTGCCGCGACGGCCTTGTACTGCCCCTGAACCGTCGCTGTGCGAGGCGCCTGCCGGGGCAGACCCAAACGATGCCATACGTCCGACATGGCCTCCACCAAAGCGACGATGTGCGCGTCGGTGTGAGCGGGCGTGGGCGTGATCCGCAGACGCTCGGAGCCGCGCGCCACTGTGGGATAATTGATCGGCTGGATGTAGATGCTGTGGCGCTCCAGCAGCATGTCGCTCGCGGTCTTGCACAATTCTGCATCGCCGACGAACACCGGCACGATGTGCGACGGGTTTGGCATGACAGGGATGTTCGCTGCTTCCAGCGCCACCTTGGTGCGTGCGACCTGTCTTTGCTGCAATTCTCGTTCAGCGCTGGAATTCTTGAGGCGGCAAACGGCAGCGTGCGCCGCTGCAGCCACGGATGGAGGCAGCGCTGTCGTGAAGATAAACGATGGCGCATAGCTGCGCACCGCGTCCACAATGACATCGTCAGCGGCGATGTATCCGCCCAGCGTGCCAAAGCCCTTCGCCAGCGTGCCCTCGATCACGTCGATGCGGTCCATCACGCCATCGCGTTCGCAAATGCCGCCGCCGCGCGGGCCATACATGCCAACCGCGTGGACCTCGTCGACATAGGTCATGGCGCCATAATGCTCGGCCAGATCGACGATCCGCCCGACGGGGGCGATGTCGCCATCCATGGAGTAGAGGCTCTCAAAGACGATCAGCTTGGCGCGCTCGCGCCCTGCCGCCTTCAGCGCCTGTTCCAGATGATCCATGTCGTTGTGCCGGAAAACAGTCTTCTCTGCGCCTGAGCGACGTACGCCCTCAATCATCGAATTGTGGTTCAGCGCGTCGGAGATGATGAGGCAATTGGGCAGAAGCTGCGCGATGGTCGAGATCGCGGCAAGGTTGGAAACCCAGCCCGATGTGAAGGCCAGAGCCGCCTGCTTGCCATGAAGATCTGCGAGTTCAGCTTCCAGCCGGACGAGGGGATGCGTGGTGCCAGAGATGTTGCGCGTGCCGCCCGCGCCCGCGCCATGCTTTTGCGCGGCCTGCGTCATCGCGGCGATAACGTCCGGGTGCTGGCCCATCGCCAGATAATCGTTGGAGCACCAGATGACGACGTCACGCGCGCTCGCCGCAGCGTCGTTGATGCCGTCTGGTCGCCATGTGGCGACAGGAAAACGCGAGGCGTCGCGCTCGAGATCCGCGAAAACACGGTATCGACGCTCATCACGAAGGCGCTCAACCGCCTGGCCGAAATACCGCCTGTATTCCATCTTCGAGCCGCTCTCGCCTGCGCCGGGGGTGGCTATCGGGGCCGCCCGGGACCGGTACAGTCGGGATGTACGCGGCCTGTTTAGAACTTTCATAAATCACATATCCATTCTGACGTCGAGGCGCGAGAGGCAGATGGTCTCAGGTACGCTGGTCCGTGCAGGCAGGCATTGAGGTAGGTCATTTTGCGAAAAGGCCAAGGCGTCCAAACGCCCTACCCAAGGCGCCGTCGCCAAAGGCCCGCCAGTCTTGCCGAACCGGCCACCGTAAAGCTTCACCCGGCTCTGTACGGACAGATTTTCCTGCGATAGTCTTTCAAGTGAATCGCGCCACAGCGGTCTTCAGGGAGAGGCACAATCATGAAGAGCAAGATTCGCCAGGCGCGCCTTGCGCTGGCTGCGGCATCGCTCATCGCGCTCGCGACAGCCATGAGCGCTCAGGCCCAACAGGCCCCCGCTATTGATACTGATGATATTGGCGGCGTGGTGCGCGGCCCCAACGGTCCCGAAGCTGGCGTATGGGTGATCGCGGAAACGCGCGACCTGCCCGTGCGCTTCATCCGCATTGTGGTGACGGACGATCAAGGCCGGTTCGTGGTGCCCGACCTGCCGAAGGCGAACTACGACGTCTGGGTGCGCGGCTATGGCCTTGTGGATTCCGACAAGGTAAAATCCGAGCCCGGCAAAACCCTTGACCTGGCGGCGAAAGTGGCGCCCAGCGAGGCGGCGGCCGCACATTACTATCCGGCCATATACTGGTACGCGATGATGAAAATCCCGGGCGCCGACCAGTTTGGCGGCAAGAGCGACATTCCGGAAAAAATCACGCAGACCGACTGGCTCAACCTGATGAAGAACAACGGCTGCGTGGGTTGCCACCAGCTGGGCCAGCTTTCGACGCGCACGATCCCGACGGCGTTCGGCGCTTTCGCCAGTCACGAAGAGGGCTGGCTGCGCCGCATCCAGTCGGGGCAGTCCGGCGAATCGATGGTCAACATCATCGCGGGACAGCTCAACTCCGTGCCAATCAAGTATTTTGGGGACTGGACGGAGCGCGTTGCGAAAGGCGAACTGCCGAAAAGCAAGCCCACCCGCCCGCAAGGCGAAGAGCGCAACATCGTCGTGACGCTGCGCGACTGGATGGATGAAAAGCATTATCTCCACGACCTGATCGCAAGCGACAGGCGCAATCCGACAGTCAACGCCTACGGTCCGCTTTACGGATCGCCGGAGTATTCATCCGACGACATGCCGATCCTCGACGTGGTCAAAAATACGGCGACAAAGTTCCGCATGCCTGTTGCGCCCGACACGCCCGAAGCGCTCGGCCCCGGCCATGCCGCGAGCAAGGACAATTTGATGCCCTCGGCCTATTGGGGCGAGGAACGGCTTTGGAACTCGAAGGCCAACAACCACAACGCCATGTTCGACGACAAGGGCCGCTTGTGGATGGCCGCCACGGGCCATGCGCCGCAAAATCCTGACTTCTGCAAGAAGGGCTCGGATCATCCTTCGGCGAAAGTTGTGCCGCTCGATCGCGCCAATCGGCGCGTGACGATGTTCGACCCCAAGACGCAGAAATACGTCGCGTTGCAGACGTGTTTTGGCGCGCATCATCCGCAATTTGGCTACGACAAGGACAATACTTTGTGGCTGTCAGGCGGCGGGCCTGTGCTCGGATACGTCAACACGCGGGTCTGGGATGAGACCGGCGACATCCAGAAGGCGCAGGGCTGGACGCCCATCGTTCTCGACACCAACGGCAACGGCAAGCGCGACGCTTACACCGAAATCGGCCAGCCGCAGGAAGAGGGCAAAGATCGCCGTATTCAGGCGGCCTTCTACGCCATCATGCCGCATCCCACCGACGGCTCGATCTGGGGCTCGATCCGCGCCAATCCCGGCTCCGTTGTGCGCGTCGTTCCCGGCGACAATCCATCAGAAACCGCGCTTGCTGAAATCTACAACGTCCCCATGCCAGGCTTTGGCGTGCGCGGCGGCGACATCGACAAGAACGGCGTCGCATGGGTGTCGCTCGCCAGCGGCCACATCGGCGCGTTTGATCGCACGAAGTGCAAAGGTCCGCTGAATGGTCCGAAGGCCACCGGCAACCATTGCCCCGAGGGCTGGACGTTCATCAAATATCCCGGCCCGGGCTTCGACGGGCTCGGCGATAACAGCGCTGAATCGAGCTATTACACATGGGTCGATCATCACAATACATTCGGGCTGGGCGAAAACATTCCCATGTCGACGGGCAACCTCAACGACGGGTTGATCGCCTTCAAGGACGGCAAGCCAATAACCCTGCGTGTGCCCTACCCCATGGGCTTCTAGGCCAAGGGCTTTGACGGTCGCATCGACGATGCGAGCGCCGGCTGGAAAGGCCGTGGATTGTGGGCCGCCAATGGCGACCGCACGCCATGGCTCATCGAAGGCGGCAAGGGCGCGAAGCCGCTCGCCGCGCACTTCCAGCTGCGTCCCAATCCGCTGGCCAAGTGAGACTTCTTAAGTAACGCGCTAACCAAGACCCAGAGTGAGTTGCTGATCGCTGGCGCCCCTCTCCCCTTGCGGGGAGAGGGAAGAGCGCACGCTTATTCACCTAGCGTGCGTCGTGGACCACACGTCCACCGACCATCGTAAGCACTGATTTGATCGCTCCGATCTTTTCGACCGGCGCGCCCATGTAATCGGCGTCGAGCATGGCGATGTCGGCAAGCATGCCTGGCGCGATGCGCCCGCGCTTATTTTCCGCAAACGCAAACCACGCGCCGCCTTCCGTCCACATGCGCAGAACGTCTTCGCGGGATGGGCGTTCGGCTTCCGCGCGCGTTTCCTGACCATCGACGGTGCGCCCATCAAGCATCCATTGCATCGCGACGAAGGGATTGTGTGACATGACGCGCGTGGCGTCGGTACCAGCGGCGACCTTGAGACCCGCGCGCAAGGCGCTTGCCAATGGCGGAGCGGCCGCTCGTCGCGCGGCGGGCATGTTGCGAATAAACGCTGGGGCCGCGAAATAAATCGCATTCTGCGTCAGCCATCCAAGACCAAGGTTATGCAGAGCGTGCATCATGTCGGGTTCGGCATCGTGAAGATGAGCGATGGACCAGCGCAGGCGCGCACGATCATCAGCGCCGCCAACGCGCGCAATCGCTTCAAGCAGATGAGAGGCCGAACGCGCGCTGTTCCAGTGCACGGTGAGGGGAATATTTGACGCAAGCGCCCAGCGCGCGACTGTTTCGAAGTCTGCCTTGTCCATCTCGGCAGGCGCGTCGTTATTGTACACTCCAAACGTGACTCGCTCGCCAATGCCGCTGAACCGGAAGTAGGCGTCGCCTGCGCCAATCGGATGTTGCGCGAGATACGCCTTGAAGAAATCAAGTTCGCCGCTGCGCCGGGGCGCGCTGATGAAATAATTCACGCGCATGCTCAATTGCTGCGCCCGCGCCAATTCTCGCACGGCGGCGTATTCTGCAGGCGCCAGATTATGTCCGCCCGGATCGATGACGCCCGTCACGCCATAGGCGTTCAGCGTCGAGAAGAACGCGCGCGTTCCAGCCTTTGAAGCCTCCAGTCCGGGCTTTGGCAGGCGCTCCCACAGGGCGGTGATGGCGTCAATATCGCCAGTCAGCCAACCGTTAAGCGCGCCCGCCTCGTCGCGTTCAAACGTTACGCCCGCTGGCGAGCTTTCTGCACTCATGCGCAATGCGCGTTGCGCGGCGCCGGACAAAAAGGCGGCGCGATAGAACAATTGCACATACACAAGGTGGCCCGGCGCAGCCGCCTCGATCTCGACTTGCGTGGGTCTGCGCCCTTCGACAAATTGCTGCGGCGTCCATCCGCCAGCAACGACGATCCACTGATTGGGCTGTGCGCGTGCGGCCCTGTCGCGCAGGCGCGCCATCGCATCTGCAAGCGTGCGTGCGCCTTCAAAGCTGACTTCATCATCAAATGTGAGACCGGCCCGAATGGCGTGAACATGCGAGTCGATGAGGCCGGGAATGATTGTTCGGCCCTGCCCGTCGATGCGGCGCGTTGCTGGCCCCGTCAATGCGTCTGGCGGGGCGTCGTCGAAGACGCTGGCAATCTTGTCACCAATGATGGCAAGCGCGCTCGCGTTTGGCCGGCTCCGATCCAGCGTTATGACGTTGGCGTTGAAGATGACTGTGTCCGCGTGCTGGGCGCACACGGGCAGCGCGTTCGCCAAAAAGGCCGCCAGCGCAGGCGCAAACGCACTTATGGCTTTTCGAAGAGACACTCGATCTCCGTTGCAGCGTCAGACGCTTTCGACACGCGGCGGCGCGACATATCGATCAGCTTGTAGCCAGTCATCTCGCACTTCACGTCCACATCCGCTGGATCGATGCCCTTGCCAAAGCCGCGCAGGCTGAAACGGCCCTGATCGTTCGTGTCGACAAACACAGGCAATGGCTTGCCCTTCAATTGCGCGCGAATGCGCACGCCCTCAATGGGCTTCAGGCCTTTAACGTCCACCGCTTCGCCAAAAAACGGCGCGCCATTTTCCGTGTCGCCCATGATGGCTTCAAGATCAGCCCCGCCTGCGCGCGCCTGCAGCGTGATGAGCGCGCAGGAAACAGACAGCGCAACGGCGATGGCGAGGGCGAGACGTGCCGGCATGATCTACTCCTCCGGTATTAATCATAGTTGATATACGCGCAATCGAACAGGGGCGGCCTTGCGCTGGCTTTCTGCGCAAAGGAAACTATGGTCAAGGCGCGACTGGCGTCACAGACGGCCAAAGCCAACGTGACCGGGAGGATGTATTGACGACTTTTCTGCTCATCATGCATGGGCTTATGGCCGTTGCGCTGCTGGGAGGGCTCACCCATCAGGCATTTGCAATCCTGTGGCCAGCGCGGGCGGCAGGCGGCTTCACCAGCGCATACCGCGCTGTGTCGGCAGCGCGGTTCACAAACGCGAACATCGCCTTCTATGTCATGACCTTCGTGCTGGGAGCAGTCATCTATCCGCCTTACCGCATCGCGGTGCGCACCTGGATTGAGAGGGCGCGGCTGTGGCACATCAGCGGCCTGTTTGAATACAAGGAGCAGGCGCTCGCCATCGGCCTCGCCATGCTGCCGTTTTTCTGGCTCGTCTGGCGTGACCCAAAGGAACAGGCGACGGCCAGCGCGCGCAAATGGACGACCGCCATTCTGTGCGTCATCGTCTGGTATTCCTTTGTCGCCGGGCACATCGTCAACAACGTGCGGGGGCTTTTCGGGCAATGAGCGTCACGAAAGTTTTCGGCCTCTTCGCGGCTGTCTTCGCCATCGCCTACACCATCGCCTTTGAATGGCATTGGGAGCTATTCAGCTACCATCCGCGCACGGGCGAATTTGGCTGGGGCCAGCAGGCCTCCAGAGGCGGCCCGGTGATGCACTGGTACGGCGCCCTCGCGACGGGCTTTGTCGCCGCGCTCGTCGCCAGCCTCGCCGCCCTGCCCTTCACGAAAACGCGCAATTTGCCGATGTGGCTGGGCTGGGGCGTGCCGCTCGCGTGCATCATCTTGTGGGGCTGGCTACTGCGCGGGTTCTTCTTGCGCTAGGGAGTTTTCAGGACCAGCCGAATTGTCTCGCGAGCATCTCGGCGCCCACGGCGCCGGGGCCTAGCGTCAAGGACGCCCAAAGAATCGCCGAGGTCCAGTTGGCGATCTGGAACGGTATGCGAGGCATCTCGCAAGCCCCGGCGACCAGCGGCATAACGGCCCGCAGGGGGCCGCTGAATCGACCGCCGAAAACGCCGAGCGCGCCCCACTTTTCAAAAAACGTCCGGGCGCGCGGCACGAGTGTGGGATGTTTGCGTATGGGCCACATGCGCGCGATCTGCTCATGATAATGCAGGCCCAGCCAGTAAGAGACCCAGTCGCCCAGACCCGCCCCAACGACAGCGCCGATCCAGATCGGCCAGAAGTCGAGGCTTGCGGCCCCGACAAGGGCGCCGACGCCCCACAGGATCACTGTCGCCGGAACGAGCAGGGACACGAAGGCAAGGGACTCGGCAAAAGCGAGGAGCAGCACTATGAGCGGAGCCCAGCCCTGGTTTACCTTGACGAACTCAAGCACACCTTGCGCGAACTCGGGCATATTCGGACGTACTTTCTAGACCGGTCCAAGCCGTCGAGGACCTCACGCCAAGTTCCTATATCACAAGGGTAAGGCGTTTGGACGCCCGAGTTACACCGGTGTAAAGCCACCGGCTGCGATGCTCCCGGAACGCGTAGGATTCGTCGAACAGCACCACCTCGTCCCATTGCGAGCCTTGCGCCTTGTGGACGGTGAGGGCGTAGCCATAATCAAATTCATCGGAATTCTTGCGCAGCGCGAACGGCACCTCCTCTTCGCTTTCGAAAAACATAGGCGCCACGCCAATGCGCTGCGGCTTGCGGCTCTGATCTTCATCCGGCACAACGCTCATGCGCAGTTTTCCGTTGCGCACGCCCGTCGCCGTTTGCACCCGCCACACGCCGCCGTTGAGCAGGCCCTTGGCGCGGTCGTTGCGCAGGCAGACCAGTTTGTCGCCGGGCTCCGGGGTGGTCGACGTGCGGTTGAGCAATTGACGGATGCGCTTGTTATAGAGGCGTCGCGTGCGGTTCATGCCCACCAGAATTTGATCAGCGGAAAGCACCGTTGCTGAATCAATGTCATCGCGACGGATCACGCGCGTCGTGCCGTAATCACCTACGGTTGGTCGTCCGCCTTCGCGCACGATCATCGAAAGCCGCACGATGGGATCGCCCGCAGCCTGCCGATGGACTTGCGACAACATCACGTCGGGCTCGGCCTCGGTGAAATAGCCCCCGCCTTTTACGGGGGGCAATTGCGCGGGGTCGCCCAGCACGAGTACGGGCCGACCGAACGAGAGAAGATCGCGGCCGAGTTCCTCATCCACCATCGAACATTCGTCGATGACGATGAGCCTGGCGTTCGCCGCCTCACTGTCCCCGTTGAGCACGAATGAGGGCTCCTCGCTCTCAATCTCTTTGGGCCTGTAAATCAGCGAGTGAATGGTGCGGGCGTTTTCACAGCCTCGCGATTGCATGACGAGCGCCGCCTTGCCGGTGAACGCCGCGAAGACGACGTTACCGTCAACGCCTTCCGCCAGATGGCGCGCCAGCGTCGTCTTGCCCGTGCCCGCATAGCCGAACAGCCGGAACACCTGATCGCTGCGGCCGCGCTTCTTCATCCAGCGACTGGCGTCGTCGAGCGCGCGCGCCTGTTCGGGTGACCAGTCGTGGGACACGGCGATGATTTCCTGCGAGCCCGATTCGAACCCGGACCCAGTCGTAACGAAGGCCAGCAGCCGATGCAAAAAGGCTTTAGCGCTCCAATCGCGCCAGGGGGGCTTAATCCGCAGCGTTCACAACGGCGAGTCGGGATTAGCCATGGAGCGCCACATGTGCGCGGCGGGTGAATTGTCGTAGCCCAGGCCATCCGCCGGGTGTTTGAAATGCTTGTCTATGATGTCGCGGAAATCGTTGATGTCGGGACTGATGTTTGGGTTGAACGCGTAAAGGTCGTTGATCGTGACGCTGCGCGCGAGCCCATACCATTTGTGATTGCGCGCGTAGTCGTGCGCCTGCTGGATATGGGGCGGCGGCACGTAGTCGATCCCGAAGGACTCGTAATAGCCCACGGGGTATTCATAACCAACTTCCGGGTCTGGAAAGAAGCGAAGCGCCTGGTGGTATCGCACGGCAAAGGCGACGCGCTCGGAAACGTAGGGTTCGATCAGCGACGCGCCCCAGTATCCGTGGTCGGTCTTCATCAACGAACCGCCGATGTCGTGCAGCAGGCACGCCAGCACGACCTCTTCGGATTCGCCCCGGCCTCTCGCCAGCGCGGCGCTCTGCAACAGGTGCGTGCCGGGCCCGATGCGCAGTTCAAAATAATCATAGAAACTGGGGTTCTTGGGCAGCTTTGGCAGAAGCTTCACCTGCGGCCCATCGCCGGGACCCTCGAAGCGACCCATCTGGTCACCGGGGCGAAACAGCTTGCCGGACCCAAGTCGCCATGTGCGCGTTTCAACGCGCGCCTCAAGCTCGGCTACGGTTGGAAACTTCCCGCCTTTCTTGCGCGCCGCAACTTCGGCATTGAGCTTGTCGATCTGAAAATCTTCGAGCGCATCAGCGCGCTGTTCGTGACTCATTTTCGCGACTGCCGTCTCGCCGCCGAGAAATTCGATCAGCTCATTCCGATCCACGTTCATATCTGCGATCCTTAGGAGGCGGCGCCAGCCGACGGGAGATCAACACTCATTAGAAGACGCAATGCGCGCATGCACAAGGTGCGCTGGTTACTTTTGCCATCCAAGCATTCTGGCGGTTTCGAGCAAGACTGCTTCGGGCGTTGCGGTGACGCGGCTCACGAGTTCCTGAAGCGCCTCGCCATCCTTGTGATTGATAAGCATCTGCGCCTTGGCCGCCTCATCAAGGAGCGTGCGGTCGGCAAGGCTTGCCTTGTAGGCCTTTCGCAGAATGGCGACCTGCGCGGCTGGCGTTTCAGGCGCGACCCAATGGGTGAAGCCAAGCACTGTGGCGAGTGAGATAAGTTCAACGATCTGCTTGTCGCGCGGCGTGCTGACAAGCTCCTGCATCAACGGCACGTCTGGCAGTTCCTTTTCCTTTTCTATTCCGTACTGCGCAATGATGTTCACCTTCTTCTGCGCGATCCAATCGGGATTGTTCGACGCAAGACTTGCCCACGAATTTCCGCCGCGCCCGTCAACTTCTCCGCGCTGCATCGCAAGTTCGATCTCCTTGCCGCCCGGATAGCCGTTGATAAGCTTGAACTGTGTGCCCACAAGTTGATTCATCAGGTTCAGGTAAATGTGCGCATCTGACGTCGTGCCAGTGCTGCCCATGGTGACGGAGATTTTCTTGGCGTCCTCGATGTTGCGGACCTTGCTGGTCTCCCATGTGTAGGTGACGCCGTTGGAGGACGTCATCGATCCAAGCCAGATGAACCTGCGCGGATCGAATTTTGCGGCTTCCGCGCCGAGCAGTGAAAACAGCGGCATGTGCTGATTGACGGCTGCAATGTGCGTTCCGTCCTTCGGCGCGGTTGTGTAAACAAAATTGGCGGCGCGCACGCTGCCAGCGCCCGTCATGTTCTGCACGACGACACGCGGCGCGCCGGGAATGTGGTTTCCCAAATGCCTGCCCAGCAAGCGGGCGTAGAGGTCATAGCCGCCACCGGCGCCAAACCCGACGACGATGTTGATCGTCTTATCCTTGTAGTAGTTATCCGCGAAGGCGCGGTCATGTTCACCCGCAGTGGCAATCCCTGCGCACAAGAGAAACCCGACGGCTGCTTTGCGGCTCATCAATGCTCTCCACGTTTCGTCGACTGAAGAAATTCAATCGAACGGATACACTCCCGGCTCGGCTTCATAGGCGTGTTCGAGACCTTCGATACCTGAGCGAAGCATGGCTTGCCATGACTCGCGGGTCGTGGCGCCTATATGCGGCGAACCAAAGAAATTTGGGATATCGAGCAGTAGATTGCCGTTCGCTGGCTCGACGGCAAACACATCGAAAGCCGCTGCGCCAATGCGCCCGGACAAGAGACGCTCGCACAGCGCATCTTCATCAACAAGATTGCCGCGCGCGCAGTTAATCAGCACAGAGCCGGGCTTCATCGAATCGAGCGCCGCCGCGTCGTACAAGCGAGTGGTCGAAGAGTTCTTGGGCAGGTGAATGGTGACGATGTCCGAGCGCGCCCACATCTCCACCGCACTCACGGCCTCGACATTCCATTGCCGGTAGAAGTCGGCTTGATCGAGCCGGTCGCAGGCGAGGATCTTGACGCCATAGGGCTGAAGCAGCTTGACGACTTCCTTGCCGATATGGCCGCATCCATGAATGCCAATGGTCTGGCCGCGCAGGTCGCGTCCAAATCCAATGGGCCCGCCCCATTTGCCAGCATGCAGTTTGCTTGAAAATTCATGCACACGGCGGATAGCCATCACCATGTAGCAGACTGTGAGTTCGGCGACGGAGTTCTTGTTCACGCCCGCCATCCACCACATCTTGATGCCGTGGCGTTTGAGAATAGCTGGATCGATATGATCCACGCCCGCAGAGCAGAGCGACAGGATTTTCAATTCCGGCAGGCTGGCGCAGACGCGCTCAGTGTAGGGATTGATCGAGATCACCGCAGCGTCATAGCCCCGCAGGAAGTCAATCAACTCGTCTTCGTTAAGCTTTACACGATGGGATGGAAACTTCACGTCGCCATAGCGCGTGCGCAACTCTTCCTTCAGTTCCGGAAAGAAGTCGAAATAGGGCGACGTGACGGCCACTCGCATCAAGGCGTTTCCTTATTGTCGTTACAGGGCGCGACGCCATGTGCGCTCGCGCCCTGATTGGTTCTTACTTGATCAACTCGCTCACGCGATCAACAACCGCTTTCGGCGTCGCGTAGATGTCGCGGATCGTCTTCTCCAGATCAGCACCGCTCACGGGATCAACTTCTAGCCGCAGCTTCTTCGCCTCTTCGCGAAACTGCGGATCGGCCATGGCTGAATCGAAGGCGCCACGCAGCATCTTCACGCGCTCCGGCGCAAGGCCCGGCGGCGCGACGAAGGGACGGCCGATGGCTTGTCCTGCGTAAAGGAAACGGATCAGCGCACGCTGTTCGTCGGTCCTGGCCAGATCGATGATTGCGGGCGTTCCCTTGAGTGCGGGGTTTGCGGCGCCTGCCTGAAACAGCACGCGGGCCTCACCCTTTGCAATCCAGTCGGGACGGTCGTTCATGATGCTGTCGAAGCTCTGGCAGATGCCGTCAACTTCGCCGCGCTCAATGGCCAGCATCACGTCAACCGACGAGCGGAAGCCTGATACAAGGCGAAACTTGAGCCCGAGAATCTGCGACAGCGCCTTTGGATAAGTGTAGGTGCCCGTGCCTGCGCCCGTGTCCCCGACGATGAGTTCAGTCGTCGCCATGTCCTGCACGGTGCGCACCTTCGCCCTGCCGCTGGCGATGCACACGTTCGTCTCGGTCGTTGGCGTGCCGATCCATGTCAGCTCCAGAGCGTTGAAGCGGGCTCCCGTCGCGCCTGTGAGCGGCCCCGTCGGCGCATCGCGCGCGACAATGGCGATGGTTGTTCCGTCCTTTGGCGCGACCGCGAAGATGTGGTTCATGGCGACAAAGCTGCCGCCGCCCGGCATGTTCTGGGGCACCACGTTGGGCTGGCCGGGCAGAAACCGCCCCATGTGACGCGACACGGTGCGGCCCCATGTGTCATAGCCGCCGCCCGGGCCAAAGCCGACGATCATCGTCAGCGGTTTGCCGTTGGCGAATGGGGTTTCCTGCGCCACCGCTGGCGACGCCGCCGCGCATGCAACAAGAGCCGCCGCAGCAGCGCAAACAAGCACCTTTTTCATGTCGTCCTCCCTCGCATTATTTAGCGCTTTAATTTTTTTGCGGATCATCGCCCGCTTGCGCGCTTTGTCAACGCGTTCAAATGCGGTCGTGACCCCGCTTGCGGCCCTGGCCCACGTCGAGGAACAATTCTTCCATGGGAATGGGCCGCTTGATCAGGCCGTGCGCGTGCGAATAGCGCACCAGCGTATCGAGGTTGTTGCGGTTCTGATCGGTGAGGCCGTACTCCCACGGATCGGTTCCGAAAATCTCCTCCTGCTCTTCCCAGGACTCGCGATACCAGACCAGCGGCACGATGCGCGGGTTTTCCATGCGACGCATGGCGATGGCTTTGGCCTTGTCGAACGCCTTGTAGAGTTCAATCGGCGCCCACGGATACTTCTCAACGATTTCCCGCTTGATGCCCATGACGTGCATGATCGGGAAAATGCCGGTCTTGTCCCAGTAGCGGCGCTCCTCCGCCTTGTAGTCTGTCCACAGACGACCCACAGCCGGATGCTTCTCGGTCATGGGCCAAATAAGATCAGGATGCAGCACAGCGTCGAGTTCGCCCGACACAAGCATGTCCTCGCAGTTCTGATCCTCGCGCATCTTCGTGAGATTGAGGCCCGGCGGGGAATCAAAGTCCACGTCTTCATCAAGTTCGGTCACCCATTCGATGGAGCGATGGGGCACGCCGTAATGCTCTTCCAGAATGCCACGCAGCCAAAGCACCGCGGTCACCTGAAATGATTTCACGCCCACCTTCTTGCCGATGAGATCCTTGGGCTCCTTGATGCCCTTGGATGTGTTGACGAAGGCAAAGCCATGGCGAAACCTGCGATGCAGGAACACGGGGATGGCGTCGAACGGCATGTTCTGGTCGCGGGCCATGATATAGGACGAACTCGAAACTTCGGCGACGTCAAACTCGCGGTTGCGCAGAAAACGCCAATGCCGCGTTGTGGAATCGGGAGAGGTCACCATCGTCAGCTCGATGCCGTCCGCCTCGACTGCGCCTTCCTTCAACGCGCGAACAATTTCGTAGTCGCCACAGCAGAGCGTGAGTTGCAGCTTGCGCGCCATGTTCGCGTGTTTCCTCATCTGATGATTTCTGAGCGCATAGGGATGCGCAGGCGACGTTGTGTCAAGCCTGCGCAAGGCGCGTGCGGGCGCGTTAAGTCCGTGCGGGCGCGTTAAGTCATTGAGCTCCGGCAGCACATCAGCACGAAAAAACGCGACTGGCGCACTGCGTGAGCGCGATGCGGCGGGGACGAGCTTTTTGCCTGGGTCCGTCCCCGCCCGGCTACGTTGTCTTAGAGGGGACCTCGTAACCACCCTCTTCATAGCGCCTCAGCGGCCCCCGACGCACGCGGAAAAAGCCGCTGGCCGCGCGGCACATGATCTTAACCTTGATCATGTCAAGAGAAAGCTGATTGATTTCAGTGCCCAAGACGCCGGGCGGCGTTAACCGCCGCCCGCAAATTGTCAGAAAGCGCGGCTGACGGACGCCGCAGGCCACGCTCCCGGCCCAACGCGGGCGAAATGGCGCGATGGCTGGATGGGCGCCCCGAGCCGCTCGGCGGCATGAATTGCCCAGTTCGGATCGTCGAGAAATGCGCGGGCCAGCGCGACCTGGTCGACCGCGCCGGACGCGACCGCCTCTTCCGCCATCTGCGGACCGGCGATGAAGCCGACCGTGCGGGTCAGCATGCCCGATTCGGCTTTCACCTTCGCGGCGCGCTCGATGTTGAAACCGGGGCCGGAGGCGGGACGCCCGCCCGCCACGATGTTGCCGGAGCTGACGCAGACATAGTCGAACCCACGCGCCTTCAACTCCCGCGCAAAGCGCACGGCGTGATCCACCGTCAGGCCGCCGTCAACAAAGTCGGTGCTTGTGATTCGCGCGCCCAGCGCCACGTGCTTGGGCGTGGCCTCGCGCATGGCCTCCGCCACCGCGAGCGGGAACCGCAGACGACGCTCTTCGTCGCCGCCCCATTCGTCACTGCGCTTGTTGGACATGGGCGAGTGGAACTGGTGCAGCAAATATCCATGGGCAGCGTGCATCTCGATCACGTCAAAGCCGATGCGGGCGGCGCGGCGCGAGGCGTCGGCGAACGCGCGGATCACGTCCTTGATGTCCTGCCCGGTCATCTCGCGCGGCATGGGCTGGCCTTCGCCAGACGCCAAAGCCGACGGCGCAAGCGTCTGCCATGCGCCCTTCTCTGCCGTGAGCATGCCGCCGCGCTCCCATGGCAGGGGCGTCGAGCCCTTGCGGCCTGCATGGCACAACTGGATGCCGATCTTGGCGTCGGGGATGCCCCAGCGGCGGGCGGACGCGAGCACATGCGCCAGGGCGCGCTCGTTTTCGTCCGACCAAAGACCAAGGCAGGCTGGCGAAATGCGACCGTCGGACGTCACGCCTGTCGCTTCAAGAATGGAAAGGCCAGCGCCGGACATGGCGAAGCGCATGACATGCTGAATGTGGAAGTCGCTCGCCGTCCCGTCCTCAGCCGCATACATGCACATGGGTGAAATCACGATGCGGTTCGACGCCTCGACTGGTCCGATTTTGACAGGCGTAAAGAGGGCCGGCTGCATTCAAATGTCTCCCATGGATCTTTTTAATCGGTCGGTTGTCGCGTTCGGCTTCAGGCGCCAGCAAGGTAGGGATCGCGGCCGGTAACAAGCGCAGCATCCAGCATGCCAAGTCGGTCCTGTCCCCAGAACACTTCGCCGTCGAGCACGTATGACGGCGAGCCGAACACGCCGTCTTCACGGGCGCGCTCAAAATTGGCGGCGTACGCGCTCAAAGCAGCGTCCGAGCGGGCGGCGTCGATGAGTTTGTTGGCGTCAAAGCCCGCAGCGGTGGCGATCTCAGCGAGCGTTTCCTCGTTGGCGAGGTTACGCTCCTCGACCCATACGGCGCGGAACGCGAAAGCAACCAGCAAGTGAACCGCGTTTTGATCTGCGAGACTGCTCGCCATCAACATGGCGCGGTCAGCAAGTTTGAAATCGAACGGCCAGAACCTGGGTTTCAACACCAGCGGCACGTCGCGCGTTTCGCGCCAGCGCTGCATTTCCACAAACCGGTAATTCTGCCGAAAGGGGTGGCGCTTGGGCAGCGGCAAGCCGCCCGTGTCCGGAAACAGCTCCATCAGATTGACGGGCCGATAATCAACGACAAGGTCGCGCGTCTTTGCGATGCGTCCAAGTTCGGCGTGTCCGAGATAAGCCCACGGGCTCACCAGCGAAAAGTAATATTTCAGGTTGCGGGCCAATTGAGCCTCCGTCGCGCTTTCTGGATTGGCGCGAGACATCGGGCAGAGTCAAGTGCAGGCATAGCTTGCGGCTTTCATCATGGCGCCGGGGCTGCCTCAGCCGCCTGTCCTCGCCCGCAGGAGGAAAATCAAACCCCTCCGCCAAATCACACTGGCCCGAAAACGGTGGGAGTTCCACCGCGGGAGTCCAAACGCGGAAGGCCAGGCGCCGAGGCCAGGCGCCTTGCTGTGGCGGTTTGGCAACATACGTCAATAATATCTTAACTAAATGCTCACGCCGGTCGACTTCAGCGCGCTGTTAAGGCAAGCTCAACTATACTTATAAAGGTCTGAACCCTCATCTAAAGGTTGGCGACATGCGCAAGCTTCTTTACATCTCTACGGCGATTTTGGCTGTTTCATCCGGCGCGTTCGCCGCCGACCTTCCGGTTCGCGGCCCGGCCCCGGCGCCGGCCCCGGTCTTCACCGCCATCAGCTGGCATGGCCTCTATATTGGCGTCAATCTTGGTTACGGCTGGGGAGACTCCAAGTCTTCTGCCACTGGTGTGCCCGGTATACTTGGTGCTTTC
>JANPPJ010000097.1:0-53690 GCA_031428455.1 Hyphomicrobiales bacterium | reverse complement strand
GCTCAATGGCGTGCGCGAAGAGGCGCGTGTGGGACAGCGGACCACGCTGGATGTCCTGAACGCTCAGCAACGCCTGCTTGCGGCCCGCTCTGACATTGTTTCAGTCCAGCGCGAACGTGTGGTCAGCTCCTATTCGCTGTTATCGTCGGTAGGCGATTTGAACGCGCGTCGGCTGGGCCTCGCGGTTCAAAACTACGATCCAACTATTCACCTTGAGCAGGTGAAGGGAAAATGGATCGGCACGCGCACGCCTGACGGGCGCTGATCTAACCTTCCAACCGGAGCACTAAGCGCTGCGTTGACGAGCAAAGATGCACGCAACGTCGGTGAAAAGCGATAACCCAAGAACCGAGTGTCGAGGAACATCGACCTTGTGCTTCTACAGAACGGGCTGGAAACTATGGGAATATTTTCGATCGGGGTATCGTATTGGGGCGCCATGAGCGCGGCCTCCTTTTGATGAACAAAGGAGGATTCGGCGGATGCGCACGGAAATTTACGCTGTTGCGCTATGTTGCTGGATCGTGGCACAGCGAGCCCGCCGTTAGGATTAGTGTCGTAAACACAACATGACATTGAAGGCCTCATAGGCGCGGCCACTCATGCGAACGGTTAGATTATCTCCATGAAACGGACAGGATGGCGGCAACCCAGGGAGCTTGACCTTACCCCCATGGTAAGGTGTAGAAAAATAACACCTTGAATTCTCTAATCCGAGGACGAGTTTTCATAGGCAGGAGTAAAATAACAGACATGGCTGGCGCACGGCACGCACTGCGATTTTTAGGAGCGGCGCTTCTCTTGGCCGTTTTCTGGCTCGCGCCATCGCAAGCACAAGCTCATGCTAGTCATTATCATCAGGCCAGCATTTCTGGGTCGGCAAATTCCGAGTCGGCTAAAGCTTCAGCTAGCCTTGAAAGCCAGGTAGTGAGATCGGCAGAGCACGAAGCGTTGCCGCAAGCATTTCCGAATCCCTACAGCTGCAACACCGGCTGTTGCAAGATGACCTGCGTGGCCTGCTGCGCCATCCTCGCTCCCCAGTCATCCCGCCTAATACTCCCGGCATGGTTCGCAGCACCCGGGTTGCCTGCGGATTCTGAGCGGGCGAGCTGGGCCCATGGATCTCTGAAGCGGCCCCCCAAGTCTTTTACATGAACCGGTGCTCCCTCGCTGCGCGTCGAGCGGCTAGGGGCAGCAACGGCGGTCGGACCGAACCCCTCGACACGGACCGCCTCTTTTCCCGCGATACGAAACGGCGCCGTTCAGCTGCAATAGCCAGCCGGCACTACCGTTCAAAGCAAGTTCTGCATCAAGCGCGCAGTCGGCGTTTGCCTGAACGCGTCAGCTACTAAAGGAGAAATTTCATGAAAACGCTTATAGTTACGGCCATCCTCGCTACCGCCCTCGCTGGGGTGCCTGCGGCCTTCGCTCAGCAAAACGATCATAACCACGGGAGCACGCCTTCTCCCGCGCAGCAGTCGCAGCCGCAAGCGCCCGCTAGCGGGGGGATGATGGGCCAGATGATGCAACAGATGCCGGAACAATGCCGGGCCGCCATGCAGAACATGCCGCAAAGCTGCGCGGGCATGATGCAGAAAATGATGAGCGGAATGGGACATAGCGCGCCTACGTCTGCTGCCGACGGCGCGCAGCTACCTCATGTGCGCGAGAACATTGCCGCTATGGACAAGATGCATGGCCCCATGATGGACGCGGCAAAAGCTCCTGATGCCGACCAGGCTTTCGTACGGGGGATGATTCCTCACCACCAGGGTGCGATCGACATGGCGCAGATCGTCCTGAAATATGGCAAGGATGATCAAGCGAAAAAATGGGCAAACGACGTCATCCGCGAGCAGACGCGCGAGATCAAGGAGATGCAGGAATGGCTGCAAAAGCGCAGCAAGTGAGCCAATAAGCGCGCGAGGGCCGGCCGCAATGGCCGGCCCTTGTTAACGCTGCAGCGTCAAACCATCGAGAATAGGACAATCCGGGCGGTCGTCGCCATGGCAGGACCTAACAAGTTCGCTCAGCGTCGCCCGAACGGACTCCATCATCGCTATGCGCTGTTCAAGCGCCTTAAGATGCGAACCCGCGATAGCCCGCACTTGCGCGCTAGCCCTACGACGGTTTCGCCAAAGTGACAGAAGATCGCGAATCTCTTTCATCGAAAACCCTAATGCACGGGCGCGGGCAATGAAGCGCAACTCATGCAGGTCACGCTCGGCGTATTGCCTGTAATCGTTCAACCCGCGCGCCGGGGGCCGCAGAAGGCCAATCGACTCGTAGTGGCGAATCATTTTCGCGCTCACGCCAGACAGCTTTGAAGCTTCGCCGATGTTCATTTGATCAACCTCTTGACCTTTCCATGATGGGAAGGTGTAGCGTCTGGGTCGAGATCAATCAAGGAGACGGACCATGTCTGATCATCAGGGCCACCGCGAGGCGCATATCCACGGGCCGAATTGCGAGCACGGTGGAAAAGACGCCGCTCCTATGAAGGACCCGGTGTGCGGCATGGACGTGGATCCCCACACGGCAAAGCACACTTCCTACTTCGCTCAGCGTCCGTACTACTTCTGCTCGGCCTCATGCAAAACGAAGTTTGACAGCGATCCCCAACGCTATCTGACGCCGGCACAAATCAATGACGCTGTGCCTGTTGATGCGATCTACACGTGCCCCATGCATCCCGAAATCCGGCAGGCTGGTCCTGGCTCCTGCCCGATTTGCGGCATGGCGCTCGAACCCTTGATGGTCACTGCTGACCCTGGGTCTAACGACGAACTTATCGACATGACGCGACGGTTCTGGATCGGGCTGGTTCTGTCGCTGCCGGTGTTGGCGCTGGAAATGGGCAGTCATCTGACGGGGCTCTACCACATCCTTTCCCGCAATACCTCAAACTGGCTTCAGCTCGCTTTGGCGACTCCCGTTGTCTTATGGGCAGGCTGGCCATTCTTCGTTCGCGGCTGGCAGTCGCTCGTCAGCCGCAACCTCAACATGTTCACGCTGATCGCAATGGGAACAGGCGTGGCCTGGGTCTACAGCATCGTGGCGACGATGGCTCCCGGCGTGTTCCCGTCGGCTTTCCGCGCTCAAGACGGCACGGTCGCAGTATACTTCGAGGCCGCTGCGGTCATCACGGTGCTTGTTCTACTCGGCCAGGTGATGGAGCTTCGCGCGCGAGAAAGCACCGGCGGCGCCATCCGCGCGCTGCTTGACCTCGCGCCGAAGACGGCGCGCCGGCTCAAGGCTGACGGCTCCGATGAAGAGGTGCAACTCGACGCCATAAAAGTAGGGGACCGGCTGCGTGTGCGGCCTGGCGAGAAAGTGCCAGTGGACGGCGTGGTAATCGAAGGCCGCAGCGCAGTCGATGAATCGATGGTGACCGGCGAGTCCATGCCAGTCACCAAGATCATTGGCGACGCTACTGTCGGGGGGACAATGAACCAGTCGGGCGCCCTCGTGATCGAAGCTGGCAAGGTTGGCAGCGATACGATGTTGGCGCGAATTGTCCAGATGGTGGCGGAGGCGCAGCGCAGCCGCGCGCCCATCCAGAGGCTGGCCGACCAGGTGTCCGGGTATTTCGTGCCCGCAGTGATCGCGGTGGCGGCGCTTGCATTCGGCGCCTGGGCGATCTGGGGACCGGAGCCAAGTCTTTCTTACGGGCTCGTGGCTGCCGTGTCAGTGCTGATCATCGCTTGCCCTTGCGCGCTCGGCCTCGCAACACCGATGTCGATCATGGTTGGCGTTGGTCGAGGCGCGCACGCTGGCGTGCTGATCAAGAATGCCGAAGCACTGGAACGGCTGGAGAAAGTCACCACGCTGATCGTGGATAAAACAGGTACTCTGACAGAAGGTAAACCTTCGGTGACAGGCGTGATCCCTGCGCCCGGAATGGCTGAGGAGGCACTCTTGCGGTTGTCTGCAGCCGTCGAGCGCGCAAGCGAGCATCCCCTCGCCCGAGCCATCGTGCAGGCCGCCGAGGCTCGCGGGATCGTCATCCCGGCAGTGCAGGAGTTCGACTCCCCGACCGGGAAAGGCGCAGTCGGCGTCGTTGAGGGCCAACGGGTCGTGCTTGGAAACGCCAGCTACCTCGCCGAAACAGGGATCGCGA
This sequence comes from Hyphomicrobiales bacterium, assembly GCA_031428455.1. Classification (GTDB taxonomy): domain Bacteria; phylum Pseudomonadota; class Alphaproteobacteria; order Rhizobiales; family Beijerinckiaceae; genus Terripilifer. The sequence continues at coordinate 49,570 of JANPPJ010000097.1, read as the reverse complement.
CGGAAACAATGACGGCCGCAGCTGACGGTCTTCGGGAGGCCGGCGCAACCGCCATCTTTGTGGGCATCGGGGGCAAGCTCGCCGGCGTTCTCGGAATCTCGGATCCGGTGAAGCAAAGCACGCCGGAAGCCTTGGCCGGACTTAAGGAAGCGGGAATCGCCGTGATCATGCTCACTGGCGATAATCGTCGAACGGCTCTCGCCGTCGCCCGTCAGTTGGGTATCGACCAGGTCGAAGCGGACGTCTTGCCCGATCAAAAGAGCGCCGTCGTGCAGCGCTACAAGGCCGAAGGCGAAGTCGTGGGAATGGCGGGCGACGGCGTGAATGACGCACCCGCGCTCGCCGCGGCAGACGTTGGCATTGCAATGGGCACGGGCACCGATGTCGCGATCGAAAGTGCTGGGATCACGCTGCTGCGCGGCGACCTCGTCGGCATATTGCGCGCGCGGCGCCTGTCACACGCAGTGATGAGCAATATCCGCCAAAATCTGTTCTTCGCATTCCTCTACAACGTTGCAGGGGTGCCCATCGCAGCCGGCCTGCTATACCCGTTCTTCGGTATTCTGCTATCCCCGATCATCGCCGCCGCAGCCATGGCGCTATCTTCGGTGAGTGTAATCCTAAACGCCGCGCGCTTACGTGCGATAAAACTTTAGGACGGATCAGCCTGATGTTGAAGCTCTGAGGTCCTCGCACAATTTTCTGTCACATAAACGCACAGCGGTAAAAATGATGCTCGAAACAAAGCTGTCCGAGAGGTTGAACCAGAATTGCTTCTGTCGGAGAACAGATCACGACAGCTTACACAGCGTTCTAGCAAGTGGCGCTGAGGGCGCTCTGTTGCTCTCGTTGTTGACTGATCGGCCGGGCTTGCTTTCCGATTCGGCAGTTTACCTGCCTCGGGTAGCCATTGAACTGATGGAGGCGACTGCGCAGGCCGTCGAGAATGTCGCTCAGTTCCCCGCTTACCGCACGCGCGTTCAAGCACGTTCGCGCGAGATCACGCGCTTCGAACCAGGGCCGAGCGGCGTCTTCATGGGCTATGACTTTCACGTAGCGGAAAATGTCCCACGCTTAATCGAGATCAACACCAATGCAGGAGGGGCCTTCATCAACGCTGTACTCGCGGAGGCGCAACGTGAATGTTGCACTGCGGCCAGCAACTCCGCGACGCCTCAGCTGCGGGATGGCTTCGGTCCCATGGTCATCAGGATGTTTCAGTCGGAATGGCAGAAGCAGGGTCGCTCGCGCCCGCTCCATCGGGTAGCCATTGTCGATGATGACCCTCTCAGACAGTATCTTTATCCAGATATGCTGCTCGCCCGACGGCTGTTTCAAGACCACGACATCGAAGCTGTGATCGCCGCCGCAGACGAACTGACCTACGCGGATGGAGTCCTCTTACATCAAGGGTGCGCAATTGACCTGATTTACAACAGACTGACTGATTTCTCCCTCGACCGCCCTGAACATGCAGCCCTGCGCAACGCCTACATCGATGGCGCAGTCGTGCTAACGCCCAACCCATTCTCGCACGCCCTCATGGCGGACAAACGCAACCTGACTATCCTTTCAGATGAAACGCAGCTTCAGCTCCTGGGCGCGTGGGAGCAAGACATTTTGGTTTTAAAAGAGACAGTTCCGCGTACGGTTTCGGTGAACGACAAGAACGCCGCCACCTTATGGACGGAGCGCCGCAACTACTTCTTCAAGCCGGCCGCGGGCTTCGGCGGGAAGGCTGCCTACCGCGGCGACAAAATGACCAAAACTGTTTGGGAGGCGGTCCTCGCCGGAGACTATGTTGCGCAAGCGTATATGCCGCCTGGCGCCCGCAGGATTAAGATCGAAGGCACGACAACGGCTCTCAAAACAGACATCCGCATGTACCGCTATTTTGGCGTGACGCTGCTGTACGCTGCCAGGCTTTACCAGGGACAGACCACCAACTTTCGCACGGCCGGAGGCGGTTTTGCACCGGTATTCGCTGCTGACTGACCCGCGCCGTGAGTGACGCGGTTTTCTCTTTCACGCGGTGCCATTGCTTCACTTTGCAGCGAAGATAACCGGGCTGTCATACCTCCGACCAAAAGGGCGATTGATGAACAAGCAGCGAAAGCAGGTGCTGGTTCGCGCGCTGGTTTATTTCGCGCTCGCGAATCTTGTTTGGGAAACCGTCCAAGTACCGCTTTATACGATCTGGGCTCAGAACTGGGGCACCATCGCCTTCGCGGTGATGCACTGCACGGCGGGCGATGTCCTTATCGGCGGGGTAGCGATACTGGCTGCACTGTGGGGCTTCGGAAAGGAATGGCCCAACAAACCTAAATCGCGAGTCGTTGTTATGATCGCGACGACGACGCTTGGTATTGCGTATACCATTTTCAGCGAGTGGCTCAATGTCGAAGTGCGCGCGTCGTGGGCATACGGGCCAGCAATGCCCATAGTGCCTATCCTAGGGACAGGCCTAGCGCCTCTGGCGCAATGGATTTTCTTGCCGCCGCTTGCATTGTGGCTCGGCGCAACTGCAGCACGTCCTTAACGGCGCATCAGCAGATGTCACTAATCGGCTAGCGGCGGGTGTCAAATTGAGGGCTTGTGCTGTCCGGCGTGCATGAAAAGGTGCATCAGCGGGCAAACGGTGAGGAAAAGGTAAGGCAACGCCGTAAGTATGTGCCCGGTATGGCTGAACATCAGGTAAAAGCCAAGCGCAGCCACGGCGAGCGAGATTACGACTCCCAGGGGTGTCCGGATGAAACGGGTACGCGCACGGCGCGAAGCGGTTTCAGGTACGTGGCCATTCATGACGGGGCTTTCCTATGGTTCATTCGCCACAGAATATAGCTCGTCGGGAAGGCGCATCGTTGATACAGTTCAACCCTTCCCGTCTCCAGCGTACAATAGTAGGATTGGCCGCATTGAAATGTGTTTGAGGCGGCTGCCCCCGATGCCGTTAAAAGGCGAATTCGATGCAGGCTGAGCATAGTAGACCTGCTGTTTCCCAGAACCGGGATCTAGTACCAGCCGACTCTTGGGCTGCGATAGCCGGGGTAGGATTACTGGCGATGCTTATGGGGACAGCCTTCCTCGTCCTGCGTCCGGACTTCATCTTGTTGCCTGAAGATCGAAGATTTACGGGGCTCACTACTGACGAACTGCGCCGAGCGCACCCGGCGCTTTTCGTATAGATCGGGTTTGTGTTCCGTTCTTGGGGCGCCTTCGCCATCGGCCTCGGAATTCTGACGGTTGGCCTAGCCTGCACTTCCTTCCGCGCGGGCGAGCGTTGGGCGTGGTGGCTACTTGGGCTGGCGACCCTCACGACCTTGAGCATTTTCGCCTGGGTAAATTTCATTCTTGGTTCTGATTTCCTAATCGTTATCATGCTCGCGGCGCTGACTGTCCTTATCGCCTTGTGGCGAGCCCGGAAAGTTATGTACTCAGCAAACTGACGCGCAAAATCGTCGCGCATTTTCAGTCGCGCGCGCTTACGTATTCTTCTGTCGGACGCCAAAACGATGATTCTCATTCGGGACTATAATCTGCAAATGAGAAGGATCAGATTATGAAACATCCATCTAGAATGTCCATCCTTACCGTTGGCATGAGTGTCGGAACATTCTTCCTTGCTACATACATCCTGTGCGTGGCGTACGGTGTCTTTGTGTCAGCGCAGGGCATGCACCAGTTACTTCAGCTGATAATACCGGGTTTCACATGGATCACTTGGCAGAGCTTCTCACTGGGCCTCGTCGTGGTCTTCGCTTATGGCTGGTACATCGCAGGGGTATTCGTTCCGATCTAGAACTTTTTTTCGGGGCTGAGCGCCGAGAAGAGCGAGAATGCGAAACCGTGAGAACCGATGCATCGTCATTGTTTGAGGGCACGACGCTGAATCTTAAAACTGACATCCGTCTGTCGGTATTGAGGCGTGACGCTGCTGTACGCCGCCAGACTTTACCGGGGACAAACGACTAATTTCCGAACATCCGGGGGGGCTTTGCGCCCAAATTTCTCGCGGACTAGAGCGTTTTTTATATGCTCGTCAAGCGATATGCCACGGAGCATATGCTCTGCCGTGTAAAGGACTTTAGACGATTCGCTAGGTGTGAAGTTTGATTGATTTTCACTAGCATAAGTTTAGTGAGGTCCCAGAGAAGGTTGGATTTCAGGTCCTTTCCCTCCGCCAGATACCTAAATTAAGCTCGGGTACGGCATCGCTTTATCCACGCAGCGGACTTCGCATGCGCTCAAATGAACAGATCAGATCGTCTGGAAGAATTCGATCATCGCTTCATCGAACGCCCACGGGTCCTCGATCGAACATGCGTGGCCCGTGTTCGGGATGACTACGTGTTTTGCTCCGCGGATGAGGGAGGCCGTCTCGGAGCCTCCGGCGAGCGAGCCATCATGCGCTCCATTGATGACAAGGGTCGGCGCCGTGATCCCGCTGAGCCGGGGCGTCATGTTACATCCCGCCCGCGCCTGAAATATCTGCGCAATGCTTGCTCCGGACAGCGTATGGGAGTTCTCGTCGAACAGATTCATCACCCAGCGGCCGTGCGCCGTTTCCGGAAAACCGGGCGCAAAAAGTTCACGCATATGCTTTCGACGATACCCTGCGAGATCGCCAGAGGTGTAACCATCGATGCGCCCCTGGATACTGCCCCCGCCGCGGCTACTGCCGCCGACAAGGATCAGACCATCTGTCATCTCCGGGCGGTCCAAACCGAACAAAAGCGCAATGCCTGAGCCGACGCTACACCCTGCTATGATTGCTCGCTTGACGCCTTCCGTCTTCATCACGCCAGCCACGTCATCAGCCATGCTCTCAAGCGTAAAAGGCGTCTCGGGCTTGTCAGACAACCCATATCCGCGAATGTCGACGTTAATCGTCGTAAAGCGCTGTGAAAAACGGGCGACCTGATAGGTCCACAAACGCCGATCAAAAGGATTGGCGTGAACAAAGACGAGCGGCGGTCCCTGGCCCGATACTTCGTAGTAAATACGGACTCCGGTCGCGTCGCTGAAAGGCATCGTCTCTCTCCCGCATTCGCACGCTGAGAATCAAATAAATATCAGCTCTATTTTATAATTTCATTTGCGCGCGACACAACCGCCGACGACGTCTTGTATATGTCTGTGACGATCTTTTCAGCCGCAGACCCATTTGCAGGATTAATTGGCAGCTTGCGCGCTGCTGCCTCTGAAAGAAACGCCTTGTCGACCATTGTGGCGTCAAACGCTGCCCGCAAGGCCGACATCCGCGCAGCCGGGACCTGCCTCGACGTGATGAACGGGCGGCCAATCTGATTGGAGGCCGTCAGGAAGTTGAGAACTGCAATGTCGTCCTGTGATTTCAAATGGTCGCCCAACCATTGTGTCCCAGCAGGAACCCCATACCCTTCTCCCGGCGCAGTCTTGAGAAGGGCCAGCACTTTTTTGTCTTCCAGCCACCTGTCGGGCATCCCATCCGCAGTGCCGCACTCTCCATCGACTTCGCCGCGCTCCATCGCAAGATGGACTTCCGCGCGGCCTGGATAACCCATGATCGGGCGTACATTCAGCTTCATCAGATTCATGAGGATAGACACGTCGTTCGCAGAGCCGCTTCCGGCGCCAGACACGCCAAAAGTCACAACACGGGCTCCACTAAGATCGGCATACCGCTTCAACCCGGAGCCATGCCAAACGGTGCACATGCGAAATGAATCTGTGGCGCTTCCGATCCATCCAACTTCCGTAAACTTCACCTTGGCTCCGGCAGAATTGCTGATGGCTTCTGTGATGACGCCCGGATTGAAAATGCCGATGACTGAACCATCACTGGGGGCCGTCGTCGCCAAGTAGATAACCGAAGTCAGACTTCCCGCACCGGGCATGTTCCTGACAATCGTATTAGGTTTGCCGGGTATATGTGCGCCGATAAACCGCGCGACAGCGCGCCCGTAAAGGTCATATCCGCCTCCCACGCTGGAGCCGACAATCACCGTCAAGGTACGACCTGAATAAAAGGCGTCAACTGGATAATCCTGCGCCAGAACGTGCGTTGCAGAGCCAATCGACCCGGCAACGACCAGCGCCGTAATGAGTTTACCGTCGAACCAACGCGCCCTTGTTTTAGCCATGCGGATCTCCTCAAACGCAATGCCTGACCTAAGCCAAATCCAGAGTACGCGGGGAAAATCGAAGCATACCCCGCCTACAGCTCGCAGCGCGTCCATAAGCAGCAAAAAACACGCCAGTGAGCCAACGCGCGATTTAGCACTGTTCCATTTTGCAGGAAGGTTGCCAATCAGAAGAATCAAAAAAGACTTTCAGTACGGCTCGTCCGCTTATGCGTAGACGGGGTCCGGCAAGACATAGCTTGGGAACTAAGGAGGCGTCTGGGATGAATTGAGCGGCTGGAAAAATCAGTTTTAAGCATCGAAAAAACAAGACTGGTGCGAAATAAACAGTGCGGCTATGGCAAAGCCGTAGTTTTTCACGAAGTGAGGCCGCTCGTGTGAGCGGCCTCACTCAACAATCAATCGGTAACCACAACTTAGTTACGCTTAATCCGTAACGCAGACTTTGGTTGTCTTGAGGGCAGACGTGGCTTCGATCTCTGTCTTGTAAATTGTGCCGTCGCTTCCAACTACCGTCATGGATGATGTCGTGGGGCGTTCTCTCGTTACGGTACAACGCTTCGTGCCAACATCCTGAACGATGTAAAATCCAGAACCGCTGGTCGTCGTTTGCACCGTGGTGCTCTGCGCAAAGGCAATCGAGCTAGTTGAAAGAAGAGCGGCAACTACGAGAATGCAACGCATGGCAGGCTCCTGTCAGTCGAGTCAAGCGAGGTTAAACGATTGGTGATCAATCCCGTTCCGTGAACGTCGTTAAAGATCTCCAACAGCCTCGAGCGCAGACTCACCAAAGCTGCGCGCGATACCGCTCAAAGCACGCAGCCCCGCAGCGCAAACGCATCAAGGCCCCCTCCGCAATTGAAGTGGCTATAGACGGATCCTGCTCAACAAGCGGAAGGATGACCTCAGCGTTCCACGTCTGGGAATGACGAACATCAAGCACTGCATGCAGGCTATAATAGTGCCTGATGTGAGCGGGGAAACCTAACCTGTCTAGTCCTTCGTTAACCAGCGCGGCACGAGCCGGGGCGGTCAGTTCAATAGCCCCGAGAGCGCCGACTGAGTGGTATGCGTAGCGCCGGGTAAGCGCCATACCGGCCATGACATTTGCAAGCGTTAGCGCTTCCGTGACCGTGTCAGCCGAATCCGGGCGCAGCTCGAGCACATCAGAAAGCCGCTGCAATAGCGGGCCGTGCATCCCCTTGGCGTTGCCTCGACCCATCTCGTCCCAATAGTTGCGCGCCATCTCCAATTTCGGGCGCGCAGGCAGTCGAACCTGCGTGATCGCAGTCAAGTCCTCGAAACCCGCTTCCCCAGCGACTTCCTGTGTAAGAAACCATTTCATCTGTTCAGTGTCGGCGCGCTCAGCAAGCCACGGAAAGAGATCGTCGTGCTGTCCTGGTCCGTTGCGCTCCAGCTGCGCAAACCAGTTTATGAAATGCCGAGGTTGCGTTGGGACAGCGGCAGCCTCGTCCGCAACCTGATCCCGCAGCTGTTCGATGAACTCTCCTTCGAGGAGCATCAGCGCGCTTTGACGACGCACGTCATCGCGCCATCCCGAAGCCGGAAACGCAGGGGTAAGGCGACGACGATTCAGCTCAAGCAAATCCAGCTGGGTCTTGCGCTTCGCATCAACGGACTCCTGAAACCTGTCAAAAACCAGCATGTCACTCACCTTTTTCAAACTCTATTACAATTGCGGCGATCCGCTCGACGCCAGCATAGGCAGCCTGTTCAAGCTCCTCGCCAAAGACGTCAGGATCGATTTCTTCATAACTCCACCGTGCGCCATGTTTGGCTAAAAGGACTTCGGCTTCTTTGCGGAACAAGTCGACGCCGCGCCGCACCGGCGCCCCTGTATAAATAAGGCCAGAGCCTTGCGGGCTAAGGCGTTCAAGCGAGGAGGCAAGGATACGCAGGCTCAGTTCCGTGCCGTGCGCCGCGCCGCCGTCGCGATAGCCTCTTCGCGCTGCGTCAACCATGTAGGGCGGATTGGCTACGATGAAGTCGAAGTCGCCCGGAAGTTGAAACAAAATATCGCTGTATTGAACGGAAACGTTGGCCGCACTGGCAGCTGCCGTGTTGATCGTCGCGAACTGCAGAGCACGAGCATTGATATCGCCGAGAAGAACCTCCGCTTCAGGACGAGCGCGCGCGATCAAGATGCCGGCGGCGCCTGTGCCACAGCCTATGTCGGCTGCGCGTTTTACCGGGCGGCCAGCATTCAACCGTCGCGATATCGCTGTGACGAACCGATATGTATCGGGCCCGAAGAACACTGCATCGGCCTGATGGGTGGGATAGGCAGAATGCACGAGCAGCTGCTCGCCCAACGACGCGACGCGAACTTTGCTATGCCAGAGATTGCCACATGGCATAATGACGTCGGCCGACTGCAATTGCGCATGAAGGTCTGAACGCAAAAGGCCGTGCTGAAATGGCAAGTTCCAGCCGAACGCATCCCGCAATGTTTCCGCGACTGCATACTTCTCACGCGAAACGACCCGCTCATGTGTAGCGGGCGTGACTGTGATGAATTGATACTGCCGGATTGACAGGTCTTTGAGCAGAGCAGCGACGCCCTGTGCAAAGCCAGAAGATTGATTGTCCATGGCATCCGAACGGTCCGGTCACGCCATTCGTTCCGAAAACGCCCGCGTCCGGGAGCCTCAAAGTGGCCACCACAATACGCACTCGGAGGCGATTGCCGCCTCGCTTGACGTCCATTATGCTCGCAGGAACAAATGAAGAATTTTGGCAGGACCTGCCGCCAGGCCTTGGCCTTGTCCCGGAAGTTTTAAAGCCCACGCGCAAGCAGGGTCTGGAGTGCACTGGAAATGAAGGTAGGTCTCTTCGATCACATCGGCCGCGGTGGCAAACCCCTGGCGCAGCTGTACGATGAAAGATTGCAGTTTTACAGCACGGCAGATCGTTACGGCTTCTACTGCATGCATCTGGCGGAGCATCACTGCTCCCCGGTCAACATGGCGCCGTCGCCTTCGGTCTTCCTTGCGGCGCTGGCCCGGTGCACCACGTCAATGCGGTTCGGACCGCTGTGTTATCTTTTGACGCTGTATTCACCGCTGCGCATACTTGAAGAAATATCGATGCTTGATCATCTGAGCCATGGCAGGCTGGAAATCGGCGTGGGACGCGGCGTGTCGCCATTCGAGCTTGGATTCCACAACGTTGATCATTCAAAGTCACGCGAGATTTTCATTGACGCTTACGACTGCCTGCGTGAGGCGATGAAGTCGGAACATCTCGACTATGAAGGTGAATTTTATCGTTACAAGGGGGCGCCGATCGAGCTGCATCCCTACCAGCAACCACCCGCATTCTGGTACGGATCATCCAACACCACAGGCGCCACATGGGCAGGCGAGCGCGGCATGCACTTCACGGCGAACGGTCCTACCGCGTTCGCCAAGAAAAACATCGCCGCATACAAAGAAGCGCTGGATCGACGGGGCGCGCCCGAAGTTGCGAAGCCTGAGTTTTCCGGCGGCGCCGCAATCGGCGCACTGCGACAGATCGTGGTCGCCGAAACGGACGCGAAGGCGCGCGCCATTGCCGAGCCAGCAGCTCTCACGCATCACGAAGAGATCAACTGGCTTCGCAACCAGAATGGCGTCAACGAATTGACCGCGCGCCTGAACGTACCTCGCGCTCACGGTTTTGATGGCATGTTGACGGAAGGCACCGTAATCGCGGGGTCGCCCGGCACAGTGCTGAACGAGATAAAGCGACAGACTGAAGAACTCGGCACAAATTACGTTCTTGGCTACATGATGTTTGGGGATATGGCGCTCGGCGACGCCCTTTCATCGCTTGCGCTTTTCCATTCGGAAGTCATGCCCGAGATTGAAAAGATGCCCTGAGGCGCGGAGAGGGCCATGAAGAGCCCCAGCTTCACCCTGCTACTTTCACGTCTCACGTGTCACGTCTAAAGCTGGCGAACGGCTTTTAATAAGGTTTGGGTGACATGCTGCATGGTGTTTCGGAAGAGGTATGGGAGGCAATCAGGGAAATGGGCCCCGGCGCGGAGCCTGTCATCAACAAGGCTTCAAAGGCGATGTTTGCGCCCTTGCTTGAAAGCAGCGATGGCGTGATCGAATCGCTCGATCGATCTTATGGTGCACACGAACGCCACAGGCTCGATATTTATCATAAGGCCGGCCTCGTGGACGCCCCCGTTGTGCTTTACGTTCCCGGCGGCGGCTTTACAGGCGGCGACAAACGGCAGGACGCTACGTTCTTTGGCAATGTGGGTCGTTTCTTCGCCAAGCGCGGCATGATCGGCGTCACCATGAATTACCGGCTTGCGCCCGAGTTCGCGTGGCCGAGCGCCGCGCAGGACATAAATAGCGCCGTACAGTGGATCAAAGCCAACATCGCGACCTATGGCGGCAATCCTGACCGTCTCTTTCTTTTCGGTCATTCCGCCGGCGCCGCCCATGCAGCGACTTATCTCTTTGATCCCGACATCCGGGGCGCCGACAACGTTCGGGCGGCGGCGCTGGCAAGCGGACTGTACGTATTGCGCGCAGCCGACATGCGTCCAAACGTTGCGCAGTATTTTGGCTCGGACGAAGAAACGTTTGACCGACGCTCAGCCCTGTCTCACGTCATGCACACCACACTGCCAGTGTTCCTGAGCGTAGCTGAGTATGATCCAGTGGCGCTTGCAACGCCAACATTCGAGTTGGCCGCAGCTTTGACACGGCGCGACGGGCGCCCGCCGCCGATCGTGCGCGTCGACGGTCACAATCACTTTTCGTATATCAGCGCGATCGGCAGCCCGGATGGCCGTTACGCAGAGCAACTGCTCGCTTTCGTAAGGGCGCACACCGCCTGAGCGCTGCCGCTACCGCTACCGCCCGATCTGAATCGGCAGAGTGCTTTGCGCCCTGAAGCCAAAAAGAAACGCCCCCAAAAATTCGGGGGCGTTTGGATACGATCGGTTCGGAGTTTACTCGTCTGCAGCAGGCGTCCGGGCGAGCCCACCCTTGCGGCCCGCCTCCGCAGCGTGCTCACTGTCATAGGAGAATGTGCGCTTGGCGGCAGGCGTCGCCAAACCGCCACGTCGGCCCGCTTCACGTGCAAGATCCTTGTTGCGGGCAAACGACCGTTGCTGCGAAGGCACGGAACGGCCTCCCATGCGAGCGATCTCGCGCTGGCGCTCGGGACTCATGCTTGCAAAGCCACGGGTGCTTTTGGGTTTGTTTTCTTCGGTCATCTTGCCTCCATGTGGCCAATCTGACTTTTCACGCCTGGCCAGCAGCGGTTCTTCGCCTAGAACTCTGCAATAACGCGGGGCTCGCGGTTTAGGTTCCGCTACGCCCTCATTTTTTGGAGCGACTGCATGAAACGGCGTAATGCGAACGGGCCGCAAATACGGAAAAGCGATTTGCCGCAGAAGATCTGCGCCACCTGTGGTCGCCCCTTTACCTGGCGCAAAAAATGGGCGCGCGATTGGGAAAACGTCCGCTACTGCTCAGAGCGCTGTGGCCAGCGTAAATAGCGCTTGATTATCTGTACCGTACGGTTCAGTTTGTACCTGTCAGTACAGGAAAATCTATGTCCCGCCCCCCGTTTCCGCCTTTCTCGCAAGAAACTGCAGCCCAAAAAGCGCGGATGGGTGAAGATGCATGGAATACGCGTGATCCCGGAAAGGTTGCCCTCGCCTACACGGAAGACAATCACTGGCGAAATCGGGCGGAATTTTTCTCCGGGCGCACGGCCATCGCCGAATTTCTGCGGCGCAAATGGACGCGAGAGATGGAATATCGCCTGGTCAAGGAAGTCTGGGCTTTCACGGATAATCGCATTGCCGTGCGTTTTGCTTACGAATGGCGAGACGATAGCAACAACTGGTTTCGCTCTTACGGGAACGAAAACTGGGAGTTTGACGCACACGGCCTCATGCGGCGGCGCGTCGCCAGCATCAACGATCAGGCTATCACGGAGAGCGAGCGCAAGTTTCGCTGGCCGCAAGGCCAGCGTCCGGATGACCACCCCGGGTTGAGCGATCTTGGACTTTGACCGCGCCACACGCGTCCGGTCGAGCCGCGGCCATTCCCTTGCTTGCGGAAGTTTTTCGCGAGCGAGGCTTCGAAGGCGCGAGCCTTTCCGTCATCAGCCTCGCGACCGGCTTGGGAAAAGGCAGTCTTTATAATCATTTTCCCGGTGGGAAAGAGGAAATGGCGCTGGCCGTCCTCGAAGAGATTGACGCGTGGTTCGAGCGCGAAGTCTTCGGTCCGCTTGCAGTCGCGGCGCCGGAGTCAATTGATGCGATGTTCGATTCGGTGACGACGTATTTCCGTTCGGGGCAGCGGGTCTGCCTTGTGGGCGTCTTTGCACTTTCCGATGACCGCGACAGGTTTGGCGACAAAATTTCTGCGTATTTCCGTCGCTGGACCGAATCGCTTGCACACGCGCTCAGTTTCCGCGGTTTTAGCCCCCGGAAGGCTAGAGTGCGCGCGGAGGAGATTGTCGCTGGCATTCAAGGCGGGATCGTCCTCGCCCGGGCGCTTGATGAAACCACCAGTTTTGATCGGTTGATCGCGCGGTTGCGGCGAAGGACGCGGCCGCAAAAGCCCTGAAAGGGCCCCGTCTGGTCGCTTTCGCCCAGCCCGCCTTGCAGACCCGGCTCAAGCGCTATATCCAATCAGACATAACGTATCAGGGACAAGGCCATGCCCCGCGTCCACTCATGCCACCCCGACGCCGAGACGTTCCGCCGCCGCTGCTTTTGGTTGGCGGCGGCATAAATGTTCGACGCTGGCCTCACCGCAGACGAGTGGACCGCTGTGCGACTGAGTGCTCAAGTGGCGCTGGTAGCCATGGCTGCGAGTCTGCCTCTGGCGCTCGCCACGGCGTTCGTTTTGGCGCGGGGCCGATTCTGGGGCCGCGCAGCGCTTGATGCGTTTGTTCACCTGCCGCTCATTCTCCCACCCGTAGTCACCGGCTACCTGCTCTTGCTTTCGTTCGGTCGGAATGGTCCTCTTGGCGCGTTCTTCGCCGATTATTTTGGCCTTGTGTTCTCCTTCCGCTGGACTGGCGCGGCGCTGGCGAGCGCAATCATGGGGTTCCCACTCATGGTGCGAGCCATCCGCCTCTCCATTGAGGCCGTCGACGGGAAGCTGGAACAGGCGGCGAGCACATTGGGCGCAAATCCGGCCATGGTGTTTGCGACGGTCACGTTGCCGCTCATCCTGCCGGGCGTTTTGGCGGGCGCCATTCTCTCATTTGCAAAGGCGATGGGTGAGTTTGGCGCCACGATCACCTTCGTCTCCAATATCCCCGGCGAAACCCAGACTTTGCCATCCGCCATCTACGCTTATACGCAGATTCCTGGCGGCGACGCAGGCGCCTTGCGGCTCACACTCATCTCCGTCGCGATATCCGTTGGCGCGCTGCTGTTGTCAGAAGTTCTCGCCCGGCGTGTTGCGCGCAGGATTGCAGCCTGATGACCCTCGCCGTCAGCATCGATCACCGTCTTGGCGATTTTCATCTGCGAGCCGACTTCACCTGCAATGGACGGCTCACCGCACTCTTTGGACCGTCCGGCTCGGGCAAGACATCGGTTGTGAACGCAGTCGCGGGTTTGCTGAGGCCGGACGCGGCCCACATTGTCGCCGACGGGGAGACGCTGGCTGATACGCAGAACGGCGTCTGGATACCCGCCCATCGTCGCCAGATTGGCTACGTGTTTCAGGAGCCGCGCCTCTTCCCGCATATGAGCGTGCGACAAAACCTGACCTATGCGCAACGGTTTGGCGGGCGCAGCGGAAGGCCGGGTGCGAGCTTTGAGGCCGTTGTAGACATGCTTGGCGTAGAGCCGCTTCTGCAGCGCCAGCCCTCGCTCCTGTCGGGGGGTGAAAAGCAGCGCGTCGCCATTGGCCGGGCGTTACTGTCGCATCCACGTCTGCTGCTGATGGATGAGCCCCTCGCCTCGCTGGACGAAGCGCGGAAGCAGGAAATCCTGCCCTTTATCGAGCGCCTGCGCGATGAGGCGCTGGCCCCGATCATCTACGTGTCTCATTCGCATGCAGAGGTGCGACGCCTCGCCGATTCCGTGGTCGTGATGGACCATGGCGCTTTGGTCGAAAGCGGGCCGCCACAATCGGCTCTCCACGCGGCACAGATGCTCCAGGGATTGCAGAACGAGACCGAGGCGAACGCCCTCGTCGTTCTCGATGCGATTCAGCTTGTAGATGGACAACGCGCGCTGCGAACCTCAGCCGGTGTTTTGACTGCGCCGCCCGGCGAGGGGGTAATTACGCGCATCTCCATCCATCCAACCGACATCATTATGATGCTCGCTGATCCCGGCGCGTCGAGCGCTCCCGGCGTCCTGCCTGGGACAGTTAAGTCCATAGCCTGCGGTCGCGAAGGCGAGGCCTGTCGCATTGTTGTGCGCGCGGGGGAAGCCGACCTGATCGCAAAAGCGTCCGGGGCGTTCGTGCAAAGCGCCTGCCTGCGGGAAGGCTCACGCGTGCATCTGCTAATCACAAGGCTTCAACTGTCTTGAAGCCTCGTCAACCGGGAACTTGACGCGCACGTCGAGCTTGGCGAACGTGGCAAGCGTCTCGTCAATCAGCGCAACCTTGCCGGACAGCTTGCCGGAACCCTCATAGCTCTCCTCTCCATGATCGGGCCTCGGCGACATGGCGGTCGTCTCGCCTGGCGGCTGCTTTGGCTGCGGCGCAAAACCCGATTTCTCATCCCGGTTGCGATCAGCGTTCGTCATGGTGCGATACTGCGTTGCTGGTGCAGGACCAACGAGCACGACGTTATGTCGTTCCTTTGAGAGCGATCTTGAGATCGCGCGGGAACTGGAAGCGTTCAGCTTCGTTCCACCAGATCGCGGTGCGCATATCCGGGGCATAGACCTACGGCTTTCCGCCCTGACGCTTTGGACGCGCTGAAGTCCGCGATCCTTGGGAGTCAAAGTCATGGAACACAAAAGCGCTCGTGAATTGCGTGCAGTTGCTGATGTTTCGCTTATCCCGCCGCCTCCGCTGGGTCGCACCGGGCGCCTTAAACGATGGGCGGATCTTCTGGCGAGCGACCCGGACCGGCGCATACGCCTTGTTCATGAACTCGAATTCGCTCCAAAGTCGGCGCAATCGCAAATGCGGGCGAACGATTCAGCCTTGTCCATCGCCTATGCTGATCCTTTGTTTCGGTCGATGGGGCTGAACGGGGACCGCGTTGGGGATGGACAGGCGTTTTTTGGCCTGAGCGAGTCACAGGCGCATCGCCTGCTGTGCTCGTGTCTTCACGGCGAGGCCATGCCAGCGGGCGACGCAGCGGGGCTGGTGCGCGCCGTAGCCAACCCACTGCCGGGCACGCTCCTGCGCGGCCTGGTGGCGACAGCGCTCTGCGCTGTGCCGTTCGCGATTTACTACCTGGGGTGACTACTTCAAGCCAAGAACCGGGGGCTTCGTCTGCCCAGCCGGAAGTTCACTGAACGCCGAAGCGATTTCGGAATGCAGGCGACCAAGCCACGCTTCGGCTGCGGTCGCCCGCCCTTCAGCGGCGCGCAAAAGCTCCTGACTTCGCTCAAATGCGCTGCGCATCTCATCGAGCGAGCGCTGGAACCGCTGGCGATCGTCGAGATCGGCATCGGCCTGCGCCTGCAATTGTCGAATAGAGTCTTCCTGCGCAGCGGTCTTGGTGTCGAGTTCCCTGATTACCGTGTCAGCGGTCGCCAATTGAGCGCGATGATACTCAATCTCCTGCTGGGCGAAGGCCTCGACCTCGCGGCAGCGGACGCGCATCCGCTCCAGCGCGTCAGACGCGGCGCGAACCAATTCGAGAGCAGCGTTAAAGGGCGCCGACTGCTCGTCCAGCTCCGGGACAGGTTCAGACTCCGGCTCAATTTTGACGGCGTGCAGCCGCGGAAGATTCGCACGGCCCTGGCGCTTGATGTCGTCCTCGGCGGGTTCGTCGTGAGATCGGGGGCTTTCAGCCACAGACAACATACTCCTCCCCCAAAGGGTTACCGGGAGCGGCGATTTTGGAGACTCCTGAAGTTCATTTTCTGTGGCGCCTCCCGCACCGCATGATCTTGGTAGCTTACCCCTCTTGAGTTAGAAGCGCCAGCCCTTCAGAAGCTAAGCCATAAGAAATCAGTGTGTTACCCACTACGCAACACTGCGATCTCAATAGCCTGCGCAGAGCTGGCGCTTCGATTTCAATAATAAACGCGGCGGACGCGCACGGGGCGACGGTACACAACCGGGCGGCGATAGACGACCGGGCGACGGTACACGACACGACGATAAACAACCGGACGACGACGATAAACGACGCGACGCGTGACGACACGGCGACGAACAACGCGGCGGGGGCCGCCATAATACTGCGCGTCAGCCGCGTCGGCGGCGGGCCTGTCCGCAGCGTTCTGGTCCATCGGATCGAGCACAGGGTCGATCGCGGGCTGAGCCGCCTGAGCCTTGCCTGCCGGAAGCGCGGCGACAGCGGCCAAACCTAGAAGTGAGCAAAAGAAAGCACGTCTGTTCATGATGTTATTCCTCCAGACTACTATTTCAGGATAGCTGCATATTGCGACTAGCAACAGACCTTAGTCGCGATATTCTTGACGAGGTGTGCGGCAGCGCACTTTTAACGTGGCTCCGTGAGGCCCTTTCGGGCGCCCGCCGCTGCTAACCCGGCGAGCCCTGACGAGATCACAGCATTCCAGCCAGCCAGCGAAAGGCCGACGATTCGCAGCGCCACCTCGTCGCACCGCACAAGTTTTGTGGCTTCGATCTGGCGCAAAAAGTCGGTCATGTCCGCCGCGCGCTGAGAGGCGGCGCCTGAGCAGCCAGACGGGCCCGGCCAAAAACCCCATTCGACGCCCGCGTGCCACGCGCCAAAAATAGCGCCTCCGGCAAAAAGGATCGCCACCAGCACGAGGAGCCAGCCTCCCAGTCGCGGTTTGACCACACAAGCCGCAAACGAAGCCGCAGCGAGCGGCACGCCGACATAGTACGCCCAGCGCTGTTGAAGACAGAGTTCGCACGGGGCATAGCCGAACTTCTCGAAAACGAGAGCGCCCGCGATGGTGGCGCCCGCGACAAGAGTCACAATGCCAGCCGCCGCCACTGGCGAAACATCGCTTATTCGACGAATCGGGCCCGTCATCAATTCCACGTCGGAAAATCCTCAGAAGATTTTTGTAGCTACAACGATTCCTGCCACAGCAAGCGCGAAGAGGCCGAAAATGAATATCGGAAAATGCCTTTCGATGCGTGGGCGCCGTTTGTCGCCCACGCATTCAATGCCGCAGCCATGAGACAGCGCGCTCCCCCCCCCGTGATGCGGGCAGAATGAAAAGCAGCAGATGTGCCCGAGGCGCCCACGATAGTCCTGCACGATGTAAAATACGACTGGGAGGAATATCAACAGGATTGCGGCAGCGTCGAGATTACGACGATCTGATACGGTGAACGAAACCTTTCGCCACGGGCGAGGCCCCCAGGGAGACAGACATGGCGCCCGCGCAATTGCGCTTTTCGGCAAATATTTCGATGTTGTTTTGCGAACGCCCGTTTCTGGAGCGCATTGCTGCCGCCGCTGCCGCAGGGTTTGACGCCGTGGAATGTCATTTTCCCTACGACCTTGATCGCGGCGAAATACGCGCGCGTCTGGCCGATGCAGGGCTGGTGATGAACGGCATCAACACGCCCCCCGGCGGCGAGCGCGAGTTCGGCCTCGCTGCCCTGCACGGGCGAGAAGACGACTTTCGACGCGCAATGGAGCAAGCGCTTGATTGGGCGACGGCGCTTGGCGCATCCACAATTCATGTAATGGCAGGCTGCCCAGCGCCGCAAGATCGGGCATGGGCGCTTGAAACATATTTGCAAAATCTCGAGCACGCCTGCGCGCTGGCCAAGGGAACCTGCGTTGATCTGCTGATCGAGCCCATCAACAAGTATGACAGGCCGGGCTATTTTCTCACCCGCTCTGATGAAGCCGGCGACATCATCGCTGAACTTCGCAGCCCTAAACTAAAGCTCATGTTTGACGTCTATCATATCCAAATCATGGAGGGCGATCTGACGCGCAGGCTAGAGCGCCACAAAGACATCATCGGCCACATCCAGTTCGCATCCGTGCCCCATCGGCACGAGCCCGATGAAGGCGAAATCTCATTCACCGGTCTGTGCAAATCAATTGCGGACATTGGCTGGGATCGTTGGATCGCAGCCGAATACAAACCGCGCGCACGCACGGAAGATGGCCTCGCATGGCTTGTTGCGGTGCGTCGATGACAGCGCCAAAAAACCTGTTGCACAGCGAGGATCGTCAAGCCTTCATCATTAGCAACACCGTGCAGGCGCCGACGTTATTCGTGCCGGAAATTCGCCTCTACATGGCGAATGAAGCGACGACGCTTTGGGAGAAAACTGAAACGGAACTCGGCGAGATTGGGCTTCCGCCACCCTTCTGGGCGTTTGCGTGGGCGGGGGGACAAGCGCTGGCGCGCCATGTTCTTGATCATCCGCAACTGGTGCGCGGCAAGCGTATACTTGATTTTGCCGCAGGCTCTGGCCTTGTCGCAATCGCCGCCGCCAAATGCGGCGCAACGCATGTGACCGCGTGCGAAATAGAGCCGTTCGCACTGGACGCCATGGCGCTGAATGCGCGCGCGAACAACGTGACCATCGATGCGCAACTAGGCGATTTTGTGGGACGCGACGAAGGATGGGACGTCGTGCTGGCAGGCGATGTGAGCTACGAACGCGACATGGCGGAGCGCGTCACACGATGGCTGCAAACTCTGCACGAACGCGGCGCGACCGTACTGATTGGTGATCCGGGTCGCGCTTATTTGGCGCGCGACCGGCTTGAGAAAATCGCCGAACACAACGTCCCCGTCAGTCGCGACCTGGAAGACGCAGACATAAAAAAAACCGCTGTATGGCAGTTCAAATAAACACAATGCGTCAGGCGGCCGTCCAGCCGCCATCCATTGAAATGTTTGTGCCGGTAATCTGCGATGCCGCGTCGGAACACAGAAAGATAGCCGCCGCCGCGACTTGCTCGACCGTGACAAATTGCTTTGTCGGTTGCGCCGCGAGAAGCACTTTCTCGATCACATCTTCCCGGCTCATGTTGCGCGCCTTCATTGTGTCGGGAATCTGCCGCTCCACCAGCGGCGTCCACACGTAACCCGGCGAGATGCAATTGGCGGTCACGCCAAACGTTGCAAGCTCCAGCGCTACGGTTTTGGTAAGGCCGACCACGCCATGCTTGGCCGCCACATACGCCCCCTTGAAGGGCGACGCGACAAGCGAATGCGCGGACGCAGTGTTGATGATTCGCCCCCATTTGCGGCGCTTCATGCCGGGCGTCACCGCCTTTATTCCATGGAAGGCGGAGGACAGATTGATCGCAATGATCTGGTCCCACTTCTCGCCGGGAAAGTCTTCAATCGGCGAGACAAACTGAACGCCGGCGTTGTTGATGAGAATATCCACGCCGCCAAACGCCGCCTCCGCCGCGCCGACCATGGCGGCGATCTCCGCAGGTATTGCCATGTCGGCGGCGTTGTAAATGCAGCGAACGCCAAACTCGCGTTCGATGGCGGCTCTCGCGCTCTCGATCTCGTCGGCCGGGCCAAAACCGTTCAGGCACACGTTTGCGCCCTCTCGGGCGAGCGCCCGGGCGCAGGCCAGACCGATTCCGCTGGTCGAACCGGTCACGAGCGCGGAGCGAGATTTCAGGGACATGAGTTGACCTCGGCGATCTTCGGAATGGGATCGTGGAACCTCAGCATATCGCAATGCACAAAAGATTGGGACGCTTCTCTCGTCGCATTAGCGCCCGCACGCGACAACGCCTATATTGCGTGCATGAACCCGACTGAACCCCATTCCAGACAAGGGCGCTCCAGCCGGGCGCACGACCCCACCCATGACCACTCCAATTGCGAGGGTCATGGCGACCATGTGACCGGGCTGAATCTGACCCCCGGCCGCCAGTCGATCCTGGACATGCTCTGCGCCGCCGGGAAGCCGCTGGGCGCATATGAAATGATCGACCGGCTGGTGGGCGCGAACGGCCGTCGTCCGGCGCCCATTTCCGTCTATCGCGCGCTCGATTATCTCGTGGAGAACGGGCTCGTGCATCGGTTGGCCACGCGCAACGCCTTTCTGGCCTGCGCCCACAACCATAAGGGCGCCGAGCCGACCGTATTTCTGATATGCGAGGCTTGCGGGAAGGTGGAGGAATCGCCCTCCAACTCCATCGGCGAGGGGCTGCTGGCGCTCTCAAAAAGCCACGGGTTCAAGCCTAATTCGCAGATGATTGAAGTGTCGGGCGTCTGTGCACAGTGCGCGCACGACAAACCGGCCTGAATGACCGATTCACGAAAGACGATCCGCATGCAGTTGATCGACCCTATGACCCTCGTTGACGCAGTCATCCCGGACGCAGCGCCCCAGCCCCGTCACCGCACAATTGGCGTGCGCGTGGGCGAGGGGCTGGGCTCCGTCATCGTGGGCGGAGACGCGCCCGTCGTCGTTCAGTCGATGACGAACACTGACACGGCGGACATTGAGGGCACTGTCAATCAGGTGGCGGCGCTGGCGCTGGCAGGATCAGAGATAGTTCGCATTACGGTCGATCGCGCCGAGGCCGCCGCAGCCGTGCCGCGCATCAAGGAAAAGCTGCTCGCGCGTGGAGTTTACGCCCCGCTCGTGGGAGACTTTCACTACATCGGACACAAGCTGCTCACCGATTATCCCGATTGTGCGCGAGCGCTGGACAAGTACCGCATCAACCCGGGCAACGTCGGCTTTCGCGAGAAGAAGGACCGCCAGTTTGGCGCCATTGTCGAACTCGCCATCAAGCACGGGAAGGCCGTGCGCATTGGCGCCAACTGGGGTTCGCTGGATCAGGAATTGCTCACGGGGATGATGAACGAGAACGCCAAATTTGCGCGCCCGCTCGACGCCCGCGCTGTGACGCGCGAAGCGCTGGTGCGCTCAGCGCTCTGGTCAGCAGAACGCGCCGAAGAAATGGGCCTTGGCCGCGACCGGATTATCATTTCCGCCAAGGTCTCGGCGGTGCAGGATCTCATTGCGGCCTACCGCATGCTCGCCAGCCGCAGCAATTATGCGCTCCATCTCGGCCTGACCGAGGCGGGCATGGGCTCAAAAGGCATCGTCGCTTCGTCCGCCGCCATGGGAATCCTGCTGCAGGAAGGCATCGGCGACACGATTCGCGTGTCGCTCACCCCCGAGCCGGGCGGCGACCGCACGCTTGAAGTCAAAGTTGCGCAGGAGTTGCTCCAGACCATGGGCTTTCGCACCTTTGTGCCGCTGGTGGCCGCCTGCCCCGGCTGCGGGCGCACCACATCGACGGTCTTTCAGGAACTGGCGCGCGATATCCAGTCCTGGATTTCCACCTCGATGCCCCAATGGCGCGAGACCTATCCCGGCGTCGAAACGCTCAATGTCGCCGTCATGGGCTGCATCGTGAACGGGCCGGGCGAATCAAAACACGCCGACATCGGCATTTCCCTGCCCGGCGCCGGCGAAACGCCCGCCGCGCCTGTGTTCATCGATGGTCAGAAAGCCATGACCTTGCGCGGCGCCGGGATCGCGGACGAGTTCAAGACAATCGTCGGCGAATACATCGAGCGCAGGTTTGGCGAGGGCCCGCGCACGGGGTGAATTAGCGCCCGTCTCGCCTTGCCTTGACTTAACGCCCGCGAAACGCCAGTTTCCCGCCCTTCTCTGCCGAGGGGCATCGCACGAGAGGCATCCGACCAAATTCATGCGCGCATATCTGGATTTTGAAAAACCTGTCGCCGAGCTGGAGGCAAAGGTTGAAGAGCTTCGCACGGTGGGTCAGCGCGATGGCGGCATCGCCATCGGTGATGATTTGACCCGCCTTGAGGCCAAGGCCTCCAAGGCGTTGGCCGACCTCTATTCAGCGTTGACGCCATGGCAGAAGACGCTCGTGGCGCGCCATCAGGATCGCCCGCATTTTCACGATTACATCCGTGAGTTGGTCGAAGATTTCACGCCGCTGGCTGGCGACAGAAAATTTGCCGAGGACGAGGCCATCGTCGGCGGGTTTGGCCGCATGGGCGGTCGTCCCGTGTGCGTCATCGGCCAGGAAAAAGGCTCGGACACCGACGGGCGCCTGCGCCACAATTTCGGCATGGCCCGCCCAGAAGGCTATCGCAAGGCTACTCGTCTGATGGAGCTAGCCGACCGGTTCAAACTGCCAGTGGTGTCGCTGGTTGACACCGCCGGCGCGTTTCCTGGCATCGACGCTGAAGAGCGCGGCCAGGCCGAGGCCATCGCCCGCTCAACCGACGCCTGTCTGGGGCTCGGGACCGCCAACGTCGCCGTGATCGTGGGCGAAGGTGGCTCTGGCGGCGCCGTCGCCATCGCGACGTGCAACCGGGTGCTGATGCTTGAGCACTCGATTTACACCGTCGCCTCGCCCGAAGCCTCGGCGTCCATCCTCTGGCGCGACAGCAAACGGCGGGAAGACGCGGCGGTCGCTATGAAGATCACGGCGCAGGACCTGTTGCGGTTTGGCATTATCGACCAGATCATCTCGGAGCCGGTAGGCGGCGCGCACCGGGCGCCGCTCGACGCCATCCGCGCCACGGGCCGGGCAATCTGCGCCGCCCTCGCCGAGTTTGACGGCCGCTCGGCGGACGAAATCCGCGCCGCGCGGGCGGACAAGTTCCTCGCCATGGGCCGCAAGATCTGACGCAGAAACCGGCTCAGCTGCGCGGTGACATGCAGCTGATCTTAAGATAGCGTTCACCATGTGCTGGAATCGGTGTTACCGACGGTAATCCTTGTGAAAGGATAACAGCCTTAACAAGCTACAAGACTTCCTTGGACGGTGTGATGACGCGTTTCGGCCAGGCACTATCGACACTTGGCGCATTCAGGAGCGCCCGCGCGCTTCGCGCCGTTCTCGTGGCCTCGGTCGCGAGCCTCGCGTTGTCTGCCTGCCAGGATTCCGAAGGCCTCAAAAGCGGCCGCGCATGGAAGCCGATTCCGCGCGACACCCTTTCGCTGATGGAAGCGAAAGGCACGACCAAACAGTCTCCCATTCTCGTTCGAGCCTTCAAGAAGGAAGCCGAACTCGAAATCTGGAAGATGAAGGGCGACGGCACATACGCCCTTCTCAAGACCTATCCCGTCTGCCGCTGGTCCGGCCAGCTCGGCCCCAAGACGCGCGAAGGCGACCGTCAAGTGCCAGAGGGTTTCTATTCGGTCTCGCCGGGCCTGATGAACCCGAATTCGAACTTCTATCTGTCGTTCAACATCGGATATCCGAACGCCTATGACCGGTCTCACGGGTACACTGGCGGCCTGATCATGGTGCACGGCGCCTGCTCGTCCGCCGGCTGTTTCTCCATGACTGACGATCAGATGTCCGAAATTTATGCGATTGCGCGAGAGGCTTTCGCCGGCGGCCAGCAAAACATTCAGGTCCAGTCGATGCCTTTCCGCATGACGCCCGCAAATCTGGCGCGCTACCGGCTCGATCCGAACATGAAGTTCTGGAACGAGATCAAGGAAGGGCACGATCATTTCGAAGTGACCAGGCGTGAGCCTCAAGTCGCCTTCTGCGGTCGACGTTATGTGTTCAACGCGACTGCCGCCAACGGCGCGCCCCTGGATGCGGACGCCGCCTGCCCGCCGCTTCAGAGGGACGAGCAGATCGCCAGTCTGGTGGCTGAAAAGCGCAAGACCGAACAGACCAGGGTGGCCGAAATCGTGGCCACTGGCGCGCGTCCCATCCGCCTGAAATTTGCCGATGGCGGGCAACACCCGTCTTTCGCGCACGTCACCCATGTCAGCCGCCCCGAAGCCCTGGCGCAGGGACCGGTGGAAGTCGTGCTGGACGAACCGGCGGCTCCGGTCTCGCCAGCCGTGCGCGTCGCGGCGGCGCGCGCCTCGCAGCAGGCCGCTCGCCAAGAGGCAGCGCAGGCCAGAGCCTCAGCCGCGCCCCAGCAAGCCTCTACAACATCAACCCAGCCCGCCGCTGCGCCGCCAGAGCAGGCGACCGCGTCGTCGACCCCCTTCTTCAGGAAGTGGCTCGGAGGCGTGCCAGCCGAGCAGGCAGTTCCGGCGACGCAGCCTGCGCCTGCCGCCGCAGCCGCGCCAGCTGCCCCCGCACAGCGAGGAGCAACTGCGCCCACGGCGCGCTCGCGCACGATCGATGACAACGCCAAGCCAGCGGTGCAGCCGCAGCGCACCTCCGAACTGCCAGCCGTCATCCGCGGCGCCCAGCCGGTTCTGACGCAGGGCCTGACCGCATTCAGCCCCGTTGAGCGTTGAGCCACAATAGCTGAATAACAACCCTGGAATCGAAGAGCCCCGCTGCTTGCGCAGCGGGGCTCTTGTCTCTCATCAAGGCCAGGTCGTTACTGGCAGACGCGCACTTTGCGCTTGCCTGCGTAATTGCCCCAGCTGTCGTAGACCACCTGCTTCTGGATGAAGCACTGTTGGCGGTCGTCGCGGTATCCATACCCCGACTGCACGTAGCCGTTGCCGTAAACCGGCGCAGCACCATAGCCATACCCGTGGCCATAAACAGGCGCCGGGGCGTAGCCGTACCCATAGCCTGAATCATAGGCATATGAGCGGCGCGAGGCTGAGGCTGCCAACGCCCCGAGCGCCAGTCCGCCAATAACGCCAGCGACAACCGGGCCTGCGGATGCGCCGCGGTGATAGCTGTAGTGACGACCGTAACGCTGGCTTGCTTCAGCGCTGCCGACAGTCGCCAGAGCGCCCGACGAGACAGCGAGAGCTGCAACGGCGGCGGTCATCGTCTTGCGAAGGGTGATCATGCTTACCTCCATGGGTGGAGCAACGATGCTCCCTATACAAGCGACCTTAGGCCCCCACGGCTGAACGCTGTCTGTGGGCGCCATTCATATTCAATTCATCGCGCGCGATCCGGCGACAAGGTTCGTTAAAGTTGAGGCTTTATTGTGCAGCTGCGCTCCCGCCCGAACGCCAGCCGCAGGAAACACCCTTGAAGATCAACGCCCTTGCCGTAGTTGGCCTTGTCCTTGGGGTCGGCCCAGCTTTGTCCGCCGATTGGTCGGCCCCGTCGCCCGGGCGCGTGTACATGTCGATACCCGTCTGGAACGGCGCTTCCATCGGCTTGCAGGCAGGTTACGCCTTCGCCTCGACGCCGCTTGGGCTGTACGCTGTGGTCCCGCCGAACATCGCTTATGACGACATAAAGCCAAGAGGGCTCACATACGGCGTCAACGCTGGATACGACTGGCAGTTCAGCAGTTTGGTGCTGGGTGTGATGGCGGACGCCGAATTGTCGTCCATTACAAGAACGAACAAGGGCGTCACCGTAGCCGGCCTGTTTATTCCGGCGCCGGGAGAAGTGAATATCGCCTGGCAGGCCTCGCTGCGCGCCCGCGTCGGCTTCGTCATCGCGCCTGACCTGCTCGTCTACGCGACCGGCGGCATGGCGTTCTCGAAACTGGAAGTCCTGACGACGTTTCCGGCGCCAGGCTCGAACTCGCAAACCCTGACCGGCTGGACGATGGGCGCGGGCATATCTTACGCGCTCACGCGCAAATTTTTCGCCTCGGTTGAATATCGCTACACGGGCTTTGGCAAATTTGAACGCCCCATCGCCGCGCCCTTCGTCGCGCGCACGGACCTCGACTCGCAAAGCATGCGTGTTGGCTTGAGCTATCGCTTCGGCGGATGATCGCGCGCGTATCGGACAGTCGCGCTTTGTCCTGCGACGGCCAGGCGTGCGTTGCCTTTAGCGCATGCGGCGATGAAGAACGGAAACGGAGAAAAACATGACTGTCGTTCCAGTTTACGCTGCGCTGCTGGCGTTCGTGTATATCTACTTATCAGCCCGCGTCATCAAGTTGCGCCGAGAACGCAAGGTCGCGCTGGGAGCAAACGGCGATGCAGTGATCGAACGCGCCATGCGCGTGCATGCAAACTTCGCTGAATATGCACCCTTGGCGCTGTTGCTGCTCTTCATGTTGGAGACCAGCGGCGGCAACATCATCTGGCTGAACATCCTGTGCGCCGCACTTTTGGCGGGGCGTATCCTGCACGCTCTTGGCCTCGCCAAAGCCAACGAAGATTTTCGTTATCGCGTCGCAGGCATGATGATGACGTTAACGGTCATCGGCGCAGCCGCAGCGTCGCTGCTGGGACTCACGCTTCTCGCGCATCTTTGATCTCAGACCAGAACCCCGTGACAGTGCTTGTACTTCTTGCCCGAGCCGCACGGGCAGGGCTCATTACGTCCAACCTTGCCCCACGTCGAAGAATCGCCCGGATCGCGTGCGGCTTGCGGCGCCGGCTCTCCCTGAGCGGCGGCAAGGCCGCCAAACAGGAGGGACGTGGGAGCGAACTCTCCGGCGGCGATGCGCGCGTTGATGGCGTCAAGATCTGACATGCCGTCATCGCCCACCGGCTGGCCGTCAACGGCCCCGCCTTCGGGTGGAGCGTCGAACGAGATTTCCACGCGCATCAATTGTTGCGTGGTCATTTCGTGCCAGCGTCCGATAAGCGCGTTGAACAGCTCGAAAGACTCTGACTTGTATTCGTTCAGCGGATCGCGCTGCGCATAGCCGCGCCAGCCGATCACCTGCCGCAGATGTTCGAGCTGCACGAGATGCTCGCGCCAGAAGTGATCAAGAACCTGCAGCACGATCTGCTTCTCAACCATGCGCATGACGTCGGGCGTATTCTTCTCGACACGCGCCGCATAAGCGTCTCCCGCCGCCTTCTGGACGCGCTCGGAGATTTCTTCCTCGCCGATCCCCTCTTCCTTCGCCCAGTCTGCCACAGGAAGCTCAACCGCCAGCAACTCCTGCAGCGCAGTATGAAGCCCTTCGACGTCCCACGTCTCGGGATAGGATTCCTTGGGGATGTGCTTGGCGACAGTTTCATCGATGATGTTGGCGCGCATGTCGCCAACGGTTTCCTCGACGGAGGTCTGCGCCATCATTTCGCGACGCTGCTCGAACACCACCTTGCGCTGGTCGTTGGCGACGTCGTCGTATTTCAGGATGTTTTTGCGCGTATCAAAGTTGCGCGCCTCAACCTTCTGCTGCGCCTTCTCAAGCGCCTTGTTGATCCAGGGATGGACGATAGCCTCGTCTTCTTTGAGGCCGAGCCGCTTGAGCATCGTGTCCATGCGGTCGGACCCGAAGATGCGCATCAAATCGTCCTGCAACGACAGGAAGAACTTGGAACGACCAGGGTCGCCCTGACGGCCCGAGCGGCCGCGCAGCTGGTTGTCGATGCGGCGGCTTTCGTGCCGCTCCGTGCCAATGATGTAGAGACCGCCTGCAGCCTGCGCGCGTTCTTTCAGAGCAGCGACATCGGCGCGAATTTCCTCTTCCTTGGCTGCGCGCGCTGCAGGGTCGTCGAGGCCCTTGCACTCGTATTGGACGCGCATCTCGACGTTGCCGCCAAGTTGAATGTCCGTGCCGCGACCCGCCATGTTGGTGGCGATTGTGATTGCGCCCGGCACGCCCGCTTCCGCCACGATGAAAGCTTCCTGCTCGTGGAAGCGCGCATTGAGAATGGCGAACTGCTTTGACGGCTTGCCCTCGCGTGCAGCGGCGTAAAGCTTATCAAGCCCGCGCACGTCTTCGAAGTCGATCTGCTTGTAGCCGTGGGACTTCAAAAACTCGCCAAGCTGCTCGGACTTCTCGATGGACGTTGTGCCCACGAGCAGCGGCTGCATCGTAGAATTCGCCGCCTCGATTTCACGAACAATAGCCTTCAGCTTTTCATCGACCGTCCGATAGACTTCGTCATCCTCGTCAATGCGGGAGACGGGCTGGTTCGTTGGGATCTCGATCACTTCGAGCTTGTAGATCTCAGCGAATTCGTTGGCTTCTGTCGAGGCCGTTCCGGTCATTCCGGCCAGCTTGCGATAGAGCCGGAAATAGTTCTGGAACGTGATGGAGGCGAGCGTCACGTTCTCGGGCTGAACGGTCGCGCGCTCCTTGGCTTCCAGCGCCTGATGCAAACCTTCCGAGAAACGTCGTCCGGGCATCATTCGGCCCGTGAATTCATCAATGATCACGACGTCATCGTTGCGGACGATGTAATCCTTGTCGCGCTGAAACAACGTATGCGCTTTGAGCGCCTGCTGTACATGGTGAACAATCGTCACGTTGGCGGCGTCATATAGGCCGCCTTCGCGCAGAATATCTGCGCCAGTCAGCAATTGCTCGATGCGCTCGTTGCCTGCTTCGGTCAGGTTCGCTGTGCGCTGCTTTTCGTCGATCTCGTAATGCTCTTTCGTCAGCTGCGGAATGAGCTTGTCGATCAGCATGTAAAGATCGGACTTGTCTTCCGACGGCCCGGAAATGATGAGCGGCGTGCGCGCTTCATCGATCAGGATGGAGTCCACTTCGTCGACGATCCCAAAGGCGTGGCCACGCTGCACCATGTGCGCGAGCTCGTACTTCATGTTGTCGCGCAGATAGTCGAAACCAAATTCGTTATTGGTGCCGTATGTGATGTCGCAGGCGTAGGCCTCACGGCGCTGCTCATCGTCAAGGCCGTGCACGATGACGCCGACGCTCATGCCCAGAAAGCGATAGACCTTGCCCATCCACTCCGCGTCACGGCTGGCGAGGTAATCGTTGACCGTCACGACGTGCACGCCCTCGCCAGCAAGCGCGTTGAGGTAGGTGGCCAAGGTCGCAACAAGCGTCTTGCCTTCGCCGGTCTTCATCTCCGAGATGTCGCCTGAGTGGAGCACCATGCCGCCGATCAGCTGAACATCGAAATGGCGCTGGCCCAGCGCCCGCTTGGCCGCCTCACGCACAGTCGCGAACGCAGGCACCAGAAGATCGTCCAGCGTCTTTCCGGCCGCCAACTCCTCGCGGAACTTGACGGTCTGGGCGCGGAGATCGTCATCCGAGAGCTTGGAAGTCTCGGCTTCCATCGCGTTGATTGCCTGCACGTTGGGCGTGTAGGTCTTCAGACGCCGGTCATTGGAAGAACCGAAAAGCTTTTTCGCGAGTGTGCCGAACATAAGATACCCTTCTGGACCGGCCGCGCGCTCAAATTCGCACGCCGCGCTTAGCCGGAGGATGGGAAGACGCAGAATGCGCCTGCGCCGCCGTGCAGCCGCGCTTGCGCACGGGCGACGCCTGCATTTTTCCGCCTGAAAAGCCGGCAGCAGAGATATGATTGGGGTATGCCCTTGTCAATCGAGGGGACTCAGGAAGAGCGCGCGACCCTCACGCCATGGACGACTGCGGGGACTTGATTGACTCCGCAGGCCTCTTCCGGCATATGGGGCGCGTTCAGCGCGGCGCTCGCCGCGCGTTTTCGTTTGGTCCTATCGGAACCCTTGGGAAAACTTTCGGGCCACGGAACACGGGCATTCACTGGTTAACTGCCAAAAAGTCGGCCGCGGGCTCCTCCGCAGGGCGATGTTGAACACGGGATAGAACGATGTTCGCAGTCATTAAAACCGGTGGCAAGCAGTATCGCGTTGCCGCCAACGAGAAGATCACCGTCATGCGCCTCGATGGCGAAGCCGGTGAAAAGGTTACCTTCGGCGAAGTCCTCATGGTGGGCGACGGCGAAAACATGCAGATTGGCGCTCCGCTGGTCTCCGGCGCATCCGTCGTCGGCGAGATCGTCGAGCAAGAGCGCGGACCCAAGGTCATCGCTTTCAAGAAGCGCCGCCGCAAGAATTCCAAGCGCAAGCGCGGCCATCGTCAGGACCTGACGATTGTACGTATCACTGGCATCACAGCCTGAGCGCGTCGCGGGTTCGCCCCGCGGATTGTTTTTTCCCGCTGCCTGAGCGTGGCGGACGAATGGATGGAGTAGAGCGATGGCTCATAAAAAGGCAGGCGGTTCGTCCCGCAACGGTCGCGACTCGGATGGTCGCCGTCTTGGCGTGAAGAAGTTTGGCGGCCAGACAGTTCTGGGCGGCAACATTCTTGTGCGCCAGCGCGGCACCAAGTGGCACCCCGGCCGCAACGTCGGCGTCGGCAAGGACCACACGCTGTTCGCACTTGCGGACGGCGTCGTCGAGTTCAAGGCCGACCGCACGCGCAGCTACATCTCGGTAGTACCGGCCCAGAAAATGCAGGCTGCCGAATAGCGGCGAACTTCGGATCTTCGAGGTGTCGCCGGTTTCCATACCCCGGCGACCCCACGGATTTATCCGGATGAGGTCACCTCCGAAAGGAAGCGGGGAGATGGAAACCATCTCCCCTTTCTGTTTTAGGCTCCTTGAGCCTGATATCGGAGCACGACCATGTTTCCGGATTTGACGCGAGACGATGTGTTTCGGCTTGAAACGGCGCGTCTTTGGCTTCGCTGGCCGCGCGCTCCCGACGCCGCGTGTCTGTCCAGGCTGGCCGGTGACCGCGAGGTCGCGGAAATGACCGCCAGCATCCCGCACCCCTACACGCCGCAGGACGCAGCGAAGTGGATTTTCTCCGCGCGTGCCGGCAATGCGCGGGGATCGAGCCTCGCGCTGATCATTGCGCGGAAGGCCAAGCCGCTGGAGGCGATCGGCGCTGTGGGCCTACATGAAACCCGTCCGGGGTCCGCCCTGCTGGGCTACTGGATCGGGCGGGCTCATCAGGGGCACGGTTTCGTCACCGAAGCTGTTGAGGCCATGATGGAAACGGCGTTTCGTCTGGCGAGCGTAAACGAGATACATGCACAGGCGAGGCTTGAAAACGAAGCGTCGCGTCGGGTCTTGCTCAAGTGCGGCTTTTCGAGCGAAGGCCAGAGTCGTATAGACTTGCCAGCCCGGGGCGGACTTGTGATGTGCGAGCGCTTCCGGCTCAAGCGCGAATTATGGGTGGCGGGCAAGGCGTGCCCGCTCAATGCGGCTGCTGCGCCGCGAGCGGCCCTTCTCTAGGCCGCCAACTGAACCGGCGGCGTTCAAGGGCCTTGCTCGTTCAAGAGCATTGCTCTTGTGGCGCCTCGCGGATAGGCATTCGACATGAAGTTTCTCGATCAGGCCAAAATCTACATCCGCTCGGGCAATGGCGGCGCTGGGGCCGTCTCGTTCCGGCGCGAGAAGTTCATCGAGTTCGGCGGCCCGGACGGCGGCGATGGGGGGCGCGGCGGCGACATCATCGCGCTCTGCGTCGACGGTCTCAACACGCTGATCGATTATCGCTACCAGCAGCATTTCAAGGCAGGCACGGGCGTGCATGGCATGGGGCGCAATCGCGCCGGCGGCAAGGGCGCCGACATCGTAATGAAGGTGCCGGTTGGGACGCAGGTCTTTGAGGAAGATAACGAAACGCTGATCGCAGACCTGACCGCAGTCGGCCAGCGCGTCGTCATCGCGCGCGGCGGCAATGGCGGTTTCGGCAATCACCATTTCGCCACGTCAACCAATCGCTCGCCGCGCCGCGCCAACCCCGGCCAGGAGGGCGACGAGCGCACCATCTGGCTGCGTCTGAAGCTGATCGCTGATGCGGGTCTTGTGGGATTGCCCAACGCAGGCAAATCAACATTTCTGGCGACCGTCACCTCCGCCAAGCCGAAAATCGCCGACTATCCCTTCACGACGCTGCATCCCGGACTTGGCGTGGTGCGCATTGATGATCGTGAATTCGTGCTTGCCGACATTCCCGGCCTTATCGAGGGCGCGCATGAGGGCCACGGCCTGGGCGACCGCTTCCTTGGCCACGTCGAGCGCTGCCGGGTGCTGCTGCATCTGGTGGACGCCGGGGGCGAACACGCTGGCAAGGCCTACAAGACCGTCCGAAACGAGCTTGTCGCCTATGGCAACGAACTCGACGAGAAACACGAAATCGTCGCGCTTTCGCGCACTGACGCGGTCGATGAAGAGACCCTGAAAGCGCAGCTCGAGCGCCTCAAGCGCGCGATGCGCACCTATGGTCCAGCCGTCGAGGACGGCGAACGCCGCAAGCCGCCGATGATCCTGTCAGCCGCCACCCGCACCGGCGTGCAGGACATTTTGCGCGCCCTGTCTGGCGCGATTGGTCACGCGCGGGTCGTGGAAATGGCCGGAGCGACCGCCGACGACTGGCGACCGTGACGCATTGATCAGCCGCCATTCAACCTGTTGTGTTGAATTTGGTCGCCGCACTGCCTATTCGGGGCAAGCCCGCGCCCGATCCTGAACGCGGCCAATCCTTGCGTTGTGAAGCCCGTGACACTCGCTCCCTCACTTTCATCATTCCGTCGCGTCGTCGTGAAAGTCGGCTCGTCGCTGCTCGTCGATCAGGCGCGCGGCGAGGTGAAGCGCCGCTGGCTCGAGGCGCTTTGCGATGACATCGCATCGCTGCACAAGGATGGCCGCGATGTTCTGGTCGTCTCGTCGGGGTCAATCGCGCTGGGACGCACCCTACTGAAGCTGCCGCGCGGCGCCCTGAAGCTGGAAGACAGCCAGGCAGCTGCCGCCGTCGGCCAGATCGCGCTGGCCCGCACCTGGTCAAAGGCGCTGTCAGATCGCGACATCGTCGCGGGGCAGATTCTCGTCACGCTTCACGATACCGAAGAACGCCGCCGCTATCTCAACGCGCGCGCCACCCTCGGCAGGCTGATGGAAATGCGGGCTGTGCCCGTCATCAACGAAAACGACACCGTTGCGACGACCGAAATTCGCTACGGCGACAACGACCGTCTGGCCGCACGCGTGGCCACCATGGCGAGCGCCGACGTTCTCGTGCTGCTGTCGGATATAGATGGCCTGTATACCGCGCCGCCCCATGAAGACCCCAGCGCGCAGCTGATACCCGTCGTGCCACGCATCAGCGCCGAGATTGAAGCCATGGCTGGCGGCGCCGCGTCGGAGTTTTCGCGCGGCGGCATGCGCACCAAGATCGAGGCTGCCAAGATCGCGGTGGGCGGCGGCGCTCATATGGTCATCGCCGACGGGCGCGTGGAGCATCCGATTGCCCGCATCGCGGACGGCGGCCGTTGTTCGTGGTTTCTCACCTCAAGCAACCCGGTCACCGCGCGCAAGAAATGGATTGCAGGCTCGCTGGAGCCGCGGGGCGTCATCCATGTGGACGCCGGCGCTTCGGCGGCGCTAACCCGTGGCGGCAGCCTCCTGCCCGCAGGCGTCACGCGGGTGGAAGGCGCCTTCGCGCGCGGCGATTGCGTGCTGATCCGGGATGCGAACGGCGCCGAAGTCGGCCGTGGCCTCGTCGCCTACGACGCCGCAGAAGCGGGGCAATTGGTTGGCCGCAACTCACGCGACATCGAATCCGTGCTGGGCGCGCCCGGCCGGGCCGAGATGATCCATCGCGACGACATGGCGCTCGTCACGGACTAACCCAGCGGAGCTGGTCTATCGAACCTTCCGCCGACCTGTTATCACTGTTTCGAGCATTACAGGTGCAGATATGAACACCGTCGACGACACAGCCAGCGTTGCTTCGCTAATGGCCGAACTGGGCGCCCGGGCGCGCGCCTCGGCCCATGCGCTTGGGCTGGCTGCAACTGACGCGAAAAATCGCGCGCTTGCCGAAGCCGCCAAGGCCCTGCGCCACAACGCGAAAGACATCATCGACGCCAACCATCGCGACCTTGAGGCAGCGCAGGCTACAGGGGCGTCCAGGGCGAACCTTGATCGCCTGATGCTGAACGACCAGCGCATCGAAGCCATGGCGCGCGGCGTTGAGGATATCGCAGCCCTGCCCGATCCAGTCGGCCGTTTGCTTGCAACTTTTGATCGGCCCAACGGTCTCAAGATTGAGCGCATCGCGACACCGCTAGGCGTCGTCGGCGTGATCTATGAGAGCCGCCCGAATGTGACGGCGGACGCGGGCGCCCTGTGCCTGAAGGCGGGCAACGCCGTGATCCTGCGCGGCGGCTCGGACTCCTTCCAGTCCTCGACATTGATTCACGAATGTCTCGTGGCGGGCCTTCGCGCCGCGAACCTGCCGGAAGCCGCCATTCAAATGGTGCCGACCCGCGACCGCGCCGCCGTGGGCGAAATGCTGAAGGGCCTCAACGGCGCCATTGACGTGATCGTGCCGCGCGGCGGCAAGAGCCTCGTCGCCCGCGTTCAGGACGAAGCGCGCGTGCCCGTGTTCGCCCATCTGGAGGGCATCGTGCACGTTTATGTGGACGGCGCAGCCGACCTCGACATGGCGACCAGTATTTTACGCAATGCGAAACTGCGCCGCACCGGCGTCTGCGGCGCAGCCGAAACGCTGCTCGTCGACAAGGCTGTCGCAGCGACGCATCTCAAGCCGCTGGTGTCGATGCTGCTGGATGAGGGATGCGAAGTGCGCGGCGACCACGCGACTTGCAAAGCCGACGCGCGCGCAAAACACGCCACGCAGGACGACTGGAGCACGGAATATCTCGACGCTGTGATCTCGGCCAAGGTGGTCGATGGTCTCGACGCCGCCATGGACCACATCGAGCATTATGGCTCGCACCATACCGATTGCATCGTCACGCAGGATCAGGCGCGCGCCGAGCGGTTTCTGCGCGAGGTTGATTCCGCCATCGTGTTGCACAACGCATCCACCCAGTTCGCCGATGGCGGCGAGTTCGGGTTCGGGGCCGAGATCGGCATCGCAACCGGGCGGATGCATGCGCGCGGGCCCGTGGGACTCGAACAGCTCACATCGTTCAAATACCGCGTGCGCGGTTCAGGACAATTGCGCCCCTGAAACGGCGCGTCGGCCAGGCCGGCCTTTCAGCCTTTGGAGGATTTGTGTTGGAGCCTGCCGCGGACCATGAGCCCTCTACAGTGGGCGCCCCTCACCATGGCGGTCACGCGCGGCTTCCCCGGCACACGCGCGGCATGCGCATCGGCCTTTTTGGCGGCACATTCAATCCGCCTCATCCAGGCCACGGGCTTGCGAGCCTGATAGCGCTGAAGCGTTTGCGGCTCGATGCAATCTGGTGGCTCGTGACGCCAGGCAATCCGCTGAAAGAAAACTCCGGGCTCACGCCGTTGGCGACACGCATCGCAGCGGCGCGCGACATCGCGAAGCATCCGCGCATTGTCGTCACCGGTCTGGAAGCTGACATCGGCACGCGCTTCACGCACGACACGATCGATTATCTGCGCAAACGGTGCCCCGGCGTGCGCTTTGTCTGGATCATGGGAGCGGACAATCTGCGCACGTTCCATCGCTGGCAGCGGTGGCGCGAGATCACAAAGCTAGTGCCCATAGCCGTGATTGATCGACCCCAATCGACTCTCAAGGGCGCACAAAGCCGCACGGCGTCCTATCTGGCGCGCTGGCGTCTGGATGAAGCAGACGGCGCGCTGCTCACCTCACGCGGCGCACCCGGATTCATTTTTTTGCACGGCCCTCGCTCGGATATGTCGTCAACAGATTTGCGGGCTCAAGGCATGGGCTTGCAGGGACGAGAGCCGTCATACGCGGGCTTGACCCGCGTATCCATCAACGCGTCTCAACGATAGACAAGCGAGCCTGGCTGCGCGGATCAAGTCCGCGCATGACGATGATGAGAACGCGAGGCTGTTTAGCCACGCGCGCATCAAGCTAAACTCATGCCATCGACTTGCGCAATTGCGCCAGAACGGCCTCGCCCATTTGCGTCGTGGACACGGTGGTCGCCGCATCGCCCTTGATGTCGGCGGTGCGCAGCCCCGACGCCAGAACGTGCGCAATCGCCTGCTCGATCTTGTCTGCCACCTCGCCCAGACCAAACGAATAACGCAGGCACATGGCGAATGAACCGATCATCGCGATCGGATTCGCAATGCCCTGTCCCGCGATGTCGGGCGCCGAACCATGCACGGGCTCATACAGCGCCTTGCGCTGGCCGGTCTTGGGGTTCGCCTCGCCCAGCGACGCCGACGGCAACATGCCGAGCGAACCTGTGAGCATGGCGGCGACGTCCGACAACATGTCGCCAAACAGATTGTCCGTGACGATCACGTCGAACTGCTTGGGCCAGCGCACAAGCTGCATGCCCAGCGCGTCGGCGAGCTGGTGTTCTATCTCGACATCCGGATATTCGCGTTTGTGCAGCGCGCTCATCACCTCGTGCCACAGCACGCCCGACTTCATGACGTTGCGCTTTTCTGACGACGTCACCTTGTTGCGGCGCTTGCGGGCCAGTTCAAAAGCGACACGGCCAATGCGCTCGATTTCGTAGGTGTCGTAAACCTGCGTGTCGATGCCGCGCTTCTGGCCGTTGCCCAGATCGATGATCTGCTTTGGCTCGCCAAAATAGACGCCCCCCGTCAGCTCGCGCACAATCATGATGTCGAGGTTTTCGACGATTTCGCGCTTCAGCGAAGACGCGTCGGCCAGCGCGGGATGACAGATCGCGGGCCGCAGATTGGCGAACAGCGCGAGATCCTTGCGCAGGCGCAGCAGGCCCGCCTCGGGACGCACGTCATAGGGCACACTGTCCCACTTCGGGCCGCCCACCGCGCCAAAGATCACTGCGTCGGCAGCCTGCGCCAGCGCCATATGCTCTTCGCTGATGGCCTGACCGTGCGCATCATAGGCGCAGCCGCCCACAAGGCCCTTCTCGATTTCAAAGCCAGCCACGCCCGCTTCCCCAAGAAACGCAGCGACCTTTTCGACTTCGGTCATCACTTCGGGGCCGATGCCGTCGCCGGGAAGAAGAAAAAGCTTGTAGGTCGCCATGGGCCATATCCTGACTGAACTGCTGATTTCGCCGGGATTGCTAGCCCCCGCAGCGTCGGTTGGCAAGGGATCGGGAAAAGCTGGCGCCTCGTTCGCATCGTGAGGGCGTAGCGACTGCGGCGTGTCCCATTTTGGCACAGCGTCCGTGAAGCCGCCGTCACCAAGGTGGGGGTCGAAAGATGCGTAGAGCGATTGTACTTGCGGCGCTTGTAGCCGCCGGGCTTCTGGGCGGGTCGCTGTATTCCAAAACCTCCGCTGCGCCGCCCGCGCCGCTCGACATCGTCTTTCCTGAGTACGGGCCACAGAGGGTTGTCTACCACGTCACCGCAGGCGCAGGCTGGCTTGGGTCAGAGCATCGCCAGCGGCTCAAGGTGCTCAGCAATCACGTTGCGGCGCTGCCCAAAGGGGCAGCCGATCTGCGGGTTATTTTGCAAGGCGAAGGCGTCGATCTGCTTCTCGCCGCGCATAATAATGAGTCGCTTGCTGCGGACATTAACCGGCTGAAAGCCTCCGGCGTTCGTTTTCTCGTGTGCGCCAACACGGTGGTCGCACGCAAGCTCGACGTCGCGAACCTTTATGGCGCCGCCCGCCCCGACTTTGTCCGGGCTGGCGTTGTTGAAACCGCGCGTCTGCAAGCCGCCGGGTATGCTTATTTGAAAATCTGACTGGACCCGAAGTCAGCTGTACGACTTCCCGCGCAGCGGCATGCGGCATAAGCTCAGCGCGCGGCGCCTCGTCCGCGCACGGAAACCATCATGCCGCGCCCCCTTACCCTCGCCGCGTGCACGCTCATGGCGGCGCTGGCTTCAGAAAACGCCTTCGCTCAATCCATTCGTCTTTTCACGGACTGGCAGGCCGCTTGCGACAACCTGCGCTCATGCTCGGCCATGGGCATGGGAGCGGTAGATGGCGACAGCTTCGGATTTATAGATATTCGACGCAGCGGCGCGCGAGACGCTGATACGCAAATCTCTCTCGCATTCACGTTTGAAACCGAACTGCAGGAACTGCCGCTGGAGATCACGTTCGAGCCTCCCGGCGGCGACAACGTGTTTGCGCGCGACGCCAAGGCCGAAATTGGCCGCGACGGACTTTTGCGAATTGATGTGCCCAGGGAAAAGCTGGCCGCGTTCCTCGCAGCGCTACGCCGCGCAGACTCGTTGCGTGTGCGCCGCCTCGATGAGGCGCCAAATCCATCAATGACCGTGATTTCGTTGAAAGGCGCAATCGCGGCGCTGCGCTGGATCGACGAACAGCAGCAACGCGCGGGTGGCGTCACCGCCCTTGTGGCGCGCGGCGAACGCGCGGCGGCGACAAGCCCGGCGCTTCCGTCGTTGCCTGCAATCAGACGCTCGCCATTTCAGGTTCAGCCCATCGTTGGCAAAGCCCCCGCGAGTGTCATCGCCCAGCGCAAGATTGCGTGCCCGGATCTGGCCGACGACGCAGACAGCGAGGAGATCGGCTACCAGATCACGCCCGACAGCGTGCTCTGGCAAATGCCATGCAGCCGCGCCGCCTACAACTTCGCCAGCGTATACTATCTGCAAACGCGCGCCGGACCGCCGCGTCTTGTCCAGTTCGAAAAACCCGAGAGCGGGGCGCTCGTTCGCAACCTGACCGAAATCGTAAACGGCGAATTCAGCGAGGACGACCGCTCGATCTTCTTCTTCGCCAAGGGACGGGGGCTTGGAGACTGCGGCGTACGCGGCGCCTATGTTTGGGACGGCCGCGCCTTCATGCTGAGCGAATGGCAGGAGATGGCAGCCTGCAGAGGCGCGCCAATGGCTCTATGGCCGATTGTCTGGCGCGCAGAACCGCGCGGGCGCTGAGGCGGGCAAACCGAAAAGGGTCGGCGCTGGGCCGACCCTCTCATCTTTTTCAGCGCGTGGAATCAGGAAGCGGCGAGCTGCCTGATGACGTACTGCATGATGCCGCCGTGCTTGAAATATTCAAGCTCGTCGAGCGTCATGATCCGGCAGTCGAGTGCAATGGTCTTCTTCTTGCCATCGGCGAAAGTGATGACGGCTTCCATCTTCTGACGCGGCTTGAGGCCTGCCTCCAGACCGAGGATCGTCACCTGCTCGTCGCCCTTCATGCCGAGCGTCTGCCACGATGTGCCAAGCTCAAAGGTCAGCGGCAGAACGCCCATGCCCACGAGGTTCGAGCGATGGATGCGCTCATAGCTCTGTGCGATGACGGCGCGAACGCCCAGCAAGCGCGTGCCCTTGGCCGCCCAGTCGCGTGACGAACCGTTGCCGTATTCCTCGCCGGCGAAGATCACGAGCGGCACGCTCTCGGCCGCATACTTCATGGCGGCGTCGTAGATCGACATGCGCTCGCCGGACGGATAGTGCAGCGTGTTGCCGCCTTCGAGCACGTTGCCGGATGCGTCCTTGTTGATGAAGTTCTTGATGCGGATGTTGGCGAACGTGCCGCGCATCATCACTTCATGGTTGCCGCGGCGGGTGCCGTACTGGTTGAAGTCGGCTTCACGGACCTGACGCTCGGCCAGCCACTTGCCTGCGGGCGATGCGAACTTGATCGAACCGGCCGGAGAGATGTGATCGGTCGTGATCTTGTCGCCGAACAGCGACAGGATGCGCGCGTCGATCACGTCCTTCAACGGATCAGGCGCCATCGTCATGCCTTCAAAGTAAGGCGGGTTCTGTACGTAAGTTGAGGCGTCGACCCACTTGTAGGTCTTGCCAGCAGGCGCCTTCACCTTGCGCCAGTTGACGTCGCCCTTGAACACGTCCGCGTAGCGCTCCTTGAAGATTTTCTTGGTGACATACTTGCCTTCAAACGCGCGGATTTCCTGCGACGTCGGCCAGATGTCGCGCAGGAAGACGGCCTTGCCGCCCTTGCCCGTGCCGATCGGCTCGGTCGTCAGGTCCTTGGTCACAGAACCCGCAAGCGCGTAGGCGACGACGAGCGGCGGCGACGCAAGATAATTCGCCTGCACGTCTGGGCTGACGCGGCCTTCAAAGTTGCGGTTGCCCGAGAGCACGGCCGCAGCGATGATTCCGTTCTTGTTGATCGAGTCAGAAATCTCTTCCTGCAACGGGCCCGAATTGCCGATGCAAGTCGTGCAGCCGTAGCCGATCAGATTGAAGCCGATCTTGTCGAGATACTTCTGCAGGCCCGAATTGGCGAGATATTCGCCAACCACCTGCGATCCGGGCGCCAGCGAGGTCTTCACCCACGGCTTGCTGGTGAGGCCCGCCGCAACGGCGTTGCGCGCCAGCAGGCCCGCGCCGATGAGGACGCTCGGATTCGACGTGTTGGTGCAGGAGGTGATGGCGGCGATCACCACGTCGCCGTGACCAAGATCGAAGCTCTTGCCCTCAACGGTGTAGCGCGCGTCGCTGTCGTCGCCCTTGTGGTATTCCTTGACCATCGCATCCGAGAATCCGGCGGCGACGCTTTCC
This sequence comes from Hyphomicrobiales bacterium, assembly GCA_031428455.1. Lineage (GTDB taxonomy): Bacteria > Pseudomonadota > Alphaproteobacteria > Rhizobiales > Beijerinckiaceae > Terripilifer. The sequence goes on along the minus strand of JANPPJ010000097.1, from coordinate 9,395 downwards.
AGCGCAACGCGGCCTTCAGGACGCTTCGGGCCAGCCATGGAGGGAACGACTTCCGACAGCTCGAGGCCTACAACGTCGGTGCAGATCGGGTCAGGCGTCGTGCGCGTGCGGAACAGGCCCTGCGCCTTGGCGTACTTCTCGACCAGCGCAATGCGCGCGGGCGCCCGGCCCGACATCTTGAGATAGTCAAGAGTTTCAGGATCGACGGGGAAGAAGCCGCAGGTCGCGCCATATTCGGGCGCCATGTTACCGATGGTGGCGCGGTCGGCGAGGCTCAGCGCCTCGATGCCGGGGCCGAAGAATTCGACAAACTTGCCGACAACGCCCTTCTTGCGCAGCATCTGCGTGACCGTTAGCACAAGGTCGGTCGCGGTGACGCCTTCCTTCAGGCGGCCTGTGAGACGGAAGCCGACGACTTCCGGCAGCAGCATGGAGAGCGGCTGACCGAGCATGCAGGCCTCAGCCTCGATGCCGCCAACGCCCCAGCCCAGCACGGACAGGCCGTTTACCATCGTCGTGTGCGAATCGGTGCCCACGAGAGAGTCGGGATAAGCGACCTCAACCGTCGAGGCCTTGCCGCGCGCTGGGGTATACTTTTCCTTGCGTGTCCAGACCGTCTGCGAAAGATATTCCAGGTTCACCTGATGGCAGATGCCGGTGCCGGGCGGCACAACGCGGAAGTTGTCGAACGCTCCCTGGCCCCACTTGAGGAAGTTGTAGCGTTCGATGTTGCGCTGATACTCGAGCTCGACGTTCTTCTTGAACGCCTTTGCGTTGCCGAAAGCATCGACGATCACCGAATGGTCAATCACGAGATCAACAGGAACCAGCGGGTTGATCTTGTCCGGGTTGCTGCCGAGTTTCGTCATGGCGTCGCGCATGGCGGCGAGATCGACGACGGCGGGAACGCCCGTGAAATCCTGCATCAAGACGCGGGCGGGACGGAAAGCGATTTCTTTCTCGGTTTTGCCCTTGTTCTTCAACCATTCCGCGACAGCTGCAATGTCAGCCTTCGTGACGGAGCGCCCATCTTCGAAGCGAAGCAGATTTTCGAGAAGCACCTTCATCGAGAACGGCAATTGCGAAATGCCCTTGAGACCGTTCTTCTCAGCTGTCTTCAGTGAAAAGTAATGATAGGTTTTCGAACCTACCGTGAGTTTCTTGCGGCATTTGTAGCTGTCGAGAGAGGCCATTGCGTTCCGTCCCGGGGAAAGAGGAATTCGAAAGACGCGCGGCTTATAGATAATTTCTTCGTCTAGGGCTACACGAACATCGTCGAAGTTTGCAGCGCCGGAACAAAACCTTCGTGCCTATTCGCAAGCGCCCATGCCTTTTTTGCTGAAAGTTGAGCGTCTGACGCTGGCGCGCGGCGGGCGCACGCTCGTCGCCGACCTTTCATTTGAGCTGAAAAGCGGCGAGGCGCTTGTGGTGACCGGCCCAAATGGAGCTGGAAAATCAACGCTTTTGCGCGCGCTTGCAGGCCTCCTGACGCCAACGTCAGGCTCCATCGCGATAATGGGGGACGGCGTCGACGCTGATGATCCTGCCGCCCTTCACGCTCATTACGTCGGCCACTCAGACGCAATGAAAAGCGCGCTCACCGCCCGCGAAAATCTTGCCTTCTGGGGCGCGGCGTTGGCCGCACGCAACGTCAGGCAAGTAGCCGCCGCGCCCGACGACGTGTTGCGCCGCGTCGGGCTGCCTCAGGTTGCGGACTTGCCGACCGGCTGGCTCTCTGCGGGACAGAAGCGACGCGTGGCGTTGGGGCGTTTGTTTGTTGCGCCCAGACCCTTGTGGATTCTCGACGAGCCCGCCACTGCGCTGGATCGCGCGGCGCAGGAGAGGCTTGCCACAGAGATGAGCGCGCATCGAAAGGCGAACGGCCTGATCGTCGCCGCCACGCATGCGCCGCTGGGCCTTGAAGACGCCCACGAATTGCGCCTCGGAGATGCGCCATGACCGGGGCCCTGCGCGCGCTCTTCTGGCGTGAATTGAAGCTCGCCAACCGCATCGGCGGCGGGGCGGCGATGGGCGTCGTATTCTTTTTGATTCTCGTGACGATCGTGCCGTTTTCCATCGGCCCCGATCTGAACCTGCTTTCGCGCATAGGCCCGGCGATATTGTGGATCGCTGCGTTGCTGGCGACATTGCTAGGCCTCGACCGGCTGTTCCAGTCCGATCAGGAAGACGGCTCGCTCGACGCCCTGCGCATGAGCGAAACGCCCCTCGAACTGATCGTCGCCGTCAAATGCGCAGCGCACTGGTGCGCCACATGCCTGCCGCTGATCGCTGCAGCGCCGCTGTTTGGCCTGATGCTGGCGATGGATGGCGCTGCGCTGGCAGGCGTCACCGCTACTTTGGCTGCGGGCACGCCCGCGCTGACCTTTCTGGGCGCCATTGGCGCGGCGCTGACGGCGAGCCTGCGCCGCGGCGGCCTGCTGATGGCGATCCTGATCCTGCCGCTGGCGATCCCCGTGCTGATCTTTGGCGTGTCGGCCTCGGCAGCGGCTTCGGGCGGGACCGTGCCGTTCCTGACGCCCTTCCTAATCCTCGTCGCCCTGTCGCTAGCTTCCGTCGCGCTGGCGCCTTTCGCCGCAGCCGCCGCGCTGCGCGCCATGAACGATTAAAGCACAGCGTGATTGAGAAAGCGGACCTTGCGCCGCTTCGTCGCGATTGCCGCCCGCACAGCCGTCCTCTAGCTTGCTAGCAGTCTTCAACGCGCGAACGAATCGACAGACATGGCTTACTGGCTTGTGAAGAGCGAACCCTTCAAGTGGTCGTGGGATCAACAAGTGGCGGCTGGCGCCAAGGGCACGCACTGGAACGGCGTGCGCAATCATCTGGCCAAACAGCAGATGATGGCGATGAAACTCGGCGACGAGGCTTTCTTCTACCACTCCAACGAGGGCAAGGAGATCGTCGGCATCGTCGAGGTCATCAAGCTTTTCTATCCTGACCCCAGCGACGATTCAGGCAAATTCGGCATGGTCGATTTCAAGGCTGTGAAGCCGCTGAAAAAGCCTGTGACGCTGGCGCAGGTGAAAGACACGCCGCAACTGGCCAAGATGTCGCTGGTCACGTCCATGCGCCTGTCCGTGCAGCCCGTCACCGCTGCGGAATGGACACTCGTCTGCAAGATGGGCGGGCTTTGAACATCAGGGAGCGACGCGCGTGAAAATTGACTGGATCGCGATTCTGGCCGCGGCCGTCGCCGCGTGGGTGTTCGGCGCGCTTTGGTACAGCGTTTTGTCCAAACAATGGATGGCGGCCATTGGCTTCACATCCGCCGACATGCAGGGCCCGGACGGCAAAGAAAAGCTGCCGCTAGCGCACATGATTATTTCTTTCGTCGCCAATTTCGTCATGGCGATCATTCTCGCCGGCGTCATCGCGCACACCGCAAAGAAGGGCGTCACGATCAGCTCCGGCGCTCTGGTCGGCGCAATCTGCTGGCTTGGCTTCGTCATCACAACGCTAGCGACAAACCACGCCTTCGGCAAAAAGAAAGCCGCCCTCACCATCATCGACGGCGGCCACTGGCTGGGCGTTCTGCTGCTACAGGGCGTCGTGCTGGGCGCACTGCTTTAGTTTTCCAGCGCCGTCATACGCGGACTTGATCCGCGTATCCAACAAGGTTGCCTGACAATCAGCGGTTGCGCCTAGGTGCGCGGATCAAGTCCGCGCATGACGAAGTCGCGAAACGCCGCTAAATTTACGTCAGCCTAGCAGATCAATCAGCGCAGGGATGAGCGGCGCGTCGGCAGGCGGCATGGGATAATCGCGCAACTGGCGCGCCTTTACCCATTTCAACGCCTGACCCTCCAGCGGCTGGACATGGCCTTCCCAGCGCCGACACACCCACAACGGCATCAGCAGATGAAAGTCCGGATACCCGTAGCTCGCGAAGGTGAGTGGCGCCAGACAGTCCTCTTTCACGTCGATGCCGATTTCTTCTTTCAGTTCGCGAATGAGGCAAGCCTCTGGTCGCTCGCCCGCATCAAACTTGCCGCCGGGAAACTCCCACAGACCCGCCAGCGCCTTGCCCGGCGGGCGCTGCGCAATCAGCACGCGATCATCCGCATCAATGAGAGCGACCGCTGCGACAAGCAGGATTTTCATGCTTGCGTCAGCTCCGGTAGTCGCCGTTGATCGCGACGTATTCTTTGGTGAGGTCGCACGTCCACACTTTCGATGCGCCTGCGCCAACGCCCACATGCACTTTCATGAGGATCGAATCGTTGCGCATGTAGGCGGAGACCTTGGCCTCGTCATAGGTCTGGTCGCGCAGGCCCTTGTGCGCAACGCGATGCTCCCCAAACCAGATGGCGAGCTTATCGCGATCAGCCTTCTCGCCCGACTTGCCGACCGCCATGACGACGCGACCCCAGTTTGCGTCTTCACCCGCGAGCGCCGTCTTGACGAGCGGCGAATTGGCGATGGCGAACGCGATGCGCTTGGCGGCGCCTGCGCTTGCCGCGCCTTCAACGGCGACCTCCACGAACTTGCGGCAGCCCTCGCCGTCGCGCACCACCTGATGCGCAAGGTCGAGCAGCACAGCGTCAAGCGCGCGCTTGAAGTCGGCGAGTTTGCGATCACCCGCTTGCGTGATCTTTGGCGCGCCGCGCCTGGCGGCAGACCCCGTCGCAAACAGCATCAAAGTGTCGGACGTGGACGTGTCGCTGTCGACCGTGATCGAGTTGAAGCTGCCCTGCACGGACTTTGAGAGCATCGCCTGCAACGCGGGGGCCGCGATGGCGGCGTCCGTGAACACATAAGCGAGCATCGTCGCCATGTCGGGCGCGATCATCCCCGCGCCCTTAGCCATGCCGTTGATGGTCACTTCAACGCCGCCAATCATGGCCTTCTGCGTCGCCACTTTGGGAAACGTGTCCGTGGTCATGATCGCGCGCGCGGCATCCAGCAAGCCATCCGGCGATGCGTTCGCCACGAGCGTATCCATCACGCCGTTAAACTTGTTCGCGTCCAGCGGTTCGCCGATGACGCCCGTTGACGCGAGAAAAATCTCGCTCTGCGGCGCGCCCGTCGCTTTGGCTGCAATGTCGGCGGTGGCTTTAACGGCTTGCGCGCCAACTTTGCCGGTGAAGGCGTTGGCGTTGCCGGAGTTGACGACGACGGCACGCGCCTTGCCGCCCTTGAGTTTCGCGCGGCACCAGTCAACCGGCGCCGACGGGCACTTGGACTTGGTAAAGACGCCCGCCGCCTGCGTCCCCTTGTCGAGCAACGCGAGCATCACATCCGTTCGTCCCTTGTAGCGAATGCCAGCTTCAGCGGTCGCGAATTTAACGCCATCGATTGCGGGCAGATCGGGATACGACTTCGGGGCAAGGGGGGAAACAGGTGCGGGCTTCGCCATCGATTTTCTTCCGTGATCCAAAGAGGCGCGCTGAGGCGCTTGTGTTTATTTCGGCGCCGAGGGGGCAGGAGCAGGTGCAGACGCGGGCGCGTCGAACTTCTCGACCTTCGCAGCTTCGCGCAACTTCATGACCGCATCAGCCTGCGCCTTCTGGATAACGAAGCGCTCCACCTGTTCGCGCACCTCTTCAAGTTTCGGGAAGGGCTTTTCACGCCGCTCCTCAACCTTGATGACGTGCCAGCCGAACTGGCTTTTCACCGGCTCGGAGATCTGGTTGGGCTGCATCTTGAAGGCCGCGTCTGCGAATTCGGGCACCATACGGTCCTTTGTGAACCAGCCAAGTTCACCGCCGCGCGAGCCGGGATCTTTGGAAACCTGATCGGCAACCTTCGCGAAATCCTCGCCGCTGCGCACGCGCTTCAGCGCCGCGCGAGCCTGCGCTTCCGTTTCCACGAGGATATGGCGCGCCTTCACCTCCTGCTCGGCCTGCGACTTGGAAGCCTCCGCATAGACTTCGCGCACAGCCGCGTCGTTGTTGGACTCGCGCGCAACCTTGGTCAGCAAGCCTTCCATCAAGGCCTTCTCGCGCAAATAAGCCAGCCGACGCACGAAGTCTGCGCCCTCGCCCATTTTGTCGGCCTCGGCCCTGCGCGCCACAAGCCGCATGTCGATGAGATATTCGACAACATAAGCCTCCCGCTCGGCCCCTTCGAGCTGCGGCGGGATTTCGGCAGAAATGTCAGCAGTCGCGACCTTCACGTCCTCTTCCGTGATGTCGACGCCATCGACCCGCGCAAGCGTGCGCGCATCAACGCTGGGCGCCAGAAGGGCCATGACGAGGAAAGCGGCGGCAGCGAGAAATGGGCCACCACGCCGCGCTCCCTCGAGCGCAGGTCTGCTTGTCATTGAAAAAATCTCCAGCACCACGCGTCAACCACGCGAACGGCGCGCAATTTCGTTCAAAAAGCACCGCGGAGCAAGCGGTGGGGCCATGAATTTGTCGTCAACGAGCGACGACTTTCGTCAGTCCTCGACCAGCCGCGCCCGCGCCCGCAATTTCTCGGTTTCGCTTTTCAATTGCCCGCAGGCGGCGAGAATGTCGCGCCCGCGCGGCGTGCGCACTGGGCTCGCGTAGCCGGCGTTGAACACGATGTCCGAAAACTGCTCGATGATGCTCCAGTCGGAACACTCATATTGCGTGCCGGGCCACGGATTGAACGGAATGAGGTTGATCTTGGCGGGAATGCCCTTCAGCAAACGCACAAGTTCGCGCGCATCCGACGGGGTGTCGTTGACGCCCTTCAGCATCACATACTCGAATGTAATGCGGCGCGCATTCGACAGGCCGGGATAATTGCGGCAGGCCTGAAGCAGATCCGCAATGGGATACTTCTTGTTGAGCGGCACAAGCCTGTCGCGCAAGTCGTCGCGCACGGCGTGCAGCGAGATGGCGAGCATGGCGCCCGTACGGCTGCCCAGTTCCGGGATATCCGGCGCAACCCCGGAGGTGGACACGGTGATGCGCCGCTTGGACAGCGACAGGCCGTCGCCATCGGCCAATACGCCCAGCGCGTCGCTGACGTTGTCGAGGTTATACAGCGGTTCGCCCATGCCCATGAAAACGATGTTGGACACGGCCCGCACGCCTTCACCCGAGGGGATGAACCCATTCGTGGGCGGCGTGAGGCCGGTAAAATCGCCGAGCTGGTCACGCGCAACGATCAGCTGCTGCACGATTTCCTGAGAGCTAAGATTGCGAACAAGCTTTTGCGTGCCGGTATGGCAGAACGAGCAATTCAGCGTGCAGCCGACCTGGCTTGACACGCAGAGCGTGCCGCGGTCGCTTTCAGGAATGTAGACGCACTCAATCTCCGCGCCCATCGCCTTGCCGCCGACAATCTGATCGCCGGGCGCAGGCGGCATCCGGATCAGCCATTTGCGTGTGCCATCACTGGACACCTGCTCGGTGACGACCTCTGGACGCGTCAGCGTGTAATGATCGGCAAGTTTCTGGCGCAGAACTTTCGATACGTTGAGCATCCGGTCGAAGTCGCGCACGCCGTGAAAATAGATCCAGTGCCAAAGCTGGCCCACCCGCATGCGCACTTCCCGCTCGGGCACGCCAATGGCCTGCAAAGCGTCCGCCAGCTGCGCGCGCGTGCAGCCCACCAGCGAAGGTCTCGCCACAGCGATCACAGGCGCGGCATGGTGGGTGATATCGTCCTGCAAGGCGGGCATAAGGCTTTGTCCGTGAATGGGGCCCGAACTTATGGCCACAACACCGGATATATGTCTATCGGCTCCCCAACCGCCAACCCAACGCGCAGCGCTTAGCGCCGCAGCTTTTGCAAGCTGAACATCAGTTCCATGGACATGCCGCCGCCAGCAAATCCCCCGGAGATTTGGCCGGCAAATCCTGTCGCAGGGCTCGTGTTCGCGTCCCAGACCGCCGTGAACCGTTGCAGGAGTTTCTGCACCTTTTCCGGGCTCTTGAGATCGGCGATCTTCATCCGCTGCTCGATCAGTTTCGCCGTCGCGTCCACATCGCTGCTCTGGCCCACCGGCAGCCCCAGAACCGTTTGCGCGACCTTGAGCATGGCCGGATCCGCCAGAATTCCATAGGCCGAGGTGACGCTGGAAGCTTTTCGCTGGAAATAAAGCGCGAGCCGGACCCCTTCATTCTGCGCGCCAGCCGTTTCCTCCAGCGTCTGACGCACGTAGCGATCCACCGTCCCGGAGCGGGTGGCTGCGAACGTTGTCGTCAATTCGCCGTAGCGCGCAAAATTGAATGCTTTGACAAAGTCAGCGTAGCGCTTGTCAGAGAGACGGTTCGCCATCGATGTGCGGGATTCGACGCCTTCAGAAAGCATCTTCTTGATGAAGGCTTTGGCGTAATCCATGTCTTGAAGCCCAAAGGCCTTCATCGCTAACTTGAAGACGCGGTCGTTCTTCACAAAGGCGTCTATGCTTTTGATGCCGCCAATCGACTTGTTGTAATGATCAATCTCCCGCGCCACCACGGGCTGCGATGACGTGCGCGCAATTGATTTTCCAAGATCCGACGAAATTAGCCGAAAACTTGTGAAGGTTGTGAGCACGAGGTCTGGTTTCCAACAGACCTCAATATGCCGCCATCAAACTGGTCCGAGGCTGACCTTCCCCCCGTCCCAACCGATTCTATAACGGTGACCTTGGTACGCTCTGAGTTGATTACGGTGAACGTCGCGACACGCCGTCTTTGATAAAGACCCTGAACGGTGTCGTCCCAGTTGCTGAGCCATCCTTGGCGCGCCACTTCCCAGCTTGGCAGAGAATCCCCCCCTGAACGGGCAAAGCCTCAAACACGACGGAATTCTCAAAAACTTTTCCATCGGCGTCAGTCGCGGTGAAGTCGGTCGTGCAAACGCTTCCCGATACGATTGGCGCATACCCCCGAATGATGACTCCACCTCCACCGGTGCTCCCGAATTCAGGCTTTAACAACTCCCACGCCGCATAGTCTTCATGGTCGCGTCGGCTGTCCTGCGCTTGCGCCTGGGCGCCAATCAAGAAGACAATCAGAAGGAAATATTTGCCGTGCATTTTGAGCGCTCCGCGTCGGGTTACACCGATGATACCCCTCAGTTGGCTGCCTGGATGCAGAAGCGACGAAGTATTTTAGGTGAGCGGTTCAGGTTTACTGGGCGATGATAACGGCGCCATGGGACAACTTGCGACACGAAACCGAAAAGCAGACTAGGAGCGTACTGTCCCTGTTTAGCCCGGAGCGCGTTTCGTTTGCAGATTTAATAATGAGCACGCCGGGACGCTCGAGTTGGTGGAGCTGAGGGGATTCGAACCCCTGACCTCTGCAGTGCGATTGCAGCGCTCTCCCATCTGAGCTACAGCCCCGCACCCGTCGATTGGCGCCCCAATAGCCGCGCTTTGGCGGGCTGGCAACGCCCTTGGCGCTCCCTTTTTCAACTCGCCGCCACGCACCATCGCTTTGCCGTCGTGGCGGCGCGCGCGTCGGAACGCGACC
>JANPPJ010000096.1:0-29386 GCA_031428455.1 Hyphomicrobiales bacterium | reverse complement strand
ATCATGGAGCGCGCAAAGGACGCAATCCGCCCGTGAAAATTGCAGGCCCTGAAACATAAAGGGGCGCTAAAAAAGGAAAAAGCCCCGGGGTTTTCACCCGGAGCTTCCCAAACGCTCATCGACTCCCGCCAGTACATCCGTGGTCGAATAATCAAGAGCGTCGCGACCGCTATGGCTTACGGAGGGCACGCCACCACGACCGGATGATCTTTATCTGGTAGGGCTCTTTTGGATCTGCAAGAGGGCCAACAAACTTTTTGTTTGTCCGTCAAGCTTACTCTGCGTCAGCCTGTTTCTCGGGCGCTGCTGCGGCGAATGCTGGATGAGCAAGGCTCGCAGCCTCAGCCTCAAGCACGCGCTTGAAACCGCTCACGTCCGCGCCAAAGCGTCTCGCGTTCACCAATTGGGGAACGAGACATATGTCTGCAAGCGTGGGCTCAGAGCCAAAGCAGAACGGGCCTTTTTCTTTGGCGAGCATGAGTTCACACGCGGCGAGGCCGTCGTAATTTGTTTCCTTGGCCCATTGATTGGCCTTCGCCTCGTCGAGGCCGTAAGCCTTCAGCTTGTTCAGCACGCCCAGGTTTTGAACGGGATGAACATCGCACGCGATGGCTAGCGCGAAGGCGCGCACCCGCGCGCGCTGCAGCGGATCTTTCGGCAGGAACGATGGCGTGGGGTGCGTCTCGTCGAGCCATTCTAGAATGGCGATGGATTGGGTGAGCGCCTCGCCAGAATCGGTGAAGAGCGTGGGCACAAGCCCTTGCGGATTCACCGCCAGATAATCCGCCGCCTTGTGCTCATTCTTGCGCAGGTGGCGAAACGCGTGTTCAGCGGTGAGACCCTTGAGATTGAGCCCGATGCGCACGCGATAAGATGCGCCGCTCCTGAAAAAACCGATCAGCTTCATAAAAATGTTCCATCCCTTGATGTGTTGTCTGCTTTGGCGAGCCGGCCGCAGGATAAATGCACCGCAGCGTGGGTCAACGGCGCCTATGGCGTTCGCTTGACCTCCAGCGATTTGATCATCGTCCGGCGCTTTGGCGCCACGAGCAAACCGGCAACGAGGCAGGCGACGCCCGCCGCCGCAAAGGTCCAGCGCAAGCCCACGAACTCCGCCAGCACGCCAAAGCCAAGCGCCCCGATGGCTGGCAGGCCGCGAAAGATCAACGTGTAGAGACTCATGACGCGGCCGCGCAGGGAATCATCAACTGCGGACTGAATGAGCGCTTGCACGCTGGTCGATAATGTGTTCAGCGCGTAGCCCGACAAGGCGGCGAAGCACAGACCAATCCAGAACGTCGTTGTCGACACCAGCCCCACAAGCGACAGGCCCGAAAGGGCGCCGCCGATGAAGCACATGTTCGTGAGGCCGCTAGTGCGCCCATGGATTGCGACCCACAATGCGCTCACCATGGCGCCTATGCCCATGGCGGATGTAAGCCATGCGAGGCCGGAAGCGCCAGCGCCATACACCTCGCCCGAAAAGCCGGGCAACATGTCCTGCAGGGGCCGCACAAAGACTGAGGCGACCGTCAGCATGATCATCAACGGCCAGATGCCCGGATGGGTGCGTACATATGTCATCGACTCGCCCACGTCGCGCAGCAGGTTGCGCGAGCGGTAGTGGGTGGCGATGCGCTCTGGCTGCGTCATCATGTGCATCAGTGTGGCGAAGATGAATGTGCCGATTGCGTGCGCGGCGAAGGTGCCCAGAACGCCCCAAAAGGGAATTGTGAGCGCCGCCACCGCAGGGCCTACGAAGCGGCTGGCCTGAAACGACGCGGAATCCAGCGAGATGGCTGTGGCCACAAGTTCACGCGGGACCGTCAATGGAACGAGCGCGTGCCGTCCCGCCGATGAAAATGCATGCACGACGCCCAGCAACAGCGTCAGGACGAAGAGCACCTCGATCGTCAGCACGCCGACCGCCATCAGTAAAGCCAGCAAAGCCGCCTGCACAAACATCAGCCATTGGGTAATGCGCACCATCGTCAGCGCAGACATGCGGTCTGTCACCGCCCCGGCGAACGGCGACAGAATCAGAATGGGCACAAGATCTGCGGCGGCGATTATGCCAAGCCACACAGTTGAATTGGTCAACTCCCAGGCGAGCCAGCCGATGCCCACGCGCTGCATCCAGGAGGACACGGCGGCTGGGGCGAGACCAGCCATGAACAGCGTATAATTTCGATGACGCCAGACCGCGCGTACGGCGCTTCCATGCTGATTTTTCTGGGGTGAATTCATTGCGGTGAGTTCATGCGCGCTCGCGGGGACCGCGCTCAGGCAAATGGCGCTGTCAAAGGTCAATACCCGTTGAGGACGGCCAAGAGCAACAGGAACCTCTACAAGTCCGCGCCCGGCTTCACCGCGCCCGCAAGCCTGGCGCTGAGGCGCGCGCCGGGCCCGCTAATCATATCGCAGTTCGGTCGCCTTGCCGCGGAAGACGTAATAGCTGAACGCCGTGTAAGCGACGATGAACGGCAACACGAATACAACGCCAGCGAAGATGATCAAAAGACTCTCCGGCGCGCTTGCCGCCTGATAGATGGTGAGCCTGTCCGGCGCCACCTACGTGCAGGCAGATCATCAACTCGATGAAAAGCGCGCCGGTCATCAGCGGTATCGGCATAAGCCCAATCGCGCTCGCTGCGAAGTCGCTTGCACGATTTTGGGCAGTTAAACGAAAACCGGCAGTCTGTGGCCGCCGGCTATCTTCGTGGGATCATAGCTCGATCGTCGTTGCGAGCCAGGCCACTGACAACACGACACCGATCAGGGCAGTCGCCAGCGCAATGAATTCCTCACTGCGAATCATGGAAGCCTCCTTTTCGTATGTTCTTGATACGAAGCAAGATACATTCCAGATCAGCCTTGAGCGTGTCTTTCGATCAACGCGGCTGGCGACCGTGCCGTCAGGCCAGCGCGGGCTCTTTCACCTTCGCGGGCGCACTGAAATTTTCGAGAAACTCCAGCGCCTTCGCAGCTGGGATAACGTCGGCATACTTCTGATGCATGTCGAAGAGGTTCAGGGCATGGGTCGCTTGATGGCGATCAAAGCAGCCTTCCTCGACAACCTGCACGCGATAACGATGCGAGGCTGCTTCGACTACGGACGCGCGCACGCAGCCGCTCGTCGCTTCGCCGCAGACGATCAAGGTGTCAATGCCGTGGAACGTGAGATGTCCGGCCAGCGGCGTGCCCCAGAAGGAGCTTGGGGCGGTTTTCTTCAACACGACTTCGCCAGCGATGGGCGCGACTTCGTCGACGATCTGGGATGAGCGCTTTTTGCGGTCCAGCGCAGCTGCGTCCATTTCGCCGCCACGGCCGAGGCCAGCACGCCCGCCGCTGTCACGATGGGCGGCGTCGAACCAGCCCAGCATGCCTGAATCAGACAGCATCGTGATGTGAATGACCGGGATTTGCGCCGCGCGGCTTGCTTCCAGCACCTTCTGGATATGCGGCAGGGCGTTCCAGCCTGCCATGCCATGGCTGGATGGCCACAGCTTGATGGATTCCAGCATCGGCTCGGGCTTGTCGCCGAACACAGCGCGGTAGAGGTCGATCAGCAGCAATGCCGGCTTTGAGCCGAAACCGACGCGGCGATCCTTGGAGACGGCAAGATGCGCCTTGTCGGCGTCCGTCAGGTAGGGTTCCCAAATCCGAGCCATGTGCTGTCCTCTCCTTGCCAATATTGATACGCAAGGTTCGCAGCGAGACGCGCCGGATGCAAGGGGGATTTGTAGGTGCGGCCCTGCCCTCTCAAGCGGCGCCGCGCACACTTTGCCACAAGGAGCGCTTATGGATCAGGGAATCAGGAAGGCCGCTGCGTAGGCCGCCGCCGCCGACAAGACCACCAGATAAGGGCTGACTTTCGTGAAGTAGAAGAGCCCGCAGCACAAAAGAATCGTGGCTATTTCCAGCGGGCCAACCTTTGCCGCCCTTATGACGGCGAGGGCGCCCGCGAAGATGAGGCCCACGGCCACCGGCGAAAGGCCCCGCTCGATGGCGGTCTTCAGGGGCGAGCCCTTGTTGCGCTGCCACCAGTTGGAAACGCCGTACACGAGGAGCGATGACGGCACGTAAATGGCGAAGCACGCCACGAGCGCGCCCGTGAGACCGGCGACGTGGTAGCCGATCAGCGCGGCGATCAGCGTGCTCGGCCCCGGCGCGGCGCGAGAGATGGCGAACATGTCGGAGAACTCCTGATTTGTCAGGTAGCCTCGCAATTCGACGGTTTGATACTGGATGTCGGCGACAATCGCCTGCCCGCCGCCAAACGACAGCAATGAGAGCGGGGCAAAGACTAGAAACAGCCCGAGGAGCCGGTTGTCCATTATTCGGCTCCCCGCACACGAAGCCACGCGATGTAGATGCTCAAGGGCACCGCGATGACGACGACCGGCAGCATGGGCCACCGGAACACGCCGACAGCTAGGAAGACGGCAAAAGCGATGAGGATCGTCAGGATGTCGCGCGGCAGCTTGGACGTCACCTTGGCGCCAACAGCCAGCGTCGCGCCGATGCCAACGGCGGCAACCCCGCCCAGAATGAAGTGCGTGATCGGCTGGCCGGAGAGTTGGCGGTAGGCGTAGCCCATCAGCATGATGATGCAGAATGCGGGAATGATCATCGCCGTCACGGCCACCACGGCGCCAAGACCACCCCGGGCCTTCATGCCCAGATAAAGGGCGAGATTTACCGGGTTCGCCCCCGGCAACACCTGTGAAATGGCAAACCCGGCGAGAAACGCTTCATCATTGACCCATTTTCGGCGCTCGACCACCTCGCGGTGCATCATCGCCTGGGTCGATCCGCCGAACGCCGATCCGCCTATCTTGAGAAATGACCAGAAAACCTCCGCCAGCGAGGCGGTGCCTGTATGCGCTTGCGCCGACCCGTTGTCCGACATGCCGAAAACTCCCCGTGAATCGCCTGAGCGGTTTGGATGAGCGTCCATCATAGGACTGCGAGCGAGCGGGTGTCATCAATACAGGCGGAGTGAGGTCTGACCGCCCCACGATTCTGACGGCCATCAGACCAATGCGCGCGATAGACTGGGCTTGCGGTAATGGAGCATCCGCGCCGCTTGGCGCCCGGACGTCTGATTTTGGGGTGGTACCACCTCCCGGGCTCGAACCGGGGACCCCCAGATCCACAATCTGGTGCTCTAACCAACTGAGCTAAGGCGGCCTGCAAAGCAGGGCGGAACCTAGTTGGCTGGCCGCCAGATTGCAAGCGCCGACACAACGGGATTTTTCAGTTTCGCAACAAGCTCAATCGCGCGCCGGACTTATCCGGCGCGCGATACGGTTTGGTTAATCAGGCAGCTGCGCCAAAGGTGCGCCCGAAAGTCTGGCTGATCGGCGCAATGGACCGGGCGGAGACTTCCTCCGTCAGCTTCGCAAACTCGCGCGACTGGGCGTTCAGAGTCTCGAGCTGCTTGCGCATGAACTCGGTTTGAACGGCGACCACATCCGGCAGCGTCTTGGCGTTCGCAAGCGCTGAGAAGTAATCGAGCGCCGCGTCGGCGGAGGCCTTCATAGCGTTGAAGGCCTTCATGTTGATGTCGCTGACGCCGGAACTTGCTGCGGCGACTGCCGCTTCAAAGCCCGACTTCACCTCGCCAGCGGCCTCGCGCGCACGGCCGAACGATGCTTCGGATTGATCCAGAGCCTGCGTCGCCGACTCGTTGATCGCTTCACCGACTTTTTCAGCCTCGGCAGTCATCGTGTGCACGATCTCGGCAGAAGCGATCTCGGCAGAAGCGATTTCGACGTTGGCGTTGATGTCTACATAAGACTGCTGCCCATCAGTGTAGGGAACAGGCGCCATTTCAGTGTTGTCGCTCATCAAGAGCCCTTTCGATTTCAGACCGCGCCAAAACTTACTTTTTGACGCCGGTCGCCTGCTGGACCACATCGCCCATCTCGCGGGCCTGATGCTGAACTGTTTCCATCTGCTGCTTCAGGTACTCGGTCTGCAGCGACAGAACTTCTTGAATGTCCTTGGCGTGAACGAGCTTCTGCGCGAGGTCAAAAGCGGCGTTTACGTTGGTTTCGGCGAAGGTAACCGCCTTGGCGCCAAAATCTTTCATGCCAGCAGCCGGATGATCCATGCTTCCGGTGGTCTTCTGGACAGCGCCCATGAAGCCTTCAAACACCTTGCGGGCCTGCAGCACGCTACGCTCGGCAAGTTCGCGCATTTCTGTGGGGATTTGCGGAGGTGTAAATTCGGCCATGGCTATATCTCCAGATGTATCCGGTCAGGAAGTACGATTGGCATGATCCAATTGTTTCCCCTCGCGCTCCATATAGGACATTTTATGTTGCAATGCAACATAGCCGCTCAACATTTTGCAGTGCACAATCGCGTTAAGCATAAACCCGTCCTTCTGGGGGCGGTGCCGACCCGTGAATGGACCGGGCGGACCTGACGGGTTAATGATCTGTTAAGTCCAATTGGCTGAAGCACGTGCGTGCAAAGGAATCCCGCGAGCAATGACGCAGGCCACACACGACCCGGACATCCTCGCCGCAGCGCTCGCCGATCCGGCGTTCAGCGCCCTTGCGAACGGCCCGGTGCTCGCAGCGGGCGGCTCGCCTGTGCGCATCCTGCACGCGAGCGAACCCATGTTGGCATTGTTTGGCGCGCCCGATCTCGACGCGCTCAACACACGGATTTTTGAGGGCGCCGAGCCCGGAGCCCGGCGTTTGGCCGATCTTGCAGCGAATCTGCCCCAGGGGCAGCCCAGACTTGAGCGGCTGCGCTTTTATGTCGGCGGCGTCTCCGAGGCCATCACCTTTCAGTGCAAGCAGATCGCGGGCGCTTCGAATGTGTTCGTCGCAGCCGCCCTTGGCGTGCGGCCTGCGCTCCTGACACGTGCGCCGACCCGGGCGCCTGCCCCCACTAAAGAGGTCGCTTCCACAACGCCGCTGCTCGTCGATGCGCCTGCGCAAACAACGCCGCCTGACGAGCCTGCCGCGCCCCGCGCGCCCGACGTGCGGCCCACCGGAAGCGTTCGCTTTTTGTGGAAGAGCAATGCGGATGTGCGCTTCACGAGCTTCGACCAAACGGGCAGTCACGCGCTCGGCGTGGAGCCAGACGCGTTGCTTGGGCGCAGCGTTCTTGAACTCGCCGGTCTGCCCGGATTTGATCCCGATGGGCGCCTCTGCGCGGCGCTGATGCGTCGCGAAACGTGGAGCGGCATCGAGGTGAACTGGCCTCTGGGCGATGGCGATGAAGTCGCGCCTGTCGTGATGGGTGGGTTGCCCACCTTCAACCGCGAACGCGCCTTCACAGGACACAGCGGGTTTGGGGTTGTTCATCTTGACCGCGTGACCAAACGCGCGCCGCACGTTAACGAAGCGCTTGCTGCCAACATTGCTGAAGAGACTGCGCCGCAGGCATTTGTGGAAGACGCGCCGGGGGAGAGCGATCTGCCTTCTCCGGTTGAGCTTCCGCTGCCAGGCGGCTCGTCCGCCGAGGCGGAGATGGCGAAAATCGCGGCCGCGATCGAGGAGCCGTCGCTGTTTGACGCGCTTGATGGGGAAGATGGCGACGACGGATCAGCGCTTGAAGGCGACGCCGATCTCACCGACGATCACATTGGAGATTTGCCGAGTGAGCAGGGCGCAAAGCTGGAAACCGCTTCGCGCACTTCGGCTCCCGCCGTGGCGACATTTACGCAAAATGTCGTGGCGCTGAACGCGTGGAAAAATGGCGGCGTTCAGCCTATCGCGCAGACTCCCGCCTCCGCGCCCGCGAACTTGATCGCCCAGACGCCTGCGGAACCTGCTACGCCGCAGACGCCTGCGGGACCGAAAGAAGACGCCAAGGGCATCAACACGAAGGATGAGTTTCCCAGCCGCGACGGCGAGGAGGAAGAACTCGTCCGGTTGACGCCCACCGAGCGGCACGCCTTCCGCGAGATTGCGCGTGCGCTGGGCGCCCGCATCGAGGACGCCGAAAAGCGCCGGGTGCGCCGCGACGAGCGCGAGAGCGACGATCGCAAAAGCGAGCCGCTGCGCACGCCTCTGCATACCGAAGCCGAGCGTTCTCTTCGCGCCCCCGAGCGAACAGCGGAACGAGCGCCGGTTTTCACGGCGCCCACTCCTTCCCATGATGTGGCGAGCCGCAAGCTGCTCGATCGCATCGACGCAGCGCTGATGGTGTGCCGCGAAGGGGAAGCGGTATTTCTCAACAAAACGCTCCTCGATACGCTGGGCTACGACAACTTCGCTGACTTCATGTCCGCTGGCGGCCTGACGGGCATGTTTCGCGGGCGTACGCCCGACACAGCAACCAGCGGCGGCGCCGTGCCTGTGGCCCGCCGCGACGGAGAAATTATCGCGCTCGAAGGCAAACTCACCGCCATCGAATGGGACGGCGCGCCTGCGATGCTCACCACGTTCCGCCGCCCGGCTGACACGGAACTGACGACGCGTTATCGCGCGCTGGAGCTTGATCTGCGCG
Organism: Hyphomicrobiales bacterium; assembly: GCA_031428455.1. GTDB lineage: Bacteria > Pseudomonadota > Alphaproteobacteria > Rhizobiales > Beijerinckiaceae > Terripilifer. The sequence continues at coordinate 20,911 of JANPPJ010000096.1, read as the reverse complement.
CCCGCGAGGCCGAAGGGCGCGAGCTGCACGCGATCCTCGACACAGCGACCGACGGCGTCGCGATCCTTGATGGCGACGGACGCATTCTTGGCCTCAATCGTTCGGCCGAAGCGTTGTTCGGTTACGAGCAGAACGAAGTAGCAGGCGAGTCGTTCACGATCCTGTTCGCAACGGAAAGCCACCCCGCCGCGATCGACTATCTCAGCGGCCTGAAGACAAACGGCGTGCGCAGCGTGCTCAACGATGGGCGCGACGTGATCGGCCGCGCACGGCAGGGCGGCGTGCTGCCGGTCTTCATGACGATTGGCCGCATCGGCGTGGAGCCCGCCTCCAAATTCTGCGTTGTCATGCGCGACATGACGCAGTGGAAAAACGCCGAGCGCGACTTGAAAGAGGCGCGACGCACGGCCGAGGAAGCGAGCGCTCTGAAGTCGGATTTTCTGGCGAAAATCAGCCACGAAATCCGCACGCCGCTGAACGCGATCATCGGCTTCACCGAGGTGATCATCGAGGAGCGCTTCGGTCCCGTCGGCAACGACCGCTACAAGGATTACCTCAAGGACATCCACGCGTCAGGCGAGCTCGTGATGAGTCTTGTCAACGACCTGCTGGATCTTTCTAAGATCGAGGCTGGCAAGCTCGAACTGGATTTTGGCAGCGTCGACGCCAATCGCGTGATCAACGAATCTGTATCGATGATGCAGGCGCAAGCCATCCGTGAACGCGTCATCATCCGCCTGTCGCTTGCGCCTCACTTCCCCAACATCGTTGCGGACGAACGCGCACTGCGACAGATCGTTCTCAACCTCCTGTCCAACGCGGTGAAGTTCAACCAGCCCGGTGGGCAGGTCATCGTCTCCACAGCGCTGACCGATGCTGGCGCGGCCGTTTTGCGCGTCCGCGATAACGGCGTCGGCATGACGGAGAAAGAGGTCGAAATTGCGCTGGAGCCATTCAGGCAAATCCAGACATCGCGCAACACCAAGGGCACCGGGCTTGGCTTGCCGCTGACCAAGGCTCTGGTGGAAGCCAACCGCGCCGCCTTCACCATCCGCAGCCGGAAAGATGAAGGGACGCTGGTGGAGGTTTCATTCCCCTCGACCCGAGTGCTTGCGGAGTAATCCAGCCAATCAATTCAGCCGACAACCTCGATCTTCCCCTGCCCCCGGCGCACGCGCAATTGCGCCAGAGTACTCAGCGGCGGCGGCGTTTGTGCCCGCGCGTCCACGGTGCGCAATGCAATGCGCGCCTCTGTCGGAGTGATATTCACAATTCCGTAGCCTCGATGCACGGCGTTTGCGACCTTGCAATGGGGGTTGATCGCGCGATCCCTATCCATCTGCTTTTGGGAGCGGCCCGACAGCGAAGATATGCTCGTGCCGGTAAACTCCGCTGCGACAACGGGCGATGACACGTCAAACTGGTTTGCGTGAACATCCGCCACCCAGTTGCGATGAATGTCGCCGCCTACAATCAACGTGCGGCGAGGCGCGTGCTGTTCGATCATCGCGATGACGCGCCTGCGTGCGTCCGGGTATCCATCCCATCGATCAAGGGAAGAGCGATGCGCTTCGCCTTTGGGATAGGCGTCTGTCGTGAATCGCGTCTGCTGGCCGATGATGTTCCAGGCGGCGCCTGCGCCCTGTTGAAGCCCTTCATTGAGCCAACGCTCTTGCGCCGCGCCGAGCATTTGCCGCGAGGCCAACTCGTCAGCGACACAGGCTGCAGCGTTGTCGTCCCTCTTGAAGCCACAAAGCGGCGGCGTGCGATACTGCCTCGCATCCAGAAGATGAAGCCGGGCAAGATTGCCAAAATCAACGCGATCATAAATGCGCAAGCGCGCATCCCGCTTGAAGCCTTCGAGAGCGCCTATCATCGCGCTGGCGCGCAGCGGCATGTGTTCGTAGTAAGCGCGATAACCCGCCACACGCAGCGTCTGGAAGTCAGGGTCGGCGAGGTCGGACAGGTCGCCAGTGTAATTGTTCTGAACCTCGTGATCGTCCCACGTCACCAGCCACGGGCAGACCCTGTGCATCTCCTGTAGCAATGGATCGCTGCGATAGCCGGCGTAGAGATCGCGATAATCTTCGAGCGACCTTGCGTTGCGCACGGGATGGGCGCGCACCGCACTTTTCGCACTGGCGCGGCGCTCGTAAATGTAATCTCCCAGAAAGAGCACAAAATCCGGCTCTTCGCGCGCCATATGTGCATAGGCCCAGTATTGCCCCACATCAAAACGCTGGCATGACGCATACGCGAAACGCATGTTTGATGTGGCGACGCCGGGCGGCGCAAAGGTTCGCGTTCGTCCGCGCGCACTCGTCGCGCCCATGGCGACGAACTCGTACTCATACCATCGGTCCGGCTTCAGCCCGGAAACTTCGACATGAACTGTGTGAGCCAACTCGGCTGGCGCTTCCTGTTCGCCAGTGGCGACAGGCGTCGCCGCGCCTTCCTCATACACTCTCCACGTTACACTTACGGCGCCGCGCGATCCATGGGGCGACAAACGCGTCCACAGTACAAAGCCGTCTGAAGAAGGTGAGCCGCTTGCAACGCCGAGGGGAAAACGCTCGCTTGCCGGAACAGCAAGCGCCCGGCGCGCGCCGACGCCAGCAGCGCTGATGCTTGAAACACCAAGGCCAGCGAACATTTTAAGAAGTTGACGGCGCTCGACGCTCATTGCGCGACCTCAAGGCGAAACAGAGCTGACATAGTTATCATTTATGCAGTTTTGAGTCGAAGTTGACGGGTCACGTCTCGCGCCCCAAGCTTCGGCAGGCGCCAGCGCAAGGCGTCGTTTCCCTGCTCAAGTCGCAGCACGGCAAAATGGAACAGACGTCATGAGCATTCACAATCTCAATCGCCTGTTTCAGCCGCGCTCAGTTGCGCTTGTGGGCGCGAGCGCGCGCGAGGGCAGCCTTGGCGCGGCGGTGCTTGCAAATCTGCGCGGAGCCGGATTTCCCGGGGGCCTGCACCTCATCAATCCTCGTCATCGCGAGATTGGCGGCATTCCTTGTGCAGCGCGCCTCACCGATTTGCCAGCGCCGCCCGATCTCGTCGTCATCGCGGCGCCGCGCGAGACTGTTGTCGAGATTGCAGCAGAAGCTGCGGCCTTTGGCGTTCCGGCCGCCGTCGTCATTACCGCTGATCCGAGCCACGGCCCGGACTCGCTGCGCATGCGCCTCAAGGAGCTGGCGGCGCGCACAGGCATGCGTGTTGTGGGGCCAAATTGCCTTGGCGTGCTCTCACCGCGCGCCGGGCTAGACGCAAGCTTTGCAGCGCACCCTGCACCGCAGGGCGATCTGGCTGTCATCTCGCAATCTGGCGCCATCACAGCGTCGCTGCTTGCGTTTGCAGCCGCACGGCGGGTCGGATTTTCTGGCCTGGCCTCCATCGGCGATACAGCCGACGTGGACTTCGACGATCTTCTCGACTGGTTTGCAATTGATCCCGCAACGCGCGCGATCTTGATGTATGTGGAGGCGATCACCGACGCAAAGGCCTTCATGTCCGCCGCTCGCGCAGCCGCGCGCGTGAAGCCCGTCATAGTCATCAAGGCGGGCCGCAGCAGGGGCGCAGCGCGGGCCGCCGCCACGCACACGGGCGCGCTGACCGGCGCCGACGATGTCTACAGCGCAGCGTTTCGGCGCGCGGGCGTGCTTCGCGTGAACGACATCGACGAATTGTTTGCAGCTGCTGAAACGCTGGGGCGTATCGCGCCCTTCAAGGGCGACCGCCTCGCGATCCTTACCAACGGTGGCGGACTTGGCGTTCTGGCAGTGGACGAACTTGCAGCTCTCGGCGGCAAGCTATCCACCTTTGCGCCAGACACAATCGAGAAGCTCGACACGCTGATGCCCGCTACATGGTCGCGCGCGAACCCTGCCGACATTGTGGGAGACGCAGACGCGGCCCGCTTTGGCGCCGCGCTTGGGCCCATTCTCGCTGATGCAAACAGCGACGCCACAATGGTGATCCATTGCCCCACCGCGCTTTCGCAACCTGTGGAAGTGGCGCGCGCCGTGGCCGACGCTGTGCTCGCACATCGTCGCACATCGTATCGCGCAAAGCCTGTGTTCGCCGTCTGGCTTGGGCAAGAGCAAGGCGCCGATGAAATCTTCGAGCAGGCCGTCATTCCACACTATTCGAGCAGCGCCATGCGCGGCTTCATGCATCTGGTGACGTGGCGCGAAAACCGCGACGCGCTCATGGCGACGCCGCAAGGCCTGCCAGCAGACGCGTGTGACCGAGAGGCCGCCCGCGCCGTTGTGGCGCAGGCGCTTTCGCGTGGCGAGCGCTGGCTCGACGTGATCGACGTCACCCGCGTTCTGGAGGCCTATCGCATCCCGTGCGCGCCAGCGCGCCTCGCCAGAACGCCTGACGAAGCGGCCGACATCGCGGCCCCGCTCATCGGCGAGCATGGCGCTTGCGTGGTGAAGATTTATTCGCGCGACATCACGCACAAGTCGGATGTGAGCGGCGTCATGCTGGACATCACCACGCCGGACGCAGCGCGAAAAGCCGCGGCGCAAGTGATCGAACGGGCGCGCGCCGCGCGACCGGACGCAAACATCGAAGGCGTTACGGTTCATCCCATGGTTCGTCGCCCCAATGCGCGCGAACTTATCGCTGGAGTTGGCGAAGATCCGACGTTCGGTCCTGTCATCCTGTTTGGGCGCGGCGGCACCGCTGTGGAAGTCATCAACGACAAGTCGCTGTCATTGCCGCCGCTTGACATGAACCTTGCGCGCGCACAGATCGAACGTACCCGGGTTGCGCGGCTTTTACGCAGTTATCGCGACAAGCCAGAGGCGAACATTGACGCTGTGGCGCAGACGCTTGTACGCATCGCGCAGTTATCCAGCGACATTCCGGAAATACGCGGGCTTGATCTCAACCCCCTCATTGCAGATGAAACAGGCGTCATCGCGCTGGATGCGCGCATCGAGATTGCGCCTTGCCCCGCGCTTATGCCGGGCGCGTCGAACCCGCGTTTTGCCGTGGCGCCTTATCCACGCTGGCAGGAGCGACGATTTGAGCTGAAAGATGGCGCCAGGATTTTCTTTCGTCCCGCACGGGCGGAAGATGAAGATCTTTATCGGCGATTCTTCCAGGGCGTGAGCCCAGAGGATATGCGCCGACGCTTCTTTACCGCTGTGAAAGATCTCGATCACGTCTTTATCACGCGGCTGACGCAAATTGATTACGCGCGCGCCTGCGCCATCGTGGCCATTGATGAGTCGAACGGCGAAATGGCGGGAGGCGTGCGCGTGATGCACGATCCCAACGAGACAGCGGGCGAATACGCCATTCTGGTTCGCTCGGACTTCAAGGGCCGCGGACTGGGCTGGGCGCTGATGCGCGCTGCGATCGATTACGCTCGCGTTGCAGGGCTCAAAACCATCCACGGCCATGTACTGGCGGAGAACCGCGCGATGCTTGATATGTGCGCCGGACTGGGCTTCGCCATTGGCGAGGAAAAGGACGACATCACGTTGAAAGTCGTCACGCTCGATGTGGCGACGGCGTTCGCGTGACGCCGTCAGGCGTCGACCATGATGATATGCAAACTGCGCGGCCCATGGGCGCCCAGCAGCATCTTTTGCTCGATGTCCGCCGAGCGTGACGGGCCTGTGACGAAATTCACTGTGCGCGGCAGAATGCCCTTACCGAAGCGTTCGCGCAGACGCGCCCAGACAGCTTCGTAGTCCGCTTCGACATCTGCCGCGCGCACGACTGCAATGTGATTATCAGGCAGGAAGTTCAATGTCGTCGGATTATGGGGGCCCGACACGAACACAAGCGTTCCCGTCTCTGCGACAGCGGCTTCTGCGAAACTGATTGCATTAAGATCATTGCCTGCTGACGGGCCTCTCGTAATGTCCACCTGGGTCGCTGCCCATGGCATCGTGTCAAGGCGCAAGTCTTCACCCATGCGCAGATGCGCAGCCAGAATGCGCTCGCGTAGAAAGCGCGCAGCCGCTCCTGGCACAAGATCGAGCGAGGCGACGCGCTCGAATGTTGCGTTCACGCGCTGAGCTTCGTACGCGAACGTAGCAGAGCGTGCATCAACATCTCCCTGACCGCGCGAAGGACGCAGGCCGGGCGCGCCGGCCGCAATGCGCGCCTCCACGGTGGCGCGCCGCGCGGCATCATCGTGTGCTGCGCCCAGAGAGCGGCGCACCGTGCCGAGTATCTCGTCGCGCGCGCTCATCGGCGCGCCTTCCTCTGCGCTTTCCATTGCGACTGAAACGTCGAGCCTTGTGGCGCAGGCATATCGCGCGTTTGCGTCCATCCGCTAGCCAAGGGCAAGCTTGCAAAGCGGCCCTTGTCGCGGCCCAGCCATGCAAGCGCGCGCATGGAGAGAGATGTCGCTAATCTGTAAAGCGCCGGACGCTTTGCGAAGAACGCCCAAAGACTCAGGCCTGCACGCGCTGGGGCTGGAGAGAGATTACGTTCAAACTCGCGTTCGCGCCAGTGGCGCATCAGCTTGGGCAATGGAATATGCACGGGGCACACGCTTTCACAGCGCCCGCAGAACGTCGACGCGTTAGGCAAATGGCCGGACTTGTCGACGCCAATCAGAGACGGCGTGAGCACAGCGCCCATGGGGCCGGGATAAACCCAACCGTATGCATGGCCGCCGACCGCGTGATAAACTGGGCAATGATTCATGCATGCGCCACACCGGATGCAGCGAAGCATCTCCTCGAAATCCGTGCCCAGCATATTCGAGCGACCGTTGTCGATCAGCACAACGTGATATTCTTCCGGGCCATCCACATCATCGGCACGGCGCGGCCCCGTGGAGAGCGTCGTATAGACGGACATATCCTGGCCCGTGGCGGAACGCGCGAGCACGCGCAGAAGCGCGCTGGCGTCCTCCAGCGTCGGCGTAATCTTCTCGATGGATGCAACGACGACGTGCACTTTCGGCAAGATTTGCGAGAGGTCGCCATTGCCTTCATTGGTGACGATGATTGACGTTCCCGTCTCGGCCACCAGAAAGTTCGCCCCCGTCACGCCAATATCGGCGGCGAGAAACTTGGCGCGCAATTCTGCGCGGGCCTCAGCCAGAAGCGCTTCCGGCGCTTCAAGATTTCGGTCTTTCGGAAGATGCGTATGCGCCTTGCGAAACTCGGCCTCGACGTCTTCCTGATTGAGGTGAACAGCAGGCGCAATGATGTGCGACGGCGCCTCGCCGCGCAGCTGGATGATGTATTCGCCCAGATCCGTCTCGATGGCTTTGACGCCCGCGCGTTCAAGCGCAGCGTTGAGGCCGATTTCCTCCGACACCATCGACTTGCCCTTCGCTACCGTTTTGGCGCCGCGCGCCCTGGCGATGTCGACGATGATCTTGCACGCTTCATCGGCCGTGCGCGCCCAGTGCACATGGCCGCCTGCGGCGATGACATTGCGCTCATAGATTTCAAGATAGACATCAAGGTAGCGCAGAACATGATCGCGGATGTCGCGCGCCTGGTTGCGCAGCGCTTCAAACTCAGGCAGGCGCTCAGCGGCGGCGGCGCGCCTGCCTATGAAGTTCACGCGCACGTTGCCAAGCGCTTTTTGCAATTGCCCGTCCGCAAGCGCGTTGTGCGCGTTTTCCTTGAACGCGGGCGACGTGGGGTGCGCGGTCATGGGTTACTCCGCAGGTTCAGGATGCTCATGAGATTACTGCTCCTGTCCGTCCACACGATTTCTGACTTGCCGTCATCTCGCCAGGGCGAGGCGGCCTGCGCCAGTTCAGGCAAGTTAAAGAAGGCCGGGTCGCGCGTATAGAGCGCCCACGAGATCGGGGCCTCGCAATCGACGCTCTTTGGCGTCTCAAACCAGCGGGCGTTCAGGCCAAAGGCGCGCGCCATGCCACGATGCAGCGGCGCCATTTCAAAAGTATCGAGGTCGAAGTTGATGGCAAGGATCCCGTTGGGCGACATGTGCGCCAGATAGGTATCGAACGCTTCCCTGGTCATCAGGTGCATGGGAGGGGAGGCACCGCGAAACGCATTCATGACCAGAATGTCGAAGTTCTGTTTCTCGCCTTTTTCAAGCTGCCGCTCCATGACAAGACGGGCGTCGCCAACAAGCACATCCGCCTTGGCCTTGCCATCGCGCAGGAATGAAAAGTAGCGCTGCGCCAGATCGACAACGGCGGGATTGAGCTCATAGTACCGCAACACATCGCCGCTGTGGCCAAGGCCCGCCACCATGCCGGCGCCAAGGCCGACCACGCCGATGCGCAGCGGCGCGTCCGGGCCTTCTGTGCGCCGCCGCGCCTGATGACGCAGCGCCAGCCCCAGCGCGCTTGCTTCATCGTAGCCGCAGGGCTGCGTCAGTTTAAATTCGTCCTTCTGGAATTGCCAACCCTGATCGACGCCGGCCTGCCGCAGCGCATAGGAATACTTCTCGGGGTCCGCCTCGCGCTCTTTCACCACTTCCAGCACGCCGTAGAAGTTGCGCACGCGCTCGACCAGAATGCCGCGCGTGTCGAGCTCGTTGTGCACGGCCGATGCAACGCCGATTGCGAAGAATGCGCCGATCGCCCCAGCCGCCGTTTTCATGAAAGCCGTGCGCGCGCGCAGGAGATGCGCGATGGCGACAAGCGCGATAGCGATGAGCGCCAGCTGATGTTCGAAAAACTGCTTCAGCAACAGTGGCGCCGCGACTGCAGTCAGCAAACCGCCAATGGCGCCGCCCGCAGCGACCGCCAGATAGAATTTCGGCAGCCGCTCTGGCGCAGGCTGGCGGCGCGCGAGTTCTCCGTGGCAGATCATGCAACCCGCAAAGAGGACGCCGGACTCCACGACGAGCTGCGTGAGAAGCTGGCTTGCGGTTTCGGGATAAAGCAGCATTAATTCAACGCCGCAAAGGCCCAGGAAGACAAGCGCCCACACGCGGCGCTCATACATGCGCGGCGCGCCGAACGCGACAACGAAACTGAGAAGATAAAGCCCCAGCGGCAGCACCCAGAGAAAAGGCACAACAGCGGCATAAAGCGTGATGGCGTTGGATGTGGCCAGCAGAAGCACTGAACCAAGGGCCGAATACGCAAGCCACGCAAACAGACGATCTGGCGCTGAAGCATCGCCTGTCTCGGGCGAGATGGATGCTGGCGCTGATGTATTGGCGCTGCGCAGCACGATGAGCGCACACGCGGTCAACATCACGGCATAGAGCGCGAAGCCAGTTGACCACGCCACCGTCTGCTCGCGGCTCGTCAGGCTCGGCTCCACCACAAATGGATACGCCAGAAGGCCTGCAAACGCGCCCGCATTGGCGAGGGCGAAAAAGCGCGCGGGCGACAGGTCGGGCGCGGCGCGCGCGAGCCAGCGCGACAACAGCGGCGTCGTTGTGGCAAGCGTCATGTAGGGGATGCCAACACTGGCGGCCAGAATGGCGATGATGCGCCATGTTGGATCTTCCGACTCTGTGGGCTTCCACGCCTCTGAGGGCGTCACCGGCAAGAGAAAAAGCGCCGCTGCCACAACGCCGATCTGGACTTTCGCCTGGGTGGAAATCGCAAGCGGCAACGTGAGGCCGTAAGCGTAGATATAGCCGCCGAGCAAAGCCGCCTGAAAGAACAGCATCGACACAATCCACGTCGATGCGCTGCCGCCGAACCATGGCAGGATGAGCTTGCCCGCCATGGGCTGAACAAGAAACAGCAGAAACCCGGCAAGCGCCATGGTGGCGCCGAAAAACCATGGTGCAAGTGTGCGTGCGAAATGCTCGCCAGTCACCGGGCCGCCCGGTTTGCGCTGCTGATCGGACATGGGATTACGCTGGCTTCTTCTGCGGCGCGCCAATGGCGGGCGTATCCGTCATGCCGGCGAGAACTTCGGCGACATGACGAACCTCGATGCTGGAGCCGCGGCGGGAGAGCTTGCCGGCCATGTTCATGAGGCAGCCAAGATCGCCAGCCAGCACAACTCGCGCGCCGGATTCCTCGATAGTATCCGCCTTGACGCCCACGATGGCGTCTGAAATCTCGCCATATTTCACTGCGAACGCGCCGCCAAAGCCGCAGCAGACGTCCGGGTCTTTCATCTCCACGCGCTGCAGGCCCTCCACACTGTCGAGCAGTTTGCGCGGCTGGGCGCAGACGCCCAACTCGCGCAGGCCGGAGCATGAATCGTGATAAGCAATCTTTTCAGGGAACACGGCCCGCACATGCTCCACCTTGAGCACATCAACCAGAAAACTGACCAGTTCGTGCGTCTTGGCGGCAAAGCGCTCCGCGCGCGTGCGAAGGCCCGGGTCGTCGGCGAAAAGCTCGGGATAGTGGCGGGCGATCATGCCGCCGCATGAACCCGAAGGGGCCACGATGTAATCGACGTTGGCGAACGCATCCATCACCTGCTGCGCAAGGTCGCGCGCCGTGCGCCGGTCGCCAGAGTTAAAGGCCGGTTGCCCGCAGCAAGTCTGCGACGGAACGCTGACCTCACAACCCGCATCTTCCAGCAGCTTGACGGCGGCAAAGCCGACCGATGGGCGGAAGAGATCGACGAGGCAAGTCGCGAAGAGGCCCACGCGGGGCGGTTGTTTCTGAGCGCTCATGCGGCTTTTTCAAAAACTCCCTCAACGCCCCGCCCCTGCAGCGCCACGTTCGCCCCGGAGATAAGCAAGCCCCCTCGTGTCTGGCAAGGCGCCGCGACCGGCGAAAGCCATTGAGCCTTCAATTTAAGGTTTTTTGGCCCGGCATCGGCCCACCAGCGCCCCTGAAGCCAGACTTTGGTCGCGATTGGGCATTCGGCGCTTGATGGGTGACCCGCCCGAGCCATAATAGCGAAGCCTCGTCCTTTCACCCCGGGTCCGCCCATGAGCGCCATCGCTTTCCCAAAGCCGGACGCCGGCATCCTCGCCCGGCGCGACGAGATTATCGCAGGGCTTTCGGCCATCCTGCCGTCGGACTGCCTGGTGACGAGCGAAGACGAGCGCCGCGCGTTCGAGACTGACGCGCTGACTGCCTATCGCCGCATTCCCCTGGCCGTGGCCCTTCCCCGCACCACGGCAGAGACCGCCGCCGTGCTGCGGTTCTGCCGGGAGGCTAGCGTGAATGTGGTGCCGCGCGGGGCGGGCACCTCGCTCTCGGGAGGGGCCATTCCGCAGGAAGACGCCATCGTGATCGGCATGTCGAAGATGAACCGCATCCTCGACGTGAATTACGCCAACCGCATTGCGCGCGTGCAGGCGGGCGTCACCAATCTGTCCATCTCGGAAGCCGTTTCGCCGGACGGATTCTTCTACGCGCCAGACCCCTCTTCGCAGCTGGCGTGCACGATTGGCGGCAACATCGGCATGAATTCAGGCGGCGCCCATTGCCTTAAATATGGCGTGACGACGAACAACGTGCTTGGCGTGACGATTGTGACCATCGACGGAGACATCATCGAAATCGGCGGCGAGGCGATGGACGCGGCGGGGCTTGATCTGCTGGGCCTCATCATCGGTTCCGAAGGGCAGCTTGGCATCGTGACGGAAGCTGTCGTGCGCATCTTGCGCGCGGCTGAAGGCGCGCGGCCAGTTCTCTTCGGCTTTGATTCAAGCGAAGAGGCCGGCGCGTGTGTGGCAGCCATCATCGGCGCGGGCGTTGTGCCTGTGGCGATGGAATTCATGGACAAGCCCGCCATCCACATTTGCGAAGCCTTCGCCAAGGCCGGGTATCCACTGGATGTGGAAGCCATGCTCATCATCGAGGTCGAGGGATCGGCCATGGAGATGGAGGCCGAGTTGCAACGCATCGTCGAGATTGCGCAACAACATGGCGTGCGCGTCGTCAAGGAATCGCGTTCCGCTCTGGAGACCGCGCTGATCTGGAAAGGCCGCAAGTCGGCGTTTGGAGCAACGGGCCGCGTTGCAGATTACATCTGCATGGACGGCACGGTGCCCACCAGCCAATTGCCCTACGTGCTCAAGCGTACGGGCGAGATCGTCGCGAGCTACGGCCTGCGCGTCGCCAACGTGTTTCATGCGGGCGATGGCAACATGCATCCGCTGATCCTCTATAATGTCAACGATCCCGCCGAGCAGGAGAAGGCTGAAGCCGCTGGCATGGACATCTTGCGGCTCTGCGTGGAAGCAGGCGGTTGCCTCACCGGGGAGCATGGCGTCGGCATCGAAAAGCGCGACCTCATGCGCGAGCAGTTTACGCAAGCTGATCTTGAGCAGCAGATGCGGGTGCGCGCCGCATTTGATCCGCGCTGGTTGCTCAATCCTGCCAAAGTGTTTCCGCTGGATGGCCGGGTGACTGCGTGACGCATCTGGCGCCCGCATCAGAGCAGGAAGCCTGCGACATGATCCGCGCAGCGCGAGCGGACCGGCGCACCATTGAGATCAAGGGCGGCGGCACGCGCTCCGGCTTTGGGCGCCCGCTTCAGACAGACGCGACGCTGAGCACGCATGGGCTGTCGGGCATCACAGCCTACACGCCCAGCGAGCTTGTGCTGTCAGCACAGGCTGGCACGCCGATGCATGAAATCGAGGCGGCGCTGGCCGCCAATAATCAGATGCTGCCGTTTGAGCCGATGGATCATCGCGCGCTCTACGCAACGAGTGGCGAGCCAACGCTTGGTGGCGTGGCGGCGTGCAACGTGTCCGGCCCGCGCCGCGTGAAGGCAGGCGCCGCGCGCGATTCCCTGATTGGGGTGCGCTTTGTCAACGGGTGCGGCGATGCGATCAAGAATGGCGGCCGCGTGATGAAGAACGTCACGGGGCTGGACCTTGTGAAATTGAGTTGTGGCGCGCACGGCGGCCTTGGGCTGCTGACGGAGGTGACGTTCAAACTCGCGCCCAAGCCCCAGCGCACAGGCACGCTTGTTCTTGAAAGCCTTGACGACGCGCGCGCTATTGCGGCGATGTCGGCTGCGCTTGGCTCGCCATTCGAAGTGAGCGGCGCCGCGCATTTGCCGCGCGAGGGCGGACGAACGCTGCTGCGCGTGGAGCACTTCGCGATTTCGGTGAACTACAGGCTCGGCGAGCTTGCAAAGTTGCTGGCGGGCCATGGCGCCGTGCGCCTGTTGGATGAGGCAGAGTCGCTGGTCTTGTGGCGCGAGGTACGCGACGCTGCGGCGTTGGCGGATTCTGCGCATCCGGCAATCTGGCGCGCGTCGCTGCCGCCAGCCAGTGCGGCGGCCTTTGTTGCGGAGATCAAAGCGGCGGGCTTGCTGCGCAGTCACTTCTACGACTGGGGCGGCGGGCTCGTGTGGCTTGCGACTGAGGCGCAGGCGCTGGATACGGGCGCCGTGCATGCGGCAGCGGCCCGCGCGAAAGGCCATGCGACTCTTATGCGCGCGCCCGATGAAGCGAGGGCGCGCACTGAGGTCTTCCAGCCACAGACGCGTATTTTGATGGACCTCACCAAGCGCGTGAAAACGAGCTTCGATCCGGACCGGATTTTGAATCCGGGACGCATGTACGCAGACGTTTAACGAGCGGGACGGCGAAGCATGCAGACGAATTTCAGCCCCGACCAATTGGCCGATCCGCACATGCGCGAATCTGAAAAGATTCTGCGCACCTGTGTCCATTGCGGTTTTTGCACTGCGACATGCCCCACCTATGTGTTGCTTGGCGATGAGCTGGATTCACCGCGCGGGCGGATCTATCTCATCAAGGACATGCTCGAGAACGACAAGCGCGCCACGAAGGAAGTGGTCAAGCATGTGGACCGGTGCCTGTCTTGCCTATCGTGCATGACGACCTGCCCCTCCGGCGTGCACTACATGCATCTTGTCGATCATGCGCGCGCGCATATCGAAAAGACTTATGTGCGCAGCGCGGCTGACCGCTTTCTTCGCGCGCTGCTCGCAAGTGTTTTGCCATATCCGAAGCGATTCCGGCTGGCGCTGGTCGGCGCGAGGCTCGCGCGGCCGTTGCGGCATGTTTTCGCGCGTCTACCGTCCATCGGCCCGCGCATGGCCGCGATGCTGGAGCTGGCGCCAAGTCGCCTTGCGCCGAAACAAAACCGCGAGCCCGCTCCCGCCCAGCCTGCACCCGCCCAGCCTGCACCCGCCCATGCGACGCGGCGCGTGGTCATGCTTGAGGGCTGCGCGCAACCGGTGCTGGCGCCATCCATCAATGCCGCGGCACAACGCGTGCTGGCGCGCGCCGGCGTTGAAGTGATAGACGCGCCGGGCGAAGGCTGTTGCGGGGCTCTGGTGCATCACATGGGCCGCGAAGAGCAGGCGCTGGATTTTGCGCGGCGCAATGTGGACGCATGGATCGCGCGGATGGAGCGCGACGGCGTTGAGGCCATCATCATCACAGCATCCGGCTGCGGCACGACGATCAAGGATTATGGCTTCATGCTGCGCGAAGACGCCGCTTATGCGCAAAAGGCGCAGCGGGTTTCCGCAGCAGCCAAGGACATTACGGAATATCTCTGCTCGCTTGAGGCGCCGGTTGTCGCGCGCGACGACAAGATCGTGGTGGCCTATCACTCCGCCTGCTCCATGCAGCATGGCCAGCAGATTCGCGATGAGCCCAAGCGCTTGCTGCGCGATGCGGGCTTTGTTGTGCGCGACGTGCCGGAGGGGCACATCTGCTGCGGGTCCGCTGGCGTTTACAACATTCTGCAGCCGGAGATCGCGGGCAAGCTCCGAGCGCGCAAGGTGGCCAATATTGAGCGCATGAAACCGGCGATCATCGCCACAGGCAACATTGGTTGCATCACGCAGATTGGCGCAGGAACTGCGACGCCAATTGCGCACACCGTGGAACTGATCGACTGGGCGCAGGGCGGCCCCCTGCCGGGCGCGCTGGAGCGGTCTGGATTTTTGCGCTGACTTGTGGCGTTGTTGGCGCAAAGGGCGCGGCGCCTGGAGGTCGAGATGACTCGCAAGAGGCCGACAAAGAAGAGCGTTGCCGTAAAGGCTCGCAAGGCCGGGGCAAAATCGCGCGCAGTCAAGAAAGTTGCGCGTTCGCCTGCGAAATCACCCGTCGTCGCCAAGAAGGCAAAAGCCAAGGCGGGCAAGCAGGCGGCAGCGCCCCCGGCAAAGACCGCGCGCGCCGCGAAGGCCCGGCGGACCGTGGCCAAGAAAGCGTCCAGGCGCGCGAGCGCGGCAAAAACCAGCGCCAGGCCTGTTGCCAAGCCCGCTGCGAAAAAGAACAAGCTGACTGCGCCTGCGCGCAGGGCGGCGCCGCGCAAGTCGACCGAGGCGAACGCGACCTCACCCAACGCACGGCGCGCCGCGCCGCGCATATCAGCAGGCCGCCGCGCCGACTCGCGAAAAACAGCCGGTCGCGAAGCGCTGGCAAAAAATACACTGGCGTTGCGCGCCGCACCCGCGCGCAAACCAGCCCGGAAAAGCCCAGCCAAAAAGCGCGCCGCCAAGGTCGCGCCAACCCCCAAACCTGCGAGCAAGATCGCCCGCAGTCGCCTGAGCGCACGGGCGACAAAAGCCATCGCGCCGCCCGTGTTGCGAGATGCAGCGCGCCGCCCGGTCGTAAAGCAAACGGCGCCCCGGCCGGAGAAGCCCGCAAAGAGCGCCCGGCGGGGGCCTTTCCGGCTGCATGCATTGGGCGTGCGCGAGGAGCACGCCACCGACCGTCCGCAGATCAGCGCTCTTCTCAGCGAGGCGTTTGCGCGGCCAGACGAGGCGGCGCGGATCGAGCGCGCCCGCGCGAACGGAAACATCGTCCTGGCGCTCGTTGCGGAATATGACAACGAGATCATCGGCCACATCGCGTTCGCGCGGATTGAAGCGCTGATGGACGGCAAGCACCTCAAGGCCGTTGAACTTTTCGTACTCGCCGTTGCACCCGCAAGGCAGAAACGTGGAATTGGCTCCGCGCTGGTGGGCGCCGGGCTGGAGGCGGCGCGCACGACAGGCTTCGAAGCCGCCTTTGTGGCTGCCGAACCGGCTTTCTTCGGCCGCCTCGGCTTCTCAACGGAAGGCGGTACGCGTTTCGAATCAGCGGGCGGAGAGGCACTGGCCGCTATCGAACTGAAGGCTGACGCTCTCGGCGGCGCAGGTGGAGCCGTTACCCGGTTCGAACCATAAGGCCGAACCTCGCCCACACAACGTCAGAATTGTGACATTGGCGCCACATGCGCGCGTCATAGTAGTTCCACTTACTTACTTTGCCCAAAGAGGCAGCACAATGCCCAAGCCTTAGACTTGCACAGCATAGCCGTTCGCGATCAAGGATGTTGCACTGAATTGAAGTGTTGACGGAGCAAAACATGTCCTTCAAGTATTCCGCGTTCCTCGCTGCAAGCGCAGTTGTTGCGGCTCCCGCTCTCGCCGCCGACCTTGGCGTGAACAGGGCGCCGGCCCCCGCACCAGTTGCAGTCTCGATGTTCGACTTCGCCGCTGGCGGCAAGATCATGTCGGACTACAACTTCCGCGGTATCTCACAGTCAGACCGCAAGCCCTCCGGCACCGCCTATTTCGAAGGTCGCCTGAATGTCAACGAAACCTTCCAGCTCTACACCGGCATTCAGGCTTGGGCTGTCAAGCTTCCGTCCGACCCCTCCTCTGAAATCGACATCTTTGGTGGCGTCCGCGCCACGTTCGGCGCCCTGACCCTTGACGTTGGCGTCATGAAGTATTGGTATCCGGGTGAGACCGAAATCAAGGTCGCAACCGGCGCACCGTTCGATTACATCAAGAGCCAGGACTTTCTCGAGTATTACGGTAAGGTCGGCTACACGATCAACGAGACGTTCAGCGTTGGCGCGAACGTCTTTCACGCTTCGAACTGGCTGAATACCGGAGCAACCGGAACTTATGTGTCCGGCACTGCAAAGGCTGTCTTGCCTTACGATTTCACGGTGTCTGGCGAACTGGGCCGTTACTTCCTTGGAACGACCGACTCGTTCTATGCCTTTGCTCGTCTTCCCGATTACACCTACTGGAACGTTGGTTTGACATACGCCTACAAGGCTTTGTCTCTTGACCTGCGCTACCACGATACGAATCTGAGCAAGACGGAGTGCTCGCTGATCACCGGCAACAACTCGTCCTTCGCGCCCCTCGGCATCGGCAACGGTTCCGATCGCTCCAGGTGGTGCTCGGCTGCGTTCGTAGCGACGTTGTCGGTGGACATCACCGGCGCCAGCCTGAAGTAATTTTCTACAAATCAATTGCGGAAAGCGCGTCGCCTCGGCGGCGCGCTTTTTTTAAGCGCCCGATCCGCCGGACGGATGTTTTCCGCCTCGCGCCTTCAATGGCGGCGTCCTCCATGTGCGCAAACACACGCTGCAACGGCACAGCGCCTAACAATCGTCAATCTCGCTCCATATCTTGTGTCATGTCGCGCCGCTTGAGCGCCAGCAAGACGGAGACAGTGCATGACCCCGCAAGAACGCGACCTGCTTGAAGGACTTTTCTCGCGCATCCGCGTGGCCCCCATCGGCCCGCGCGACATGGAGGCGGACGCCTTCATCGCGGAGCAGGTGCGCCAGTCGCCACAAGCCGCCTATCTGCTAACTCAAACCGTCATCGTCCAGGAAGAGGCCCTCAAGGCCGCTGCGGCGAAAATCGACGAGATGACGGCGCGCATGACGGAGATGGAAAGCACGCAGCGCAGCGCGCAGGCGCAACCGTCGAGCTTTCTGGGCGGTATCGGGAAATCAACCTTCGGCGGACAGGATCAATCGGCGGCGCCCCCGCGCGGCAGCGTGCCATCGGCGGGCGGCGCGCGCCATTATTCCGGCTACGACGCCGAGCCATCCCAACCAGCCAGTGGCATCGGCATGCCGAACGTTCCGCCTCCCGCAAATCGCTGGACCCAGCAAGGCAGGCCGATTGCCGGCGCTGAGCAGCAACAGGGCGGCGGCGGGTCTTTCTTGAAAGGCGCGCTTGGCGCCGCAGCGGGCGTTGCTGGCGGCATGCTGCTGGCCAATTCGCTCAGCGGCCTCTTCAAGGATTCGAACAATCCTCTGGGAATTGCCGACGCCAAGGCCGGGCAGAAGAGTGAGCCTCAGGGCGGCGCGGCGCAGCAGGCCTCCGATCCGGAAAGTAAGCCGTGGGGCGGCGCTGAATCGCGAGAAGATACATCCAGCGCGGAGGACGACGGGTTCGACAGTTCGGCGTTTGACGATAGTCACAGCGACAGCGACGGCGGCTGGTCCGACGACGCCTGAATCAAAAACGGCCGCTTCGAATTTACGAAGCGGCCGCCTGATTTAACTTTGCGCGCGGCCCCAGGAGCCCGGCCAATTCAGATCACGACCACTCTCGTGCCGACGTTGACGCGGTTGTAGAGGTCAGCGACGTCATCATTCATCATGCGGATGCAGCCTGACGAGACGTTCTGACCGATGGTCCAGGGCTCGTTCGTGCCATGAATGCGATAGAGCGACGATCCAAGATAGAGCGCACGGGCGCCCAGCGGATTATCCGGCCCGCCCTTCATAAAGGTCGGCAAATCCGGGCGACGCTTCAGCATTTCCGCCGGTGGGCGCCAATCGGGCCACTCAGCCTTGCGCGTGACAGATTTGACCCCTGCCCACTCAAAACCGGGGCGCCCGACGCCAATGCCATAGCGCATGGCGCGACCGTTACCGAGCACGAGGTAAAGGTAGCGGCTGGGCGTGTCGACGATGATGGAGCCTGCGGGATGGCGGCCATCATAGTCCACTTCCTGCCGCTCAAAGCGGGGGTTGACGCGGCGCGAAGGCATTGCCGCTGTCGGCGCGACTGCCGCCTGTCTCGCGGGCGCGGCGCGCGGGGCGAACTCGACAGCGGGGGCGGGCGGGGGAGCGCCGTAACTACCGCGAAAGCGTTGATGGGACCCGTCCATTGCCGGGGGCGTATTTGTAACTGCGGCGCGGGGGGTGGGATCGCGTCCCGTCACCAACAGTTCTATAAATCCGCCGCCATAGCCACCCGAGTTCGCTGCCGCGAATTGCTGGGCCTGTGGCGTACTTTGGCGGGCGACAGGCGCCGGGTTTACGGCTGGGTGGCCGAGGTGCGCGCGCGAGGGCGCCGCGTTCTGCGCGAGCTGCGGCCCAACGCCGGAAAACACAATGTATTCCTGATTGGCGTGCGCGAGGCCCGCCGCAAAAACTGCAGCGGCCAGCGCCGCTATCGATACGCAATTACGCAACACCATGGACACAGACTCCTGTGACCGCCTGCACGCCAACGGCGCTCAGGACGAACGTTCAGTCCACTGATGATAGCGCATTGCAGCGTCACAATAAGGGCGGAGCAAAACCTTGGTTAGCAGCTAATTATTTTTTAGTTTTAGCTGGTTAACGCAGAGGTTCTTAAGGTTGACAGAGTGTTACGACTTGCGCGTTACGGCTTGCGCGTTACGGCTTGCGCATTACGACCTGCGCGACGCGATCTGCCTGACGGCCTGCAACAAGACTGGACGCAGGTCCGCGATGTTGAAGATCATGATGAAAGCCAGCATGATTACACCGCCTGCAGAGACCTGCGCGGCAAGCGTGCCAAGGCCCGGGGTCCATCCGCGCATCGGCCAAAGCGCCATCGTCATAACAAAAACGCCGATGGCTGCATAAAGCAGGTGGAGCAAGGCAGGACGCTTGGCGCCCGCCGCAAACGACAGCCCAACAAGGCAAAAGAACGCCGCCGCATATGCGACCGACTGCGCGATGGGAATGACGGTGGGCTGCGAAGAGCTTGCCATCAGAAACAGCACAACCCCGTTCACCGCAAAACCGACAGACGCCGCTGCGATGATAACTTTCGTATTTTTCTGAATCTGGAACACCGCGTTGATCGCGTATGTCGCCATGCCCTGACAATAAAGACCTGGCAGCAGCAATTCGAGATAGGCGGCAAAGTGCCCCCGGAAACTCGGCGGCGCCAGCAGCGCCTCGATGCTTGGCAAGATCAACCAGAAGCCAACAGCGGCTGGCGTCAGGATGGCGAAGACCACTGTGAGGTTGCGCGCAACCTGTTCCTGCGCAGCCTGACGTCCGTGATGCTCGTCAGCTTTCACGGCGAGCTGGAAGAGCAGCGCATCCAGCGCCGTGCCAACTGCGCCGATCAAGCGCCCGCCAAGATCGCTGGCCAGCGAGAAGTATCCCGTCTCGGCAAACCCGTACCAGCGCATCATGAGATAGCGGTTGATCAGCGAGATGCCTGCGTAAAGCACGTTGGCCACGACGATGGGCATGGCGTAATGCGCACAGTCCAGCGCGACGCTGCGCTGGCCGCCGCGAAACCGGCTCATCTCAAGACGCCACGCGCGCGACGCGAGGACGACGGACCCGGCCATGGAGACACAGGCGCCCACCAGCGCCGCAAAGGCAGACCCGGTAAGAAACGCCGCGCCCACCGTGAGCGAGATCGCCATAACGTTCTTGATAAGCATGAGCCGCGCATAGGCGCGATCCAGAAACTGGGCGCGCAGCAGGGCGGAGCGATAATCAAACAGCCCGTTGGCGATGGACGCTGCAATGGCGACGGCGAACAACGCACGGGAGGGCGGCAGATCAATGCCGGACAAAAGGACCGAGGCGGCGACAATGGACAGGCCGACCGACATGATCACGAGGCTGAAGTCGAGCGTCGGCGCCAGTTCCGGGCGGCTCTCATGGGCTGCGCCCGAGAAAAAGCGCAGCGCCGACAAACGGATCCAGTCCAGCACAAGGCTTTGCGTCATGGCGCCAATGGCGAGCGCCAACGCAAAGCGGCCGAACTCCGCCGGGCCCAGGAAGTATGCGACCAGCAACCCGAGAAAAAAATTGAAAATGGTGTTCAGCAAAAAGGCGGCAAGAACCGTCATGGACGCGCTCCAGACGGCCTTTCGATACTACGGGTGTGGGGTCGACTCACCAATTCCGCCTCGCTTCATGCTCACGACTCGATCAAGCGTCACTCTCTCAAAGTCAAGCCTTTGACCCGTTACCGGGACTGACTTGCGCAACGGACAATGGCAGCTAATGTCCTACGCAACGTTGCCGAAGGGCGTTAAGGAACCCTTTGGC
>JANPPJ010000095.1:0-1763 GCA_031428455.1 Hyphomicrobiales bacterium | reverse complement strand
GCTCAATGGCGTGCGCGAAGAGGCGCGTGTGGGACAGCGGACCACGCTGGATGTCCTGAACGCTCAGCAACGCCTGCTTGCGGCCCGCTCTGACATTGTTTCAGTCCAGCGCGAACGTGTGGTCAGCTCCTATTCGCTGTTGTCGTCGGTAGGCGATTTGAACGCGCGTCGGCTGGGCCTCGCGGTTCAAAACTACGATCCAACTATTCACCTTGATCAGGTGAAGGGAAAATGGATCGGCACGCGCACGCCTGACGGGCGCTGATCCAGCCTTCGGCATGCAAAACAGCGCCCCTCCACAGCCTTGGCGTCTCTACGGCTTGCCCTGCGTCGCCATGGAGTTCAATGTAGAAGGCGTATGATTCGCCAGTGCGCCAAGCGTATTCGTGACGATTCAGCTTTTTGTTTCAAATAGACCAGCGCTCACGTGGCGTTTGGGTGAGGTGGTCCGAGGCCATGACCGCACTTCCGTCTTCGTCGCAACTCCCGCAAGGCGCCAGCGCCAACGATCCTTCAATGGAAGAGATACTGGCGTCCATTCGCCGTATCATCGCCGACGATCACGGCGCACCACTCACGCCGCGCCCCGCACGCTCGACCCCGACGCCCGTCGCGGAAGTTGCAGTGCAGCCCGTGCAGAACCCACAGCCTCTGGCTGCTTCCCGCATGGATCCGCCGCGCCCGCGCCCATCGCAGGACCCGTTTTCGGCGCCCAGGCTGCGCGAGCCAATATCGCTCATTGAACCGCCGGTGCGCGCTATGAGCGAAGGCGGCGTGTTGGGTGAACGCGTTGCGCGACTGGAGGCAGAGCCGCTTCGTACGCGCCCCGTGCTGCGTCACATGTTTGATGAGCCTGCGGAGCAGCGGGTGGTTGAGGTTGCGGCGCAGGTCGCTCCTGTCGCGCCGGAGAAGACGGACATCACTGAACAGCAGCCCGTGTCCGTTGGCGTGGAGGCGCTCTTGTCACCTTTGACGCGCGCCAGCGTTACGTCGGCCTTCGACGCTCTGACCGTATCCATGTCGGTGCAAAACTCGAGCATGGTCGAAGACGCCGTTCGCGAGATGCTGCGACCGATGCTGAAAGACTGGCTCGACAACAATCTGCCAACGATCGTCGAACGTCTCGTGCGGACCGAGATCGAGCGCGTGGCGCGCGGCGGCCGCTCGTAACGCGTTCGATGCAATCGATAGCGGGCTTGCGCACGTTGCAAGCCCGTCTCATTTTTTCGCGGCGAACCAGACGCCTGCGATGATCAGCGCGCAGCCCGCGATGTGAAATCCCATCAGCTTCTCGCCCAGTAGAAGCGTCGCAAGCACGGCGCCGTAGAAGGGAATGAGATGCAGGAACACGCCGCCGCGCGCTGCACCCACCGCTTCAATGCCGCGATTCCAGCAGAGGTACGACAATATCCCCGGAAAGATCGTGACATATGCAAGCACGGCCAGCGTGAGGCCGCTGGCCTGCATATGATATCCGTGAACGTGTTCCCATATCCAGAAGGGGATCAGCGTTACGCCAGCAACGAGGACGAGAAAAAACGTGAAAGTGAGAGGATGGACCTTCGGTCGCATTCGCAATGAGGTCGAGTACAGCGCCCACACAGCCATGTTCAGCAGCAGCAGCACGTCGCCGTAGTTGAACGATATCGTTTTTAAGACCCCGAGGTCGCCGCGGCTGACGATGATGATCACGCCAGCAAATGAGATTGCGATGCCAGCCAGATTTACCGGCCGCAACCGGTCGCCAAACAGAACGGCGCCCA
>JANPPJ010000094.1:0-83423 GCA_031428455.1 Hyphomicrobiales bacterium | reverse complement strand
TTAATTTCGTCCAGCGTGCGGCGACCGTCTGCCGCCAGCGCCTCGTACTGACGCAGCCCTGCCCCTGTAAACCGGTTGACGCCCGCCGTCAGCTCCTTGGTGCGCACATCAAGGTTGTCGGCAAGTTTGCGGAACGATTTGGCCGTCTCGGAGACATCGGCGATCATGCCTTTGGAATCGGCTTCAAGATTTGCCAGCATCGGCTTGATGGACGTGCCGATCTCGGACATCGCCTGCATGAAAGATTTCAGACCGTCCGAATTATCGCCCAGCGCTTGCGAGAACGTCTCGACGTTCTTCACGGTGCGAGCGATTGAGGCGGCATTCTCGGAGAACAGATTGTTGGCGTTGTCGAGCACTGTTTCGACGCGCCCTGCGAGTCGCTGGAGCGTCTCGAGAATATTCTGGTAGTCGGAGCGGTCCGCCTCGATGACGGGTGGCTGTCCACGCTCGCCGGTCAGCGCGGGCGAGTCTTCCGAGCCTCCCGCAAGTGCAATAGAGGCCACGCCCGTGAGGCCCTGGTACTCAAGACGAGCCCGCGTGTCCTTTTTTACGGGGGCGCGCTGACTGACTTCGATGCTGGCGTATACGACGCCCGGGCGTGTGGTCGACAATTCAATTGTCTTCACTTCGCCCACGCGCACACCGTTAAAGTTCACGCTGGAGCCGCGCGACAATCCTGAAACGGAGGAGGCAAATTCAATCTTGATCGTGCGCGTGCCTTCCTTTGAGCCCTGGGAAAACCAGAACACGAACATGAAGGCCGCAGCGAGCACAGCCAGAGTGAAGGCGCCGATCAACGCAAAATTAGCCCGGGTTTCCATCAGAAGTCCTTCGACTGGCGCACTGGCCAGCTAGCAGCAATATAATAGCGCCACACCACGATTTGAAACAAGGATTCGCGCCAGAACACGGGCAATTTCATGACGACTGCTTGGCTCCAGTTAGAGCAGCGCGTGAGCGCTTGCCGTGAAAATAGGAGCGCACCCATGGGTGCGGGCTCGCCAACATATCCTCAATCGTGCCCGCGACGACTACTTTACCCTCCGCAAGCGCAGCAATGCGGTCGCAGATTGAGTACAAACTATCAAGATCGTGGGTCACCATGAACACGGTCAGCCCCAGGGTTTTCTGAAGCGTGGCGATCAGTTCGTCGAAGTCCGCCGCGCCGATGGGGTCCAGGCCCGATGTCGGCTCGTCAAGGAAAAGAATTTCAGGATCGAGCGAGAGCGCCCGCGCCAGCGCCGCGCGCTTGACCATGCCGCCTGACAATTCGCTTGGAAACTTGTCCGCAGCGTCCCGCGCGAGGCCCACAAGGTCGAGCTTGAGCATCGCCAGTTCGTCCATCAATTCCTGCGACAGTTCGAGGTACTCGCGCATTGGCACCTGAATATTCTGCCGAACGGTTAGGCCGGAGAACAAGGCCCCATGCTGAAACAGGACGCCCCAGCGCCGTTCAAGCGTGCGGCGCTCTTCGCGCTTCAGTTCATCCAGATTCTGGCCCAAAACAGTGATCGTCCCGCCACGCTTGGGCACGAGATTGAGAATGGCGCGCGTCAGAACCGACTTGCCCGTGCCCGAGCCGCCGACAAACCCGAGCACTTCGCCGCGATAGACATCCAGCGACAACTCTTTCAAAACGACCTTGGGGCCAAAACCCACGGTCACATCGCGCACGCTGATGACAACCTCGTGGGAGGCTCCAGCCTCGGCGGGCAATGGGGTCATCATGTTCGCGTCGGTCATTCGCCCCGCCCTCAATAATCGATTGCTGCGAAGAACATGGCGAAGACGCCGTCGAGCACGATCACCATGAAGATTGCTTTCACCACGGACGACGTCACCTGCCGACCCAAAGATTCGGCTGAACCCTGTGTCTTGAGGCCTTCCATCGCAGCAATCATGCCGATCACCAGCGCCATGAAGGGCGCCTTGATGAGGCCGACGAGAAACGTGTTCAACGAAATGGCGGTCTGAAGACGCGCCATGAAAATCTCTGGGCTGATGCCGCCATAACCCCAGCTCACCAGCAGGCCGCCGAAGATTGCGGCGAGGTCCGCGAGGAACGTCAACAACGGAAGTGAGATAATCAGTGCAATGATGCGTGGCAGAATGAGCACGTCGACGGGATCGAGGCCCATCACACGCATCGCGTCAATTTCCTCGCGCATTTTCATCGAGCCGATTTCGGCTGTAATGGCCGAGCCTGTACGGCCCGCAACCATGATGCAGGTTAGCAGCACGGCCAATTCGCGCAGGACAAGAACGCCGATGAGATCGACCACAAAAGCGGACGCGCCAAACTGGCTTAATTGAAAAAGCCCCTGCTGCGCGACGATGCAGCCCACCAGAAAGTTGATCAGCAGAATGATCGGCACCGCACGAAACGCGAACTGCTCGACGTGGAAGGTAATCGACGTTGGCCTCAGGCTCGCAGGCCGCGTAGCGACTCGAGCGAACGACGCCATGACCTCGCCGAGAAATGCGACGCCTGCCACAAAGTCCTTGAACGCAGTGACGATGCCCTTGCCAAGGTCCGCAAGCAGGTCAACCAGACTTTCAGGCTTTATCGGCGCGGCGCGCACCTCAAAACTGCGCCATTTGGCTTCCGTGAGGATGGTCTGCTGCCGGGCGTCCGCCCAGCGAACTTCCACCTTCACCCCCGCTTTTTCCAGCTGCATGCGCGCGCGGTCGATAATCCAGGCGCCAGCCGTATCGATAGCCTCTATGCTCGCCAGATCAATGACTGCGGAGCCAAAACGCGCCCCTTGCTGTTCGAGTTCAGCGGCTGCTGTTTCCAGTCCGCCGCTTGCTGCGATAGTCCATCGCCCGGCCAGACGCATTACAATAGCGTCACCAAGGCGGTCGCTCGAAACCTCCGGTTCTGCCTGTATGGTTGCGCCGGTCAATTCCGTGGTCATGGCAAAACATTCATGGCGTACTAACCCCGGAAGGCAGAGAAAAAGTGATAGGGCGCCGACATCCCCTCCGTCTAGAGCGCTTTGACGCCAAGCTTTTTGTGTTCCAAAGCTTCACAGACGGCTTCGCTACTCCATCGCCGCGGCTTTCAGAATAACCACCATTGTAGCGTGCGCCGGCGCTTTGGAGCGATTGCGGATGACGTGGGGTTTGTCGCAACGATAGCGCAGGGTGTCGCCCGCACGCGCCGTCTCCAGCACGCCCGCGACTTCAACCTCAAGCTCGCCATCAAGCACTGAAAGGCACTCCACAGACCCGCGCTGGTGCGGCTCGGATTCCAGCACGCCACCGGGTTCGGAGTGGAAGTCATACCATTGCAGCCATTCGACGGTTTTGATCCAGCCGATGATCGCCAACCTGCACTTGCCGTCGTCTGAGACGAGAATCGGGGTGTCGCCACGGCTCGTCTTGGCGAGAAAAGGCTCATCCTCGGCCGTCTGCAGCACGCGTTCGATGGAGACATCCAGCGCCTGCGAAAGGCGCCAGATGGTCGCTAGCGTGGGGTTGGTCTCGTTGCGCTCGATCTGGCTGATGATCGACTTGGCGACCCCTGATTGCTCGGACAATTCTGACAACGACAGGCTGTAGGCCTTGCGAAGGCGCTGAACCGTGCGGCCAAGTTGGCCGGTCACCGCATGGGCGCCCGCCTCCATTGTCTTCACCCGGTCCCGACCTTCAACGCCCATTTTCGCCTCGACGCCGCTCTCGCATGCGTTTGGCAGACTACCCGATTTCGTTTGAAATAACGAACTCTATTGTGTCGCGGACGGCTTGGACGCAGGGCGACTTTCCTGCCAAACAACTGTCAAGCCAGCGAAAATCACGATTCCTGCCCCCAGCAGAACCGTGACGCTGGGCGTCTCGGCGAAGAACGCCAAACCGATTGCTATAGCGAACAGGATGGACGCGTAATCGAACGTCGCGAGCACGGAGGGCTCGGCATAACGGTAGCCTTGCGTCATGAAAATCTGACCGACGCCCCCCAGCAAGCCGATCAGAACAAGAGGCGCCCAGTCCACGCCAACCGGCGCCTTCCACGCCTGAGCCTGGATAAGCCCGGCGCCAAGCGCTCCATCCGGCCAGAACGCTGCGGCGAGCAGCACGACAAAACTCGCGACTGTCGTCGTCGCCTGAAAATAGAATGTGATTGCGCCCGTATCCTCTGTCTTTGTCAGTCGCCGCGTCTGTATCATGGCGATGGCGATGAGAAACGCCGCCATCAACATGAAGCCCGCGCCCGCAGCCGAACGCGGCGGCCCCGGCGCACTCTGACCCAGATGCTCCCACAGCATCACGAGCACGCCGAGAAACCCCACACCCACAGCGGCCCAGCGTAGCGGCGGCGCCCGCTCGCCAAGAATGATCGAGGCGAGCACAACGATGATCAGCGGGGAGGCGTAGCCAATTGCCGTCGCATCCGCCAATGGCAGCAGCGCATAGGCCGTGAAGATGCAAAACATGCTCCCGATACCCGCCAGCGAGCGCAGCAAATGGCCGCCAAACCGGTTTGTATACAAGGCGCGCGGAAAATCGCCGCGCACCAGAAGCCAAACCAGCACAGGCGCAAGCGCAAACGCCGAACGGAAGAACACGATCTGCGCCACCGGATATGAGCTGTAAGCTTTTCCCAGCGTCAGCATCATCGTGAACAAAAAGACCGACGTGAGCTTGAAGCCTATTCCAAGCATCGTCCTTGATCCGTTCATCGAGTTGCCGACTCAGCGAACAGGCTCCAATCCTTGGCGTTCCCGTTCATCACCTGCCTTGCGCTCCCCTCGCCACGATCACGCATCAGAATGCGCTGGGATAGGCGCCGCCGTCGATCAGGAAATTCTGCCCCGTAATGTAACCGGTGTGGGCGCTCGCGACGAAGGCGCAGAGCTTGCCGAACTCGTCGGGTTGTCCAAAGCGCTTGGCCGGAATGCCCGCCTTGCGCTGCTCCTGCAACTCCTCGTAGCTAACGCCGCGCATTTTGGCCTGCGATGTGGCCGCTGACTTGAGGCGGTCCGTCTCGAACGGGCCCGGCAGCAGATTGTTGATCGTCACGTTGGACGCCGCGACCTGACGCGCCACGCCAGCAAAGAACGCGGTGAGGCCTGCGCGCGCTCCCGACGACAGATCAAGCCCGATGAGCGGCATCTTCACCGAGCCAGACGTGATGTTGATTATGCGCCCGAACTTGCGCTCCACCATGCCGTCGATGACCTTTTGCGTAAGCAAAACGGGCGTAATCATGTTGGCGTCGACGCCCGCGATCATGTCGTCGCGCGTCAGCTGGCGGAAATCCTTGGGCGGCGGACCCGCGTTATTGTTGACGAGAATGTCCGGGTCGGGACACGCCGCGATCAGCTTCGCGCGCCCCTCCTGCGTACCCACATCGGCAGCAACGCCGATCACGTTGGCGCCCGTCGCCCTGGCGATTTCCTCGGCTACGGCGGCGACACGGGCGGCGTCCACGCCGTTGATCACGACATCGCAACCGGCTTCCGCCAGCGCGATGGCGCAAGCACGGCCAAGGCCACGGCTCGATGCGCAGACAATCGCCTTGCGGCCCCTGATTCCCAAATCCATATCCAGCTCCCGTTCCAAAGTTGGCGGCAACATACCGACGTGGCGCGAAGCGGCAAGAGAATCGGCAAGAGAATCGGCAAAAGAATCGGCAAACGCGACTGGAAAAGCAGACAAGCCGACCCGCCAGAAACGTTTATGCAGCGGGTGTTTTCAGCGATTGACGGAAACCCTTTTCGAGCGCCTCCACCGCGCCCGCAAGATCCCTGCGGCTCGCGGCCTCCATCAAGGCGCGGGCCTGATTTTCGATGTGGGCACAGTCCTGCTCGCTGACGCCGCGCCGGCGAAGCGCCCTGGCCAGATCAACAAGTTGTTCGGGCACGCTCCCAGCGGTTTGCGTTGGCGCCCGGTGTTCATCATCCGCCGAGGCCGACAGGCGCGCCTCGATGCGCGCTAGCACTGCTTCGAGACGATCATGGTCTTGCGCGCGCACGCGCCGGGCGTATTCGCGAAGAAACCAGCGTCCCCGCGGCGTCTCAAGCACGGCGGCTTCGATGGCGCCGAACTCGATGCCATCGTGCTCAAGCAACTCCGGGCTGTCCGGCCCCGGCGCCTTTTCAAGCGGCGTCAAGTTATCCGCCATCGCTTTCCCCAGCGCGAATCATCCGCCAGCCAGTGTCGGCGAGACGGGCGCACTTGCAAAGCGGCTGCGCTTGGGCTGGTAAACGCTGGCGTTACTTCGTCGGTCGCGGTGGGCTCTCGCGGGCGGGCAGCGTCATCAGATAGTCAGCCATCGCTTCAGCGTCGGTCCTGGAAATTTCGGCAATGTTCTTGACCACCGAGCCCATGCTTCCGCCCACAGAATCTCCTTCAGCAGTCAGGCCCATCTGAAGCAACTGCACCCACTCGCCGCGGGTCCAGTCTTTCAGCGCGCGCGGCGTGATGTTGGGCACCCAGCCCGGGCCGTGCGCCTCGGGCCCGCCAGCGTAACGCTGCGCCGCGACAAGGCCGCCCAGCGCGTTGCGCGGCGAATGACATTCTGCGCAATGGCCCAGCGCCTCGGTCAGATATTGACCACGGTTCCACGATGCGCTGCGCGCCGGGTCCGACTTCACCTGCGCAGTGTCGAAGAACATCCACTTCCAGACGCCAAGCGTGCGACGAATATTGAAAGGAAAGCCCAGTGCATTGTCGCGTGCGCGGCCCTCAACAGGCTGCAGCGTGCGGATGTAGGCCATCAGATGCCGTGCATCGTCGGCCTGCATGCCCGCATAGCTGGTGTAGGGAAACGCCGGATAATAATGCGCGCCATCGGGGGATACGCCGCGCATCATAGCATTGGCGAGATCGGCGTTTGTCCAGTTTCCGACGCCATCGCGAGGATGAGGCGAAATGTTTGGCGCGTAGAACGAACCAAACGGAGATTTCATTTCAAGCCCGCCGCCAAGCCGCAGGCGATCCGCCTGCTGCGGCGTCGCATGGCAGGAGGCGCAGCCGCCCGCAAAGAAAATGGTCTTGCCGCGCTCCGCATCGCCCGGCGCATTGAACGCAGCGTCGGTGGCGGCGACAACCCGTTGCGGCGCGCTGATGAACCAGAACACGCCGAACCCCGCAATCGCGAGAACGACGACGAGCATAGCAAGCTTACGCATGGTCCCAGTTCTCGCCATTGATAAACAAAAGCGAAAGCAAGCAATCGGCCCCCGCGCAGCTGCGGGAGCCGTCATGTGCCTTCTATTTCAGCAAAGCCGGATTAACGAAGCCTAATACGGTAGGGCTCATGGCATGCATTGCAGGAATCGTCGATTTTCTGAAATGCATCTTTTAAGCCATCCAGACCGCCGGCAGCTAAGCCTTGCGTGGACTGAACCACGCTTTTGAAAGACACCAGTTTCGCGTCGAAGTCGGCTTTATTTTCCCAAACCTTCGGTGAGGAGCCGAATCGCCCGGCGGGATCAGATGGAGAACTCGGTGGCCACATCGGCGCCACTTTATCTGTGATGGACAACATGAGGGCGAATGAAGAGTCTACAGCGGCCTTATCAAATGGCGCTTTTCCCTGCGCCAACGTGCGGAGTGGAACGAATGCGTCTTGCAGCATAGAACGCATCAGAACATTTCGTTCTTTCCCAGGCCCAGACTGCGCATATGCGGTGCCCACCGAAACAGTTAAAGCCAACGCTAGAACGCCAGCTGCCTTGGTGCGAAATCCCATACTGTGATCCTCCTGCCGCCAGTCGTGCGACGCGCGACCTTAGCGGAAAATTTTGAACGGTAATGTGTCGGCCGATTCACATGAACGTGAGCGGACACGCTGGAAGCGTGTTGCCCAGTCGATCTGTGATCAAATGTCTGGAAAATTGAGCAAGTTTTCGAAATGGCGGGCCTTGGCGCACTTGTGCTGGTGAGCGCGAGGCCAGGTTTGCGCGGGCTGAACGCTCCAAAAAACGTCCCCGACTCCGCAAATCTCGCCGTCACGACCGATTTTCGGACAAATTAGCCGGTCCCGTCGCGAATCGCGTCCCTACAGGACTGCCTCACCCGCGCCCTGCCATTCCAGCATGCCGCCGCCAAAATGAGCGCGGATATCATCCCGCCCCGCCCCTTGGGCCGCCTCAAGGGCGGCAAGCGTGCGCCGTCCCGAACGACAATGCAGCACCACGCGCTTGCCCTCCTGCGACGCGGGTAGGGCCATGGGTTCAAATACCGACAGCGGGTGCAGCGCGGCGCCCGGAATGTGGCCAGCATCCCACTCATATTGTTCACGAATATCGATGAGGACGATGGAGCCGTCCGCGAGGCCCTGCTTGAGTTCCTGAAGGCTCACGTTTTCGACAATCGTTTCGACCATGGGTCTCTCCTTCGGCCATTCCGGCCGACGCCCTTCTAGCAAGCGCGCGGGGCGCCGCAAAGCGCGCGAGCGCGGCGGCCTTGACGCCGCTCCGGAGCGTAGGGACAAGCGGCTATGTCCCGACGGTTCTCCCCGGCAGTCGCCACGTTCATCGGCTTCACGGCCATCATCCTGTGGAGCCTGCTCGCCGCTCTTACAGCGGCGGCGGGGCCAATCCCGGCGTTCCAGATGAACGCCATGTGCTTTGGCGTCGGCGCTGGCGCCGCGATGCTGCTCTGGATTCGCCAACCGTCGCGCGCCCGCGCCCTGCGCCAGCCCGCTCATGTGTGGGCGCATGGAATCGCAGGGCTTTTCGGCTACCACGCGCTTTACTTCGCCGCCCTGCGCCTCGCGCCCCCTGCCGAGGCCTCGCTGGTCAATTATCTCTGGCCGCTGTTGATCGTGCTGTTCTCCAGCCTGCTTCCGGGCGAACGGCTGCGCGCCTTTCACATCGCGGGCGCACTAATTGGTTTTGCGGGCGTCGCTGCGTTGTCATTCAACGCGGATTTGTCCGCCCGGCCCGAACATGCGCTCGGCTACGCGCTGGCTCTCGCGGCTGCTCTCTTCTGGTCGGCATATTCCGTTCTTTCGCGCCGCATGTCGGACGTGCCGACAGATGCAGTCGTCGGCTTCTGCGCCGCGACGGCGGTGCTAAGTCTCGCTTGTCATCTGGTTTTCGAAACCACCGTGTGGCCCGCCACAATCGGCGCGTGGGTCGCCATCGTGGCTCTGGGTCTGGGACCAGTCGGCGCGGCGTTCTACGCTTGGGACATTGGCTGCAAACGCGGCGACATCCGCCTTTTAGGTGTGAGCGCCTATGCAGCGCCAGTGCTTTCGACGCTGGCGCTTGTGGCGAGCGGTTTCGCTGAAGCCTCGTTAGCATTGTGGCTTGCGTGCGGGCTCATTGTGCTTGGGGCAGTGGTTGCATCATGGGATCGCTTGTTCACACGGCGCAGCTGACCATTATCATTCAACGAGGATGGCGCGGAAGTCGTTGACGTTGGTCAACGTCGGCCCGGTCATCACGAGATCGCCAATCGCCGCGAAGAAATTATAGGAATCGTTGGCGTCAAGAAGTCCCTGCGGATAAAGCCCTTTTGAGCGCGCGCGGGCCAGGGCTCCGGGCTCAAGCATCGCGCCTGCATTGTCCTCGCTGCCGTCGATGCCGTCGGTATCAGCAGCAATCGCGTAGACACCATGCGCGCCGTCCAGCGCCAACGCCAGCGCGAGAAGATATTCGCTGTTACGCCCACCCCTCCCCTGCGGACTGGCGCCTTTGCGGCGCACGGTCACAGTGGTCTCGCCGCCAGACATCAGCACGCAGGGCCGCGCGTGCTTCGTATCTCCACGCGCAATTGCCAGCGCCAGTTGCGCGTGCGCGGCTCCCACCTCGCGCGCTTCGCCCTCGATATCGTCGCCGAGTATTATCGGTTCAACGCCAGCTCGACGCGCAATGGCAGCAGCGGCCTCAAGCGACATGCGCGCCGTCGCAATCACCTTCACCTCGCTCGCATCAAGGCGCGGGTCTCCTGGCTTTGGCGTTTCATCGTCAGCCCGCATGAGATGATCAATCACCGCGCGTGGCGCGTCTATCCCACGGCGATGGAGGATTTCACGCGCCTGCGCATACGTTGTCGGGTCAGCCACCGTTGGGCCCGACGCAACGACTGCGGGGTCGTCGCCCGGCACGTCCGATATGATGAGCGTCAGCACTTTGGCCGGAAACGCAGCCGCCGCGAGGCGCCCACCCTTTATGGCGGAGAGATGCTTGCGCACCGTGTTCATTTCGCCAATCGGCGCGCCGCTCTTCAAAAGCGCATCATTGACCGCTTGCTTGTCCGCCAATGTGAGGCCGGGCGCTGGCGCAGCCAAAAGCGCAGAGCCGCCACCCGAGATGAGGCACAGCGCCAGATCATCCGGCCCCAGCGCGCGCGCCATATCGAGGATACGCACCGCCGCGCGTTGCCCCGCCGCATCCGGCGTCGGGTGGCTTGCCTCCACAACTTCAATGCGCCTGCACGCAACGGCGTGGCCGTAGCGGGTGACAACGAGCCCATTGAGCGGCCCGCTCCAATGATCCTCCACAGCCTTCGCCATGCTGGCCGCAGCTTTGCCCGCACCAAGCACGACGAGCCGGCCTTTGGGAGGCAACGGTAGAAAGTGCGGCGTGATCACAGCAGGATCAGCTGCGCTGACGGCCGCGTTGAACATGCTCAAGAGAAGTTCTTTTCGCTCGTCAGCCTGCTGCAAACCATTCTCTCCCTTGCCTCAGCGTGACCAGTTTCAACGCTGCATGCAAGCCCATCACGCCTGAATGCCCAGCGCAGTTGACAGCGGCGCTTGCGTGGCTAGGTTGGCCCCGAAAGCGCCAGCCATACGAGCTGCGCAGGGAGAAACGCCTGGCGCACGCGCCAGCTTTCAGTCTCTCAAATTCAAAGATCGGGAGCGTCACGGATTATGGGTCGTTTCAGGGTTACCGTCGACACCGGCGGCACGTTTTCAGACTTCGTCTACTTCGACGAAACGACCGAAGAAGTGACCATCGCCAAGGTTCCCTCTACGCCCGATGATCCCTCTCGCGCCATTCTCGCAGGTGTGGACCTGCTGATCGCGCGCGGCGTGAAGCCAGCAGATATCGCATATTTCTGTCACGGCACGACGGTTGGCACCAACGCGTTGCTTGAAGGCAAGGGCGTGAAAACCGGCCTGGTCGTAACCGAAGGCTTTCGCGGCATCTATGAAGTGCAGGAGCAATCACGCCCGCACGGACCGCAGATCTTCGACATCTTCTACGACAAACCCGCAATGCTCGCTTCACAGAGCTGCACGATTGAAGCGCGCGAGCGTGTCGCCTTTGACGGCGAAGTGCTGCTGCCGCTTGATGAGGCGCATCTGCGGCGAGGCGCCTGCGAGCTCGCCAAGACCGGCGTCAACTCTGTCGCCGTATGCCTGTTGTTTTCCTTCCTGCATCCGAGCCACGAAAAGCGCGTGCGCGAAATCATCGAAGAGGAAATGCCAGGCTGCAATATCTCGCTCTCCTGCGAGATCGTGCCGCAGATCCGCGAATATTATCGTCTCTCCACGACAGTCATCAACGCATACCTGCAGCCGATTCTTGCGCGCTACATTGCCAACCTCGACGGCAGGCTTTCGGGCGCAGGCGTCAACACGCCGCAAAAATACATCATGCAATCGAACGGTGGCATGTCGACGTTCACCGCCACGGCCAAGAAGGCCGTCGCAACCGTGCTCTCCGGCCCCGCAGGCGGCATCACGGCCTGCATCCAGACGTGCCGCACGACGCCCTATCAAAATCTCATCACCTTCGACATGGGCGGCACATCTTGCGACGTCGCCCTTGTGAAGGATGGCCAACCGTCCATCGCCAATCGCGGCAAGATCGAAGGCTGCGACATCGCGCTGCCGATGATCGAGATCAACACAGTCAGCGCAGGCGGCGGCACGCTCGCCCATGTTGATCGCTTCGGCTCGCTGATCGTTGGCCCGGAAAGCGCTGGCGCCGTCCCCGGCCCGGCCTGCTACAGCCGCGGCGGCACGCAGCCCACAATCACGGACTGCAATGTTGTGCTGGGCTATCTCAGCCCCGATAATTTTTTGGGCGGCAAAATGGCGCTCGACGTGAAGGCCGCGCATGACGCGGTGAAGAACGCCGTCGCCGATCCGCTGAAGCTCAGCGTTCAGGAAGCCGCTGAAGGCGTCGTGACGATTATCAACGTCAAGATGCAGGAAGCCATCAAGGCGATCTCCACCATGCGCGGACACGATCTGCGCGATTTCATGTTGCTGGCGTTTGGCGGCGCGGGTCCGCTGCACGCCGGGCAAATCGCGCAGAATCTTGGTATGGCGGGCGTCGTCGTGCCGCTTTATCCCGGCGTCTATTCGGCCATGGGCCTGCTGATGTCGGACGTGAAGCACGATTACATTCGCTCGCGTCTCGCCTCCATCGAGCGCGTGAGCGAAGACGAGATCAACGCGCCCTTCAACGATCTCGCGCAAGAAGCGCGCGCAGAACTGGCCGAGGAAGGCTTTGCCGACAGCGCGCTGCGCATCGAAGCCGCACTCGACATGCGCTACGCTGGCCAGGGCTACGAGATCACCGTGCCCTGCGACTGGCCGCTGAAGCCGGGCGACCGCGCCGTCTTGCGCAAACGCTTTGATGATTTGCACGCAGAATCCTTCGGCCACACGGCGCCCGAAGAGGTGGTGGAAATTGTTTCTTGGCGCCTGCGCGGCGTCGGTCTCGTGCCGCCCGTCAAGCAGCGCACGTTCAAACCTGAAGGCATGCCCCTGTCCGCAGCCCTGCGCGAGAAGCGCACAATGCGCTTTGATGGCAAGGACATCGAATGCCCAGTGTACCAGCGCGAGAATCTCGATGTCGGCGTCACGTTTGAAGGCCCGGCCGTCGTCGATCAGCTGGACTGCACCACTGTCGTCTTCCCCGGCCAGAGCGTGAAGATCGACGAATATCGCAACATGATCATTCTTGCCGGGAGGTCTTGACGATGAGCGCTCTCGACGCTGTACATATCGAAATCATGCGCGCGAGCCTTGAAGGCATCGTGCTTGAAATGCAGAACTCGTTGTTCCGCACGGGCTACTCGACCATCGTGCGTGAAAGTCAGGACGCATCCTGCGCGTTCATGAACGCCCGCGGCGATGTGGTTGCGCAGCATGTGGTTCTGCCATTGCACATCGGCTCGTTCCCCGCATGCTGCAACGCGGTTATTGAAAGCTACAAGGACGACATCGCCGAGGGCGACGCCTTCATCATCAACCATCCCTACCACGGCGGCAGCCCGCACGCGCCCGACATGTGCGTCATCACGCCCGTGTTTCATTCAGGCGAAATCATCGGCTTCTGCGGCTCCATTGCACACAAATCCGACATCGGCGGCCCGGTGCCCGGCTCCTGCTCGGGACAGGCGAAGGAAGTCTTCAACGAGGGCCTGCATCTTCCCGCCGTGCGCTATCAACGCGGCTACCAGCGCAACGTCGAGATCGAGCGCATCATCGCCACCAACTCGCGCACGCCCGAGCTTGTGCTGGGCGACATTCGCGGCCAGATCGGCTCTGCGCGACTTGGCGAGAAACGTCTGGGCGAACTGCTCACCAAATTCGGCAAGGCCGACGCGCTTGCAGCTTTCGACAAACTGCTCGAGCTGGCCGAACAGCGCATGCGCGCCGCCATCGCTGAATGGAACGATGGCCGCTATGAGGCCGAGCGCTTTGTCGACGACGACGGCATCGACCTTGAAAAGCCGGTGCGTATTCATGTCGTCATCGAGAAGAAGGGCGATCAGATCACCTTCGACTTCACAGGCAGCGCCGACCAAACAAAAGGCCCGGCGAACATCCGCCCACCAGTGATACGCGGCGCGTGTTGCTACTGCCTCATCGCGCTGGTCGATCCGCATATTTTCATAAATAGCGGTCTGATGAACGCGTTCGAAATCAAGACCCGCGAGGGCTCTGTGATGAACCCTCGCTTCCCTGCGCCCGTGAACACCTACAACCCGACGGTTCACGCGACGGTTGAGGCGATCTTTTCCGCCATGACGGAAATTGCGCCAAAGCTCGCGCGCGCGGACGGCTGCGGCTCTCGCTCCATCATCATTGGCGGACGCTCAACGCTGGCCGGCAAGAGCTACGTGCAATATGAAATCCTCGGCGGCGGCGGCGGCGCGCGCGCATTGAAGGACGGCGCCTCCGGCACATCGGTCAATCAATCGAACGCCAAGATCGCGCCCATCGAAATCATCGAAAGCGAGTTTCCAACGCGCGTTTTGCGCTTCGAGCTTATCCCGGATTCAGGCGGCGCGGGTGAATTTCGTGGAGGCTTGGGAATCCGGCGCGAGTACGAAAATCTCGCTGACGCGCGCTTCTCGATCCGCTCGACAAAACACATCATCGCGCCACGCGGCGCAGCGGGTGGCGACGTTGGCCGCACCGGCGACATCATCATGAATCCGGATACCGATAAGCAGAAGCGCTTGCCCACGCGCTATGCGGATTATCCGCTGGCTGCTCAGGATCGCTTCAGGCTCGACACGCCCGGCGGTGGCGGGTTAGGCGCATCTCTCAAGCGTGATCCAGCGCGCGTCCTGCGAGATGTGCAGGAAGGCTATGTGACGCCAAAGGCCGCTGACGAAACCTATGGCGTGATCGTGACGCACGGCGCCGAGGGCTGGGCCATCGACGCGCCCGCTACGCAACAGAGACGCGCCGCAAAATAGCATCGCACGCGAACATTCATCTGCACATCAAGGGGAGAGAAACATGAAACTGCAAGGCAAGGTCGCAATCATCACTGGCGCAGGTCGCAACATCGGCGAAGACACTGCAAAGCTTTTCTCCAAGGAGGGAGCAAGCATCGCAGTTGTTGATCTCGACAAGGCGCGCGGTGAAAAGGTAGCCGCCGATATCGTCGCCGCAGGCGGCAAGGCCAAGGCTTTCGTCTGCGATGTCGGCAAGGAAGAAGACATCATCAAGTGCGTCAATGACGTGGTGGCTGCGTTTGGTCGTCTTGATATTCTCGTCAACAACGCCGCGATCTCGGACAACAAGAACATGTTCGACATCACGACAGAAGAATGGAACCGCGTGCTCGCCATCACGCTGACTTCGCCCTTCCTGTTCTCGAAGCACGCAGCGATTGCGATGATCGCAGCCGGCAACGGGGGCCGCATCGTCAACGTCTCGTCCACCTCAGGTTATTTCGGCCGCGATCGCGCCACGGCTTACACGGCAGCCAAGGGCGGCGTCGTGAACCTGACGAAGTCGCTTGCGATCCAGCTCGCGCCGCACAAGATCCGCGTAAACGCAGTGGTGCCCAACAAAATTGGCTCGCCAGTTGGCAAGGATGAGTTCGATCCCACGCGCCCCGTGCTCAATCTGGTTGGCCGCCCCGGCGTGCCCGAAGATCTGGCGCGCGCCGCGCTGTTCCTCGTATCCGACGATTCCGAATTCATCGTCGGGACGGCGTTGTTCGTCGACGGCGGCTGCACGACGCTGATGCCCGGCAACGCGTGACGCGTAGCCTCACGTTTAACTGAAACGAGAAAAGCCCCTTACATGGGGCTTTTTTCATACGTCGGCGGTAATGCCGTCCACGGGCACGACAACTGGCACAGCCGTTGATCGGACGAGCGCCCGCACGCGCGCGGCGAAGTCCTCGATCCTTGAAGCGTCCGTCACATCGCACGCAGCGGCGGCGTAACGGTCTGGCCGGATGACGAGAAGAATTTCGCGCGCCTTGGGCAAGCGCTCTTCAAAAAATTCATCTACCGCGCGAACGGCAAAAATCGCAGGATCAGCCGTGCGGTCAATGTTCACGCTGTGCGGCAAAACTGCAATGCGCACCAGACGCGGCAGGCCAAAATCATGCGGCGCGCACGCAGCGAGCGTTGCTTGCGCTTTCTCGCCAAACGCCACCAGCGCAAACCCGTCGCCAGCAAGCTCATCAAACTTCACGCGCGTGCGATCGAGACGTTCCACAATGGGCTGCGGCTGCATGCGCCCCACCACGTTCAGCCCACCATCGTCCGGAAGCACAAAACCCTTATTATAAAACGGCTTTGGCTTGTACTTCATCTGCACGAAGTAAGAGTGCATGGGCGGAATGAAGCGCATCAGGCGAAACGCCGCCTGAATGACAAACGCCTGAATGTGCGATGTCGGCATCATCACCTTGCCAATATTCACCGCCATCTCGATAAGCGACCACGCGTGAGGAGAGCGTTCCTTGAAATAGCTGTCGAGCAGGCGCGGACCCAGTTCGCCCTTCACCACGCATGCCAGCTTCCAAGCAAGATTGTGCGCATCGCGCACGCCGCTGTTCATGCCCTGCCCTGCAAAGGGCGGCGTCAGATGCGCCGCGTCGCCGCTGAGGAAAATACGCTTCGTATTCCACTTGTCGGCCATCCGCGCATGGAACGTGTAAACTTGCCGCCGCACGATTGTGGAATCCGCATCGGGGCCGAACATTGCCAGCAGTTCGCGCACTTTTTCAGGCGTAGCTATCGCTTCATCCGTCTCGCCCTTGTGCACCATGAATTCGTAGCGCCGACGCCCATCAGGACCCGGCAGGCAAATGGTGGGGCGCTTGGGATTGCACAGCACGCGCGTCAGGCGAAAGCGCTCCCTGGTGTCCTTGAGATCAACGATAAGCCAGCGTTCGCGATAGGTGGAGCCCGTCATCTGAGCGCCAATGTGCTTGCGCAGAGCCGAACGCCCACCGTCTGTTGCGGCCAGATAAAGGGCGCGCACATTGCGCAATTCGCCATCCTGGCATTTGATCTGGACGGTCACGCCGTCAGCGTCTTCCTTGACGTTCTCATAACATGTTTCGAACAGCGTTTTCACATTCGGAAAGCGCGTCAGGCCGTCGCGCAACGCGGCTTCCAGCTCTGGCTGCGTGAAAGCGTTGCGGCGCGGCCAGCCATATTCTCGCGCTGTCGGCTCAACCTGCGCAAACACGACGTTGCTGGCGGTGATGTACTGATATCCGTAATCAAGCGCGACATTCTCGAGCACTTTCTCGACAACGCCGGCCGCCTGCATTGTGCGCAGAGACTCGTCGTCGATGGAGACTGCACGCGGCGCCTGCACCGTGGTGGGATTGCGCTCAATTACGATCACGCTGACGCCCGCCTTGCCCAGCAGGTTCGCAAGCGTGAGGCCTGTCGGCCCTGCGCCGATAATGACGACTTCGCAGTTGAAGACGCCGTTGTCGTAGAAATTCATGACTTCACCATTTTCTGGCGCGGCTGGATCATTGCCGGGGGCCGCAACGCGTAACGCAATTCCTCTGCCACGAGGCTCGCAGCAGACACAACAAGCAACACCAGGCGGCGGCGTTGGCTTTCATCAAGACGTGAATCATCTGCGACAAGACTGAGGCTCGCGATGATCCCGGCCTCGCGCACGATGACAGGCGCCGCTATGCCCGCCAGCCCGGCGTCAATCTCGCTCGCCGTAGCGCAAAAACCGCGCTTGCGGATATCAGCGAGTTCGCGACGCAAAGAGACGTAACGCGCGCCGCCATCCTTTGGCGCGCCAATCAGGCGATTGAGTTGCCGGGCGGTCAAATGCGCCAGAATGACCTTGGAGGTCGCGCCCTGCGTCAATGGCATGGGGCGGCCCCGCTCGTAGCTGGGGCGAAACGGGACGTCTGGAGCGGCTTCTTCCACCACGCACATCACCTGGTCGTTGTAGAGACGCGACAGAAGCGCGACGCAGGGCGTGTGCGCCTGCAAGACCACATCATGCAAGGCGCCTCGCCCCGCAGCCACCAGCGGGTCTGTGAGACGCAGCAGGCGATCATATTCGATAAAGGCTGAGCCAAGGCGATAGACGCTCTCGTGCGCAGCTTCAAGGAAGCCGCCAGCAACAAGGTCGCGCACGGTGCGATAGACGGTGCTCGCCGGCACGCCAAGCGCGTCCGACATGGCGGGCACGGTCCACGCGCTCGCCTTCTCGTCAAACAGCCGCAACACGGCCTGAAAGCGGGCGAAACCCGCCATCGAACGCCTCCCATAACGCCGCGGCGCCAAGCGCTCGCAAACTCAGAAATCTCTACGTCCGCCCCGTTGGTGTGTCAAATTATTATTCTCAAAAAATGAGAATATTGACATTCCGCAGGCGGCCGCGATATGTCTTCAAGAACATGAGGGACAGGAGACGCTGCGCGCATGTGCACGCCGGGCAACGAGAGAATCGACGAGACCAGCATCGCCGCGCCTGCAGCAGACAAGGGCGCGTTTGGCCCTGCGGCAAACCCGGCGCTTGTCGCCGATCTCGTGACTGCTAACCGAATCCTCTTCAGCCAGGGCGTGCTCGACGCTTTCGGCCATATCAGCGTGCGCCATGACCATAACGCCAGCCGCTTCCTGTGCGCGCGCAACATGGCGCCCGGGCTTGTGACCGCCGATGACATCGTTGAATTTGGCGTTGACGGCGAACCCGTGAATGCCAGCGGCCGTGCGGTGTATCTGGAACGTTTCATCCATTCGGAAATCTATCGCGCGCGGCCAGACGTGATGAGCGTCGTGCACAGCCACTCGATGGCGGTTATTCCATTCGGGCTCGTCAAAGGCTTTTCATTTCGCGCAGTCACGCACATGGGCTCGTTCATCGGCACATGCGCGCCGGTGTTCGAAATCCGCGACGTCGTTGGCGAGGACAATGATCTGCTCATCTCATCGCCCAAACTTGGCGCCGCGCTGGCGCAATGCCTTGGCGAGGGAACCGTGGTTCTCATGCGCGGACACGGCTCAACAGCGGTTGGAAACAGCCTGAAACAGGCCGTCTTTCGCGCGGTTTACACCGAGCAGAACGCGCGCGTGTTGTCAGAAGCCTTGCGCATAGGCCCTGTCACGGGCTTGAGCGAAGGCGAAACGATCACCGCCACGCGCACGATCGACGGCCAGTCCACACGCGCGTGGGATCTGTGGAAGCTGCACGCTGAAGGCAAGGTTTGAGGCAAGGTTTGAGGCAAGGTTGAGTAACGGTCCGCGCCGAAGTCACGCGCGGATTTGCACAGCAGTTTGAACGCACCGCGATGAGAGGGACCGAACATGACCGCCACCGCAACCGCTGCCGCTCCCGCGAAGGATCGCCAGCTATTCTATGACAAGATCGCCCCCAAGCATCTTGCGCCGCTGTGGGAAGCGCTGAAGGGTCTCGTTCCGCCAGAGCCCAAGAGCAAGTTTGTGCCCCACGTGTGGCGCTTCAACGAGTGCCGCGAACTGCTGATGGAAGCGGGCCAGTTGCTTACCGCCGAAGAGGCTGAACGCCGCGTGCTCGTGTTCGAAAACCCGGCCATGCCGGGCGGATCGCGCATCACCTCGACCATGTATTCCGGCATGCAGCTCATCATGCCCGGCGAGATCGCAGCAGCGCATCGTCACACCGCGTCTGCGCTGCGCCTCGTGCTGGAAGGCAACCTTGGTTACACGGCGGTCGCGGGCGAGCGCACCGAGATGGAGCGCGGCGATTTCGTCATCACGCCCAACTGGGCCTGGCACGATCACGGACAGGAACAGAAGAAGCCGGTCATCTGGA
Source organism: Hyphomicrobiales bacterium (assembly GCA_031428455.1). Lineage (GTDB taxonomy): Bacteria > Pseudomonadota > Alphaproteobacteria > Rhizobiales > Beijerinckiaceae > Terripilifer. The sequence continues at coordinate 63,964 of JANPPJ010000094.1, read as the reverse complement.
TTGATGGGCTTGACCTGCACATCATCAACTTTTTCGAGACTGCGTTCAGCGGTCATTCCAATGACAAGACGCAGATTGAGTCGCGCCGCATGGGCGACTCGCAGGCGCGCTGGGGCACAAACATGCGCCCCTTCAAAACGCCTTCGCCCTTCGGCGCCACGACGCCGATCTTCAACTACAAGTACAAGGCGAGCCGCGAGTCCCTCATGACGGTCGCAGCCTGCGACAAGCCGGATGCGCACATCGGCCATGCGTTGCGCTACGTGAACCCGCTTGATGGCGGCTGGCCCATGCCGCTCATCGCCGCGTGGCTGACGCACCTGCCGGCAGGCTTCGAGACAAAGGAAATGCGCGCCACCGATGGTCAGACGTGGATCATCATCGAAGGCGAAGTGCAGATCGAGGCGGGCGAAAAATCCTTTACCGCTGGCGAGGGCGACGTCGTCGCTGTCCCAAGCTGGGTGTGGCGCAAGGCGCGCGCCTCGAAGGACGCCGTGTTCTTCTGCTTCTCGGATCGCAGCGCGCAGGAGAAGCTGGCGCTCTATCGCGAAGAGCGCCGCTGATCGCTGATTAGAGCGTAATGGATAAAAGGGCGGCTTCGGTCGCCCTTTTCTTTTTAGCAAAGCGCGACCATCATACGTGGACTTGATCCGCGTATCCAACAGAGCAGACAATCAACTTGAACGTCCGCCTGGATGCGCGGATCAAGTCCGCGCATGACGCCGTTGGTGTGGAAGCCGCGCGCGCTTATTTCTCGTCGAAGTAGAGCCGCCCCGGGTTCGTCACCAGCAGTTTCTGCTGCAGTTCAGGCTCCGGCGCAAACAGCGGAATGAGATCGACGAGATCGCCGTCATTCGGCATCTGCTTCACATTCGGGTGCGGCCAGTCCGTGCCCCAGATAACGCGGTCGGGCGCGAGTTCGCAGATCTTGCGCGCGAAAGGCACTGCGTCGTGGAACGGGGCGCCAGCAGTCGAGACGCGCTCGGAACCGCACACCTTCACCCAGCACTTCTCATCGTCCTTGATCAGGTTGATCAGGCAATCAAAAGGCTTCTGGTTCATGCCGCCAGATGCCTGCACGCGGCCCATGTGGTCAATCGTGTAAATGACCGGGAGCTTGGCGAGCATTGGTGCGTATTCTGGCAAGTCGATGGCGTCGAAATGCACATCCAGCGACCAGCCGAAGTTCTTTATGCGGTCCACCACTGTCTGCAGCACGCGCATATCCGGCACGCCGCCCAGGTGCTTCACGAAGTTGAAGCGGCACCCGCGGATGCCGCCGATATGCAGCTCTTCGATTTCCTTCTCCGTGAACGTATCGTCGATGTTGGCCACCGCGCGATACGCGCCATTGCTAGCTGCAATAGCGTCAAGGCACACCGTGTTGTCGTTGCCGTGGCAGCTCGCGTTCACGATCACCGCGCGCTCAAGACCAACCTTCGCCTGCAAGGCGCGGAACTTGTCGAGGCCGGAATCTGGCGGCGTATACGAGCGATCACGCGCGAAGGGATATGTGTCGCCGGGGCCAAAGATGTGGCAATGCGCGTCTGTTGATTTGGGCGGCAGCTTGAACTTCGGCGTCTTGGTGTTCGGGTCCGGCGCCGGAATGCTCGGCGTGAAATCTCCGGGCGGATTCTTATGCGTGTTCATTTCTTTTTGGCTCCCCTGTCCTGCGCGTCGGCGATGGCCACAGCCAATCCCGGATGCATTCCCAAATCTTCCACCATCATGGCGGCTTCGCGCATCTCGGCTGCGCGCCGCGCGCCGTGGGTCGCAACGCGCTCGCCCATATATTGCGCGAGATCACGGAAATCGATGGACGGCCAGGTCTGGTTGAGGCTGGCGAAAACTTCGTCCTCAACGCCCCAGTGTTTCGCCGCCGCCGCGCAATCGACCATGATCGCCTCCATGCCCTTGATCACGATGGAGCGACACAGCTTCATGGCGGAGGCCCTGCCCGGCTCGGTCGTGACCGGCGTGACGTTCATGCCCAGCCCGTTCATCAACACGGCAAGCTCTTCGGCGTAGGGCCCGCCGCCAAGGATCGGCACGCGGATGCCGATGCCGCCGACAGGCTGCATCACCGCGCCCTCGACGTATTTCGCATGGGCGGCGTTGACCTTGACCGCCGCGTTCTTCTTGGTCACTGGCGAGGCGGAATTCACATCAAAGAAATACTGGCCCTCGTGCAGGTAGCCCGCGGCCTCGCCCGCAACATCGAGCGCAGAAGACGCCGTTACGGCAGAAATGACGACCCGCGCGTTGCGCGCCGCATCGGCAGGACTTGAGGCAACCCGCGCGCCCATTTCAGCGGCGGCCGCCAGCATGGCCGGAGCCTTTTCCGAGTCCGAAAAAGCGAGGTCAAAAAGGGTGATCGAAATGTCTCCCCGCGCCAGAAACTGGCTGGAGAATATCTTGCCCACCTCGCCAAAGCCGATGATAGCCAGCGGGATTGTCTGGGTCATGTGTCCTCCTCGCGGCGCGCGCATGAATACGTCAGGCCTTTTACGGCGCGCGCGCGGAGGGGACAAGGCGCCAGAGGCGCCGTCGTCTGAGCGCCAATCTATCCGCGCGTCATAGCCGGACTTGATCCGGCTATCCAGGCGAGCAGCCTCGGTGTCTGGATGCGCGGGTCAAGCCCGCGCCTGGCGCAGCGTTCTAAACCGGCTCTGACACCGTCACGCGGCGCATCAACCGGATTTCCTCCGCCGGAAAATCATTGCGCGCATGATTGAGGCACCGGTTGTCCCAAATCAGCAGATCGCCGACGGACCAGACATGGGCGTACACAAACTCAGGCCGCTCGGCATGCTCGAAAAGCTCGTCCAGCAGCTTGTCGCTTTCCGCCCGGTCCATGCCCACGATGCTGCGCGTCATCAGTCGGCTGAGATACAACGACTTGCGGCCGGTCTCGGGGTGCGTCTTCACCAGCGGATGGACTGCGTTGGACAGATTGTCCGCAGCCTCGTTCACTTGGTCGCGCAGCGTTGCATAGACGTCGTAAATGTATCCGGCTTTGAGATTTTGGATCCGCGCTTTGGTCGCCTCCGGCAGCGCATCGTAAGCCTCATAGAGGTTCGCAAATTTCGTCTCGCCCCCGCGTGACGGTATCTGCACGGCATACAGCGTTGTCGCACGATACGGCACATCGCGGTGCGAACCGTCGGAATGGAAGTGCATCTCGCCATCGGGCAGCGCGCCGATAGGCTGTCCGTTCTCGCGGATGTTGGTGATGAGCATGATGCCGCGCTCGCGCTCCTTGCCTTCGTTGGCGACAGGCCGGCCCATTTTGCTTGCGTCCGCGCGCCCGAAGACAGACGCGAAGCGGATCTGATCGTTGGGCTCGATCGTCTGGCCCGAGAAGCACAGCACGCCGTACTTGTGGAAGGCGTCGCGCATTTCCTGCTTCACCGCGTCCGGCGTTTCCTGCGCAAGGTCGAGACCTGTCACGCGCGCGCCAAGCACAGGGCTCAGCGGTTCGATTTTCAATTGTTCAATGACCATGGTTTTCTCCCGGAGGACGGCCCGCACACGGCGGGCCATCTTTGCAGTGCTACGTAAACCTCACGACCGATCAGTGCATCGCCTGGCCACCATCGACGTTGATCGTCTGCCCAGTGATGAACGAGCTTGCGTCCGAAATCAGGAACATAACGGCGCCGACAAGATCATCGGGGAACTGCGGGCGCTTGAAGCACCGACCCTGTTCGCGCCCCGTGACATAATTGGAGGACGACGAGGCCATCTGCGTCTCGCTTTCCGTAAAGCCGGGCGTGATCGCATTGACGCCGATCTTGTCGTCGCCAACCTCGCGAGCGAGAGCCCGCGTCAGGCCCACAACGCCCGCCTTTGAGGTCGTGTAGTGCAAGCGATTGGGGTTGCCGGCCCAGATGCGCGATGAGGAGATATTCACGATGCGTCCGCCGCCTTGCGCTTTCATGTGCGGATAGACGGCGCGGCAGCACAGGAAGATGCCTTTCAGATTCACAGCCATCACGCGGTCCCATTCATCAATGGGGATGCGGAACCAGTCACCGCGCGGCAGAACGCTCATCAGCGACGCGTTGTTGATAAGGCCGTCTATGCGACCCCATTTCGCAATGGTCTGATCCACCAGCGCCTGCACGCCGTCCGGATCGATCACATCGGTGCGGATGGCGATTGCCTCGCCACCCTGCTCACGAATGCCGGCAGCGACCGCTTCACCGGCCTCCCCCGCGATATCGGCGAGCACGACCTTTGCGCCACCTTCCGCAAGACGCTGGCTGTACACCTTGCCAATGCCGGTGCCGCCACCTGTGACGATGACGACCTTGCCCTTGACGCTATAGGCCGTATTGACGTCAAAACCCGTCATATTTCCAATTCCTCCCTTGACCGGCAGCTTTGCCGGCACATTGTTGACTTGAACCAATGATGTCTGATCGCGGCGGGCGAAACAAGACCCGCTCCGCGACCACGACAAGGAGCCCGAATGGACGAATGTGACGTCGCCATCGTTGGCGCAGGACATAATGGCCTGGTCTGCGCAGCCTATCTGGCGGCCGCCGGGCTGAGCGTGCGCGTCTATGAGCAGCGCAGCGTCGTCGGCGGCGCGGCGGTGACGGAAGAATTCGCCCCCGGCTTTCGCAACTCTGTCGCCGCCTACACGGTCAGCCTGCTGTCGCCAAAGGTGATCCGCGATCTTGATCTGCACGCGCACGGCCTGAAGATTGTCGAGCGCCGCGCGCTGAATTTTCTCCCCCTGTCCGACAACCAGTACCTGATGGCGGGCCCCGGGCGCACGAAAGAGCAGGTCGCAAAATTCAGCGCGAGGGACGCTGCCCAACTCGACGCGTTCAACGCGCAACTCGACACCGTGGCTGACGTTTTGCGTGCGGAAATCCTGCGCGCGCCGCCAAACCTGGTTGAAGGTTCGCTTGTGCGCGTTGGCGCAGAAGCGTTGCGCGCGCTTGCGCTGGGAAACCGTCTGCGCGGCCTCGACCAGAAGAGCCGCGTTGCGGTGTATGATCTGTTTACAAAATCAGCAGGCGACCTTCTCGACTCGTGGTTCGAGTCTGACGCGATCAAGGCGCTGTACGGTTTCGACGCAGTAGTTGGAAATTACGCGAGCCCCTACACGCCGGGTTCGGCCTATGTCCTGCTGCATCACGCTTTTGGCGAAGTGAATGGCAAGAAAAACCTGTGGGGCCACGCCATCGGCGGCATGGGCGCTATCACGCAGGCCATGGCTAAGGCGGCGAGCGCGCGCGGCGTCAAGATAAGCACTGACTCCGGCGTGCGTGAAATTATCGTCGAAAAAGACCGCGCTGTGGGTCTCGTGCTGGAGAACGGCGAGCGCGTGAAAGCGCGCGCTGTTGTGTCGAATCTCAACCCAAAACTGCTGTTCACAAAGCTTGTGCCGGAAGACGCCGTTCCGCCGGACTTCATGCGCCGCATGAAAGGCTGGACCTGCGGCTCAGGCACATTTCGCATGAATGTCGCGTTGTCCCGGCTGCCGAGCTTCACGGCGCTGCCGGGCGACGGCGATCATATGACTTCAGGCATCATCATCGCGCCCAGCCTCGCCTACATGGACCGCGCCTACCATGAATCAAAGCTGCATGGCTGGAGCCGTGAACCGATCGTGGAAGTGCTTATTCCATCGACGATGGACGATACGCTTGCGCCCCCGGGCCAACATGTTGCGAGCCTGTTTTGCCAGCATGTTACGCCCGCGTTCACTGATGGGACCACATGGGACGATCATCGCGAGACCGTGGCGGACCTGATGGTCGCGACCGTAGACAAATACGCGCCCGGGTTTGCTTCCAGCATCATTGGGCGCCAGATCATGTCGCCGCTTGATCTGGAGCGCACGTTCGGCCTTGTCGGCGGTGATATCTTCCACGGCGCACTGACGCTGGACCAATTGTTTTCGGCGCGGCCCGCGTTGGGCTTCGCAGACTATCGCATGCCTGTGCCGGGCCTTTATCTGTGCGGGTCAGGCGCGCATCCGGGCGGCGGCGTAACAGGGGCGCCAGGGCATAATGCTGCGCAAGCCATCATCACGGATATGCGCGCAAAAGCCCGCAGGTGAGCGCGGGCTCAGTCAATTCAGGACTAGCGCTGACTTGCGTCAGTGCGTCTTCTTTCAGTGCGTCTTGCGGTAATTCACCGACGCATTGTTCGCGCGGACGATAAACGTCGTGAAGAAAGCAAAAGCTGAGAGCACGATGAGGAGGTAAAGGGTTTCGGCGCTGGTCATATCAACACTCCTTCAGAATGAAGGAATGTAAAAACATTTGTGGCGCATGCGCATTGACTTGAATCAACCTGCATCAGTTTCTTATGAAAAGCCTTCGCAAGAGATCAAGCAAAGACTCTCATTGGAGCGCCACCACATCACGCAACAGCGCGACGCGATGTTATCAACACATAAATCCTGGGACCAAAAACCGCCAGCGCGGCAATGAACAGGATCGACGCGGACAAAGGACGCGTGAAGAAGACCGTCCAGTCGCCAGCAGAAATCGTCATGGCCTGCCGGAAATTCTGTTCAGCGAGCGGCCCCAGGATCACGCCGATAATGACTGGCGCAGTCGGGAAATCATAACGACGCATGAGATAGCCCATGCCGCCGATGAGATAGAGCAGCGCCAGATCCACCGGCGATTGCGAGATGCCATAGGTGCCAATCGTCGCAAATACGAGAATGCCCGCGTAGAGCATGGGCGCAGGCACGGCCAGCATCTTCACCCAGATGCGGATCATCGGCAGGTTCAGCGCAAGCAATAAGAAGTTGCCGATGAACAACGAGGCGATCAGACCCCACACGAGTTGCGGCTGCGTCTGCAACAGAAGCGGGCCGGGATTGATGCCGTAGCTTTGAAAGGCGGACAGCATGATGGCCGCCGTCGCGGATGTCGGCAGTCCCAGCGTCAGCATCGGCACCAGCACGCCAGCCGCCGAAGCGTTGTTGGCCGCTTCGGGCCCGGCGACACCCTCAATGGCGCCCTTGCCAAATTCCTCGGGCTTGGTCGAGAGTTTTTTCTCAACGTAGTAGCTGAGGAATGTCGGCACTTCCGCGCCGCCCGCCGGCATGGCGCCGATAGGAAAGCCGATGGCTGTGCCCCGCAGCCAGGGCTTCCACGAGCGGCCCCATTCTTCGCGCGTCATCATCAAAGAGCCACGCAAGGGAATGATTTCGTCTTTGCCCGCGTGGCGCCGTGCGGCCATGTAAAGCGTCTCGCCCACGGCGAAAAGCCCAACCGCGACGATGATGACATCGATCTTGTCGGTCAGTTCTTGCACGCCAAAGGTGAAACGCGGCTGACCTGTTTGCATATCTATGCCCACAAGCCCGATGAAGACGCCAATGAACAGCGCGGTCAGTCCGCGAATGGCGGATGAGCCAAGCACCGCCGAGACGGTGACGAAGGCGAGGATCATCAGCGAGAAGTAATCCGCTGGACCAAATTTCAGCGCCCATTCCACGACGATGGGCGCGAGAAACGCGATGCCGAGCGTGCCGATCGTGCCAGCGACGAACGAGCCGATGGCGGACGTCGCGAGCGCGGCGCCCGCGCGTCCGTTACGCGCCATCTTGTTGCCTTCAAGCGCCGTGACAATCGTTGCGCTTTCACCTGGCGTATTCAAAAGTATGGACGTGGTGGAGCCGCCATACATCGCTCCATAGTAGATGCCCGCGAACAGAATGAAGGCCGCTGTCGGCTCAACCTTGAAGGTGATGGGCAGCAGAAGCGCGATGGTGAGTGCGGGCCCAAGCCCCGGCAGCACGCCAATGGCTGTGCCAAGCGTTACACCCACAAGGCACCAGAGCAGGTTCATCGGCGTCAGCGCGACAGCAAAGCCGCCCGCCAGTTGCGTGAGCGCGTCCATCAGAAAATCACCGAGAGTAGACGTTCGATAAGGCGCTCAGGTGGGCCTGCGCCGATGTTAATGCCCAGCGCGCGCGCAAATCCAAGATAGGCGACAATTGAAAGCCCAAAGCCTGTGGCCGCGTCACGCAACAAGTTGCGAGAGCCAAATGCGCGGGCCGTGAGGGTGAACAACACGGTGGAAGCTATCGTGAACCCGGCTGGGCCGATCAACACCATGTTGGCGATAAGGCCCGCAACCAGCAGGGCGAGCGCGCCCTTGTCTTGCGTGATCTCTTTTTCTTCCTCGTCCTGCCAGCCGCCGCGCAGCGCACTGACCAGCAGGGCGACGCCGCAGGCAGCAAGGCCAAACGCCGCAATCATAGGGATGACAGTGGGCCCGACACGCGCATAAAGCGGCGAGACGGGAATGGAGAGCGTTTGCCAGAAGACTACGCCGGAAAGCGCAAGCACTCCCAGCGCGATCAACATTTCGCCCAATGGAAGGCGCGCGCGCGCGCCTTCACTATGTGCCGAGTTCGCCATATCAGGCGAGCCCGAGATCCTTGAGAATGCCGCGGATGCGCTCGGTTTCTCCCGCGATATACTTGCCAAAATCATCGCCCGTTTGCGTGATACGGGTCCAGTCCTGCTTGGCGCAGATGTCAGCCCATTCCTTGGAGGCCGTCATCTTCAGCACCATGTCTGTCATGGTCTTGCGGTCGGCGTCAGACACGCCGGGAGGCGCGAAACAGCCACGCCAGTTGGCGAGTTCAACGTCGATGCCCTGCTCCTTCAGCGTAGGCGCATCGATACCGGCCTGCCGCGTGGGCGCGGAGATCGCGAGCAGGCGCATCTTGCCCGCCTTGATCTGTTCTGCAAACTCGCCGTAGCCGGACACGCCTGCCGCGACCTGACTGCCGAGAATGGCCGCAGTCGCTGGCCCGCCGCCTGCAAACGCCACGTAGCTGACCTTCGCAGCTGGCACGCCAACCGCTTGCGCGATCATGCCGATGAGAATGTGGTCCGTGCCGCCTGCCGAACCGCCTGCAACCGGCACCTTGCCGGGATCAGCCTTCAGCGCATCGACAAGCTGCTTCGCCGTTTTGAATGGCGAGTTGGCCGGCACGACCAGCGCCTGATACTCGCCGGTAAGGCGCGCAATGGGCGTGACCTGAGCAAGACTGAACTGGCTCTTGTTGGCGATCAGCGAGCCAACCATCACGAGCCCGGCGACCATCAGCGAATTGCCCTGGCCTTTCCACTGGTTGATGAACTGCGGCAGGCCCACGGCGCCGCCAGCGCCACCAACGTTGGTGATCTGCGCTGTCTTGATAAGCTGCGTGCCGCGCAGCGCATTCTCCATCGAGCGCGCAGTCTGGTCCCAGCCGCCTCCTGGCGCCGCCGGAACGAATATGCGCAGGCTTTCAACCGTTTGCGCAAAAGATGGAATAACGCCAAATCCGGCGCCGACTGCCAGCGCGCTTGCGCCAGCCATAGCTTCTCGCCTCGTCAACATAGGAAATCCCCTCCCTCCTGATACGGAGTTGCTCCTATCTTCCCCAAGATCGAAGCCAACGCAAGCTGCGCAAGCAGAGGAGCCGCCCGAGACTTTCGACCAAGCCCGCCCTTTTCTTCAGCACGCGCGCCCGTGTATGCTACGCGCAAGCGCTAAGGCCTGCGAACGGGCAAGCCGGCGTAAGATCATAAGAAATTGGAGGAAATCGAATGGCGTTTTCGGCTTGGCGGGGCATCGCCGGCATCATCCACCCGACCCTGCGCCCGGGCGCCCTCGAGGAATTTATCCGCCTTCTGCCAGAAGGCATCGGCGTCCTGCCGCTGTTTACGAACATCACGCGCGGCACCCGCGACGAATTTGAAACCGTGATGGGCGCTTATGAGCAGCAGATCGCCCTGCTGGCCGAGCAGGACTGCGACGCGATTCATCCCAATGGGGCGCCGCCTTTCATGGTGCTGGGACTCAAGGGCGAGGCGGAACTCGTTGCGGGCTGGGAGAAGAAGTACAAGACGCCCATCTTCACCGCAGGCCAAAACCACATCACCGCCCTGCGCGCGTTGAAAGCGAAGTCAATCGTCGGCGCGACTTACTTCCCCGGCGAGATCAACAAGACCTTCGCGCAATACTTCACCGACGCTGGCTTCAACGTGAAGTGCATGGAAGGCGTCGAGACGCCGTTCAACAAGGTGCAGGAGCTCTCGGGCGAGCAGGTCTACGCTCACATCAAGAAGCACTTCCTCGCCCAGAAAGGCGCTGACGCAATTTACATGTTGGGCTCTGGCTGGCGCACGCTGCATATCGTGGATATGCTTGAAAAGGATCTTGGCGTGCCGGTAGTGCATCCGGTGACTGCCCGCGTGTGGGAATTCCAGAAGCGGCTGTACGTGAACGAGCCGCGTTCAGGCTATGGGCATCTGCTTCAACATCTGCCCGCCATGCCCGGTTAAATGTCAGTCAAAAATATAATTATAGGGAGGGAGAACATCATGATCCGCAAGCCAACAGGCAGCGCGGCGCTAGCCGCTGCGTTCGCCATCGCCTCCTTGATGAGCGTGACATCCGCTCTGGCGCAAAGCGTCGAAGATTTTTACCGCGGGCGCTCCGTGACGTTGATCGTGCCCACCGCGCCGGGCGGGATCAACGACATTTCGGGGCGGCTTGTCGCGCGGCACTACGGTCGCTTCATTCCCGGCAATCCGAACTTCGTGGTGCAGAATGTGCCCGGCGGCGGTGGCCTGGTCGCAGCTAATCGCCTCGCCAATACTGCGGAGCGCGACGGCAGCATCATCGCGATCATTCAGCGCGCCGTGCCGCAACTCGCCATTCAGGGCGAGCCGAACGCAAAGTTTGACCCCGCGAAACTCTCGTGGCTTGGCTCGCTGTCCGACTATGAAGACGACTCTTATCTCGTCGTCATCAACGACGATCATCCGGCGAAGACCGCCGACGATCTGCGCAAGCCCGGCATCAAGCTGCGTCTGGGCGGCGACCAGCCTGGTTCGACGAACCTGTCGTTCGCCTATCTTGCCAAGAACGCGATCAACCTGAACGTCGACATCATACGCGGTTATCCCGGCGCTGCGCCGATGTTTCTCGCCATGCAGCGGGGCGAACTTGATGGCCAGATCATCGGGTACAATTCCGTGCGCGCTGGCCAGCCGCAATTGTGGGGCGACAAGAAAGTGCGCCCCATCCTCCAGTTCGCACGCACAAAACGCCATGCAGACCTTAAGAACATCCCAACCGCACGCGAGATGACCAGCGATCCAAAGATAATCGCGCTGCTTGACTTCGCAGAGATGCCATTCTTCATGGCGCTGCCCTTCGTGGCGCCGCCCGAGCTTCCAGCCGACAGGAAAGCCGCGCTGCGCGAGGGTTTCATGAGAATGGTGATCGATAAGGACTTTCTGGGCGAGGCCGCGAAACTGCGGCTCGACATCAGCCCCATCGACGGCGCGGCAGTAGACGCAGTTGTAGCGCGCGCCATGAAGACGCCGCGCGATGTTGTGGAGCTTTATTCACGGCTCGCAACGCCACAAAACTGACGCAACGTACTTTGATCCAAAATAGTGAGAGTCGGCGCAAAGCCGACTTTCACTAACCTGGGCGCCGACCGCATTTCTAGCGATCCAGCGCCTTCTTGACGCGCTCGATCACGCTGGACGGCGAAGCTGCGGCTGCCTTGAGAACGCTTACGACTTCCTCGCCGGTGACAAGCTCCACTTCGATGTTGCGTTTCCTGGCGTCGGCCAGAAAGTCCGGGTCTTTCATCGTCGCGTTGAACGCTGCCTGCAGGGCCTTTGCGCGATCTGCGGGGATGCCCGGCGGTGCAAGGAACGGCCGTCCCAGAACTTCGCGCGCAAGAATGAAATCAAGCGCAGCGCGCTCATCATCGTTGCGCACCAGCGAGCGAATGGAGGGCGCCTTGATTTCGGGGTCCGGGTCATGGCCCGTGTGGAGCAGCACGTTCACCTTCTTGTCGTCGAGCCAGTGCTTGTGGCTCGACTGGATGGCGCTCCACGACCAATAGGCGATGCCATCAAGTTCGCCGCGCTCGACTGCGAGCGTAGCGTCACTTGTGCTCTTGTAACCGCGCACGATCTTGAACTTGGTGCCGAACAGGGCGTTGAACGCCAGCGGCATCACTTCTGAGTCCGCACCCGCACCTGTACCCGGCACAAGTAGTTCCATGTTCTGCAGATCCTTGAGCGTCTTCACTTTGGACGTATGCCACGACAGCGAAATCGAGCGCTCGCGATTCATGCTGCCAAGCCAAACAAAAGCCAGCGGATCGAAGTCAGCTTCCGGCTTCCCCAGCAAGGGTTCAAACGGCAGATTGCGCGCGATGGTGCCAAAAACAGTGCCATCTTTCGGCGCAATTCTGTTGAGGAATTGCGTCGCGGCAATACCGCCAGCGCCGGGCATGTTTCGCGGGATGAATGTCGGATTTCCGGGAAGGTGCCTGCCCATGTACTGGATGAGGAAGCGCGCGTACATGTCATAGGTGGAGCCGCCGGGCGTGTAGATCACAACCTGAAGCTGCTTGCCCTTGTAGAACTCTTCCACCGATTGCGCAGACGCTCCGCCCGCAAACGACACAGTCGCCGCAGCCAGCCCCACGATGGCGAAAGCCTTCAATCCCTTGCGCATATTTTCTCCCCAGATACTTGTCGTCACTGCGGTCGTGAAGCGCCACAGTCAAGACAAGTCTCGGGGAAAAGATCGCCGCTGACAACCCCCGCCCTTGGCGGAAGCAATCAATTTGCGCGGGGATAATCGATGTAGCCGCGTTCGCCGCCGCTGTAGACTGTCCCAAAATCAGGCTCTGCCAGTGGCAAGCCGTTGCGCATGCGTCGTGGCAGGTCGGGGTTTGCGATGAAGGGCTTGCCGAACACCACGGCATCGGCGCCGCCACTTGCCAGAATGGCTTCGGCGCTCTCGCTATTGAAGCCGCCGCCTGCCAGATACAGGCCCTTGTAGTGCTGCCGCATCTCGACATGAACGTCATAGTCTCCCTGCTTGGCGGCATGCAGATAGGCAAGCCCAAGGCCGGAAAGAGCGCGCGCGAGATAAGGATAGACCTCTCCGGCGTCGGGCTCGACCACATCGTTGAACTTGATGCGCGGCGAGACTTTGAGCCCCGTGCGCGCGGCCCCGACAGCCTTGGTGACGCCAGCGGTCACCTCAAGCAGGAAACGGCAGCGATTTTCCACTGTGCCGCCATACCGGTCGTCACGAAGATTGATCGTGGAGTCGAGGAATTGGTGAATGAGATAGCCGGACGCTGCATGAATTTCAACGCCGTCAAATCCAGCCGCCATAGCGCGTTTGGCCGCGCTTGCGAACTCGGCCGCGACGCCGGGAATTTCCTCGGTCTCAAGGGCTCGCGGAACAACGAAATCCTTCTTGCCGTCATCAGTCTTGTTCTGGCCCTTGATCGCGATGGCTGACGGCGCGACGGGCTGGGCGCCGCCGGGCAGAAAGTCCGGCAAGGCCACGCGCCCGGTGTGAAACAGTTGCGCAAAAATGCGCCCGCCCGCAGTGTGAACTGCTTTTACAATTCGCCCCCATGCGGCCTGCTGCGCATCGTTCGTAAGGCCCGGTGTGCGCACATAACCCTTGGCCATGGGCGCCACATAAATCGCCTCCGTCAGCATGAGCCCGGCCGTGGCGCGCTGCACGTAAAAATCAGCCACGTAATCCAGAGGAACGCCGTCATTATCAGCCCGCGAGCGCGTCATGGGCGCCATGATGACGCGCGAGGGAAGCTCAAGCGCGCCGACGCAAAGAGAAGAGAAAAGGCGGTCCATGTCGTTCCTGGTCATGAGTAGGGCGTTGCTGCATCGCCATCATACAGGTTGGCGGCTGCAACATTCCAATGTTTCCGGCGGGTCGGTCCCCTATTGACCCCCCTCACCCTGAGGCTAATATCGTAGCCAACAAAATTCACGGGAGGAAAACTCGATGGCGAATGCCACGACTGCACAGAAGATTACCGTCACGCCGCTGTCGCAGGCCTGCGGCGCCGAGATATCTGGCGTCGACCTGACCCAGGACCTGTCAGCTGATGTGATTCGACAGATTCAGGACGCCTGGAATGAGCATCTGGTTCTCGCTTTCCGGGGCCAGACTCTTTCGCAAGAATATCAGCTTCGCTTTGCAGCGCATTTCGGCCCACTGGCCCAGCGCAAGAAGGCGCCCGAGCAATTGCGCGACCGCGCCGAGGGCGCGCTCCAGCTCGATCCGCGCGTCTTGCTCGTCTCCAACAAGATGATCGACGGCGTGCCCGTCGGCGCCTTTGGCGATGGCGACATGTGGTACCACATCGATAGCGGCTATTCGGAACGCCCTTACGCCTACACGTTCCTTTATGGCGTTGAACTGCCTTCATGGGGCGGCGACACGCTGTTCTCCAACATGTACATGGCCTACGATTCCCTGCCCGCAGACCTGAAGAAACGCATCCACGGCAAGCGCGCGCTGCATGTGCATGAGTACAAGCGCAACGAAAAGGTCACCGTGGGCACGGACCTTTCCAACACGCCGCACTGGTATCATCCCGTTGTGATCATTCACCCGAAGACGGGCCGTCCTTCCTTGTTTGTGGACCGGCTTATGACAGCGCGCATCGAGGGCGTGTCGCAGCAGGAAAGCGACGACATTCTCGGCCAGCTTTACGAGATCGGCGAGCATGAGGACTTCGTTTACGCACACAACTGGCGGCTCGGCGATTTTGTGATGTGGGACAACCTCGCGACCATCCACGCGCGAACCTACTTCCCGAAAGAAGAGACACGCCTGCTGCGCCGCTGCACCGTGGACGGAGATCTCGTCAGCGCAGCCGCGTGAACGCAATCGATCATATCATTTGAAGACAGAAGCCGCGCCAAGCGGCAAACCGAAGGGGGAAATTCAATGGCGTTCAAGGGCCATAGGTGGCGGCGCGCAGCGCTGATAGCGACTTGCATGACAGTGAGCAGCAGCGCGTTCGCGCAAGATAACTCCATTCGGCTAATCGTGGGGTTTTCGGCTGGCGGCGGCTTTGACATGTACGCCCGCCTGCTCGCCCGCCACTTTGGCCGCCAGTTGCCGGGCAATCCCAGCGTCATCGTGCAGAACATGCCGGGCAGTTCCAGCCTCCAGTCGGTGCAATATCTTGATCGGGGTGCGCCGCGCGACGGCAATTACATCACCGCGTTCAATCCCGGCCTGATGACGAACTCGCTGCTGGAGCCTGACAAGGTCACCTACAACTTTTCCGATTTGGGATGGGTTGGCAGCATCACGCAGGACTATCGCGTCTGTTACTCCTGGAACCGCGACGGCAACGCGCGCTCATGGGACCAACTTGGCAAACAAGCACGTTTCAATATGGGCACAACGTCCATCGGCTCCTCCGCGTATCAGAACGCAGCCGTGCTCAAGAACATGTTCGGCATGAAAATCCATCATGTACTCGGCTATCCCGGCAGCGCGGAAGAACGCCTCGCCATCGAGCGGGGCGAGCTGGATGGCGGATGCGGCGCGTGGGCCAGCAACCCGCCCGACTGGATCATCAGCAAAAAGATCACGCCCATCGTCACCTTCACCAAGCCCTCGAACGCCGATCCTGCAGTCAAGGCGCCCTACATTTTCGATCTGGCGAAAACGGCTGAGCAGAAGGCGATCCTTGAAATTCTCACAGCAGCCGACCTGCTGGGTCGGCCGTATGTCGTCTCCAGGGCCGTGCCTGCGCAACGCCTCGCCGTGTTGCGCAAAGCCTTCGACGCAACGATGCTCGACAAGGAATTCCTTGCCGACGCCGAGCAGCGTATCTTGCCCATCGCCGCAGTCTCAGGCGCGGAGGCGCAGCAAGTCGTCGAGCAGCTCTACAAGGCTTCACCCGAACTGGTCGGCAAGGCGCGAGATGCTGTAAAGTAGCGCCCGGAATAGCAGGAGGCTTCGCATGAACGACCACTCGCCCGCTCCATCTGCTCAACGATTGCCAGTGCTGCAGACCTTCATCGATGACTTGCGCGCAATCTGGGGATCAGACCCGGACATTGGCAGCTGCATGGAAAAAGCGCGCAGCGTTCTCGAAAAACTTGTCCGCGATCCAGACCTGAAAACGCGTTCCACCGACTGGCCATCCACAGAGGGGCGCAAGAACCTGCTTCTGTATGTGGACGGAGAGTATGGCTTCGCCATCAACGCCGTTGTGCGCGTGCCGGGCCGCAGGGGCAGTGTGCACGATCATGCCCATGCCTGGGTGCTTTATGGCGTCCTGCACGGCAACGAAAGCCTGGAGCGCTACGAGCGCATCGATGACGGATCACGCGAAGGTTACGCGCAGGTGCGCATGACCTCGATAAGTCAGGGCGCGCCGGGCAAGGTCGACCTCGTGCCCCCGTTCGACATCCACGCCGAACAGGGCGGCGAAGGTCGCTCGGTCGCTATCATTCTGCGCAGCTGCAGGCTGGGCGACATCACGCAGAACCAGTACGATCTCGAAACCGGCGCAATCCGCCCCGGTCCGGGCCCCACCCAGATACCGTTCGAACTGACCGTCTAAAGCTTTTTCAGAAGGGCGCCGCGATGTTGCAGACCAATGGCTTTGTCCACTTCACCGTTCCCGTGAAGGAGCTTGATCGCTCCGAAGCGTTCTACACAAAGATCATGGGTTTCCGAAAACTGCGCCGCAATGCGCATATGGTTTTCATGGAAACGCACGGGACGTCATTCGTCCTCACGCTGTCGGAAAATCCGATTGATCCGAACAAGGGCGACAAGCACGACATTCACACCGCGTTCCGCGTAACGGCGGAAGAATATGATCGCGCAAAGAGCTTTCTGGCGGACAACAGCGTGCGCATCTTCAAGGAAGAAGACCGCCCGACAGGCACCTTTCAGGGCCGCAGCGCCTATTTTCACGACCCGGACCGAAACGTGATCGAAATCATCGATCTTGTTCGTGGCCCCGTCGCCGATGGTGAATGAAACGCTTCAGGGTTCCTGAGCGTCGATCAGCACAAAAGCGATGCGGCAAACCTGCGCGCTGCGATTGATCCACGCGTGGTTGGTCCCTTGCTGGACAACCACGTCGCCGGCTTTCAGGCGCACTTCGCTATCGTCCAGCAGCATATCAACTTCGCCTTCCATGATGATGGCATAATCAATCGTGCGCGTAGCGTGCATGAGCGGATGACGCGGCGGCAAGTGACGCGCAGGCGTGGAATTACCATGCTGCGACGTGTGATAATCCAGAGGCAGCGCCTCGACATCCGGCGTGATCGGCGGCAGATCCACGATGCGGAAGATCGAGCCTCCGCGTGGAGGCGCAATCCCTACATCCACGGTCGCGCGGTCCACCGGCTCGTTGATGCGCGCGGGCGTTTCATTTGTGGTCCAGAGCAGGCGTGACACCGTTCCCCGTTGAGGGCGCACCCGCTTGTGCGGATTATCGCCATCGAACAAGGCGACAGCCTTTCCCTCCTCATTGACGTAGGTGACAAGCCGCCGGACTTCCGCGCTCAGGGTCATTCGCCATTCCTCCCGTTTTTGAAACGCTATGCGGCGGGGGCGCCCCGGTCAAACGGACCAAGCGCAGTTTGCTGTGCCCCTGCCCTTGCCCCCGCCATTCGCCAGAGGGTAGATTGCAACCAAACCCGGTACGGGGTGAGAAGAACAAGTCGGAGGGACATGATGCGCCACCCCAGAAGATCGCTCGCCTGCGCCGCTGTATTCGCGGCCACCGCCCTTATGGCTCTGTCTCCGGTGCGTGCGCAGGAGGGCGCAGATTTCTACAAGGGCAAGACAATCACCATCGTAGTCGGCATCGAACAGGGCACCGGCTTTGATCTTTACGGACGCGCGCTGGCGCGCCACATGGGCAAGCATCTCCCCGGCGCCCCCAATATCATCGTCTCCAACATGCCCGGCGCGAGCGGGCTGATCGCCTTCAACTGGCTGGCCAACGTGGCCCCCAAAGACGGGACTGCCTTCGGCATTGGCTCCTTCTCGGTGCCATTCGAGCCGATGTTCGGCAATGAAGCGGCCCGCTTCAAGGGCCCGCAATTTGGCTGGGTCGGAAACATGGATTCCGGCGTCAGCGCGTGCCTCGCCCGGGCTGATTCTGGCATTACAGAATGGAAAAACGTCTTTCAGACGGAAATCACGATGGGAGCTGCCGGCCGTGGCGGCGCCATCAGTCAGGCTCCGCGCGCCTTGATCGAACTCAGCGGCGCCAGGATCAAACTCATCGAAGGGTATGTCGGCACCGCCAGCATCAAGCTGGCGATCGAGCGCAACGAATTGCAAGGCATCTGCGGCATATCCATGTCCACCGTGCGCTCCCAATGGGCGGATCTGCTGCAATCAGGGCTCGTGAAGACAGTGCTTCAGATCGGCCCCATCAACGACCCCGCACTCAATGGGGTGCCCAACGCTATCGACTTTGCCAAGAACGATCAGGACCGGCAGGTCTACAATTTGCTGTTCGGGCCGCAGGGGTTGGGTCGCTCGTTCGCGGCCCCGCCCGGCCTTCCGCCAGAGCGCCTGAAACTGCTGCGCGACGCATTTTCCGCCACGATGAAGGACGCCGCTTTTATCGCAGACGCAGAAAAGTCCAAGCTCGATATCTCGGCCCAAAGCGGCGCCGAGGTTCAGGCCTTCGTCGAAGCGATTTACGCCTCCCCGCCCGACATCATCGCGCGCGCAAAAGCCGTGCTTGGACGCTGATCAGGCAGATCGCGGATTGCGGATCACAATGGCGTAATTGAGCACGCCCGCGAAAGAAACCCATGCGAGATAGGGCGCGAGCGGCCATGCCACGTTCGCGCTCACAGAGCCGAAAGCCACGATCATCGCAGCGGTGGAAAGCCACAGCGCGATCAACTGGAACAACGCAAGATCGGGCCGCCGCATGCCAAAAAAATGGCTCCGTGAGAAATACCAGCACGGGCGGCGACAGCAAAAGGTTTGCGCCCTTGCCGCGAAAAGCAAAGATAATGGGAACGAAGATGGCTTTCGCGGGGCTCAAGAACCCCGAAGAGGCCGCGATCCTTCTGGCGGTCCTCAAGCAGTATGACGCCTCTGGCAAGTAGAAGTAGTTCCCCTTATGGTCGCGCGCGAAGAAATGCGCGCACGCTGATTGCAATCAAAACAAGCCGGATGGTGGAGAATGAATAGTGGTCGGGCATCAGCGGGCAGGTTCCTGCGAGTTCTAGGCGGTGAAACCCTTGCGCGCCCCCCCCTCTGGCTGATGCGCCAGGCAGGTCGTTACCTGCCCGAATATCGCGAATTGCGGGCCACGGCGCCCAATTTTATGACCTTTTGTTACGATCCGCCCAAGGCGGCGGAGGTCACGCTTCAGCCCATTCGCCGATTTGGGTTCGATGCTGCGATCATCTTCAGCGATATTCTCGTGGTGCCCGACGCTCTGGGCCAACCCGTGTCCTTCGAGACTGGTGAGGGGCCGCGGCTTGATCCGATCGCCGAACCGGCGGGGCTCGCCCGCCTGCACGACACGATCGATCTCGACCGGTTGTCGCCGGTGTATGAGGCCATCGACCGCGTCAAGGGCGCGCTTCCGGCCGACACTGCGCTCATCGGGTTTTGCGGCGCGCCGTGGACTGTCGCCACCTATATGATCGCCGGGCGCGGCACGCCCGATCAGGCTCCTTCCCGCTTGTTCGCGTATCGCCACCCGGAAGCGTTTCAAAAGCTGATCGATCTGCTGGTCGATAGCTCCATCGAGCATCTCTCGGCGCAGATCACAGCCGGCGTGGATGTCGTGCAGATTTTCGACTCCTGGGCTGGCGTACTGCCGGAGCCAGAGCTTGAAAAATGGTCGTTTGCGCCAATTGTGCGCATTGCCGAGGCCATCCGCGCGCGTCACCCTGCGACCAAGATCATCGCCTTCCCGCGCGGCGTCAGCGCACGGCAGACCGCGCGGCTTGCCGCCGTCAGCGCAGTCGATTGCGTCGGCCTCGACACGGCTGCCGATGCTACCGCTTGCGCGACGGGCGTGGGCCCAAACTGCGCCCTCCAGGGCAACCTCGACCCGCTTTCGTTGCTGGCGGGCAGTTCCGCTCTCGAAGCGGACATTGAGCGGATCACGCGGACGCTTCGCGGACGTCCTCACATTTTCAATCTCGGCCACGGCATCCTGCCGCCAACGCCCATTGCCCATGTCGAACGGCTGATCGCGCACCTGGACAGGCTTGGAAGCTAACTTGGAAGCTGAGTAGTTTTAGTAAACTGGCACGTGATACGATGTCATTTTACAGGTGCGGCAGTTCGAAAGCTTTGTTGATCCGCTGATTATCATGTTCACCGTGCCGCTGTCTTTGACAGGCGCATTGCTTGCTTTAAACCTCACGGGTACGTCGCTCAATATTTACAGTCAGATCGGCCTTGTGACCCTGATTGGCCTCATCACGACGCATGGCATCCTCATCGTGCAATTCGCCAACCAGTTGCAGGATGAAGGCAAGGCCCTGAAGGACGCTATCGTTGAGGCGTCCTCGCTTCGGCTCCGCCCCATCTTGATGACGGCGGGCGCAATGGTGTGCGGCGCCATTCCGCTGGCGATTGCAACCGGCGCGGGCGCGATGGGCCTGCGCTCTGTGGGATGGGTGATCGTGGGCGGCATGACGTTCGGCGCCTTTCTGACGCTGTTCGTCGTGCCGACCGCGTATTCGCTGCAGGCGCGCGACCGCTCGAAGATAGCCGCAGCCGTGGCGCACCCAGCGGGCGCGCACCAGCCCGCAGAGTAACGTCGTTTGACGAAACGCCGCCGGGCGCATTACCCTCTTTCCGAATAAGCGCGCTTCGGTCAAGAAGCCGCTCGCGGGAGAGAGACATGCTCAGGATCTGGCTTGCCGCCGCGGCGGCGCTTGTCTGTGCGGGCGGCGGCGCGTTCGCGCAGAGCGTTGCTGACTTCTATCGCAATCGACAGGTGCAGATCATCGTGGGCTACGGTCCCGGCGGGGGCTATGACGTTTACGCGCGCCTCGTTGGCCGTCACCTTGGCAAGCATGTGCCGGGCAACCCGAACATTGTCGTGCAGAACATGCCGGGCGCGGGTTCCCTGTTGTCGGTCAACTACCTGGCCAACACAGCGGCCCGCGATGGCTCGGTCATCGGCACCTTTGCGCGCGATATGGCGCTCCTCGCCCTGCTCGGTGGCAACGCGAATGTCCGCTTTGATGCGCGCGCCCTGACCTGGATCGGCACGCCATCAAGCGCAGGCGACGACGCCTACCTCATGTTCATGCGCAAGGATGCGAAACTCAAGAAGATCGAAGAGGCCACCCGACAAGGCGGCGGCGTGGAAATGGTGCTTGGCGGCACCGGCGAAGGCGCAGCGGGCAACGACTGGGCGGTGATGCTGCGAGACGCTGTGGGTTTGAACATCAGGCTGATCGCTGGTTATCGCGATTCGAACGCGCTGTTTCTTGCTGTCGAACGCGGCGAAATAGATGGCCGTTCGCTGGATTATTCCGCCGTTAAATCCTCACGGCCGCACTGGCTTACGTCCGACAGCCCGGTGCGCGTCGTGCTGCAGTTTGGACGCGACACGCGGCATCCTGATTTTCCAAACGTCCCCCTCGCGCGTGATCTCACCAAAGACCCGTCAGTCCTCGCGCTGATCGACCTCGCCGAAGCCTCGAACACGCTGTCGCGCCCCTTTGCGGCCCCCCCGGGATTGCCTGTAGAACGCGCGCGGGCGCTGCAGGAGGCGTTCATGGCCATGTGCAACGATCCCGAGTTTCGCGCCGAAGCGGAGAAGCTTCGCGTCGACGTTTCCCCGGTCAGCGGACCGGACGTTCTGCGTCTCATCGAGCGACTGGGCGCATCGCCCCCTGACGTTCTTGAACACATGAAGAAGATCAGATCGCAATCGCAAAACGGCTGACACAACAAGCAAAACGCACGCACAGCGAAAAGCGTCGAACAGGACATGGGAAACCCCAGGGGAGGAAACATGAGAGCAAAAGCTCAGGCAGTATCCGTGGCCGCATTCGCGCTCACGACGTTTGGCGGCGCGGCGAGCGCTGACCCGGTCGCCGATTTCTATAAAGGCAAGACCATGTCGCTGGTCATCAGCTCCGGCGCTGGCGGCGGATACGACACGCTTTCTCGCGCCATTGCGCGCCACATCGGCAAACACATTCCAGGCTCCCCGAACATGGTGCCACGCAACATGCCGGGCGCTGGCGGGATCGTTGCAACAAAACACCTTTTTTCGCAGGCGGCGCGCGACGGCACTGTCATGGGCGGCGTGCAGAATAACGCACCGCTGGAGCCGCTTTTTGGCACAAAGGAAGCCGATTACGACTCCACGAAGCTGAACTGGATCGGCACGCCCTCACTTGAAACGGGGCTGCTGATTGTTTGGCACACATCGAAGTTCAAGACGATTGATGACGTCCGCAAGAGCGAGATGACTGCGGGAGCCTCCGGCGTGAACTCGGCGCCCGCCTTTTACTCGCGTCTGCTCAATGAATTGCTGGGCACGAAGATTAAGGTGATCGCAGGTTACCCCGGTCAAAACGACGCCTATCTGGCGATTGAGCGCGGCGAACTCGACACCTACGGAACGACTTTCTGGAGCTCGCTTACATCCACAAAACAGGACTGGATCAAGAACAACAGGATCCGCATCCTCGTGCAGTACGGCCCGATCAAGGAGCCGGAGCTGCATGAAGTGCCCTACGGCCCTGACCTCGTAAAGAATGAAGAAGACAAGCTACTGTTCGAAGCGGCCTATGGGCCGCTAACGCTTGGTCGCCCCTTCCTGATGCCGCCCGACATTCCAGCCGACCGTCTTACGGCCGTTCGCAAAGCATTCATGGACATGATCAAGGACGCGGACTTCCGCACCGAGGCAGACAAGCTCGGGCTGCAAATCGACAATCCGCGTTCAGGCGAACAATTGCAGGCGGACGTAGATCGGCTCTATCGCACGCCAGCCCACATCGTGGAGCGCTTGAGGCGGATTGCGCAGGCCAAGTAAGCGTTACGCGTGTTGCTAAGCCATGCAAAACGAATGTACGTTTGTCGTGCGGGCGGTGCAGGCCACATGTGGCGGACCGCCCGGCGCCTTTCAAGAGAGTTGGACACGGCTCCATGTTGACTGCAATGAAGACGACGATGGACGCGCCACTGACCCGCAACGACGTGCTGGAGCGCGCGCGGGCCATGATCCCCAAACTGCGCGCTCGCGCTGAAGAGGGCGAAAAACTCGGCCGCTGCCCCGACCAGACCGTTCGCGAGTATGTGGACGCCGGCCTGCTGCGCGTTTGCCAGCCCTCTCGCTACGGCGGCTATGATCTGGGCTACGACGTCTTGTGCGAAGTCATCCAGACCCTCGCGCGCGGCGACGCCTCGCAGGCCTGGGTTTACATGGTACTCGGCGACAATCCGCTGAAGCTGTCCTCGTACGAAATCGCAGCGCAGGACGATGTGTGGGGAAAGGACTCGACCAAAAAACTATGTGTCGCAGTGTCGCCTGTGGGTCGCGCGACCCGCGTGGAAGGCGGTGTGATCTGGAACGGCACGCATGGCTTTTCCAGCGGCATCGACCATGCCGACTGGGTGATGTGCGGCGGCTTTGAATACGACGCGGACGGCAAGAAAGGCCGCGGCCTGATGGCGCTCATGCCCACAAGTGAAGTGCGCATTATCGACGACTGGAAAGTTATTGGCCTTGCAGGCACAGGCAGCAAGAGCTTTGAAGTGAAAAACGTGTTCATCCCCGAACACCGCCTGCTCGACAAGAAGGCCAATGACGAAGGCCGTTCTCCGGGTGCGCTATTTTACACCGCGCCCGTGACGCGCCTGCCACGCGGCGGCGTCTCGGCCGTCAGCTATACGGCGGTCGTTGTCGGTGTGGCGCAGGGATTTCTGGACGAATTCCTCAAGATAACATCGCCACGCCAATCGCGCGGCAATTCGGTGGCCACCAACGTCGCGATCCAGGCGAGTGTGGGACAGGCCGCCGCAGAAATTGAAGCTGCGGAGCGCATGTACCTCGGCGCCATTCGTGAAACGATGCAAGTTCTCCAGCGCAACGAATTCGTGAGCGAGGAAATGCACTATCAAGGCAAGCGTAACGCGTGTTTCGCTGCGCAACTGTGCCTTCAGGCAGTCCAGCGCCTTTACAATATCGCTGGCGGCCGTGCACTCTTCCTCGACAGTCCCCTGCAGCGTATGTTTCGCGATTGCTACGCCGCCGCGGCCCATCATTCGCTTGTGTGGGAGAGCGCCGCTTCCGAATACGGACGCCATGCGTTGCGCGCGCCCAAGCCCAACTCCCACTGACAGCCCCACGAGGATCGATCTGCATGAGCGACGGTATTGAACGCGATGGCCTTAAGCCTGGCGATGTGGTTGTCATCACCGGCGCCGGAGGCGGTTTTGGCCGCGCTTTTTCCCTCCGCTTCGCCAGCATGGGGGCAAAGATCGCCGCGTGGGATGTGAACGAAAAGCTGGGCGAGGAAACGACCCGCCTTGTGCGCGAGGCGGGCGGCGACATCACCTTCTTCAAGGTTGATCTCTCAAAGCGCGAGGAAGTCGACGCCGCCGTGATGGGAACATTCGCCAAGTACGGCGCGCCCTATTGCATCATCAATAACGCCAGCATCTACCCGCGCGCCCCTACAGTCGACATGACGGCGGACGCTTTTGAACTGGCGATGCGCGTAAACATCATGGCGCCGTTTCTCATCGTGAAGGCGTTCGCGCCGAAGATGATGGAGAACAAGCGCGGCATCATCATCAACATTGCATCCGGTCGCGCAATCGAAGGCGCAGCAGGCGGCGTAGGCTACGCGTCGAGCAAGGGCGCCATCCTGAGCTTCACAAAAACGCTGGCCACGGAATGGGCCAAGCACAATATCCGCTGCAATTCCATTGTCCCGGGAGTCGCCTTCACAGCGCAGCCGCTTGAAGCGACTGATCCAGAGGAACTGCTTGAGCGCGGACGCAAGACAATTCCGCTGGGCCGCATCGGCTTTCCCGATGACATGGCCGGCCTCGCCGCATTTCTCGTCAGCTCCGATGCCGCCTACATGACCGGACAGGCCATCGCCATGAACGGCGGTCGGGTCATGATTTCCTGACACGTAAATTCAAGCGCCGCCGTCAAATGGCGGCGCCATAACACATCATGGGAGGACATCATGGGTGAGAGAGCCCTTCTCGCCGGTCGCGTCGCTTTGGTGACGGGCGGCGGGGGTGAAATCGGCAGCGCCATCTGCCGCCGTTTCGCCGCCGAAGGCGCTGCGATCGTGGTCGCCGATATCAGCCTGGACAAGGCGCAGAAGGTCGCCGACGAGATCAAGCAAAGCGGCGGAAACGCTGCGGCGGTGAGCCTTGATGTCAGCGATGCGCAATCCTGCAGCGACGCCGTAAACTTCGCGGTGCAGACCTTCGGCAAGCTCACAACTTTAGCCAATGTCGCAGCCGCCGCCACGCCGCTTGGCGACGCGGAGAAATTGTCGCTGGATCACTGGAACAAGGCGTTTCAAGTCAACGTCACTGGCCAGTTTTTGATGAGCAAATATGCAGTTGTCGCCATGCGCGAAGCGGGCGGCGGCGCCATCGTGTCCATTGCTTCGTCGCACGGACACATCGGCATGCCGGGCAGGCCCGCTTACTGCGCCAGCAAGGCCGCCGTGCTTCAGCTCACCAAATGTCTCGCCATCGACTTTGCGAAGTACAACATCCGCGCCAACACCATTTCGCCCGGCGCCATCGACACCGAACGCGCAGCGCTGCAGCGCTTCAAGAGCCGCGAAGAAGCAAACCGTGCGAAGGGCCCTGCGTATCTCGTCGGCAGAACGGGCAAGGTCGAGGAAATTGCAGCGGGAGCGACGTATCTCGCCTCTGATGAATCCGCCTTCATGACAGGCACAGACTTGCTGCTGGACGGCGGCTATCTCGCGTTCAAAGGCACGACCGACAATCCTGTATGAGTGAAGTGCCTGCCTTTGTGACGATGACGCTTGGCGATCGCATGCGGTGGGTCTTAAGATCACTGCATCCACGCGGCCATGCCGCTCACGCGCACGCCTAGCCAGGAGGTCAACATGCAATTCGGGCTCTACGCGCCTGTTCCCCACGTCACAGTGGGCTCCAGGCAGATGGCAGCCTCCGTCGCAGGCGCCGCCGACCCGCTTCCACAAGGCGTAGCCGATCCCGCATGGACGCTCTCTCGCGAACTGCTTGTCGAGGCTGACAAGGCTGGCTTCGACATCATCCTCTTCGCTGAGCGCCATCTGGGCACGGATATGGAAGCATGGGTGCTTGGCAGCGCAATCTCGTCGCTCACGACGCGCATTCGCTCGATGATCGCGGTGCATCCGGGGCTGTGGCATCCGCAAATCATCGCCAAGATGGCGAGCACGCTCGACAGGCTCTGCACCGGGCGCATGTGCCTCAATCTCATCACGGGCTGGAATGTGGACGAGCACCGCATGTATGGCGGCGAAACCATGCTCGGCAACGACGATCGCTACATCCGCGCGGAAGAGTTCGTCGAAATCGTGCAAGGCCTGTGGCGCGAGACGCCCTACAGCTTCAAGGGCCGTTTCTATGAAGTCGACGCAGCCGAACTATTGCTGAAGCCCGCCACGTCGACGCCACCCGAAATCTTCACCGCAAGCCGCAGCCCGCGTGGCCTCGAGATGATCGCCAAGATCGGCGACTGGTGGTTCCTCGACTACGACAAGGATTCGCCGGATACGAAGACCGTGATGGAAAGCCTCCAGCGCTCCATCAACGACATGCGCGAGCGCATGGCCAGGACCGGCCGCACGGTGCGCTTTGCGTTCAATCCCTACGTGTGTTTCGGCCCAACGCGCGAGGCGGCCATGGACCGCGCGATGCAGCTTGTCACGCCAGACGGCTCCGACGCCGACGTGCGCAAACTGCTCAAACGCGTCGGTCCTGCAACCAAGGCTGGCTGTGTCGGCACGCCGGATCAGGTGCGCGACCAGATTGAAACCTTCCGCGAGATGGGAATTGAACTGCTTCTATTCAAGTTCCCGCCGCTGATGGAGGAGTTGCACGCCATCCGCGACGAAATCATCAAACCTCTGCGCCACTCCGCGCGGATGCTGGAAAACGCGTGATCCTCACGCCTTCGGCCACAGGCCTTTGTCGCTCAGAAAGCGCCTCGCAATCGCGTCGAAAACGTCAGGCTTTTCGATGAAGCAGCAATGCCCAGCGCCTTGAATGATAACGCGCTGGGCGCCAGGCGTATCGGCAGCGGTCTCCGCGCCAGCCTGAAAGGCGCTGTCAAATTCACCGTTGACGACAAGCACGGGGACTCTGCAATCGCGCCGCGCTTGCGTGAGGTCCGAGCCTTCCATCGCGCCAAACACCTGCGCAATCGAGTCGGCGTCAAGCTTGCCGTCATGGTCAACAAAGTTCTCGATGATGAATGCGCCCAGCGCTGTATCGGCCCATGGCGCGCTCACGCCGTGACGCAGGTGAGCGCGATGGTAATCGACCAGCGTACCTGACTTGGCCTGTGCGCGATAATCAGTAATGCGCTTTGAAAAATCAGGCCGGCCGCTGTTGCCGCCGATGAGAATCGCCGCCGATACAGCTTCGGGATTCTCGCACGCCAGCTTGAGCGCTATCTTTGAGCCAATGCTGCACCCCATGAGGACAACGGGGCCCGCGACCCCTTCATCCTTGAGGACGCCAAGAACATCAGCGCCCATGTCGCCCAGCGTAAAGGGGGTGCGCGGCTTGGCCGACCGTCCCCAGCCGCGCAAATCCACAGCATAGATCGTGTAATGGTTCGACAGGCTTGCAATCTGATACTGCCAGAGATTGTGATTGAACGGCAGTGCGTGGACCAGCATCAGCGCAGGCCCCTGCCCCGCTTTCTCGTAATAAATGTCCAGTCCATTTGCGCGGCTGATCGGCATGGCGTTTCTCGTCTATTTGGGTGCGACGCGGCAGGCTGGCGCGCGACGCAAAGATAGATAGAATGCGGCTATACCAAACAAACACAAGGGGGAGGAGATGAACTACCAGCCGATCCGTCCACGAGCCCGCATCGGGCTCATCATTCCATCCTCCAACCGCATGGTCGAGCCGCAGGCGCGGCGCTTTCTGCCCGCCGATGTCGAGCCGCACATAACGCGCATCGGCATGACCAATCGCCACAAGGCGCCGCTGGACCAGTTGCTTCCCCGCATCCTGCTCGCAACAGAGCTGCTGGCCGACTCTCAGGTGGATGTAACCGTGCTGCAATGCACTGGCACGTCCATGTCCGGCGGCGTAGAGGCGGAGCGCGCTGTGCTTCGCGAGATGGAAAAGGTGAGCGGAAAGCCTGCGCTGAGCGCGGCATCCGCCATCACTTCCGCGCTGACAACGCTCGACGCCAAAAAGCTCGTCTTCATCTCGGAGACCAAGCAAGACGACCACGAAAAGAAGCTGAAGTTTCTGAAAGAGGCTGGCTACACACTTCTTGCGGACAAGGCTGTTGGCCTTTCGGGCACTGATGAGTATTGCGCAATGCCGCCCGAGCTTTGGTATGACACCGCGATGTCGCTTCGCCACGACGATGCAGACGCCTACTTCATCAGCTGCGCGAATATCCGCAGCATTGACGTGATCGAAGCGCTGGAACGCGACCTTGGCAAACCGGTCATCACGAGCAATCAGGCCGCTTTCTGGCGCGCCTTGCGGATGGTCGGCATCAACGATGTCATTCCAGCCCTTGGCTCGCTTACAACATACAAGGAGCCGCGCGACCTGCCGAAGGTCGCGTGATTGCTTTCATCACCTGCTGAGCTCTGCAGCGCGCTCAATCAGCTCCTTGGGCGTTAAATACGCTGCCTTGATTATGGCTTCCGCCTCCTCGCCACTGACGGGGTCAAGATCAAGGCGCGCCTTTTCGGCGTCAGCAAGGAAAGCCGGATCCTTCAGCGTGGCGTCAAACGCGCGGCGCATGATCTGCACGATATGCTTCGGCGTACCGGGCGGCATCAGAAAAGGGCGCCCGATTTCTTCGGGGAAGGACAGCATGTCGAGCACTCTTTTGCTGTCCGCATCGCTCACGAGATCGCGCAGGACCGGAACTGTCTCCAATCCCACTTGAGGAGTGGCGCCCGTCTGCACCAGCACGTTGATCCGCTTGTTTGCAATCCAGTCCGGCTGCGCCGCTTTGAGCGTTGAATAGGACAATCCGCAGATCCCCTCAGTCTCGCCCCGCTCCAGCGAAAGCCGTGACTCGGTGGTCGAGTAGCCTGAAACAACGCGAAACTTCGTGCCTATCAACTGATTGAGCTGCTTGGGCATGGTGGCGGAGTTTCCCGTTGCGCCGGTGGAGGCGACGACAATTTCACGTTCCCTCGCCTGCTGGATCGACGTGATGGGGCTGGTGTGCCAGGTCACGCAGATCTGCCGCTGCTTGCCCATGCTGCCGATCCACTCGAAATCCCGCGGATCATATCGCACCGCCTTATTGCCAAAAAGCGGTTCAATGAGCAGCGTGTTGTACGTGGCGACGATGACCGTGCCGTCTTTCGGCGCAATGCTGGCGGCCCAATTGGTGGCCAGCATGCCGCTGGCGCCAGGCATGTTCTGGTCGACGATGTTTGGGTTACCGGGCAAATGTCTACGCAAATGCAAGGAAAGCACACGGGCAAAGGTGTCATAACCACCGCCTGCCCCGGACGGGATGATCATGCGCACTTGTTTGCCCTTGTAGAAGCCATCCGACTGGGCGGCGACATGGGTGCTGAATGCAAGCGGCAGCAAAGCGGCCAGGGCGAAAGCAAGCGCGCGTGATCCGTAGCGTGTCCGCCCGATGCCCATTTTGCTCTCCTGCGCATTTTTATCGTTGTTCGTCAAAATGTCGCAGCCGCTTTCAGCGCCGTCAATACGCAATTGCCGCAGAAGTCTGGCGCTGTCGGTTTGCAACAGAAACGATGCGCCGTTATATTAGCGCATAACGGCGACCCGCTCGAGAGAGGCGGGCGCATCAGGCAGGAAACCGGGCGGGCGGCTTAGCGGTCGCCATGCGACAAGCGCTTTCATCCTTCGATGCAGCAATAAATCGCCAATCTGACGGCGGCGGCTCAGCCAGCGCCTTAATGACGGTGCGCGCAAGCGCGAGGAGGAAATGAATATGGTCTCGTTCGTATTGCCTGAAGAACTTCGGATGTTGCGCGAGAGCCTGCGCCGTTACGTGGACGCCGAGATGATCCCGGTGGAAATGCAAAGCGTTGACGGCGATGAATTTCGCCCCGGGCATCAGGCGAAGTTCCAGGACGGCATGCGCAAGCTCGGTTTGTGGATGATGGACGTGCCTGAAGAGTTCGGCGGGCCGGGCCTTGATCTGCTCGCCAAATCCGTAGTGTGGGCGGAACTCGGCCGCACAGTCGCCATTCCGGCGCGCGGAGATTCCATCACTGGTCCAACCGTGCGCTCCATTCTCTATTCGCTTGAAGGCGAATTGCGCGAAAAGTATCTTTTGCCCGTGCTGCGCGGGGCGAAGAAGTCCTGCTTTGCGCAAACGGAGCCCGATGCGGGCTCTGACCCCGGCGGCATGCGAACCACAGCTGTGCGCGACGGCGACCATTATGTCATCAACGGCACCAAGCGTTTCATCTCAGGCGCGGGACACGCCGACTTCATGCAACTGATGGCGGCGACGGATCGCTCGCTCGGCTCACGCGGCGGCATCTCGTGCTTCCTTGTCGACATGGATACGCCCGGCGTGAAGCTGGGTGCGCGTTATGAGACGATGATGGGCGACCGCCCTTGGGAAATCATTCTCGACAACGTGCGCATCCCGGCGACAAACATTGTCGGCGGCGAGGGCAAAGGATTTTCGCTGGCGCAGAAATGGCTTGGCGCAGGCCGCGTGAAACACGGCGCCCGTGCGCTGGGCGTCGCCGAACGCGCACTGGAGATGGCCACATCCTACGCCAAGCAACGCGTCACATTTGGTCGCCCGCTGTCAGATCGTCAGGGAATCCAGTGGAAGCTGGCGGACATGTACATGAATCTGGAAGTGGGGCGCATGCTCGTGTGGCGCGCCGCCTCGCTGATTGATGAGGGGAACGAGGCCCGCGTCGAAGCATACCATTGCAAATACTATTGCGATGAAATGGCGTTCAAGGCGATCGACGAATGCATGCAGATTCACGGCGGCATCGGCTTGACGAAAGACATGCCGATTGAACGCATGTGGCGTCAGCAGCGCAGCTATCGCATCACCGAGGGCGCCAGCGAAGTCATGCGCAACGTCGTCGCGCGGCATGTGCTGAAGGCTTATTAAGATTATTATGCGGCCCAGTTCGAAAAGGACTGCGCCGCATCGATAAGTCAAAGACGCATCATAATACGACGGCAAGTGGGGGCGGGCAGCGCGCCAAAGGCGTTGATCAAACGAACCATTCGAACGCGCTGGTTTAGATCAGGAGTCCAGCATGGCAAGGCGGAGAAACTGCAACCTCGTCGCTCTCGGCAGCGCTCTATTCCTGGCCGCAAGCCCCGCATGGGCGCAGGCTCCGGACTTCTTCGCCGGAAAGACGATGTCAATGACGGTCGGCTATTCCCCGGGCGGCATCTACGACATCAACGCGCGCCTGGTCGCCCGCTACATGGTCAAGTACATACCGGGTTCGCCAGTTATGGTCGCGCGCAATGTGCCGGGCGCAGGCGGACTTACGCAGGCCAATCAATTGTACAACGTCGCCCCGCGCGATGGCACAACCATTGGCATCATGGGCCGCGTCGCGCCGCAGATGGCGGTGCTTGGCGAGCAAGGCCCGCAGTTTGATCCCGCGCTCTTCAATTGGCTGGGAAGCTCCAGTTCCTATTCAGATGACGCGTATCTGCTCTTCGTGCGCGCAGATTTCGGCGACACGACGTTTGCGCAGGTGCGCAAATCACAAAAGCGGGTCAACTTCGGCGCGGGCGGGCCGGGCTCCAGCAATCTCTCTTTTGGAAATATCGCCCGCGAAGTGCTCGGCCTCAATCTCGCGGTTATCAAAGGTTACGCTGGCGCCGCGCCGATCATTCTCGCGCTGCAGACGGGCGAACTCGACAGCACCATCATGGGCCTTTCGTCCATTCTGGCGGGACAGCGTGATCTCATTGAGAGCAAGCGCATTGCAGCAGTGGTGCAATTTGGCAGAACGACGCGACATCCCGATTATCCCGATACGCCAACGGCGCGAGAAGCGGCTGCAACGGAAGAGGATCGCGCGCTTATCGAACTGGCCGAAGCGCCGTTCTTCATGGCGCTCCCCTTCGCAGCCCCGCCCGGAGTTCCAGCTGACCGTTTGAAATTACTTCGCCAAGCCTTTATGAAGACGCACAAGGACACTGAGTTTCTGGCGGACTCGCAGAAGCTGAATCTCGACGTAAGCCCTATTGATGGCGAGGCTGTGCAGGATCTCATCAAGCGCATGGCGTCGACGCCGCCCAGCGTGATCGAGCGCTTCAAGCAAATCATGAACAAGTGAGGGCGTCATGAGCTTTTCAAGCTGGCGCGGCGTCGCCGGAATGATCATGCCGACCATGCGACCCGGCGCGCCCGAAGAAGTGATCCGCCTGCTGCCCGATGGCTTGGGTGTGGTGACGCTCTACCTGGACATCGAGCGCGGAGAAGTCGAAGAGTTTCATGAATCGCTGGCGTTCTATGAGCGCGATATTGTGCGGCTCGCCAAGGCTGGCTGTGAGGTCATCCATCCAGCAGGCGCTCCACCCTTCATGCTGCTGGGCTTTGAGGGCGAGCGGCGTCAACTCGATGCATGGAGCGATAAATACAACGCGCAATTTTTCACCGCGGGCTCCAACCATGTATCGGCGTTCCGCGCCTTGGGCGCTAAGAAAGTGGTCGGCGCCAGCTATTCCGCGATCCAGAACGAAATCGTTGTGAAGTATTTACAGGAGGCGGGCTTTGATGTGCTCGCAATGGCGCCGCTCGAAGCGCCGTTCAAGGCTGTCGGACAGATTTCCTCCCATGCGCTGTATGAGCATGTGAAGCGACTGTTTCTCGCCAACCCGGGCGCAGATGTTATTTACATCCAGGGCTCGGGCTGGCGCACGCTCGACATCATCGAGACGCTTGAGCGCGACCTTGGCGTGCCCGTCGTGCATGCTGTGGCCTCCAAGGCATGGGAGATCATGAAGCGCCTCCGTGTCAATGCGCCGCGCGATGGCTACGGCGCATTGATGCGTGATTTGCCTGATCTGCGTGACTAGCCCGACTCGCCTGCGTCACATACCCATCTGCCTACCCGCGTCAGCAATCTCGGCGCCGGTTGCAAGCCAGACGCCTTCATGGCGACAGATATACGCAAGCGCCTCGTCCATCGCGCCAATGCGATGCGGCACGCCGATGATGTAGGGATGAAGCGCGATCGCCATCACCGTGGCGCGCTCGCCGCCCTCCTCCCACAACACATCAAACTGCCGACAGACCATCGTTGTAAACTCATCCGCGCTCATGTTGCGCTGCTCGAACGCAGGCTTGTCGTTGAGCTGTAGCGTGTAGGGGATCGACATGATCTTCCGGCCATTCTCCAGCGTCATCGTGTAAGGCTGGTCATCGTTGACCCAGTCCGCAACATATTCCACACCAGAGTCGATCAGGTGATCCAGTGAGTTCCACGTCTGGCTGAGGCCTGATGAGAGCCACCCCTTCACCTTTTGCCCGCTGGCCTTGGAGATGACGTCGACGGTGCGGCGTATGACGCCCCCCTCTTCCTCAGGCGGCACCGAATTGAGCCGACGCGTGTTGCTTTCGTTGTGGCCCATGAGTTCCCAGCCCAGCTCGCCGCAGCGCTCGATGATGCGAGGATGCTCCACGCACAAATCACTGTTAAGCGCGACCGTGCCACGCACGCCATATCGGCTCATCACATCCATCAGGCGAAACACCCCGACGCGGTTGCCATAATCGCGCGCCGCCCAGGCGGGGACATCCGGCGCCTTGGCCCCGCCGCCAGCTGCAGCAGGCACCTGCTCATCAAGGGCGAAAAACTCGATGTTCGGGATGACCCACAGCGCCACGCGCGCGCCGTTCGGCCAACGGCGTTTGGGGCGGTCGATGATGGGTGAGTATGGGAAGGGACCGTATCGGCGCGGCTTCATGTCTGGCTCCTGGTGGAAGACTGCTATCTCAAGGCCGAATTTTGAACGCCGCGACGCGCATCGTCAATGAAGCATGGCGGGAAGACTTGTCGTGAAGCAACAGGCTCTTTACAAAGGTGGAAGCTCGAAGCTACCAAAATCAACATGCGCGGCGGCGAGAGCCTGCGCCGGGAGAACGCCACCATGACCCTCATCCTCTCTAATGAAGATGTCGAGAAGTTGCTGATCATGCCGGAGTGCATCGAGGCGCTTGAGGACGCCTACGTTGAAATGGCGGAAGGTCGCGGCATCACGCGCCAGCGTTCAGATTGCATCACGCCCACAAGCTACAGCGAAGAGGCAGTCTACGGCCTCAAGTCTATGGACGGCGTGGTGCCGAAACTGGGCGTTGGCGCCATTCGCATCAATTCGGACATCATCACAAACCCGATGATCGGCAACACACGCCGCCGCGTGAAAGTGCCTGCCGCGCCGAATGATCGTTACGTGGGCCTCGTGCTGCTTTTTTCCACGCACAATGGCGAGCCCCTGGCGATCTTTCCCGACGGCGTGCTGCAGCGCATGCGCGTCGGCGCAACGAACGGCCTTGGCGTGAAATACATGGCGCGCGAGAACGTCGAGACGGTGGCGATCCTCGGCTCTGGCTGGCAGGCAGAGACGCAATTGACCGCCATCTGCGCCGTGCGCAAAATCAAGGCCATCCGGTGCTTCTCCCCCAACCGCGAAAACCGCGAGGCTTTCTCCGCACGCATGACGGAACTGCTCGGCATTGAGGTTAAGTCTGTCGAACAACCAGAGGACGCAGTGAAGGGCGCCGATGTCGTGATGTGCGGCTCGAACGCGCTCGACCCGATTTTCTTCGCACGCTGGATTGAGCCGGGCATGCATATCTCCTCCATCAAGAAACCGGAGATTGAACCGGCGGCCGTGCGCGCAGCGCACAAGGTCGGCGTTCACACCCACGACACCTCGCCAATCCTCGTGGTGGCCAAGGGCGCCAACTTCCGCGAAAACACCAAGGGCGCAGGCTGGAACTCCGCCAACCAGCTCGACTTCACCAAATTCCCCACGCTTCCCGAATTGATTGCAGGCCACGTCAAGGGGCGCGAAAATGAAGAGGAAGTAACTTGCTTCCTCAACAACCTTGGAATGGGTTATCAGTTCGCAGCCGCAGGCTCCGTGATCTACAAGCGTGCAGTCGAACAGGGCATGGGCCATTCACTGCCGACCGACTGGTTCACCGAAACCGTGCATCCATAAGCTATATTGTTCGCAACAGGAGATCGACGTGACCGAGCCTTCCGCCGGC
This sequence comes from Hyphomicrobiales bacterium, assembly GCA_031428455.1. Classification (GTDB taxonomy): domain Bacteria; phylum Pseudomonadota; class Alphaproteobacteria; order Rhizobiales; family Beijerinckiaceae; genus Terripilifer. Next base: position 28,662 of record JANPPJ010000094.1, on the reverse strand, counting down.
GTGAAAACAATGTTGAACGGTCTGGCGGGCGCCGACGTGCTCGTTCGCCTCGATTGGGACGAGTGGCTGTCGGTGAACCCCGCTTATGCGCCGACGACTTTCACGCATCGTGAAGTCACGACGCGGTACGCGCGCAACGGTTATGAGTGGGACATCCACGGCTCGCTATATACGCCCGCCAGAGAGGTCGACGCAGGCCTCGCCTTTGTCTTCTTTCACGGCGGCGCTGATTCCGAGAGCGTATTTGATCTGACGCCGGACGGGCGGCCAGGTCAGGCGCGCGTGCTTGCAGCGCAAGGCTTTACAGTGTTGTCGATCACTTACCCCGGTCATTATCCGCCAGGCGGGCGTTGGCTGAAGCCAATCCCCGAACGCCAGCCGATCTACCTGCTGGACCAGGACCTGCCGCTCGAAGAGACGCTTGATCGAAACCTGAAATGCACGTTCAACACGATCCTTCAGGGCGCGGGCCAACTCGTTGCTCAGGAACTGGCGGGACGCGATCTTCTCGTGTGGGGTCACTCCACCGGCGGTCCGATGGCCTCCGCCCTGCAGCAATTTACGCCCGGCAACAAAGTAATCGGACTGACCAACTTCGGCACCGGCGGACCAGACGGATGGCGCAAGGCTTGGCGTGAGGAAACCGGCGCCGAAAAGTACACGGAGCTTGCCGTCGATCATGTCTCCCGCCGCTCGCCGCACACCTATCGTGAAGCGGGCTACGAAGATCCGCCGGACCTCACGACATGGGGTGGCCCGGAAGAATTGTTCGCCTGGGCGTCAACCCAATTCCGTTCGCAAATAAAGACCAGCCTGTGCGACAACCAGCATCGCGGCATCACGACGATGCTAGAGCAATATCCCCCTCGCACAGGGCTACCGCTCAGCGAATATGTGGACCATCTGCAAGAGCCCGACGCCGCGTGGCTGCAGTCGATCTCTGTCCTCGCCCTCGTAGGCGACAACGACAAGGGACACTGGGTTGCGGGCAAGGAGATACCGCAAAAGCGCGAAATCTACATGGCGCGCCGCTATCGCGAGGCGAAGGTCCGCAACAATCACGTCGTGCTGATCCCCCGCTACGGCCACTTCGGCTTTATGGAGGCGCACAATGAGAAGTTTGTGCACCTCTGGCTTTGGGGGCTCAAGAGCGGTTATTTCGGAACGCGCTGACGTGTCAGCGCGGACTCTCCGAAATAGCCTTGCGCGCAATTTCGACGATCTCAGGCGGCGTCGCATACACACGCTTGAGCAGTTCGTCGATCTGCGCGCCAGTCACGATGTCCAGGTCCATGCGCAGCTTTTTGGACTCGATCAGAAACTGTTCATCTTTCGTCATGTCGATGAAGGCCTTGCGAACAGCCGCAACGCGATCTTGCGGAACATCTGGGGGCATGACGAAAGGTCGGCCCCAGTGTTGCGCCGCCAGAATAAGCTCCATCACCTGCTTGTCCTGAGGCGTGCGCGCAAAATCGAGGATCAGCGGAACGTCTGGGAACTCGGGACTTTTCGTCATCGTGAGCTGCGCAAGGAAACGAACCTTGTTATCCTTCATCCACGGTTCGAGCGTGTCCTTGTCACCGGCCCAACCGGTACTGACGCGCCCTTGAAGTTCGCCACGCTCCATCGCGAGGTAGACGTCGGTCGAACTCTTGTAACCTGGAATGATCTTGAACTTCGTGTTCAACACGTTGTTGAGAAACAGCGGCAGAAAGTCGGTCGAAGGACTGGAACTTCCGACAAGCAATTCCGTCTTGAACAGATCGTCCATCGTTTTGTGCGGCGCTGTGTGCCACACGACAATCAATCCTGTCTCGGAGTTCAAGCTGCCGATCCAGTTGAACTTCATCGGGTCAAACTGAAGCTGAAGCTTGCGACCTTCCAGCAGCGGCGAGGTCAACAGCGCGCGCTGAACTGTAGCCATGGCCGTTCCGTCCTTGGGCGCGACGTTGTAAAGATGATTGGTGACGCGCAGCCCGCCCCCGCCCGGCATGTTCTGGATGACAAAACCCGGATTACCGGGAATAAGTCGGCCCATATGCCGCGTTACGAGGCGGGCATAAGCGTCATATCCACCGCCCGGCTCGGAGCCGACGCCCATCGTGATCCGTTTGCCCTGATAAAAGTCAGCCACCGCATCGGCGGACGCGACGGACGGCGCCGCCGCCATAAGTGTCGAAATGACCGCCAGTGCGGAATAAAACTGCGCTCTGCCTATCATCCAATCTTGCTCCCGATGCTTCAACCGTTTGCGTACCCAAATCTTCTAGCAAGGCTTGCGCCGATGCAAGGAGACAAATTGACCGCTGTCGCGCAGTCAGCAAGTCCTGCGCCAATTTCCTTACCTGAGATTCGAACAAGAAAATGTCCCAAAAAATCCCGGCGCTGATCAAGCGCAACGTCGCCCTGTTTTCGATTTCGCAGTCCTTCACCGGCGCGGGGATGCAATTCAGCTACGGCTTTGGTCCGCTGATGGTTGTTGCACTCACCGGATCGGCCGGTCTCGCAGGCTTATCCGTGGCGTTAATCGGCATCAGCCGCTTCATCGTCGCCTATCCCATGGGTAAGATTACGGACACGTTTGGTCGAAAACCCGGCATCTTCTTCGGTCTGTGTCTAGCGCTCGTCGGCGCCCTCACGTTGGGCAGCGCGATGGTCTTTCAAAGCATCTGGATTTTCGTGATCGGCCTTCTTGCGTTCGGCATGGGCATGAACGGCGCCCAGCAAATGCGCGTCGGCGCCACCGACATGTTCCCGCCCTCCATGCGCGGACAGGCCCTTGGCTATGTCGCGCTTGGATCGCTTGGCGGCCTGTTACTCAGCCCGACGCTGGTTTTCGTGGCGGTGCCCGTGGCGCAACACACAGGCCTCGATCCGCTTGGCCTGCCCTGGTTCTTTCTGCCCATCCTGATTGTCACAGGCATGATCATCATCACGTTTGTGCAGCCGGACCCGAAGGTCATCGGCATGAACCTCGGCGCGTACTGGCCCGACTACAAGGCGCCTGAGAAGCGCGCAACAATTAAGCCAGAAGAGTTCAGCGCGATGATGCTTTTGCGCATTCCTTCGACGCGGCTCGCAATCATTTCGAACTGCGCGGCCAACGGCAACATGTCCATCGTCATGGTGCTGACCTCGCTGGTGCTGGCCCATCATGGGCACTCGCTGCAGGCTATCGCTGTCTCGCACATGTTTCATTCAGTTGGCATGTTTGCTTTCACAATACCGCTCGGCAAGCTGGCTGACCGCATCGGCCGCTCCCAAATCATGTTCCCCGGCGTTTTCATTTCGCTGGTCGGCGCGGCGCTGGTGGCGTTCACGCCCAATATGATCACAGTTACGATCGGCACATTTCTTGTCGGCGTAGGCTGGGCGGCCGCCAACGTGGCTGCGACGGCCTTCATTGCAGATCAGGTCACGACAACTGAGCGGGGCCGCGCGATCGGGCTGAACGATACGTTTGCAGGTTTGACTATGGTTTTTGCAGCCGTGGTGACCGGGCCGCTCATCGAGTGGTATGGCCTCCCCGCGACTGGAGCGACAGCCATGCTGCTTGCTGCAGTGCCGTTCGTGCTGCGCGCATTCACGGGCCCAATGCGCTGACCGTCTCGGAACCGTTTTTGGGAGAAGGGATATTCTTGCACCGACGTCGCACGGTTCCTTCATAGAGACAACTCAAGCGCGGGCTTGAAGAGGAGCGGTTATTTCAGCCGCTCCCACACAAGTTCGTTTCTGTTTCCCACCGGCCTCAGGATGACCCGGCTGTCGCCGACGAATTCATAGGCGCGCTCAAATGCCGGTCTTTCACGCCAACCGGGCGTCACGCTTGCGGTCCGCCTGTGCGTCACCACCTTGCGCGTCTCATCGACCTGATAAGTGCCAAAATAAGCCGTGTAGCCATCCAGCGCCGCCAGAGCTTCGTCCGGCGTGGGGGCCTCGCCTCCCAGCACAAGTGGGGGTCGATCCGGCTGTATCTGGGCGGCCATCCAGCCGCTTTCATGGTACATAATGATGCCTGTGGGATGAGCGCCGCGTTCGGGCCGTATTTTCCCGTCACGGGTCGTCTCAACCAGCCGCCATGACCCCACGAAACGTTTAGTGTCCTGCCCGCTGCTCATGCCGCCTCCCCCGAAAAATTGTTGCCTGAAATGTGCATTTTGCGCCCATCATTGCAACCGGACAATGATGGGTAAACGCCTTGTCAGCGCCCTCCGTCCGATGATCATCGGCACGATGCCCTTCTTTCTCGCGGATGAATGGATGACACGGGGCGGTCAGTCGGCGCGCATGGCCTACGCAGCGACAAGATTGCATTCGTCACATTGCTCGCGCTGGCAATTGCGCTCGACTTCCAGCGCCTGTTCTTTTTGGCGGACATCACGCCGTTTATCCTCGCGTATTTCGTCGTCTACGGACTGCTCAGCCGCTGGACATATGCGGCGACCGGACATCCTTTCGTCGCGGGTCTCGCGAATGCGCTGGCGGTGGCAGGGGCTATCGCCGCCACCTTTCCGCTTCTTTCGCGCTAGATTTTCGCCGCGCCACGGTTTCGACGCGCCTTGTAAGGGCCATGCTCGGGCTTATACTACGCTGCTACCGACCAGCGACGAGGGAATTCAGGATGCGCCAACCGGAGACCCTGCGAGCCATGTTGAGGCTGCTGTTGGTCTTCCTGTCATGCATCGGCGTATTTGTGGCGCCAAGCCTGGCTCACGCAAGGAAGCACGCCTTGCTGATCGGCGTTGCGGACTATGATGATCCCGCAATCAAATCCCTGAGCGGCCCCCGCAATGACGTGATCTTGTTGTGGCGCTACCTCACCGCAAATGGCTTCGACCCCGTCGATGTGCGCGTGCTGGCTGAAGGATTGCCGCAAGCGCCAACTATACCGACGCCCTTCGCCCCGCCCACGCGCGCGCAGATCGTCGACGGATTTCGCGATCTGGCCGCGCGCGCAGAAGCCGGCGACTTCGTGATCGTTCATTACTCCGGTCACGGCACGACGCAACCCGAAACCCAACGCTCGGCGACCTCAGGCCCGGAGGCGGGAGATCGCGATCAAGTGCTTCTGCCAAAAGACGCAGGCGCCTATGACACGATTGCGCGCACCATCCGCAACGGCGTCGTTGATGATGAGATCGGCGACGCGCTCGACGCCATCCGCGCGAAGGGCGCGATTGTGTGGGCAATTGTCGACGCCTGTCACGCCGGCACAATCACCCGCTCCGGCGCCGTGACGACGCGCGGCACACCGCCTCAGGCATTAGGCGTGCCCGCATCGCCTGCCTTGCGATCCGCCCACGCAAGCGCGCCCCCACAGCGCAGCGCACTTGTGAAAGACATGAGCGCCAAGGCCTCTCTCATCGGCTTTTTCGCAGTTGATTCCTGGACGGAAGCCATCGAACGCGAATTTCAGTTCAGCGGCGAATTTGCGCCCGGACCGAACGGCGGACCACCACGCTTTGGCGTCTTCACCTATCATCTGGTTCGCGCGCTCAACAGCGGACGGGCCCGCACGTTCCGCGATCTTGCCCGCATCGTCTCGCTGGATATCGCTTCCAGCGGGGCCATAGCGCAATCGCCGCTGCCGTTCTTCGATGGCGATCTTGATCTGCCGTTGGGGGGCGGCGAAGCGCAGTATACGCGCCGTTTTCCTGCAACTGTGGAAGATGGCAGACTGGTGATTGATGCAGGCGCCCTGCATGGGTTTGACGCCGAGTCAGAGGTCGGCCTGTTTGACGGCCCGCTTGATGACGCAAAGCGTATCGGCTCGGCGCGGGTAACGTCTGGCGATGCCGCGCGCGCCATCGCAGAAGCCTCGGCCAATCTACCGTCAGCAGCCAGCTTATGGGCGAGCGTGGAAACCCCGGGCGTCGCGTTACAGTTTTGAGTCGGGATCGTTGCGGGCGAACAAACCGCGCGCGCGCAATTGCAAGCCCTTCTAGCCGATGCGCTCAAAACTGGCGATGCTGGCCTGGCCATAGACGTAGTTCAGGCAGGAGAACGAGACCTCGACATACGTCTGCAAGATGGCCAGATCTGGCTGACACACGATGGGCGCCGCTTCATCACCGACCCACAATCTTATGAGCGCAGTCTCTCCATTCCCCTTGCAGGACTAACGCGCGATCAGGCCGCGACGGAATTACGAAAAGCGCTCTTTGGACTAGCCCGCGCCGAAAATCTCATTCGAGTCGCATCGGCGGCGCAGCTCGGCAGCACTCCGAATGACGACGTGCAGATCACGCTCGAAAGCCTGCGAGAAACGGATGCGGCCCGTCGCGCTGATGCAAAGCGCAGGTGTGGGGATTTATCCCGTCCCTCGGCGCCAATCGTCATTGCCAGCGGCGACCCCGCGCCCGTCAGCCATTGTGATCAAGTGCGTATAACGGTGACAAACCGCAGTGAGCGTGACTTCTTTGTTGGCATTTTCTATCTCACGCCAACGGGCGGGATTTTGTTGCCAGTAAGGACGTGGCGGCAAGACGGTTGCGTCACCTTCACGCCGGCAAAAGCCACCCGTCCCCTTGTTACGCTGACGCCCATTCAAACATGGACGGACGCCGGTCCCATTCATGCAGGCGTCTACCGCGTGCTTGTCTTCGCAATCCCGCGAACGCAGACGACAGCGTTGAACCTTTGTCATCTCATCCAGCCAGACCTTGCGGCGGCACGCAAGACGATGGTGGCCCTGCGCAATCAGGGTGAGCGGAAAGGCCTGCTGGGATTGATCGACAAGATTGCGGTCGGCGACCCATCTCTTCGAAACGCCAACCCGTTCGAACAACAGCCTGAAGATGCATTCAGCGTGCCGGTGCGCCAGTTTACGCTCGATGTGCGCGCCCCGGCGGAGAACTGAATTTGCAAGCGCGCCTCAAGACCATGATGACACCACGCTCTGTTAAATCCGTCGTGCTGGGCGTTGCAGTGGCGAGCCTTGCGCTGCTGGGGCACACAGACATTCTTTCAAATGCGTCGAGCGTGTTCAACGACAAGGACGTGATGGCCCGATGGTCGAGTGTCCTGTCCGGCGCAACGCGACAGGCCATCCCCGTCACGATTATCGACATTGACGATGCAACGCTTGCGCGCGCGGGAGCCACTGACCGCACGCCACGCAATCTGATCGCAGATCTAACCCGCCTTGCGGCTGCGAAGAACGCGCGCGGCATCGTTCTTGATCTTGATACGTCTCGCGCGGGGCAGAACCTCGCGGCAGACGCAGCGCTGGTCGACCTTGTAGCAAGCTATCCGCAGTCCGCGCCCTTGCTGATGTACGCGCGCCGGTTTGTCGACGGCGATGGAAAGCAACCCGCAACGGAACTCGATCTGACCCCCTTGCCATCAATCCTTGATGACAGCGCCGCAAACAAACCAAATGTGTTGTCAGTCTCCAGCGTCGCGCCGCTGGACGGCGACCGTGTCATCAGGCGCTGGCAGCTCAGTCAAACGATCTGCGATGGCGCAAAAAGCGCGAGTTACGCGTCGCCGCAACTGGTTGCGCTGGCGCTGCATGAGCGTGGCGCCGCAGCGCGCGCGTCCATCGATCAGTTTCTGCAAGTGCGCACAGCGCAGCGCTGCGCCAATGGCTCACAAAGCGCGAACTGGCCGCGGAATCCGGATATGTCGGCATCCATCTGGTTTCTGTTTGGCGCTAACGCTGCCGATGCGCCCCTCACCATGGTGGAGCAAAGCGGTGCGCGCACGCCACTGGTTAGACATATTCCCGCGCATACTCTTCTCAGCCAGGATGGAAGCGTGGCGCCTGCCCGCATTATATCTGATCAGATTTTCGCGGGACGTCTTATCGTGATTGGTTCAAGTCATCTCGATAGTTTTGATACGCACGTGACGCCACTCGGTCCCATGCCGGGCGCATTCATCATCGCCAATTCCATCGCCAGCGCTCCCGCAACACTTTCTGCCGCTCATATCCCGTCCTTTGTGCGAACATTGATCGCCATGGCTATTTTCGCTGGTCTGGCGTTTATGACGCGGCCGCTGCGCGCGCTCGTCGCCGGCGTTTTGGTGATCAGCGTCATGATGGTGTTGCTCGCACTGCTGGGGCGCATCATGGCGCCCTCATCGGCATTGACCATTGCGCTCACTTCCACCGCATTGCTTGCGCTCTTTGCAGGACTGAAAAGCCTTTACGAAATAGGCGAAGCATGGAGCCAGATTGGCTGGCGCGCGATCCTCAAACATCCTCCCGAGCCAAAGCCCGCGCCAGAGGCGCCAGCATCGGTCCTCAAAGAAAGCGACGCATGACAATTTTGTGCTGGCGCCAACTCAACATGCGCGCTGTCGCGATCATCGCATGCATGCTCGCAACTTTTGACATGGCGTCGGCGCAAGGTAACCGCGCGCCTGCCGGGTTTGTGACAGCAATAAATGCGCCCGAGGGCGATGGCCGCCCAGGCGTCATCCTTAAACGCGAGGGTCAGTTGATTGACGTCCAGATATGGACATCGCTTTTTGACGGCGATGTTCTGGAAGTTTCCGAAGGCTCGATCACGATAGAGACGGCGAAAGACAAGCGGGCTGTGATTGATGCTGCGCGTTCGCCGCACCGCATAGCAGGCGAATTACCCACATCTGGCCGCTTCTCTGCGATTGCGTCGGTCGTCGGCGATCTGTTTCGCCAAAAACCAGCGCGCAATGCGGCGGCGCTGATCGGCCGCACAGGCGCCCCGGAGATACGTATCGGCGGCGACGCAGTACAGAAAGTCGTGGCAGGGCAACAACTTTGGTTCTCATGGGTGAGCAGCTCAGCGCCCTATGAGATCGAAATCATCGGCCAGTCCGCAAACCGCAACCGTGATATTCGGGCGCTGGCGACGATGACGAGTGAGGCGGAGGCCGTGTCGATCATCATCCCAAAAACAGCTTCCGGCGACCTCGTGCTGACCGTGCGCGACAGCGCAGGGCGGGAGGCCAAACGCGCCCTCGTAACTATCTCCGCTCCTGTGTTTCCTCAATGGATCGCAGCAGGCTCTCCAACGCCAGAGTTCGCGAACGTGGCGCGGGCGATCCACCTGCTTGAGGACAAGACGCGCAGCATGGAGATGCTGGCCGCAACATTCGCTGCGCAATCTCAGGATTATCCTGCCGCCGTAAATCTTCGCGCAATGCTGGCGGACGGGCGGAGGCCGGAATGAGACCTGTAGTCATCGCAGCCTTTGCGTACATCCTCGCGAGCAGCGCTGTCGAAGCGCGCACGCAGGCACTGTTGATTGGCGTTGGCGAATATCCCGGTCTGCCGCCCGGCAAAAACCTCAACGCGCCGGTCAACGACGTGCAGCGTTTCCGCAGCGCCTTACAAGCGCGCGGCGTCAGCGACAACGATATCCGCGTGCTCGCAGACAAGGTGGAGGGATCAATCACGCTACCAACTCGCGCAGCCATCCTGGGCGAAATCGACAGGCTCGCCAAAGGCGCTGCGAAGGGCGATCTCATCATCATCTACGGCACCGGCCACGGCTCGCGTCAGGCCGCGCGGCCGGGCACGAAGGCTGACGGCATGGATCAATTGTTCTTGCCGCGCGACACGCAGATGCAAGGCGCCAGGTTTCAGAACGCGATTATTGGATATGAATTGGGCGAGCGGCTCGATGCAATCCGCACCGCTGGCGCTGACGTGTGGTTCATCCTTGATTCCTGCTTTTCAGGTTCCGCCTCGCGCGCAGTCGGTGAAGGCGTGCGCGACAAGATGATCACGCCCGAAGACGTCGGTATCTCCGTCGCCTCATCGCTCACGCCCGACCAGTCGCTTCCGCTCGCCGAGTCTCCAAAATTGCCGGATGGCTCAGGTCGACTGATTGCATTTTACGCGTCGCAGCCTGATGAGGCCGCGCGCGAAGTAGCCCTGCCGCCAAACATCCCGCTGGAAAAGCGGGCGTGGGGCTCAATTTTTACAATGGCGCTTGCGCGCGCGATGGAGCGAGCTGACGGCCTGACCTATCGCCAGCTAATGGTGGAAACGGGCCGTCTCCTGCGCGCCGATCCAGCGCTTCTAGCAAAACAGACGCCAAGTTTTGAAGGTGATGGGCTGGATGCAACGCTCGTCGGTTCAACCAGGGACGCAACGCAGGCAGCGTGGCGCGTAGCCGATGGCGTGCTTCATGCGGGCAAGATTGAGGGTGTGGAAGAAGGCGCCATCTTCGCTCTCTTCGATGGACTGAGCGAAGACGCGAAGCCTGTCGCGAACGCCATCGTCACAGAAGCGAACTCCCTTCGCTCACGGATCGCACTGCTGCGTGCCGGATGCGACCCGACAAAATCCAATTGCCCCCGCAACGAGCGTGGCGCTTTCCCTGCAAAAGCTGTTTACGCACGGTTGTTAAAGCCTGCTCCGGGCGCGATCCTGAAAATAAGCGCGCCGCGCACACGCCCCAATGCGCCCGCAGCGTCAGACGAGCGGCGCGCCATTTTCGAAGCGGCGCTGCGCAACACGGTTGAAGGTGTGCTCAAGGGCCGCATCGGGTTCGATGAAAGCTCACCTGACCTTGTGACGTGGATTGACGAAGACAAGACGCGCTTTATGCCCAATGGAGCCGACCCTGTGCACGCGGAGTTTGGGCCCAGCGTGACTCTTAAACAGGCCAGCACGGAAGCTATGGAGACAGCCATTGCGCGCGCGCTGCTTCGCGCAAGACAAGTGTTGACGCTTCAACGACTAGAACTGGCGTCAAGTGGGCGCGGCGGCCGTCCAATACGTCCTGAAATCGATGGGCGCCGCTACAAACTCGGCGCTGCGGGCAAAGATTGCGTGTTTGGCGGCGACGGCGGAGAGGCGCTGCGGGAAGGCCAACCCGTCACCACTTGCGACAGGATAACCGTGACAATCGAAAATAACAGTCGTCAAACCATAACACCCGCTGTGTTCTTTCTGGACGACTCGTGGAACGTCTTCCCGCGACGACCAAAGTGTCCCTTTGGCCTCACTGTTGCGGATCGGCTTGAGCCAGGCCGCAGGCTCACATTTGAAGTCCCCTATTCTCCACAAACGATCAAACCTGCACTGGCGCCCGCGACGACCAACGGAGTTTTCGTTGCCGCCATTCCCTTCGTTGAAGGCGATGTCTCGTTTCCAAATCTATGCGCGATGACGGCTTATAACGACAGCGCAAGAGGCACGACGCGCAGCATGCTTGAGGCTGATGATCTGGATCAGATTGTCTCGGGCGCGTCGCGCAGCGGAACGCGACTGCCGCTTGAGGCAGGCTCACTCTCACTGTCATTCTGGCCGGTCGCGGTGCCTGTCAGACCCTGATTAGATAGGCACGCCAGCGAGGCAGACGATACCGCTCAATCAGAGAGCCCACCGCTCAAGCTTCGCAAGACGTCAGTTTCCACATGCCCGCTGGCGGCACAAAATTACGGCTTGGACCCCAGTACCAGAACGCCAAACCTATGTTTGGCATAACGAGATATTGTGGAGCGGTTCCGCCCGTCGCCCAATCAGGGCGAACCTGCTTTAATTTTTCGTCAAAGTACATGATGGCCGATGATGGGTCGCTATCATTCATCTTATGCCCGGTGGTTCTATCACTTGCGCCTGCAAACACGAGCGACGTACCGCCATATCCATTGGCGAAAGCAAAACCGAAGTCGTAAGAAACTTTCTGATTTGCTTCTGATATGCGGAAAGCAAACGGCGCCTGATTGAAGCGCAATCGCTTCTTTACATGCTTGGCTGAATACCTGTTCTGCGTGCCCGCCTCTGCGCTCATGTCATCCTCAGGGTCGAGCGGGGTGTAGCTCGCCTTGAAGAGATCACACTCCAGCGCATGCGCAGCTTGTGGACCGCTGCTGGCAAACGCGACGCAAAGTATAGCCACAGCAGATACCCGATGCTTCATTCCCATTCGCCCGCCTCCGGCGCCAACTAGAAAGCCCACTATGCTAGTTTGGCGTCATCCTCAAAACACGAGAAAGATGACGTAAACTTGGCCGTCAGGTGTCAAGCACAAAACACCCGACCTGTTATAGACGAAGCGCCAAGCCCCTGGCGTCAAACGCCAACGGGCCGTCGCAGATCCAGAGTCAACGGATACTCGCCTGTCACTTCCGCGCGGGGCGTCGTCATGCGGCCCGGCGTGTGCCCGTACTCCTGAAAACGTGCGCTGCGTCGCGCCTCGGCCTCATAGGAATTGACCGGGAATGTATCATGACTGCGCCCGCCAGGGTGCGTCACATGATACATGCAGCCGCCGAGCGAACGCGAACTCCATGTATCCAGAACGTCGAACGTCAACGGTGCATGGATGGGAATGGTGGTGTGCATGCCAGAGGATGGCTGCCATGCCTTGAACCGGACACCTGACACAAATTCGCCCTGCGCCCCAGCGCTTGTCATTGGCATGCGCCGACCGTTGCACGTCACGATATGGCGCCCTTGCACGAAGCCGCTTGCGCGAACCTGCAGACGCTCGACCGACGAGTCCACATAGCGCGCTGTGCCCCCGGCAGCGCCTTCCTCGCCCATCACATGCCACGGCTCCAGCGCCTGACGAACCTCAAGCTCAACCCCGCCATGCTCAACCCGGCCACACAGCGGGAAGCGGAACTCGCGATGCGCCTCGAACCATTCTGGTTCAAATGAATAACCGGCGCGACGCAGGTCTCCGAGGACATCAAGGAAATCCTCCCACACAAAATGCGGCAGCATGAAGCGATCATGCAGCGTCGTGCCCCAGCGAACGGGGTTACCTTCCTGCGGTTCACGCCACATCCACGCTATGATCGCGCGCAGCAACAATTGCTGGGCGAGGCTCATGCGCGCATCGGGTGGCATTTCGAAAGAGCGAAACTCCACAAGGCCAAGACGCCCGGTCGGGCCGTCGGGTGAATAAAGCTTGTCGATGCAGATTTCGGCGCGATGCGTGTTGCCGCTCACGTCGACGAGCAGATTGCGATAGAGCCGGTCGACAAGCCAGAGCGGAAAGCCCCTGTCGTTCGGCCCCGGCGTATTGGCCAGCGCAATTTCCAGTTCATAAAGCGCTTCGTGGCGCGCTTCATCGACGCGCGGCGCCTGACTGGTCGGCCCGATGAACAAGCCTGAAAACAAGTACGACAACGAAGGATGCCGCTGCCAATACAGCACGAGGCTTTTCAGCATGTCGGGCCGACGCAGGAATGGCGAGTTCTGCGGGTCCGCGCCACCAAGCACGACGTGGTTGCCGCCGCCCGTGCCAGTGTGGCGCCCGTCCGTCAGGAACTTGTCAGTACCCAGTCGGCACTCGCGCGCTTCTTCATAAATAGCAGTTGTGTTTGCGACAGCCTCTGGCCAAGAAGCCGCAGGATGAATGTTGACCTCGATCACGCCAGGATCAGGCGTGACCTTGATGACATTGATGCGTGGATCTTGCGGCGGCGGGTAGCCTTCTACATGGATTGGCAGACCTTGTTCGCGCGCCGTAGCTTCCACGGCGGTGAGCAATTCAAGATAATCCTCAATCTTCGGAACCGGCGGCATGAAGACGCACAGGGCGCCATCGCGTGGCTCCACTGTCATCGCTGTGCGCACGCTGGCGTCTTCGAGCGACTGGCCCATCACGTTATATGGCGGGCGCACTGCTTCACCCTGCACAATCGCCTGCAGGTGTGAGGGGTTGACAAGTTCGCCCCGCTCTTCAAGCGGATCTTGCGGATGAATGAAGGGATAGACCGATGGCGGAACCCATGGCAGCGAGTTCATCGGCAACCGAAGACCAACCGGCGAATCTCCCGGCGCCAGAAACAGTTTGCCTCGTTTCAGCGGCCAGCGCTCGCTCAGCCAGTTGCGTCCGGGAACAGCATTCCAGCGCTGCACGGGGAGCACGAAACCAGTGGGGAGCGATAACCCGCGTTCAAACGTGCGCACCATGCGCGCACGCTCCTCGGGGTCGTCGATACGCGGATTGGATGGATCGACCCCGACCGGCAGATCAGCTTCCTTGAGCAACCAGTGTGCAGTGTCCTCGTAGGCGGGGATCACGCAATCAGCGGTTAGGCCGAGCTTTGTCGCCACGCCGCACGTCAGCTTTTCAGCCTCGGTTATGCTTGGCGTCTTCGTCTCGCCGATACGCGTGACAAGTTCGGGGTTCTGCCAGATCGGCTTGCCGTCCTTGCGCCAGTAAAGCGCCAGCGCCCAGCGCGGCAGGCTCTCGCCCGGGTACCACTTGCCTTGCCCGTAATGAAGAAAACCGCCGGGAGCAAAGCGGTCCAGCAGGCGGCGGATAAGCTTGTCCGCCAGCGCTTTCTTTGTCGGACCGACAGCAGCCGTATTCCACTCTGGCGCCTCGAAATCATCAATCGAAATGAAGGTGGGCTCGCCGCCCATGGTGAGGCGCACATCGCTTGCATCAAGATCGGCATCAACGCGCAGCCCAAGCGCGTTGAGCTTATCCCACGCTTCATCTGAAAACGGCTTGGTGACGCGCGGCGCTTCACGCATCCGCGTCAAATGCATTTCGAACCCAAACTCGACATTGGCCGGGTCAACAGCGCCGCTCACGGGCGAAGCAGCGCGGAAGTGAGGCGTCGCGCACAACGGCAGGTGGCCTTCGCCGCACATCAGGCCTGATGTGGGATCAAGCCCGATCCAGCCCGCCCCGGGAATGTAGACTTCAGTCCATGCGTGAAGGTCAGTAAAGTCCTTGTCGGTGCCTTTGGGGCCTTCCAGCGGATCAACGTCCGCCTTCAGCTGAATCAGATAGCCAGAGACAAATCGCGCAGCGAGGCCCAGACGCCGCAGCACCTGCACGAGCAGCCACGCGGAATCACGGCAAGAGCCAGAGCGGAGCAATAACGTCTCGTCGGGCGCCTGTACGCCCGTTTCCATGCGTACAACGTAGCGAATGTCGCGCTGTAATTGAGCATTCAGCTCAACGAGGAAGTCGATCGTCTTGCGCGTATCAAGCGGGATGCTGGCGACGAACGCGTCGAGCAGGAGACCGTCGGCATCGGGCTCGATGAACGCAGCAAGCTCAACCTTGAGTTCATCGGCGTAGGTGAAAGGAAAGCTCTCGGCGTAGGGCTCGATAAAGAAGTCGAACGGATTGATGACAGCCAGCTCGGCCGTCACATCGACTTCAATCTTGAACTCGGTCGCCTTTTCGTGAAATACAAGGCGCGCCAGCCAGTTACCGTGTGGATCCTGCTGCCAGTTGATGAAGTGTTCGGCGGGCGTGATCTTGAGCGAATAGCTGGGAATACGCGTACGGCAATGGGGGGCCGGGCGCAGCCGGATGATCTGTGGCCCGATGTTGATCAACCTGTCGTATTTGTAATGCGTGACGTGATGCAGTGCGACAAGTATGGACACGCGGTCAGCCTTTTATTGCAGGTAACGACGCTTGCCTCGATACCATGGAGGCAGGCAGGATAAAAGCGTCGTCGGTGTAACTATCGGATTAGGCCCGCTATTTTGGCCATGCCGTCGGCTTCGGGATTGGGCATGGCCCTTCGGCCGGAACCGTCCCGAAATCTGCAGGCGAAACTATCTCAAGATATTCCATGTCTGGGGAATAATCGAAAAGATAGTGAACGATGCCGGGCTTCTGGTGCACGCAGTCACCGGCCTCCACGAGGTATTCCTTGTCCTCGTACATGAAGCGGGCCCAGCCCTTCATCATGATGACGATCTGAAAGTTGGCGACGTGAAAGTGCCAACCCGTGCCCTCTTCCGGCGGCTCATTCGCCTTGACCAGATGGGCGACAACCTTGCCGTGCGTGGCTGTGGCCACGCCAAGATCACGGTAAACAAAGAAGTCTCTGAGCCCGCCGCCCTTCCACTCGGTGTCGGCGGGTTTTACATGCGAAAACTCGGTGGCTGATCTTTCCAGCATGGTGAGCCCTCGGTTGTCTTAGAACTCGACCTCGAGCTCTTCGATCTCTTCATTTTCCAGCATGGCGCCGTCGCGCCATTCCTGCATCGGCGCCCAGGAGAGAATGAGGTCACAATACGCCTGACTGACCGGATCAACTGCGACGTTGTACGTCTTGAGACGCGTCGTGACGGGCGCGTACATGGCGTCGGCGAGCGTGGGTTGGCCAAAGAGATAAGGGCCGCCGTAACGGCCAAGACAGTCGCGCCAGATTTCGGTGATGTGGTCGATATCAGCCTGGGCCTTTGACCAAACCTTGAAGCCCGGAATGTCTGCCTTCAAATTCATCGGCAAGGCGGCGCGAAGGGACCCGAACCCTGAGTGCATTTCCTGGCAGATGGCTCGACAATGAGCACGCGGCAGAAGATCAGCAGGCAATAAGCCTACAGAAGGGGCAATCTCGTTCAGAAACTCGCCGATCGCCATCGTGTCCCAGATGCGAAATCCATCATAGGTAAGGCACGGCACGAGTACTGAGGGGGACAGAAGCAGGATTTCAGCCCGCGCGGACGCGTCCCCCGGCGCGGTCACAATTTCCTCGAAGGAAAGACCGGACATCTTTGTCATCAGCCAGCCGCGCAGGGACCACGACGAATAGGTCTTGCTGCTGATTGTCAGTGTGATGTTCGGCATGACCGGGGCCTCGTTTCAAGCGACTCAAGCAATCTGCATACCAATTTGCCCCGATGCGATGGCATACCGATTGCACGACCTGAAAGCACCCGACCGGAAAGGCCCATCGGCCATGCTCTACGACACCTACTTCGCCTACGACAGGGTCGGTTCCCAGTTTCGCAAAATGGCGTCCGGGCTGGAACGTTATTTCCGGATTTGGGGCGCCGATGCGCCATGGGCGACATGGCGACGCTTTGGAGCTGTGTTTGAGCTCGGCGAAATCTCAGGCTTCACTCACACCCGCCCCGACTTCAACATCAAACACATACGCGGAGCGAATGGCGACCTTGTCGACATTCGCGAAACGGTCCTGAGCGGCACACCCTTTTGCAATCTTGTGAAATTCTCCCGCGTCGATACCGATGACCGCAGCCATGTTCTACTTGTCGCCCCCATGTCCGGCCACTTTGCCACATTGCTGCGAGCGACGATCACGACGCTGCTGCAGGATTTCGATGTCTACGTAACGGACTGGCAAAACGCGCGTGACATTCCCTTGAGCGAAGGCGTGATGACGCTTGACACATATACCGAGCACATTATCGAATTCATCCGTCAGGTTGGCCCGCGCACCCACGTCGTTGCTGTTTGCCAACCGGTGGTGGGCGCACTAGCCGCCACCGCCATCATGGCGAAAGCGAACGACCCGCTGCAGCCCGCCAGTCTGACGCTTATGGCCGGCCCCATCGATACGCGCATATCGCCGACAGGCGTGAACGAACTGGCCATGTCAAAGCCAATCGAATGGTTCGAGAAAAATCTCATCAGCACCGTGCCCAGCGGCCTCGCAGGCGCTGGGCGCCGGGTGTATCCGGGCTTCGTCCAACTCGCCGCGTTCATGAGCATGAATTCGGAGAGACACGCAAAGTCCTTCGCAGAAATGTACCGCTGCCGCGTGGAGGGCGACACGGCGAAAGCGGAACAGATACGGCTCTTCTATGAGGAATACTTTGCAGTAATGGATCTAGATGCCAGCTTCTATCTGGAGACGATCAAGACCATCTTCCAGGAATATGCGCTGCCAACCGGGACGCTCACCTACAAGGGCGAATTGGTCGAGCCTGCAGCCATTAGAAAGACATTCCTGCTGACCATCGAGGGCGAGCGCGACGACATTTGCGCCATGGGTCAAACGGTGGCCGCCCACGACCTTTGCACAGGCCTGCGCCCCTACATGAAGTCACACCATCTGCAACCGGGCGTAGGACATTACGGAGTGTTCAATGGCAAGCGCTGGGACAAGCAAATCTACCCCGTCGTGCGCAACCACATACAGTCCAGCCACTAGGCAGCCGGCCGCGCACGCACACCCATCCGCTCCAGGCGCGGCAAGACTTCGGCTGCAAAGAACGGCAATTCGTGCTGATAATTCACGAACGAAATACTATGCCGCTGAGCACGGCGCCAAACACAGTGATGCGTTTTGTGGAAGCAAGCAGACCGCATGCCCACGTCACCGTTTCAAGCCTCGAGCCTTGATAGTCTGTGTCGCCGCCGTAGCCTTTCCCACGTTTTATGGGCAACATGAAATCGATGCCAACATCGTCCGCCATCCGCGCCAACCCGAGCCCGTCTTCCCACGATCCTGACCAGCGCTCTTCTGCGAGCGTTACACAGCGTCCTGACGAGCAATTGGCGCCGAATAGCCCGATCTTGAGAGCGCTGGAGTTATACATGCCGACACGGTCGGCGCTGACGACGCCATTCATTTCAAGTTGTCTGCTGCAATCAGTTCTTGGGCATCTCGATGAATTCGGCCACCCGGTCGACGATGTCCTTTGGCGCGGCGGCCAGTTCCTTGATCAACGCATCCATCTCAGAGCCGCTGAAGGGATCGATATCCAGCCCCAGTCTCGCTGCGTCTTTCAGAAAGGCTGGGTCCTTCATGGTCGCGTCGAAAGCGGCACGCATCGCTGTCACACGATCAGGCGGAACCTCTGCGGCCATCACGAACGGATACGCCATGCTGAATTTGCGGGCGTAAAAACGCAACATAGCTTTGTCAGCGGGCGACGTCGCCAGCTCTATCGCCGTCGGCGCGTCCGGCAACTGCCGCATGCGCTCAGTGCCAAACTGCACAAGCACGCGCACCTTTCTTTCAGTGAACCAGTCTGGTTTTGCGGAGGTCAGGTTCGGTAGAATCGCGGAATTGCCCTGCACTTCACCCTGCTCAGCCGCAGTGAAGATTTCAGCCTGACCCTTGTAGCCAGACACGATTTCCAGTTTCGCGCCCATCAGCCGGTTGAGGATCAACGGGAGAGTATAATTATCTCCACCCACAGCCGTTGATCCCAAAATCACCTTGTTTGTCTTGAGATCTTCGAACGTCTTTGCAGGCGCCGTATGCCAGACCCACAGAACATGAGGCTGCTGCAGCGGCGAGCCAATCCATTGCAATTTGCTCACGTCAAACAGTGTTTTTCCACCGCCTTTGGACAGCATCTTCAACGGAAGCTCCAGCGCGATGTTCGGGTTAGTCATCCCCATCATCGTGCCGTCCTTGCGGGCGGGGTTTGTCAGATAATTCATCATGGTCAGGCTGGATGCGCCAACCATGTTCGACACCATGAAAATGGGCCCGCCCGGAAGATGTTTTCCCATATGCGCAACCACCGTGCGCGAGACAAGATCATACGCGCCGCCGGCACCTGCGCCAACAATGTGAGAGATTGTCTTGCCCTTGTAAAACTCAGCGATCGGATCTGCGCTGGCGCCGCCCGCAAGCGATAAGCTTGTCATCGCAGCAGAGCTCACAATTGCCAACTTGAATGTGCTACGCATGGCAGTCCTCCCGGCAACCGCTGTCATTTCGCAGCGTTATTTCTTGAGCAAGACCATAGTTCAGCGCCCCACATGCGTCAACGCGAACGCGGGCGTTGCGCGCTGGCTCATCACGCCCTAGCATGGCGTCGAAGAAAACATCGGGAGACGCAAGTGCCGCAACGGGTCGGGCTCATCATTCCATCGTCAAACCGCATGGTCGAACAGGAGATGCTCGGTTTCTATCCTGACGGCGTGGTGGGGCACATCAATCGCTTGCGCATGACAGGACCAAACAGAAAGCCACTCAATGAACTTATTCCCGATGTGGAGCGAGCCTGCACAGAACTCCTTGACGCCAAGTGCGAGGTCATTGCATTTCACTGCACGGCAAACTCGATGTCCGAGGGGAGCGACGGCGAGACGGCTCTCCTGGAAGCATTGCGCCGCAGCGGTGCGCCGAAGTTTGCAACAACATCGACCGCAGTTATGAACGCGCTCTCGGCCCTCAAAGCCAGGAGCATCGCACTGGTCACCCCATACAGCCAACAGGCGACCGAAGAAGAGACACACTTCTTCGACGAAGCGGGCGTCGATATCGCATACGCCAAAGGATGCGACCGGGGCGGCAGCGACGCCTATTGCGCGACGCCGCCCGAATTCTGGAGCGCGGAAGTCGCCGCGCTGCCTCACAGGAACTTTGATGCACTGTTCCTCTCCTGCGCCAACATCGCCTGCATTGGCCTCATCGATAACATGGAGGCAAGCCTCGGGCGTCCGGTCATCACCAGCAATCAGGTTATGATCTGGGAAACCTTGCGCTTGCTTGGCTGGCAAGGAACGCAAAAATTGCCCGGCCGCATCTTCGCGATGATTTGAGGCTTTATCCCTCGCTCCAGTTTGCTATTGTGTCGACGCGTGCGACAGAGAATGCGCGGCGACGGGAGGACGTCATGAAACTCACACAAGGTCTGCTGGTGGTTGCTGCGTTCACCGCGCCCATCTGCGGCGCGACATTCATCAGCGCATCCGCCGACGAAGCTGCTTTCTTCAAGGATCGGCAATTACGCCTCGTTGTTGGCTCGTCCGCTGGCGCGGGTTACGATTTGAACGCGCGTCTGTTTGCACGTCACTATCCGACGCACTTGAAAGGCAACCCGACAATCGTGGTGCAAAACCAGATAGGCGCCGGCAGCGTCATCATGGCGAACTCGCTCTACAATACAGCGCCGAAGGACGGCAGCGTCATTGGCGCAGCAATCAATGGCATGCCGTCGGCAGCGCTGTTCACGCCGGAGGTTGTTCAGTTCGATCCGCGCAAATTCAACTGGCTCGGCAGCACCAACCGCGACACGCAGATCACGTATGTATGGCACACGGCTCCCGTGAAGACGCTAGCCGATTTGATGACCACAGAGATCGTGGTCGGCGCCACCACGCCAGGCACGACGCAGTATGAATATCCGATCGTCGCCGCCAAGTTGCTCGGTCTCAAATACAAGATCATCTCTGGCTACAAGGGCACGACGGACATTCACCTCGCGATGGAGCGTGGCGAGTTGCAAGGCATTGGCGCAAACGCGTGGCTCAGCCTCAAGACGCTGAACAAGAATTGGGTCGATGAAAAGAAAATCATTCCCATCGTGCATTTCAATTTCGAGCGACATCCCGACCTCCTTAATGTCCCAACGATCTTCGATGTCGCCAAAACCGAGTCGGACCGGCGCGCGATGGCGCTCATGGTCGGACGCCTCGAGTACGGACGTCCCTTCTTCGTGCCGCCCGGCGTGCCGCAAGCCCGCGTGGACTACATGCGCCGCGCTTTCGACGCGACAATGAAAGACCCGGCCTTTCTGGCCGAGGCGGACAAGACAAAGATCGATGTTGACGCCATCACAGGCGAGCGCGTCGCCAAACTTATTGATGAAGACATGGCGACGCCGAAAGAAGTTGTAGCTCGGATACGCGAGGCGCTCGCCTCGGGAGGCAAGTAACTGGCAATGAAAAAGTCCGGGGGCGCAGGCTACAGACTAGCTGTCGATATTGGCGGCACATTCACCGATGTTGTTCTTGAAACGCCTGATGGCTGGGCCTCCGGCAAAGTGCTGACGACTGGAAAGGCGCCTGAAGAGGGAGTGGTTTCAGGCCTGCAGTTTGTGCTCGATAAGGCAGGCGTCAGTGCTGACAAACTGGATTTCATTATTCACGGGACTACACTGGCAACCAACGCAATCATCGAACGTCGCGGCGCGCGCACTGCGCTGATCACGACGCAGGGTTTTCGCGACACGCTGGAATTCGCCTTCGGGCAAAGGTTCGATCAGTACGACCTCGAACTGGAGCGCCCCGAACCGTTGATCGCGCGACCATTGCGATTTGAAGTTTGCGAACGCATGGCGGCTGATGGTTCGGTGCTCGTCGAACTGGACGAGACCGGCGTGCGGGAGTTGGCGCACAAACTGCGCGGGCTGAACATTGAGTCGATTGCCGTCTGCTTCATGCATTCATACCGCAACGGCGCGCACGAACGCCGGGTGCGCGAAATACTGAACGAGGAAGCGCCCGGATTATTTGTCAGCATTTCCCATGAGGTCTGCCCCGAAATCCGTGAGTATGAGCGTACTTCAACGACAGTCGCCAACGCATACGTTCAACCGCTCATGGCGACCTATCTGGGCAAGCTCGATAAATGTCTGCGCGACCTTGGCGCGCGCTCGCCTCTTTTGATGATCATGTCGAGCGGCTCCCTGACGTCGGTGGAAACAGCGCAACGCTTCCCCATCCGCCTGGTTGAATCAGGGCCCGCTGGCGGCGCCATTCTCGCGCGTGAGATCGCAGTTGAGCTTGGTGCGTCGCGTGCCGTGGCCCTCGATATGGGCGGCACGACGGCGAAGATCATTCTGCTGACCGACTTTGAGCCACGCCACGCGCGATCCATGGAAGTCGCGCGCGCCTATCGTTTTCTGCCCGGCAGCGGGCTGCCGCTTCGCATCCCGGTTATCGAAATGATCGAGATTGGCGCAGGTGGCGGCTCCATCGCGCATGTCGATGAACTCGGCCGCATTGCCGTTGGGCCAGAAAGCGCAGGCTCATCGCCCGGCCCCGCCTGCTATGGGCTGGGCGGATCGCGTCCCACTGTCACGGACTCCGATCTGCTGCAGGGCAAGCTCGATCCAGATGCTTTTGCAGGCGGAACCATGCGGCTCGACACGCAAGCAGCGCGCACTGCGGTAGAGGCGCACGTTGGCGTCCCCATCGGTGTGGGCTGGGCCGATGCGGCTGCAGGCGTTTGCGAAATCGTGGATGAAAACATGGCGAACGCGACGCGGGTGCACGCCGCCGACGCTGGCGAAGAACTGGAGTCGCGCATGCTCATCGCAACGGGCGGCGCCGGACCGCTGCATGCAGCGCGCATCGCCGAGAAGCTTGGCATGGCAACCGTCGTCATACCGAAAGCCGCGGGCGTTGGATCAGCCTTCGGCTTCCTGAAGGCGCCCATCGCCTACGAGGCCGTGCATTCACAGATTTCGCATCTCGCAAAGTTTGACGCGGCAGCTGTGAACGAAGGCTTTGCCCAGTTACGCAGCGAAGCCGAAAACGTCGTGCGGCTCGCCTCTGGCGACCGGCCACTGCGCGAACGCCGCTTTGCCGATATGCGCTATCGCGGACAAGGCCACGAGCTCGCGGTGGAATTGCCAGCGCGCAATTATGAGAACGTCGACGGCGCGGCCCTCACTGAGATTTTTGAAGCGCAATATCAAAAGAGCTATGGGCGCCGTATCCCCAATCTCACAGTTGAAGCCCTGACATGGACACTGGTGCTCTCGGCACAGGACGATGAGACCACCACAAACGGCGCTACGCCTGAGCCACCAGCCTCAGCCGCGCCCATTCTGCGCACCACGCAGGTGTTTGACGCAGAGGTTGGCGATTCCGTCACAGCGAGCGTGATCGCGCGCGACGCTCTCCCCGCTGGCGCGCGCTTCAATGGTCCAGCGCTTGTGGTCGAGGACCAGACCACGATCTGGGCGCCATCAAGCTTTGAAGGCCGCGTCTCGCAGGGCGGTCATATCATTCTTCAGCGGAAGCCAAACGCATGAGCGACAAATTCAACCTCATCCGTCATCAGGTCATGTGGGATCGGCTGATTTCGCTGGTGGAGGAACAGGCCCGCACGCTGATGCGCGTCGCCTTCAGCACAGTCGTGCGCGAAGCGGGCGACCTTTCAGCAGGAATCTTCGACATTCAAGGCCGCCTTCTTGCGCAAGCTGTGACGGGAACGCCCGGCCACATCAATTCCATGGCGCGCGCGATCAAGGATTTCCTCCACGTCTTCCCTGCTGACAAAATGAACGTCGGCGACGTCTACTTTACGAACGATCCGTGGCGCGGCACCGGCCATCTGTTCGACTTCATGGTCGTGACGCCCACGTTCAAAAACGGCAAGCTTGTTGCACTGTTTGCATGCACGGCGCACGTCGCTGACATCGGCGGCAACGGGCCAGATCCGAACTCGCGTGATGTTTTCGCCGAAGGACTTTTCATTCCCATCATGCCGCTGGTGAATGCGGGCGAGATTAACCACTGGCTGATGAAGCTGCTTCTCGCCAACAGCCGCGAACCCGAGAAGCTTGAGGGCGATGTTTACGCGCTCATCGCGAGCAACGAAGCTGGCGGCAAGCGCCTCACCAAGATGATGGACGAATACAAGCTCGATTCGATTGACGAGCTTGCAGCGCATATTTTGACTGCCAGCGACCGCTCGATGCGTGAAGCCATCGCCAAATTGCCGAAAGGAACGTGGCGTCACTCGGTAACGATCGACGGCTTTGCGGACCCGGTGGAGTTGTGCGCGACGCTCACCATTGATGGTGAGAAAATCTACATCGATTTCACGGGCACATCGCCAGTATCGAAGTACGGCATCAATTGTCCCATCGGCTACACGCACGCTTACACGAGCTTCGGCGTGAAATGCCTCGTCGCGCCCAGGCTCGCCAACAACGCTGCGGTGCTGGACCGCATTGTTGTGACGGCGCCTGACGGGGTGATCGTCAACGCGCCCTACCCCGCGCCGGTCACCGCGCGCGCGATCATCGGCCAGATGCTGCCCGATCTCGCATTCGGCTGTTTCGAGAAAGCCACTCCCGGTCGCGCCCCGGCGGAGGGAACGGGAGCCAGCTGGTCGCTGCGTTTTGGCGCCGGCCCCGGCGTCACCGGCCAGGGCGCCAAGGGCACGCCGTTCCTGTCGCAGAATTTCCAGAGCGGCGGCATGGGCGCCCACTGGCTACACGACGGCATGGCCGCGACGCCCTATCCGTCCGGCGTCAAAGCCATCTCGATTGAAATCACAGAGGCGCTGACCCCGCTGGTTTTCTGGCGCAAGGAGCTTCGCCGCGATTCCGGCGGCGCTGGCGTCTTTCGCGGGGGCCTAGGCCAGACCATTGAGGTCGGCAGCCGTGAAAATGCGCCCTTTGCTATCTTCGCCCGCTTCCAGCGCGTGAAGTATCCAGCGGCCGGGCGCGGCGGCGGGGCGGATGGCGCGGCGGGCACGTTGTCTCTGGCCTCCGGCCCGACCGTTTTGCCGCGCGGCACGCAGGTGATCCCCGCCGGCGAACGGCTTGTGGTCGAAATGCCCGGCGGCGGTGGTCTGGGCGAGGCTACACAGCGCGACCCGGCGGCGGTCGCCTACGATGTCGCGAACGGTTACGTCTCACGGCAGGCGGCGCAGGACCATTACAAGGTCGTCATCGCAGAAGATGGACGGGTCGATGATGCGCTCACCGCGCAGGCCCGCTCTGCAAAACAGGAGCGCGCTCATGTCTGAACTAAAAGATGAAGTCGCCATTGTCACTGGCGCCAGCGTGGGGCTGGGTCGCGCAATGGCGCTGGCCCTGGCGGACGCAGACGCGCGCGTCGTCCTCGCCTCGCCGCAAACAGCCCTTCTGCAGGAGGTTGCGGACATCATCGCGGCAAAGCACGGCCCTGGCCGCGCGCTGGCGGTGACGACCGACATCACGGATCGCGCCCAATGCGATGCATGCGTTCGCCAGACCATCGAGGCCTTTGGGCATGTTGGCATTCTGGTCAACAACGCGCGCCGGGAGCAGCGCGGGCCGGGCCTGCCAACCAATGGCAATAACATGGCCTTCTGGGACTCCAATCCGGACGTCTGGCTTCAGGCGCTCAACGTGAATGTCGGCGGCTCGTTTCTCATGGCGCGCGCAGTCGCCCGGCACATGATCGCGCGCGACTGGGGCCGCATCATCAATATCTCGACCTCGCTCGACACCATGCAGCGCAAGAACAACTCGCCTTATGGCGTGACCAAGGCCGCCCTTGACGCCGCTTCGCTCATTTGGGCGGCGGACCTTGAGGGCACTGGCGTGACGGTCAACATCCTCCTGCCCGGCGGAATGGTGGACACCGACGGCACGCGCCCATCTACGCCGGAGCGGCCAACGCTGCCCGTTGAGGTCATGAACCAGTCCCTGCTCTGGCTCGCCTCCCCGGCCTCAAACGGGCACACGGGCGAGCGTTATGTGGGGAGAAACTGGCGAATGGACCTTCCGCCCGATCTGGCGGCCGCGGCAGCCCTTGAGGCCCCTGCGCTTCGCCCCCCGCCGCCGCGTGGGTAAGCATCATCTTTCAAAAAGGCCGATTGACAAGGCTAGGGCCGTCGAGGCTCTTACGGGCGAAATCCGGAGTTCCAAGTTACATGGCCGAGCGTCTATCTGTCCCCAAGGACCGCCTCCGCGTCCTTCTGCTTGAAAACATCAACCCCAGCGCGGTCGAACTCTTCCGCGCAGCCGGATATTCCAACCTCACGCATCTGACGAAGGCGCTGGACGGCGACGAGCTGAAAGAAGCGATTCAAGGCGTCCACATGCTGGGGATTCGCTCGCGAACCCAACTCACGCGCGACGTGCTTTCGGCTGCCGACCGCCTCATCGCCGTGGGCTGTTTCAGCGTGGGTATCAATCAGGTTGACGTCAACAGCGCCCGGGTGGCTGGCGTCCCGGTTTTCAACGCGCCGTTCTCCAATACACGCAGCGTGGCCGAGTTGGTGATTGGCGAGATCGTGATGCTGCTGCGGCGCATCATTCCGCGCTCTGTCGCCACTCACACCGGTGGTTGGGACAAGTCTGCCGATCATAGCTACGAAGTGCGCGGCAAGACCCTTGGCATCGTGGGTTACGGAAACATCGGTTCGCAATTGTCGAACCTCGCTGAAGCCATGGGCATGCGGGTAATCTACTTCGACCTCACCGACAAATTGCGCCACGGCAACACCGAGCCTGTGGAAAGCCTGAACGAATTGCTCGCCCAGAGCGATGTCGTCAGCCTGCATGTTCCAGAGACGCCCGCCACGTTCAACATGATCGGCGAAGCGGAACTGCGCGCCATGAAGTACGGCGCTTACTTCATCAACAACAGCCGTGGCACCGTGGTTGATCTCGATGCGCTCGCGCGCGTGCTGCGCGAGGGCCACCTGAGCGGCGCGGCGGTCGACGTGTTTCCTGTCGAGCCGTCATCCAACAAGGAGAAGTTCTCCTCGCCGCTGCAGGGAATCGAGAATGTCATCCTCACCCCGCACATCGGCGGCTCGACCGAAGAAGCGCAGGACCGGATCGGCGGCGAAGTCGCCAAGAAGCTGATCGAGTACAGCGACGTTGGCTCGACCGTTGGCGCGGTCAACTTCCCGCAGGTTCAGTTGCCGCAGCGCCCCACCGGCACGCGCTACATCAACGTGCATCGCAACATGCCCGGCATGCTCAACAATCTCAACGCCGTGTTCGCCAATCGCAAACACAACATCACGTCCCAATACCTGCAGACGTTCTCCGACATCGGCTACGTCGTCATTGATGCAGAGGGCGATCAAAGCGAGGCGCCGTCTATTCTCGACGAGTTGCGCGCCATTGAGGGAACGCTGCGTGCGCGCATCCTCTACGAACGCGCCTGAGCGCGTTCAACGACGCGCGAGCGCACCATCTCGGAAGGCGCTGAGCTGGCCCAGCGGCAGGACAGACCATGACTCGTCGCGCGTGAGCGGCGCACTCGCAACCACCGCGACGCGATCGTCAGGCGTCGTCACCTGCGAGAAGTCGACCTGCAAATCTTCATCAATAAGCGTTGCCCGGCCAAACGGCGCACGCCGCTCGATGAAATGCAGTGGCTTGGTGCAATAGGCGTAAAGACAACGTCCTTCACTGAGCAGGACATTGAACACGCCCATCGCGCCAAGTTCGGCAAATAGCTTCGCCAGTTCCGTCTCGAGCGCGCGCGGCGTTGGCAGGTTTGCAAAACGCGCCCGCAACCGCTCAAGCGTCCAGCAGAAGGCATGTTCGCTGTCCGTGGCGCCGATGGGACGAAATGCGCCAAGCGGCAGTTTCTTGACGCCCTTCAACTGCCCGTTGTGCGCAAAGGTCCACGCCCTGCCCCAAAGCTCGCGCGTGAAGGGATGCGTGTTCTCAAGGCTTACCCGACCGCGATTGGCGCGCCGCACATGAGCGATGACGATCTTGCTGCGCACTTCGTAATCGCGAATCAGACGCGCAATCTCTGAGTCGGCGCTCGGCCTCGGATCATGAAATGAACGAGAGCCGCGTCCCTCATAGAAGGAGATGCCCCAGCCATCGCGATGTGGACCCGTGGCTCCGCCGCGCCTTGCAAGACCGGCAAAACTGAAACGCACATCCGTTGGGACGTTCGCGCTCATGCCGAGCAATTCACACAAGCAGTTCACACATGATTTTTACGCGTGGCGCGCATCCCGGAGTGAAGATGTCAGGATGTCTAAACCGCTCACGTGCGCAGGGCAATGAAACCCGCTGGTTCAGGCTCACGTAAGACGTCAGAGCGTCAGGACAGCAGCGGCGCTGAGGGGGATTGTCCGACAAGGCCATCTTCAAACGCGTCCGCCGCAACGCCCCATAAAGTGACTTGGGAGTCGAGGCGGACGTCGAGAAAGACGCTCCGGGAGCGCGGGCGCCTGGCGACCTCGTAGATGCAGAGCACGGCGCCCATGGTCTGCGTGTGAAGTTTCAAAGCTTCCGCTACTTTTGGAAGCGTCTTCAATCGAACCCGCTGCCCTGTACGCATGTCGCCCTCAAGATCGCTCACACGCCTGGAGAAAGTGGACATACCGCATTGCAGCATTTTTTTTGCCGCATTGCAATAGAAGCTTCGCAAATTCTTCACGTTGGGCAGGAAACGACGCAGATCGATTCGCGCGAGCTACGGTAGTCGCCGTGCTCGACGGGGCCAGAAAGCTCAAAGGCAGCCCGGAAACCATGTCACCAGAAGGTTCGGGATCGGCTTGCCGCCGCAGTCCTCAGCGTACACCTTCAAAGCG
>JANPPJ010000093.1:0-9065 GCA_031428455.1 Hyphomicrobiales bacterium | reverse complement strand
GCGGCAGGCCGAAGGCGCCGTAGATCAGCCCATATGCGAGCAAACCGTTCAAAGGCACGGCGGCGAGCATGATGGTGAGGGCGGGCTCGGGCCTGTTCACGGCGCCCATGAAGCCTCGAATGGCGATGAAGGCCCAGCCGGGCGCAAGGCTCCATGCCAGTCCCTGCAAATAGCGGGCGGCCAGCCGCGCGGCGCCCTCCTCCTGTCCAAGGAAAACAAGAATTTCAAATCCGAACAGGGTGAGGACCGTCACGGGAATGGCGATGATCGCAGAAATCCAGAGCCCCGCGCGCAGAGCCGCGCGGATGCCTTCAGGATCGCGCGCGCCAAACGCCTGCGCCGCCAGAGGCGCCACCGCCGACACCAGCCCCGCGCCAATGACGAACATCGCAAACAGGATCGTGTGCGCAAGCGATGCTGCGGCCATCACCCGGTCGCCGAGTCGTCCGAGCAAGGCAAGATCGGTCGTCATCATGGCGATCTGGCCAAGCTGCGTCAGCGCCATGGGCCAGGCCAGCCGCAGCGTATCCATGATGTCCACGCGCAGCCTGCGCGGCGGCGGCTCACCAGTTCGGGCGCCGGTCGCGCTCAGGGAAATTTCAGTCATGCGCGCCCTTCTAATCGAAACGCGCGACGATTGCGTGGCTTTTCACAGGCCTTTGAAGGGCCAGAGTGACGCGTGATCTCAAATGGCAGAGAGCCGCCGGCCTGCCGACGGCCTTCAAGATCACGCCCTCCTCGGCGGCACCGTCCAAAGCATGACCGTGCGACCATCGACCTCGACCTTCTGCTCTGGCTCCCAGTCGCCCATGTTGAAGGCGTGTGAAACGACGCGCGCGCCGGGCTTCATCTCATTCAGGATTTTCGGGCGCAGCTTCAGATTGACGGACGGGAGCAGGTACATCGTGAGAACGTCGGCCTGTGACAGGTCTGTCTGGAACAGGTCTTCCTGGCGAAATTCAACCAGGTTCGTCACCTTCGCGGCTTGCGCGCGCTCATTGGCTTCCTTGATGCGCTGGGGATTGATGTCCACGCCCAGGGCCTTCACGCCAAAGCGCTGTGCGGCGGTAACCGGGATGCGACCATCGCCGGAGCCAAGATCAATCAGGAAATCGGTCTTCTGGACTTTGGCCAGTTCCAGCATCTTGTCGACTACCTGCTGGGGTGTGGGCACAAACGGAACATCAAGCCGGGGCACTGGCTCCGTCTGCGCTTGGGCCCGCCCGATGATGGCAGGCGACGCGATGAGGACGGCGGCCCCCAGAAGCGCACCGCGACGGCTCAGGGTGAAGGCCTGCTTATCGGTCATGAAATCCTCCAACGAATGTATGGGCGTTCGGGCCTCGCCCCCTTCATCAGATTAACGTCCGCGACGGCTTCGTCCAGTTCGCGGCAGTAACTTTAGCTTGCGAATGCGGCGCAAAAGCGGGACGTTCGCCATCCCCTTCACAAGCGTGCGCGGCGCGCCGTTCACCAACATCGCGCGCAGCGCCTGGGGGGGCGCGCCCCAAGTTTCATTTTTGAATAGCGTCCGCCGCCGCGCTGACATAGGCTTAACTCAACCGCTATCGGCCGACGAGACCCAGGGAGGTCCACATGAACGTTCACGCCATTCACGACGCCACGGCTGCGCGCCGCGACGAAGCCGCTGACCGCGATCAATATCATCCAGACGCGTATGCCGGTACGTCACCCATCAAGGTGAACAAGCTTGGGCACTTCGTTTACGAGGTGACGGATGTCGAGCGCACCGTGAAGTTCTGGACGGAAGTGATGGGCTTCCAAGAAACGGACCGCAACCAGAAGGGCATGGTCTTCTTTCGTTGCGGGGCAGATCATCACGCCATTGGCCTCAAGCCGATGAGGGAAGGCAAGACGACCCGCCGTGACATGAAAAACTCGCTGCAGATGGAGCATCTGGCGTTTGAAGTTGATGATGTCGAGTTGCTCAAGAAGGCGAAGGCCTATTTGAAAACCAACGGCATCCCGATTGTGTTCGAAGGCCGCAAGGGCGCAGGCTGCAACATCAGCATCAACTTCCTTGATCCCGATGGCTATGAATTCGAGATCTATTGCGAAATGGATCAGGTTGGCTCCGATGGTCGCCTGCGCCCCGCGACGATGTTCAAGCCACACAATCCGCTTGAGGACGCGATAGCCAATCCGGTTGAGCCGAAGTGGTGAGCTGGGATTCTTTTCGGGCATGCGGAACAGCGTCGGCGATCGTCTCGCCGGCGTTTTTTTTAGGGCGGGAGAGCAAGAGGCTGGGGAAGCATTTATAATACTTCGCAATATACTCAACAGTTGAGACTGTTACGCATATTGTTATAATCACTCAGATTATGAAGCCTCTTTATAAGCTGCGTTTTACCCTTAATGTTTGGGCGGTCTATTTTTATATCTGGTGCCCCGACGAGGGGCATAAGTGTGGTGCAATGATTTCCAGATAAGCCAAACTGCAACCGGAACTACAAAAATAATAGCCAAAAAAATGTACAAGATAATTTCCATTTACCCCAACGGAGGTGAAAACCTCTGCTCCTTCAGTTCGAGGGAAACCTAAGCGTATTGGCCGATGACTTTCCGCAAGAGCCCCAAGAGCTCCAGTGGTCAATCTCGCCTCACTCAAACTTCTGAACGCAACGCCGAAGATAATCTCACCAGCGTTTCAATTAAACGCTGAGACTAGAAAGTGGTGGGGGAAGCAGGACTCGAACCTGCGAAGGCATAGCCAGCGGATTTACAGTCCGCCCCCTTTGCCGCTCGGGACATTCCCCCAGTAACCACGTGCGAGAGTGACCTCGCCCGGCGCAGTCGACCGGATGCAAAAGCCCCGCCGTGATGCGGGGCTTCGATGGAGCGCTTATGGGCAGGCAGCCCTTGCCTGTCAACCAGAAATCCGCCTCCTGTCCCGCATTGCGCGGCTGTCCCCATCATGCGATGCACAGCTCCAGATAGCATCGCGGATTTAACGCGCAAGCAGGCGGCGTCCAGTGACCAGAAACAGACAGAACGGCCCCAAGGGGCCCCGCAGCGGCTCCACCGACGGCGGCTTCTCCAGTGGCCCGAGGTCGTCATCGGACGCGTCCAGACCCGCGCCTGCCTCAAGCCCGCGCGCATCAAGCCCGCGGCCCTGGGAGCGCGACCGGAAGCGCAATGGCCAGTCAGGGCGCAGCAAACCCGCCCGTGACGCCAACTTGATCTGGGGCTTCCACTCCGTCCGCGAGGCTCTCCGCGCCAACCGTCGCCCGCTGATGCGGCTTCACGCCACCAGCGCCGCTGCAGAAAAACTGGCGGCTGAGGTCGCCGAGTGCAAGGTTGCTGTGAACGTCGTGACGCCCGACGAAATCGACGCAATGCTGGCCGAAGGCTCCGTGCATCAGGGCGTGCTGCTGGAAGCAGGCCCTCTGCCGGAGTCGGACATCGACGACCTGCCCGAGAACGGTCTCGTGCTCGTCCTCGACCAAGTGACAGACCCGCACAATGTCGGCGCCATCGTGCGCACGGCGGCGGCTTTTGGGGTGAACGCCATCGTCACGACAGAGCGTCATTCACCCGCTCTGGGCGGCGTGCTCGCGAAGGCGGCCAGCGGCGGCCTGGAGCATGTCGAGATGATCATCGTCGTCAATCTCGCGCGCGCGCTCGAAAGGCTGGGCGCCATGGGCTATATGCGCGTGGGCCTCGACTCGGACGGACCGCATCCGCTGGGCGAGGCCACGCTGTCCCGCCCGCTTGCATTGGTGCTAGGCGCCGAGGGCAAGGGCCTGCGCCGCCTCTCGCGTGAGAAATGCGACGTACTCGCGCGCATTGATCTGCCGGGCGCCGTCCGCAGCCTCAACGTGTCGAACGCCTGCGCCGTTGCGCTCACAATCGCGTCGATGCGTCTCGCGAATCCCTGATCCTTCGACACACGGACTTTAACGCTCCGCCCTGTCGCTCGCCTGGGCGACGGGAAGCGTTGACGCGCGCCCGGAACCTGGCGCTGCCCCTGTTTGACGTATTGCTTTCGTATCGGGCAAAAAGTCTAATAAACCCCGTGGTATTTTCCGCAAGATATTGAATTATATAGCACTTCTATTCAGCGTCAGAGTGTAAAAACTACCCCCGCAAGACTACATAGACGAAGGTCAGGTTCGACTCCCTGGCGCAAGCGATTCAAAGGTATCGACACCCCAAGACGTTTGGGGCCTGTCTCTCGCGAGATCACTCATCCCGCGATCCAGAACAGGGGCTCGGAGGAAACCCGGTTTGCGGCGATCCCCCATCGAAAATGTAGAAAAGCGACTTGTGGAGGCTTCAGGATGAGCATGGCGTCGGCAGCAGTGGGCAAAGAAATTCGCCCAATGACACGTGAGGAGAAGAAGGTCATCCTTGCTTCGTCCCTTGGCACCGTCTTCGAATGGTACGATTTTTACCTTTATGGATCGCTAGCCGTCATCATCGGCGCGCAGTTCTTCTCCGCCTTTGATCCTGCGACGCGCAATGTCTTTGCGCTGCTCGCCTTCGCGGCGGGCTTCCTTGTGCGTCCGTTTGGCGCCCTCTTCTTCGGCCGTATCGGCGATCTCGTCGGCCGCAAATACACCTTCCTCATCACCATCCTCATCATGGGCGCTTCGACGTTCATCGTGGGTCTGCTTCCGTCCTATGCCCAGATCGGCTGGATCGCGCCTGTTGTGCTGATCCTGCTGCGCATGTTGCAGGGCCTGGCGCTGGGCGGCGAATATGGCGGCGCCGCCGTTTATGTCGCCGAACACGCGCCTGTCGGACGCCGCGGCTTCTACACGTCGTGGATCCAGACGACTGCGACCCTCGGGCTGCTGCTGTCGCTGATGGTGATTCTTTCGCTGCGCCTTTACATGGGCGAAGTCGGCTTCACCACGGGCGAAGGCTGGCCGATCGCTGGCTGGCGCATCCCCTTCCTGCTGTCGATTTTCCTGCTCGCGATCTCCGTCTGGATTCGGCTTCAGATGAGTGAATCGCCAGCCTTCCAGAAGATGAAGGAGGAAGGCACACAGTCCAAGGCGCCTCTCTCGGAAGCCTTTGGTCAGTGGAAAAACGGGAAGATGGTCATCATCGCCCTGCTGGGATTGGTCGCAGGCCAGGCCGTCGTCTGGTACACGGGCCAGTTCTACGCGCTGTTCTTCCTGCAGAGCATTCTGAAGGTCGATCTCTTCACCGCGAACGTGCTCATCGCGTGGTCGCTGATCCTGGGCACCGGCGGCTTCATCTTCTTCGGATCGCTGTCAGATCGTATCGGTCGCAAGCCGGTCATTCTCACGGGTTGCCTCATTGCCGCCCTGACGTTCTTCCCGCTGTTCCATGCATTGACGAAAGTCGCCAATCCCGGTCTCGACAGGGCGATCAACACCGTCAAGGTGCAGGTCATCGCCGACCCCGCCAAGTGTGGTTCGGTGTTTGATCCGGTCGGCATCCGCACCTTCACCGAACCCTGCGACATCGCTCGTGTCGCGATGGCCCGCTCCGCGATCAAGTATGAGTTCGCGGCAGCGGCGGCGGGGGCGCCTGCAAAGGTGGTGTTCAACGGCAAAGACGCGGCCATCGCGGCCACGATCCCGGCCAACATCACCGCCTTCACGGCCGCCGCAGTCGAAGCTGGTTATCCCAAGCCCGGCGATCCCAGCATCGTCAAGCTGAACTCGGTTATTCCCACAACCGGGCAAGCGTGGACGATCGTGGGCATCTTGACGATCCTCGTGCTGTACGTGACGGCTGTTTACGGACCGATCGCCGCCGCGCTGGTCGAGTTCTTCCCGACCCGCATCCGCTACACCGCTATGTCGCTGCCCTATCACATCGGTAACGGCTGGTTCGGCGGCTTCCTGCCGCCCACCGCCTTCGCGATGGTGGCGGCGACGGGCGATATCTACTTCGGCCTCTGGTATCCGGTTGTGATCGCCCTCGGCACCTTCGTCATCGGCCTGCTCTTTGTGCCGGAGACCAAGGACCGCGATATCTACGCCATCGAAACAAAGTGACTTTTAAAGCGGCGCGGCGGCTCCACGCCGCGCCAGACCTTACGGCCTCGCGGCGCTTCACGGGGCCGTTTTCATTTGCGGCCCAAGGCGGGTTGCGCGCGCGGGGCGAGCCTGCTAGCGAAGGGCATCTTGAGAGAGCCGGCTTAGCTCAGTTGGTAGAGCAACTGATTTGTAATCAGTAGGTCGCGGGTTCGAGTCCTGCAGCCGGCACCAAAAAAACGACTTCGTGTAATTTTTCTGGCCAGATTGCCTTTGGCTCCGGTTCGCGCCTGCGTACTGAGAAGTGAAGTGGCGCCCAGTCTCACGAGGCCTGATATGTCAATGTCAGCACCGTCGGAGTTCTGGTCAGGCGCCTAGGAAAGTCGGCGCCTGCATGCTTAGCTTCGCGGTCTGCGCAGTGCGCCGGTTTTTACAGGCCCCATGTTGAGGCTCACTTATGACGGCGTCGACGATTATACCGGTTCCTACACACGCCTTGCGGGGGCCCGCCATCACGTTCAGCGGCGATCCATTTGTTTTGGGCGCCGACGCGGCCATGCGTTACGAAGTCGACGCTATTGTCGCGTTTGGCGAGGGGTTGATTACTCACTTCGGCCCTGCCAGCGAAATCACCGCGGCATTGCCTGCGGATCTGAACGTGACGGCGTGTGGGCCCGACAGTCTCATCACTGCTGGTTTTCTGGACAGCCATGTTCATTTTCCCCAAACGCCCATGGTTGCGTCGTACGGGGCGCGACTTCTTGACTGGCTGAAGACCTATACGTTTCCGATGGAGGAGCGTTTCTCTGACGCGGACTTCGCGCGGAGTGTCGCCAAGATGTTTTTGCGCGAGTGCTTGCGTAACGGAATCACGACGAGCTGCGTTTACGCGACCGTGCATCCGCAATCAGTTGACGTTCTCTTTGAGGAAGCCGAGCGTCTTGGCTTGCGGCTTGCTGCGGGCAAAGTGCTGATGGACCGCAATGCGCCCACGCCCTTGCGCGATACGGCGCAATCTGGTTACGACGATTCACGCGCGCTTATCCTGAAGTGGAGGGGGCGCGGTCGCCTCATGTACGCAGTCACGCCGCGATTTGCAGTGACAAGCACGCCCGCGCAGCTCAGCGCAGCAGGCGCGCTGTGCCAGGAGTTTCCTGAAGTTTACATGCAAACGCATATTGCGGAGAACACAGACGAGGTTGACCTCGTCATGCAGCTTTTTCCGGAGCGCAAAAACTATTTCGATGTTTATGATCACTATGGGCTGTGCAGGCCGCGCACGGTTCTTGCCCATGGCATCCACTTGAGTGATGATGAACTCGCGTGCGCACATGGCGCCGGATCGGCCATATCCCATTGCCCAACGTCGAATTTCTTTCTGGGCAGCGGGTGTTTTGATATTACGCGCGCACTCCGAAAGGACAGACCGGTGCGGGTGGGACTGGGAACAGATATCGGCGGCGGCACATCCTTTTCAATAATGGCCACACTGAATGAGGCCTACAAGGCGGCGCAGATGAATCACCAGACACTCGGCGCCGCACATGCCTTCTATCTGGCGACCCGCGGGACCGCACGCGCAATGTATATCGAAGACAAGGTAGGCAGCCTGGCGCCGGGCATCGAGGCTGACATCGTTGTGCTTGATATGAAATCCACTCCTCTCATCAAGTACAGGATGGAGTTTGTGAAGGACATTTATGATGCCCTTTTCGTACAAATGACCCTCGCCGATGATCGCGCAGTGAAGCAGACTTACATTGCAGGCGTCCTGCGTTACGACAGGGACGACACCGAGCAATTCACTTAAGCGACGCAGTTCGAAATCAATAACGATCCCGCCAGGAGCAACCTGGTTGGCTCGATGACAAAGGCCCGATATTCCGCATGCAGCTCATGACTGGTAAACATTTAAAGTCACACATCTGGATTTCAGCGGCGCTTGCTCTGGTCGCAATGCAGGCGCTGATTCTTTTCGCCATGGGTCAGCCGGCAATCTGCGCCTGCGGATTTGTAAAGCTATGGCATGGCAGCGCTTCAAGCCCGGAAACATCGCAGCATATCTCCGACTGGTACACGCTCTCCCATATCCTTCACGGCGTCATTTTCTATGCTTTATTGAAGCTGGTTGCGCCGCGCGCATCGCTGGGCGCGCTGTTTCTGGCCGCGTTCGCAATCGAAGTGGCGTGGGAGATCACGGAGAACACGCCCATGATAGTCGAGCGCTACAGGCAACTCGCTCTGGCGCAGGGCTATACCGGCGACAGCGTGCTCAATTCCGTATTTGACACCATCGCCGCGGGGAGCGGGTTCATGCTGGCGCGCTTCGCGCCCATATGGTTGACCGCGCTGATCCTTGCGGCGTTCGAAGCCGTGGCGCTCTTCTCGATCAGAGACAATCTGACGCTGAACGTCATTCAGCTCATCTACCCCATCGAAGCCATATCGCGGTGGCAGGCTGGCGGCTGACGTAATTAACGCAATCGAAAATGGCAAGCGATATCTGCTGCGCGTCACAGCAAAGCAAAAGCTTATTCTGACTAAATAGCAAAATGAGCGCAGCCAACGAGCGCGCGCAGTTGTTACCTGCTACGCTGCGGTGGTTTCGCTAAAGGCCCTCGAACCCGGCTTCCTTCAGCTTCGTCATGGTGTTTTGCTTCACGTCATCGGGCGCGTTGAAGGCTTTGTCCAGCGCCGTCATGACTTCCGCCGGGCTGACGTAACGCACTTCCAGATTGCTCTTCTCTGCTTCAGCCAGAAAGGCGCTGTCCCGTAGCGTCATTGCGAATGCATCCTGCAACGCCTTCAGGCGGTCGGCGGGCACTTCAGGCGGCGTGACGAAGGGCCGTATGTAGACAAGGTAGCTGAAGGCGAAACTCAGGACATCGCGACTAGTCTGGTCCGTCACAAGATCCATGACGAACGGGACCCCCTGCTTTGACAATTCGGGATGTGGTTCACTGCCAACATCAAGACCGACGCGCAGGATGCCGCGATCAAACATGCCTTTCGCGTTGCCCTTCGCGCTATCCCAGCCCCAGCCGCACAGTCCTTCAACCTCGCCGCGCTCGATGGCGATGACCACGTCGT
>JANPPJ010000092.1:0-48418 GCA_031428455.1 Hyphomicrobiales bacterium | reverse complement strand
GAGGCCGCCGTTGTCGTTCCAGAGAGGTGTCAAAAGCGGCTTAGTGCGCGTCCGCCCAGATCTTCTTTTTCGTGAAATACGTCAGTCCTGCAAACACGAACAGGAAGAGCAATACGTTGAGGCCCGTGCGCTTGCGCTCTTCCATCTTCGGCTCGGCTGTCCAATACAGGAACGCGGAAACGTCCTTGGCGTATTGCGCCTCGGTTGTGGGCGTACCGTCGGTATATGCAACCTGGTTGTCGGACAGCGGCTTGGCCATCTTGATGGCGTTGCCGGGGAAGTACTTGTTCCAGTTCAGATCGTCCGGTTTGGTGTAACCCATCAGGAGCGCATAGAGATAATCAACGCCGTGCTCCTGATAGGCCATCCCGGGCAGCGCATCGATCACAAACAAAGGAAAGCCGCGCGAGTAGCTGCGGGCCTTCGCCATGACCGAAAGGTCAGGCGGGGCGACGCCATGAACTGCCGCCGCTGCATCCGTATTGACGAACAGTTTCGGGAAGCGGTCCGCCGGACGGCCATCGCGCTCGATCGGCTCGCCCTTGTCGTCGAAGTCCTTGATCTTGTACTCGGCCGCGAGCGCCTTGACCTGGGATGCCGAAAACTCAGGACCGCCCTTGTCCGACAGGGTGCGGATGGCCACGCGGTTGACCGAGTGACAGGCAGCGCAGACTTCGCGGTAAACTTGGAAGCCGCGCTGCAATTGCGCGCGGTCAAACTGGCCGAACGGACCCGCGAATGACCAGGACTGACGTGCCGGCTTTTCCACTTCGTCAGCCGCGTTGGCCGACGCCGAAATCGAGACCGCAGCACCAGTCAGCATGGCGGCTGCGAAGATCGACTTGAAGTTTTTCATTGTTCTTTCTCCAAATCGTCTTGTCATTCGGCCGGGTTCATCGCGACGTTCCCGCGCTTCCCAAGCACTGCGTCTGCGATGGTGGCCGGCAAAGCCCTGGGCGTCTCGAACATGCCAAGCAGCGGCATGATGACGAGGAAGAACCCGAAGTAGGACGCCGTGAGGATGCGCCCGGCGATCAAATACCCGCCTTCAGCAGGCATGGCGCCGAGGTAGCCAAGGCCAATGCAGACGAGCACGAACGCCCAGAAGAACACCTTGTAGACCGGGCGGAAAGAAGCCGACCGCACCTTCGAGGTGTCAAGCCACGGGAGGAACGCAAGCACCGCAATCGATCCGAACATGGCCAGCACGCCGCCAAGCTTGGAAGGAATGGCGCGCAGGATTGCGTAGAACGGCAGGAAATACCATTCCGGAACAATGTGCGCCGGCGTCACGAGCGGGTTGGCTTCGATGTAGTTGTCAGCGTGCCCAAGATAGTTGGGGACGTAGAAGATGAACCACGAGAAGACGATCAGGAACAGGACGAGGGCGAAGCTGTCCTTGGTCGTCGCGTACGGAGTGAAGGGCACCGTATCGCGCTGGACGTTCTTGACTTCAACGCCAGCCGGATTGTTCTGGCCAGCAACATGCAGGGCCCAGACGTGCAGGATGACGATGCCCACCAGCATGAAGGGCAGCAGATAGTGCAGCGAGAAGAAGCGGTTCAGCGTCGGGTTATCGACGGAAAATCCGCCCCACAGCCAGGTGGTGATGGCCTCCCCGACAAACGGAATTGCCGAGAAAAGGTTGGTGATGACCGTCGCGCCCCAGAAGCTCATCTGGCCCCACGGCAGCACATAGCCCATGAAAGCGGTCGCCATCATAAGCAGGAAAATGATCACGCCAAGGATCCATAACACTTCGCGGGGGGCCTTGTATGACCCGTAATAGAGACCGCGGAACATGTGGATGTAGACGGCGATGAAGAACATCGAGGCGCCGTTCGCATGCGCATAGCGCATGAACCAGCCCCAGTTCACATCGCGCATGATGTGCTCGACAGACGCGAACGCGTAGTCGACGTGCGGAGTGTAATGCATCGCCAGCGAAATGCCGGTGATGATCTGCGCGACCAGCATGAAGCTCAGCATGGCGCCGAACGTCCACATGTAATTCAGATTACGCGGCGTCGGATACGATACAAATGAACTGTGCATCAGGCCGATAATCGGCAAGCGGCTCTCGAACCAGCGGCCGATTGCGCTCTGAGGTACGTAGGTCGAATGTCCGCTCATGTGTCTATCTCTTCAGGCGAGCGATGGGGCGGCGAAGTGCGGGCGGGCGCTCGTGCGTCAGCCGATGCGCAGCTTCGTGTCGGAAAGGAAATCGTACTGCGGGACGACAAGGTTGGTCGGCGCGGGGCCGCGGCGAATGCGCCCGGACGTGTCGTAGTGCGAGCCATGGCAGGGGCAGAACCAGCCGTCGTAGTCGCCGCGTGAGCCGGGCGCGCCAAGCGGGACGCAGCCCAGATGTGTGCAGACGCCGACGACGACCAGCCATTCCGGCTTCTTGACACGGGCCTTGTCGGCCTGCGGATCGGGAAGCGATGCGACTGGCGTGCTGACCGCTTCGTCGATCTCTTTCTTCGTACGGTGGCGAACGAAGACCGGTTTGCCGCGCCATTTCACCGTAAGGATGCCGCCTTCAGGAATGGCGGTGATATCGACTTCGGTTGACGCGAGCGCCATGGTCGAGGCGTCGGGATTCATCTGGCTGATGAAGGGCCACACGACAGCTCCGGCGCCAACGGCGGCGAAAGCGCCAGTGGCGATGTAGAGCATGTCTCTGCGGGTCGGTTCGACGGACGTTGATTCAGACACTCTCGTAATCCCCCATCCTGGGCCCCGAAACACTTCCGCCCGGATGAGGACGGAAACAGCGCAAACATGCGCCGCTCAGGCCGGCTGACTTAAGTTCGTTGCCATTGGCCGACAATGCGACGCATCGCCACCTTTTGGCGATAACGCAATAGCCAACACAAGCGGTGATTGCCGCCGTGTGGGTGAGCGGCGCTATTTCGCACCGTTCATATGACTTGTCCATAGCGCCACAGCAGCTTCTCCTGCGTAAAAAGACTGGTGGAGCGCACACAAGCCCGGCATCTTCCCGCATCATGAACAAACTGACCCTCGCACTCTTCCAGCCTGATATCCCCCAGAACGCGGGCACGATGCTACGCGCCTGCGCCTGCCTGGGACTGGATGCCGCAATCATCGAACCTGCGGGTTTTTTGATTTCGGATCGGAATTTCAGGCGTTCGGGCATGGACTACCTCGATCAGTTGAAGATCGAGCGGCATCTTTCGTGGAGCGCTTTTGAAGGCTGGCGGCGACCAACGGGCCGTCGGCTCATCCTGCTGACGACGCGAGGCAGCGTGCCCTACACCCAGTGCGTCTACATGCCTGGAGATATCTTGATGGTCGGGCGCGAATCGCTCGGTGCGCCAGAGGAAGTGCACGCCGCTGCGGATCTGCGCGTGACGATCCCCATGCAAGGGCAGATGCGTTCGCTCAACGTTGCATTCGCCGCCGCCATGGTGATAGGCGAAGCGCTCCGCCAGATTCGGTGAAACCCGCTTTGCGCCCAAAGGATTGTAGAGTGGGGCCAGCCGTTCCGGCCGCTCGAGGAGAGTTTCATGGATTTCGAACCCGGCCAACTCGTTACGCTTAAATCTGGCGGTCCGCCGCTGACAGTTGTCTCCGTCGAAGGCGGCAATGTCCGCTGCATCTGGTTTGCCCACGCCGACGACCGGCTGCAGGAGGCCAGCATTGCGGCTGCGTGCCTCGACGCCTTGTCCGATGAGGACGGCGATGATTTCGAGCCGCAGGAAGACGCAAGCCGCGACAGGCGCCCCGGCCGTTAGGGCCAAGCGCTAGTTGACGCGGGCCTGCTGATTCGCGGCGCCAGACAAACCAAACGGGGTGGACGGACACGTTTGTGTCGCGTCCACCTCCAGCGATTTCAGGCCCTCGGCGCCCGAATAAGTGCAGGTCCGCACCCAGGTCTGTTGCGACAGGCTTGACGAAACAAGCATTTGAGAGCTGCTCAGGCGTTGGCTGGCGCCCACCGCGTAAAGCGAGACGACGACGACGGCGGCGACCAGAATTGGCATGGATTTCATCAGCGACGACTCAATTGAACGCAGCCAAGATGGACCAGCCCGCCTTGCCAGAGGCTTAACCGGAACCATTACCCCCGCTGAATGTCCAAAGGCGATGAGCCGCGAAGCTCCAGACGAGAACCACGCCCGTCGTCAGCACCTGCGCGACCAGATAATGCAGACCGGCAAGGTCGTGCAGCAGGTACATAAAGATTGATGTCAGCACGAAGCCGACCCCGGCGACAGCTGCGAACCGCCAGCCCGCCTCGTCATGGGGGCGCTCGCTTTCATAG
The DNA here is from genome assembly GCA_031428455.1 of Hyphomicrobiales bacterium. Classification (GTDB taxonomy): domain Bacteria; phylum Pseudomonadota; class Alphaproteobacteria; order Rhizobiales; family Beijerinckiaceae; genus Terripilifer. The sequence goes on along the minus strand of JANPPJ010000092.1, from coordinate 44,127 downwards.
GTGTGGCGCCGGTTGAGCACATAGGACACAACGCCACCCGCCACATACCCGGCAAGCGTGGCCGGAACTGGCGTAACCCCGCGCAGCTCCACCAGCGCGATGAGCACCCCATAGTGCACAAGCGCGGCGGCGACCCCCACGATGATGAACATGGCGAACTGGCGCGAAATCGACATCGGCTGCGCATAACCCCTTTTGCGGAACCGGGAAACGACAATCCACCGGGAAGTGCCCAGAGTTCACGTTCAGGGCTTCCCCTTGCCGGACTATTCGTCTAAACCGAGCGCGTTCCGGGACGTTACGGCGCTCCGGGCGCCGCTTCTACAGCGCTAAATGGCGCGCGGTGCGACTTGTGAGGACGCGCTCCGGCCTATCGGTCAAAAGCGCGGCCTTTTTTTGTGCGCGCGAATGGTTTTTCGCCCTCTGGGCCAGCTCGCCGGTAACGTGCGGGCGCATCACGACGGACGACGATGCCGAAACGGACAGACATTCACACGATCATGATCATCGGAGCCGGACCAATCATCATTGGTCAGGCCTGCGAGTTTGATTACTCCGGCACGCAAGCCTGCAAGGCGCTGCGCGAGGAAGGCTATCGGATCGTCCTTGTCAATTCGAACCCTGCCACGATCATGACCGATCCCGACCTCGCGGATCGCACCTACGTGGAGCCGATCGTTCCCGAGATCGTCGCCAAGATCATCGAAAAAGAGCGCGGCGACCGCTCCAGGGGCTTCGCCCTGCTGCCCACAATGGGCGGCCAGACTGCCCTCAATTGCGCCCTGTCGCTGAAGCAGATGGGCGTGCTCGAAGAGTTCGATGTGGAGATGATCGGAGCCACCGCCGAGGCCATCGACAAGGCCGAGGACCGCCAGCTTTTCCGCGAAGCAATGAAAAAGATTGGCCTCGACACGCCGCGCTCGCGCCTCGCCAACGCCTCCGACGTGAAGAAGGCGGACAAGGAAACCTTCGCCCGCAAGCGCGCCGACATCACCGCCGCCATCACAGATGCGACCGAACGTCAGCGCGCGCTTGAGGCGCACCAGCGCGACTGGGACGCCAACGAGCCGGAGCGCAAGCGCCGTTACGTGTCCAGGGGTCTTCAGGAAGCCCTTGAAGCGCTCGACGACATTGGCATGCCCGCGATTATCCGCCCCTCCTTCACGTTGGGCGGCACGGGCGGCGGAATCGCCTACGACAAGAACGAATACATCGAAATCATCCAGAGCGGGCTAGACGCCTCGCCGACCACGGAAGTCCTCATCGAGGAAAGCGTGCTCGGCTGGAAAGAGTACGAAATGGAGGTCGTGCGCGACCGCGTCGACAATTGCATCATCGTCTGCTCGATCGAAAACATCGATCCCATGGGCGTGCACACGGGCGATTCCATTACGGTCGCACCCGCCCTGACGCTGACCGACAAGGAATACCAGATCATGCGCGACGCATCGCTTGCGGTGCTGCGCGAGATCGGCGTCGAGACCGGCGGCTCGAACGTGCAGTTTGCGGTCAATCCCGAGAACGGTCGCATGATCGTCATCGAGATGAACCCGCGCGTGTCGCGCTCGTCGGCGCTGGCCTCCAAGGCGACGGGTTTTCCCATCGCAAAAGTCGCTGCAAAACTTGCTGTCGGCTACACGCTCGACGAGATCGCAAACGACATTACGGGCGGCGCAACGCCAGCCTCTTTCGAGCCATCCATCGACTACGTCGTCACGAAGATTCCGCGCTTCGCATTTGAAAAATTCCCTGGCGCAGAGCCGATTCTCACGACTGCGATGAAGTCCGTCGGCGAGTCGATGGCCATCGGCCGCACGTTCGCGGAATCTTTGCAGAAGGCCCTGCGCTCGCTGGAAACCGGCCTGTCCGGCCTCGACGATATCGAGATCGACGGTCTGGGCAACGGCGACGACATGAACGTGATGCGGGCCGCGCTCGGCTCGCCCACGCCAGATCGCCTTCTGGTGGTCGGCCAGGCGCTGCGCCTTGGCATGAGCGTTGATGACATTTACGCGGCCTGCAAGATCGACAAGTGGTTCATTGAGCGGCTTGCTGAAATCGTTGCGCTTGAAGACAAGATCAAGGCGCACGGCCTGCCCAATGATGCGGAAAACTTCCGCATGCTGAAGGCGGCGGGCTTCTCGGACCTGCGGCTTGCCTCGCTCACACGCAAGAGCGAAACAGACGTGCGCGCCCAGCGCCACGCGCTCAACGTGCGCCCCGTCTTCAAGCGCATCGACACATGCGCCGCCGAATTCGCGTCGCCAACGGCCTACATGTATTCGACCTACGAGACGCCATTTGCGGGCGAACCGCGCTGCGAGGCGCGGCCCTCGGAGCGCGAAAAGATTGTGATTCTGGGCGGCGGACCAAACCGCATCGGCCAGGGCATCGAGTTCGATTATTGCTGCGTGCACGCCTGTTTCGCGCTGAGCGACGCAGGTTTCGAAACCATCATGATCAACTGCAATCCCGAGACGGTCTCCACCGATTACGACACGTCGGACCGCCTCTACTTCGAGCCGCTCACGGCCGAAGACGTGCTTGAAATCATGGACAAGGAACGCACGAACGGAACGCTGAAAGGCGCCATCGTGCAGTTTGGCGGCCAGACGCCGCTCAAACTCGCTCACACCTTGCAGGAAGCTGGCGTGCCGATTCTTGGCACGAGCGTCGACTCGATTGACCTTGCGGAAGATCGCGACCGCTTCAAGCGCCTGCTCGACAAGCTGGGGCTGAAACAGCCCAAGAACGGCATCGCCTATTCGGTCGAGCAATCGCGCATCATTGTCGGGGAACTAGGCCTGCCTCTCGTTGTGCGCCCCTCTTACGTGCTCGGCGGGCGCGCGATGGTGATCATCCGCGCCGAGGGCGCTCTCGATGAGTATTTGCTCGGCACCCTGCCCAGCCTCATTCCCGCCGACATCAAGGCCCGTTACCCCAACGACAAGACTGGCCAGATCAATACGTTGCTCGGCAAGAATCCATTGCTATTTGATCGCTATCTTTCAGATGCGGTTGAGGTGGACGTCGATTGCCTGTGCGATGGCAAGGACGTGTTCATCGCTGGCGTGATGGAGCACATTGAGGAAGCGGGCATCCATTCAGGCGACTCGGCCTGCTCGCTGCCCCCGCGGTCCCTCGCGCCCGAAATGATCGCGAAGCTTGAAGAACAGACGCGCAAGCTCGCGCTCGCTCTGGAAGTCGGCGGCCTGATGAACGTGCAATACGCCATCAAGGACGGCGAAATCTATGTGCTGGAAGTGAACCCGCGCGCCTCGCGCACTGTCCCCTTCGTCGCCAAAGTCATCGGCAAGCCCATCGCCAAGATCGCCTCGCGCCTGATGGCGGGCGAAAAGCTGCCCGACTTCAAGCTGAAGGCGGAGCCGCTCGGCCACGTTGGCGTGAAGGAAGCCGTCTTCCCGTTTGCGCGCTTCCCCGGCGTCGACACGGTGCTTGGCCCGGAAATGCGCTCCACCGGCGAAGTCATCGGCCTTGATCGCTCGTTTGATGCCGCTTTCGCCAAGAGCCAGCTGGGCGCAGGCGCCAAGGTGCCGACCGGCGGCGCGGTGTTCATGTCCATGCGCGACGATGACAAGGTGCGCATCCTCGAGACGGCCAAGTTGTTGGCAGGCGAGGGGTTCAAGATCCTCGCGACCGGCGGCACCCAGCGCTACCTCGAGAAAAACGGCATAACAGCCCAGCGCATCAACAAGGTGTCGGAAGGCCGTCCCCATGTGGTGGACGCCATCAAGAACGGTGGCGTGCAGCTTGTATTCAACACGACGGATGGTCAGCAGGCGCTGTCAGACTCCCGTTCCCTTCGCCGCGCGGCGCTGCTGCACAAGGTGCCGTACTACACGACCTTGGCGGGTTCCATCGCGGCGGCGCAGGGAATTCGCGCTTATCGCGGCGGGGATCTGGAAGTTTGCGCCCTGCAGGACTATTTCGCAGTCTGAGCATCGGGGACCGCGCCAACCACACAAGGTGTGGCTTGACGCAGGCCCCCGGGCAGGTTTCCCATAGCGTTCGTGAAAGCTGTACGGCGGGACGCACGACCCGCAGGGCCTTCATTTTACAAGCGAGCGTGAACGCAGGCACATCGGGGTTCGGCCCCAAAACTCCGTCAGGCCAGTGGCCATGATTCGGGAAGGTGGAAATGGAAAAGGTTCCGATGACTCCCGGCGGCTTCGTCGCTCTTGAAGAAGAGTTGAAGCAGCGTCAGCGGGTTGAGCGTCCGCGCATCATTCAGGCGATCGCCGAGGCGCGCTCCCATGGCGATCTCTCCGAGAACGCGGAATACCATTCTGCCAAGGAAAGCCAGTCGCTCAATGAGGGCCGCATCGCGGAGCTTGAGGACAAGATTTCGCGCGCCGAAGTGATTGACGTCTCCAAGCTGGGCGGCAACACGATCAAGTTTGGCGCAACGGTGACCCTGATCGACGAGGACACCGAGGAAGAGAAGAAGTACCAGATCGTTGGCGAAACCGAGGCCGACGTGAAGGGCGGGCGCGTGTCCATCACCTCGCCCATCGCCCGCGCGCTGATCGGCAAGAAGGTCGGCGACACCGTCGAGGTGCTCGCGCCCGGCGGCGGCAAGAGCTACGAAGTTCTCGCAATCGCCTATCGCTGACGCTCGAACATCCTGCAGGGGCAAGCATCCATGACTGGCTCGCTCCCGCCGGGCACGCGCATTCTCATTGTCACGCCAGACAAGGCGGGCCACGAGGTCATCTGCCGTGGCGTCGCGCAGGCGTTGGGCGGCGACGTCGCATCCCTGCAGGTGCAGCCTCGCGGGGTGTACGGCCTCATGGCGCCCTGGGGGCTTGGCGACCCGCGCACGATGTTCCCTGATCCCCTGCCTGATATTGCGCTGGGCTCCGGGCGCACGGCGGCCCCGGCGTTGCGCGCGTTGAAAAAGCGTTCAGGCGGCAAGACATTCATCGCCTTCCTCCACGACCCGCGGGCAAAGCGCGCCGCGTTCGACATGATCTGGGCGCCCAACCACGACAAGCTGGAGGGCGCGAACGTCATCTCCACCCTGTCGTCGCCGCACACGCTGAGCCCCGCGCTGATTGCAGACGCGCGCGCCAATCCCGACCCGCGCATCGCGACCCTGAAGTCGCCCCGGCTGGCCCTGTTGCTTGGCGGCCCAAGCTCCTCCTTCAAGTACGAGTCTACCGACGTTGACGAACTCGCCCTGCTGACGCGCACGGCGGTGGAACAAGGATACAGCGTGATGGTGACGCCATCGCGCCGCACGCCCGCAGGCCTCACCCGCGTCATTGCAGACGTCATCGGCGATCTGCCCGAGGATCGGCGTTTCATCTGGACGGGCGAGGGCCGCAATCCCTTTTTGCAAATGATAGCGAATGCGGACGCCATCGTCGTCACCGCCGATAGCGTGAACATGGTCGGCGAGGCCGCCGCCACCGGCGCCTCGGTTCATCTCTTCACGCCCACAGGCCGCCCGCGCAAAACCAAAATCTTTCTCGACGGCATGATCGCCAGCGGCGCGGTCCGGCCCTGGAGCGGACGCATAGAGCAATGGGCGTATGATCCCATTGATGCGACCGGGTTCATCGCAGGCGAAATTGCGCGCCGCTATCAAGCGTTTCACGCCGCAGGGCCCTGAGCGGCGCGCTTCATTTGCGCCTTGCATTACAAAGCCGGGCGGTTTCTTCTCACGCGATGCCACGCAAGAGCGCCCAAGCCCTGCTTCTCATAGCCGCGATGTTCGCTGGCGCGGCGCAAGCACAGGCGCCCGAACCATCAGCTGCGCCGACGCAGCAGTCGACCCCCGATATCCAGAGCCTTTTTGACGAGGGCCGCACTGCGCTGACCGAAGGCGATAACCGTCGCGCCGCCGAAGCGCTGTATGGCGCCTTGCAGGCCGTGCAACAGCAAGGGCGAGGCGCCAGCGCGGACGCCGGACTGATCCTCGCGTCCCTCGCAGACGCGCTTGCGCGGTTAGACCACCCGCAAACCGACGACGCGTACAAGGAAGCAATCTTCCTTCTCGAGCGCGCCGACGACCCTGCCCCCTTCATCCGGACGACAGACGCGTTCCTGCGCCGCCTTCATCAGTCTGGCCGCAAGGATGAGGGCGCAACGGTCGCGCAGCGCGCCATCTCGCATCTCGCCCTGAAAGGCGTCGACGATGAGGCGCGCATCAGCGGGCTTAACGTCGTGATGAATTACTTCACGGCCACGGATCGCAAGGCCGAGGCTGACAAGGCCTTTGAGACGCTTGCGCCCCTGCTTGAGGCTTCCTCTCCGGTCGCCGCCCGCTATCGCGGCATCGCGCGCGCCGCCCTTGCGCGGGTCAGCAAGAACGATGGACGACTGACAGACTTTGGGCTGCAGATCGATGGAGCCATCGAGGATCTGCGCCGGGCGCCACCCGACAGCGCAACGATCCTTGGCGCCGTGCTGACCACGCGGGGCCAGAGCCTTTTCGAGGAAGGTCTATATCTGGAAGCGTTGCCAATTCTTGCAGAAGCCGCCAGCCTCATCGCCAGCGACGCGGACAATGCGGAGGTCTATGTCCAGACGGTCAGCCTGCAAGCGCGTCTGCTCAACCGGATCGAGCGTAACCAGGAAGCGCTGGACCTCATCGATAAATTGCTCGCGAACGTTGAACGCACGTCCGGCGCAGAGTCGCGCATCGCGTCGGCAGCTCGGCTCGACAAGGCGGAAATGCTGATGAGCGCGGGCAAACGCAACGAGGCGGCTCGGCTCCTTGACGCCGAGCACAAGCGGCTTGGCGGCGAAGCAGACCCCTTCATCGCGGCGCAATATCTCGACAAACTTGCAGGCATCCAGATCGAGGAAGAAGCCTTTTGGGACGCGGCGAAAAGCGCGGAGCGGGCAGTAGCGATCTTCAGGGAAGCCTTTCCAGACACGCCTGCGCTGCAAATTGAACCCATGCGCAAACGCGCCCGCGCATCCGAAGGCATGACCGACTCCGCCTACGCAGACCGCGCGTTCCGCGAACTGATCGACCTGTCGGTGCGCCTGTATCGGCCGGAGCATCCTGAGGTCGCGCGCGACCTCAACGCCTATGCAATGTTTCTTCAAGTTGAAGGCCGATGGGACGAGGCCGAGGGCCTCCTGCGCCGCGCTGTCAAAGGTCTGGAGCGGGCCTACGGCGCGACGGGGGCGAAATACGCCTACGGCCTGAACAATCTAGCCAATGTGCTTTCGAGGGCGTCCAATCGCAGCGAAGCGGCGCAATTGCTTGAACATGCGCTCGCGATCGCTGGCGATGCGCCCGAACGTGCGGACATGCGCGCTCTCTTGCGCCTGAATTATGCCAACGCGCTCAATATGCTTGATCGTCCGAAAGAGGCTTTGTCAGTCCTTCAGAAAATTCGCGACGAACTGCCCCTCATTCGTGAAAAGCCGGAACGGCACGCCCTCAATGCAGACATGATGACCGTCATGTCACTGGCTCGGCTGGGTAGGCTTGAAGACTCCTGGCGCGCAGGAGCCAAAACGCTCGACCAGATGCAGATCCGCACAAAGGAGGACGCGCAAAACGTGATCAATCTCCTGCTGCAAATGGGCGACGTTGCGCGCCGTGCTGATGATCCCAACAACGCGCTGGCGGCCACGAAAAAGGCGGCGGAGGTGATGGCCGCACATGGCGTGGAGACCAATTTCCTCTGGCGCGAACTGGCGCAGGTCTCCCTTCCCGCGCTGTGGCGATCCGGCCATCCCTGAAGGACTCGCGGCGATAAGCGCGTGTGGACAAGACGCCTTCACCTTGCGAGGGCGGACCTGCATCGCTTACATAGGGAGCAGCGAGCACCGCGTCACACGCATGACAGACCGATGCTATAAAAACCGCCGCGTTAACGCCTGACACTTACGTTTCGGACAGCGAGACCACCCATGCACGCCAAGATGATCATTATCGGCTCGGGCCCGGCCGGATACACGACCGCCATCTATGCGGCGCGCGCCATGCTGAACCCGGTGCTGATCTCGGGCTACGAGCCCGGCGGGCAATTGATGATCACCACCGATGTGGAAAATTACCCGGGCTTTGCGGACGCCATTCAGGGCCCGTGGCTGATGGAGCAGATGCGCAAGCAGGCGGAGCACGTCGGCACGCAGATGATCTCCGACTACGTGTCAGCCGTTGATCTTTCGAGGCGTCCGTTTTCGGTCACCTGTGACGGGGGCGAGACGCATACCTGCGATACGCTTGTCATCGCTACAGGCGCCAAGGCCAAATGGCTTGGCATCCCCAGTGAAGAAAAGTTCAAGGGCTACGGCGTGTCCGCATGCGCCACCTGCGACGGGTTTTTCTATCGCGGCAAGGATGTGATCGTTGTGGGCGGCGGCAACTCGGCAGTGGAGGAAGCGCTCTACCTGTCGAACCTTGCGAAGAAAGTGACAGTCGTCCATCGCCGCGACTCCTTTCGTTCCGAGCGGATTTTGCAGGAGCGGCTTTTCGCCAAGCCGAATGTTGAAGTGATCTGGAAACATGTGGTTGACGAAGTCGTGGGCGGCGGAAATCCGCCCGGCGTCACCGGCGTCCGGTTGAAGCATTCTGCAACTGGCGAAATGCGCGACGTTTCGGTTGACGGCGTCTTCGTCGCCATCGGCCACGCGCCAGCCTCCGATCTGTTCAAGGGCCAGATCGAGATCCGCCCGAACGGCTACATCAAGACTGCGCCCAATTCGACTGCAACCAACATCCCCGGCGTGTTCGCCGCTGGCGACGTCGCGGACGATGTCTACCGGCAGGCGGTGACGGCGGCAGGGCTTGGCTGCATGGCGGCGCTGGAAGCCGAGCGCTTCCTGACCATTCACGAAAACCAGAAACAAGCGGCCGAATAAGGCGCGGCCGAAGACACGGGAAAGCGTACATAGCGCGGACGGGAGTGCGGGTTGGACTGGGACAAGCTGCGCATCTTCCACGCCGCCGCAGAGGCGGGATCGTTCACCCACGCGGGCGAACAGCTGGGCTTGAGCCAGTCGGCGGTCAGCCGTCAGGTGAGCACGCTGGAGGGCGACCTTCAGGTGCCGCTGTTTCACCGCCACGCGCGCGGCCTCATTCTCACCGAACAGGGCGAAGTGCTGTATCGCGCCGTGCGCGACATGGTGCTGAAGCTCGACGCCACGCGCACACGCCTGTCAGACACGCGAGAGCGCCCTCACGGCGAGTTGCGCGTCACGACAACGGTTGGGATCGGCGTCAACTGGCTGACGCCCCGCATAGGGGACTTCCTCGAACTATATCCCGACATCAAGCTCACGCTGCTGTTGTCCGATGACGAGCTGGACCTCTCGATGCGCGAGGCCGATGTCGCGATCCGCGTGCGCGAACCCGTGCAGCCAGACCTGATCCGGCGCCGCCTGTTCACGATGCACTTTCACGCCTATGCCGCAGCGCTTTATCTCAAACGATTTGGCGAGCCGAAGTCGCTGGATGATCTCGACAACCACCGCATCCTCACCTACGGCGTCACAGCGCAAAGCTATCTGGGCGCAATCAACTCGCTGCATTTTGCAGGCCGCGACCCAAAGAATCCGCGCCCTTCCGTGCTGCGCGTCAACAACATCAGCGCGCTGCGCCGTGCGGTGGAGAACGGCGTCGGCATCGCCATATTGCCTGACTATCTCGCGTTGACTGACGCCAGCCTTGTGCGAATTCTGCCGCAGGCCGACATGCCGGAGCTGGAGTGTTATCTCGTTTATGCGGAAGAAGTGAAAAACGTCGCGCGCGTTCGCGTCTTCCGCGATTTTCTCGTCGCCAATGCGCAGCGTTGGGACTTTTAGGCTGCCCGATCATTGTAGCCTGAACCTAACTTGAGGAGTTCGCGTGGCCTCTGGTCTTTTTGCCCTTCTGGACGATGTCGTGGCGATTGCAAAAGTCGCCGCAGCGTCGGTTGACGACATAGCCGCACAGGCCGCCAAGGCGGGCGCGAAGGCCGCTGGCGTGGTAGTCGACGACGCCGCTGTCACGCCCCGCTATCTTGTCGGCTTCGCCGCCAAGCGTGAACTCGTCATTATCTGGAAAATTGCGCTCGGGTCGATCAAGAACAAGATCGTGTTCCTTCTGCCAGCCGCGCTGTTTCTCAACTGGGCGGCGCCATGGTCGGTCACGCCGCTGCTGATGATCGGCGGCGCATACCTGTGTTTTGAGGGCGCCGAGAAACTGTATGCTGCGATTGTGCCCCACGGCGACGATGGACACGAAGAACAGGCCGCCCTCCTGACAATGCCGCCCGAGGAACTTGAAGCGCAGAAGGTGGCGGGCGCCATTCGCACCGATTTCATCCTGTCTGCAGAGATCATGGCTATCACGCTGGCCGCGGTTCCTCCCGGCTCTGTGTTCATGCAGGCTGCGGTACTCGCAGCAGTCGCGTTTGGCATCACCTTTATCGTCTACGGTTCTGTCGCGTTGATCGTGAAGGCTGATGACGTAGGTCTGTCGCTCGCCGCGAGCGACAGACCTGTCGCCTCGGTTTTCGGATTGCACGATCCGGGCGTCGGCGAGCCCAGCGCTGTCGACAGGGCGGTGGCGCGCGTCACCCGGCCTCTCGGTCGGGGCCTTGTGATCGGCATGCCGTGCTTCCTGAGCTTCCTCTCAGGGGTCGGCATCATCGCCATGGCCTGGGTTGGCGGCGGCATCCTCCTGCATGGGCTGCATGAGTTCGGCGTCCATGCGCCGGGCCATTTCATCGAGGTTGCCGTTGCGGCGGTCGCGAAAATGGCGCCTGACATGGCGGGAATCATAACCTGGACGATTAATGCGCTGGCGTCTGCGCTGTTTGGCTTGATCATCGGCGGGCTGATGATCCCCCTCGTCCATCTCGCGGCGCCGCTGATGCGCACCCTGTCAGGACAGTCCAGGAAGCAAAAACCGGTCTCATCTACCTGAGCCATTCGTCCAGCGCATAGCCCGTATGCAAACGTGCGTGTTGCGCGGCTCTGGCTGCATTGCGAATATATTAGCGGCTGAGGATTGAGCCGCGCCTCTTCCCTTCCGGCGCTGGTTTGACTAGTTCTTGGCCGTTCCCCTCTGGAGACACCCGACGACATGTCGGGGAGTCGGCCGGGCAGCAATGCCCGGCCTTTTTTTTTCGCCCAAATCCGCTCTCCAAAAACTTCGCAATTGACGGAGCGGTCGCGCGCGACACTATTGCGGGCAGGCTGCACAAAGCGGCGCATGGGAGGGAAACATGGATCGCAGGAAAGTGCTCACGCTTGGGCTGACAGGCCTCGCCCTTGCATCAGCGCGCGGCGCCAATGCGCAGGCCAAACTGCTCCCGGTCAAAGTTGGCGTTCCCAACGCCGCCACCGATGTCGGCTACTTCGTCGCCCACGCCAAGGGCTGGTTCAAGGAGGAGGGCCTTGATGTGTCCTTCATCCCGTTCCCGTCTGCTGCGCGCATGATCACGCCTCTTGCAACGAATGACTTGCAGGTGGGCGCGGGCGGACCTTCAGCAGGCCTCTACAACGCGATTTCGCGCGGCATGGACATCCGCATCGTATCCGACAAGAGCAAGAACGTCGTCAATCGCGGCAGCCAGAAACTGTTGGTGCGCAAGGCTCTGATCGATTCGGGCCGCGTGAAACAATTGTCCGACATCAAGGGCCTCAAGTTTGGCAACGGCGCGCCGGGCTCGTCCGCATCATCCGTCATCTACAAGGTGCTGCAGAAAGCAGGCCTCGAAATCAGCGACATCGACGAAGTGTCCATGAGCTTTCCCCAGCAGGTGCAGGCGCTGGAAAGCGGCGCCATCGACATCGCCATGCCGCCCGACCCTGCAACAACCATCGCCATCACACGCGGGATCGCCGTGTCGATCCTGAACGGCTGGGACGTTTACCCCGTGCATCAGGTCGCCGTGACGCTCTATTCAGGCAAGTGGGCCAATGATAACCCGGACGCCGCCCGCCGCTTCATGCGCGCGTTTCTGAAAGGCGTGCGCTACCACAACGACGCGCTCAACGAGAAGGGCGAATTCAGCGGTCCAAAGGGCGACGAGGTGGTGAACATCCTCACCGAATACGGCCCGTTCAAGGACCCGAAAATCTATCGCTCATTCATTCTCGCCTTCTGCGACCCGAACGGCGAACTGCACATGGAAAGCCTGCAGGAAGACATCGCGATTTTCCAGAAACTGAAGTTGCTGGAGAAGCCCGTCGACATCAACAAGGTTGTCGACCGCACATTTCTCGACTGGGCGCTGAAGGAACTGGGGCCTTACAAGAGAGCGGGATAATCAGGCGCAACTCGTTCCACGTCAGATGCGTCCGGACTTGGTCCGGGGACGCCCGCGTATCCAGAGTCCCTGCTGCACGCATGGATAGCCGGATCAAGTCCGGCTATGACGAACGGCGTCATACGCGGGCTTGACCCGCGTATCCAGGCGTGACGTTTCAAAGTTGAGAGCGTTTGGCTGCGCGGATCAACTCCGCGCATGGCGCGTGTCGGCCTTTGCTTAAAGCCCTCACGCCCAAAGCCGCTCGTTCTCTTTGCCCTTGTAAAGGTCAGCCACAAACTCGCCGTAGCCGTTGAACAGCAGCGTTGGCACACGCTCACGGGTGCCAAGTACTTCCTCCGTCGCCTGACTCCAGCGCGGATGTGACACTTCCGGATTGACGTTCGCCCAGAAGCCGTATTCGGCAGGCTGCAACGCCTCCCAGAAGCCCTTCGGGCGCTCAGCCACAAAGCTGATGCGCACAATCGACTTCACAGCCTTGAATCCGTACTTCCAGGGCTGGTGAATGCGCAGCGGCGCGCCAAACTGATTAGCAGCCGGCTTGCCGTAGGCGCCCGTCACCATGAACGAGAGATCGTTCGTGGCTTCCTCCATGGTGCAGCCGTCAACGAACGGCCACGGATACCAGGCCTGCCTTTGGCCGGGCGCGATCTTGGGGTCCGTGAACGTTTCCATGCGCACGTATTTCGCGCCCGACAGGGGCCGCGCAAAATCAACGAGGTTCTTCATCGGGAAACCCGTCCAGGGAATCGTCATTGACCACCCCTCGACGCACCGCAGCCGATAAAGCCGCTCTTCCAGCTTCATGGCTTTGAACAGTGTATCGATGTCCACATCGCGCGGCTTCTCGACAAGCCCGTCGATCTTGACGGTCCAGGGGCGCACCGACAGTTTCTGCGCCGCGTCCGCGATGGCTTTCGTGGAGCCAAATTCGAAAAAATTATTGTAGCGCGACGTCACGCTCTCGGGCGTCAGGTCGCGATCCAGCTTGTAAAGCTCGTTGCGCAGCGCGGGGTAGAGCCCCGTAGAGGGATCCTTGCCCTGCGCATAAGCGACCGACGGCAACATCGCGCCAGCGCCGAGGGCCGCTGCGCCAGTCATGAGCGCGCGACGATTGAGAAAAATGTGTTCGGGCGTCGCAAGGCGCTCGGGGATTTCCCAACCTTTGCGGTGAATGACGTTCATGGCTTTTGCCTCCGTAACTCGGCTAGAGAACTAGCGCCCACCCACGCGCCCGGCAAATCACGAAGGGGCGATGGCGATAATCACGTCGCAACCTCCCCGCCGGACCCGCCGACGCACTGTGCATCTTGCAACGCGCCTCACCATGCCCGAAAACAAGCCCACAAGGAGCGTGTGCATGACGAAAGCGGTTGTGGGCGTCATTGGCGGCTCAGGTGTCTACGATCTGCCCGGCCTGACGGATTTGCTTGAAGAACAGGTGCAAACGCCCTTCGGCGAGCCCTCGGACACCCTGCGCTTGGGGCGCATTGGCGACACCCAGGTGGTGTTTCTCGCCCGCCACGGGCGCGGCCACCGCTTCTCGCCCTCCGGGATCAACTATCGGGCGAATGTTTATGCGCTCAAGGCGGCGGGCGTTACAGACCTCATTTCGGTGTCCGCCTGCGGATCGTTCAAGCCAGAGCTTTATCCCGGCCTGTTCGTGCTGGTGGACCAGTTTGTGGATCGCACATTCGGGCGCCAGTCATCCTTCTTCGGAAACGGCTGCGTCGCCCACGTGTCCATGGCCCATCCCGTCGCGCCCCTGTTGCAAGACCGCATCGCAGCGGCGGCGAAAGCGGAAGACATCGCCTGCCATCGCGGCGGAACCTACGTGTGCATGGAAGGTCCGCAATTCTCGTCGTACGCGGAATCGATCACTTACAAGGCGCTCAACTACGACTTGATCGGCATGACGGCGATGCCCGAGGCCAAACTCGCGCGCGAAGCCGAACTCTCATACGCGACAATCGCCATGGTGACCGATTACGACTGCTGGCGCCCCGAGCACGCGGCGGTTGAAGTCGCGTCGATCCTCAAGATCATGCACGACAATTCTGCAAAGGCCGCACGGCTGCTGTCGCGCCTGCTGGCGGCGTTTCCGGCCGAGCATGAGCCTTGCCCCATTGGGTCGGATCGCGCGCTGGATATGGCGCTCATCACGGCGTCCAGCGCGCGCGACCCGGACCTGATGCAAAAGCTCGCGCCCCTGCTCGCGCGCGCCAATGGCGCGTCCTAAAGGCGGTAGCCCATGCCCCAGCGCCCCATGCCCCAATGGCCCATGCCGAAAATCGCGCTCAAGAGGAAGCCGACGAACATCAGCATGAACATGACGATGATCGCCGCCGGAATGGCCGCCAGCGCAGCCTTGACGAAGAAAAAGACAAGACGGCCAAACGGCACGTCTATATCGATCAGCCTTACGCGGGTCTCCGGCACGTCAGCCATGGGCGGTATTCCTTTTTGATTTCACGATCTGCGCAGACTAGCCTGTGAAACATTATTCCGCGAGCCCGCAACATGAACGTCGACAGCGACCTGAAAAACGCCATCCGCACCATTCCCGATTATCCAAAGCCTGGCATCATGTTTCGCGACATTACGACGTTGCTTGGCTCCGCGCGCGCGTTCCGTCGCGCCGTGGATGAACTTGTCCAGCCGTGGGCCGGCACGAAGATAGACAAGGTCGCCGGCATGGAGGCGCGCGGGTTCATTCTGGGCGGCGCCGTGGCGCATCAATTGTCCGCGGGATTCGTGCCCATCCGCAAGAAGGGCAAGCTGCCGCACACGAAAGTGTCTATCGCCTATTCACTGGAATACGGCGTTGACGAAATGGAAATGCATTCAGACGCTGTGGCGCCGGGCGAACGCGTGATTATCATCGACGATCTAATCGCCACCGGCGGCACGGCGGAGGGAGCCGTTAAGCTGCTCAAGTCCATCGGCGCCGTTGTAGTCGCGGCGTGTTTCGTGATTGATCTTCCAGACCTTGGCGGCGCTAAAAAGATAGAAGCGCTGGGCGTGCCCGTGCGCACGCTGATGACATTCGACGGGCATTAGTCCTCACACGCGCCGTCATACGCGGGCTTGACCCGCGTATCCAAGCGTAAGGCTGATGACGCTCGGCAGACGCCGTATGCATCGCATCGCCCCCGCGTCATGGTCGGCGAAGGCCGACCATCCACGACAGGCAAAAGCGCCATATAGCGCGCGTAATTCGATCATCGCATAACTTGGCTTTTCGTGGATGGTCGGCCTTCGCCGACCAGGACGGCGGCGGTTAACACTGCAGCACAGCATCAACCGTACCGACGCTGCGCCTCGATGGTCAGCCCCGTGCCGACCGAGCCAAAGGTGTCGCCCTCGATCACGCGCGCATCCGGCATTTCGCGCATCACGGCTTCGCGCACATGGGGAATTTGCGTCGTGCCGCCCGTGAGAAACAGCGCCTGCAGCTGACTGGGACGCAAGCCCGCCTGCGCAACACAGTCGCGAACCGTCTGAACGATGCGCGACGTCAGCCGCTCTGATGAGGCGACAAGCGTGTCGCGATCTGGCCGCGCGCACAGCTGTTCTTCGAGCCATTCAAGATCGATGAAAGTTTCATCCACCTGCGACAGCGCAATCTTGGCGCGCTCAACGTCGATCGCCAGCGTGTGCCCGCGCTGCAGTTCGATCACGCGTTGCAAGCGTTCGATGAGATGAGGCTGCGCTGACTCGCGGCGCACATCGCGCACCTCGCGCAACGTGTGCTGATTGTAAACGCGGTTGATGCTCGACCATGTGGCCAGATCATGAAAATAGCCGGACGGCGCATCGAGCCCTGGCCGCTTCATGGGGCTGCCAAAACCAAGCAGCGGCATGACGCTGGCGAGCGACAATCGCCGGTCAAAATCCACGCCGCCCACGCGCGCGCCGCCATTGGCCAACACATCGCCGCTGCGATCATCCTTGCCGCGCCGCCTGGGCGACAGGCGCACGATGGAAAAGTCGGCCGTGCCGCCGCCGATATCGACCACCATCGCAATCTCTTCGCGCTTCACTTGCCGCTCGTAATCAAGCGCTGCAGCGATGGGCTCGAACTGGAACGACACATCCGTAAAACCAATGGAATGAGCGATCTCGCGCAAGGCGTCCTCGGCCTTGCGGTCGCCGTCGGCATCGCCATCCACGAAATGCACGGGCCGGCCATGCACCACCTTCGTCAGCGCGTCGCCGGACGCTTCTTCCGCGCGCTCCTTGAGAAGCTCCAGATAACGCCCGATCACCTGCGTGAAGCGCAGGCGCTTGCGGCCGACCTGAGTCGTCTCGTCGATCAACGAATGGCCCAGCGCCGACTTGAGGCTGCGCAGCAGGCGCCCCTGCGCGCCGTCCACATACGCGCCGACAGCCGCGCGACCAATCACCGCGTTGGACGACCAGTCGAAAAAGATCGCGCTGGGAATAGTGACATCGTCGCCTTCAAGCGCAACGAGCATGCACGCCTCGCCCGCGCGGCACACGCCGAGCGTCGTGTTCGACGTGCCGAAATCGAGCCCGCAGGCGGCCATAGTCGATCCTCAAGGATGTGGGGAGAGAAGAGCGCGCCAGACACAGCATGCGAGCGGTTGTGTCAACCTTGAAAGGTTGCGTGCATGCCTCCGGGCGAGCATCCGACTGGCCAATAGAACGCTCTTCCTTCGCATCTAACCCCGGCTGCGTGACCGCGAAAAGACGCCCCGCTACTGGCCCCCACGGCGCCAGCGCTTGACAGCGGCGCGCCCGGCCCCGATAGCACCCCCATATGCCGCCGGTGAAAGCTGCACGGCCAATTCTTTCGCGCCGTGCGCGCTGGATGGACCATCATGGGCTTCAAATGTGGCATCGTCGGCTTGCCTAACGTCGGCAAGTCAACCCTCTTCAACGCGCTCACGCAAACAGCGGCGGCGCAGGCGGCGAACTATCCGTTCTGCACCATCGAGCCGAACGTCGGCGACGTGGCTGTGCCTGACCCGCGCCTTGAGAAGCTGGCGGCGATTGCTGGCTCGAAGGAGATCATCCCGACGCGCCTCACCTTCGTGGATATCGCCGGCCTCGTGCGCGGCGCCTCCAAGGGCGAAGGGCTGGGCAACCAGTTTCTCGCCAACATCCGCGAATGCGACGCCATCGCCCACGTGGTGCGCTGCTTTGAAGACGGCGACATCACCCACGTCGAAGGCAAGATAGACCCGATCAGCGACATCGACACCATCGAGACGGAATTGATGCTTGCCGACCTCGACAGCCTCGAGCGCCGCATCACGCCGCTGGAAAAGAAGGCCAAGGGCGGCGACAAGGAGGCCAAGGAACAGGTCGACCTGATGAACCGCTGCCTCGTCGTCCTGCGCGAAGGCATGCCTGCGCGTATCGTCGAGGTGAGCGCAGAAGAGCGCCGCGCGTTCTGGGGCCTTGGGCTCCTGTCGTCCAAGCCCGTTCTCTACGTTTGCAACGTGGAAGAAGCCTGCGCCGACAAGGGCAATGATTTCTCCGCCAAGGTGGCTGCGCGCGCCAGGGAAGAGGGCGCGGTCGCCGTCGTCGTTTCCGCGAAGATCGAGAGCGAGATCGCGGTGCTGCCGCCGGCCGAGCAGACTGATTATCTCGAAGCCGTGGGCCTCGAAGAGCCCGGCCTCAACCGCGTCATCCGCGCGGGATATTCCCTGCTGCATCTGGTGACGTATTTCACTGTCGGCCCCAAGGAAGCCCGCGCGTGGACCATCGAACAGGGCACTCGCGCGCCCCAGGCCGCTGGCGTCATTCACACGGATTTCGAGAAGGGCTTCATCCGCTCGGAAACGGTCGCCTACGCCGATTACGTGGCGCACAACGGCGAATCCGGCGCGCGCGAAGCTGGCAAGTTCCGGCTCGAAGGCAAGGATTACGTGGTGCAGGACGGCGACTGCCTGCACTTCCGGTTTGCGAATTAGGGCTCTCTTTCCCCCTCCCGCATGCGGGAGAGGGTGGAGTGCCAATGCGGGACGGGTGAGGACTTGACGTTAGCGCGCGTGGTCACGCCCTCGAGCCGCCATCGTCCAGCCCTGGTGCGAATGGCCGCCCTTCCCTCGCCAGGCGGGAGAAGAAAACACACAACTACTTTCGCTCACACGTGTTCACGCCAAGGAGTGAATACGCCGGGCATGTGCGCATGAATGCTGTCGCGAGGGGAACAATGCCTATCAGACCCCACCAGGTCTTGGGCCCGACAAAGATCAGCGACAAAAGTATGAGCCCCGCAACGATACGGAGGATGCGGTCTACGTTACCTACGTTCTCAATCATGTTTTGCCTCCATCATGCAATTGTATGCCACAACCACATTAGAGACTGTTGATCCTTGCGATGCGTTGCGCGAAACCAAAAGTCCCACTCCAATGTAAGGAGCCAAGCTCACGATTGCGTAAAAACCTTGTTTTGTCTAGACGAGGCTCGCCGTAAAGCGCTGGATGCGCTCGCAGGCGTCGGTCAGCTGCTTGGTCGAGGCGGCGTAGGAAATGCGGAAGTTAGGCCCCTGCCCGAAGGCCGTGCCGTGGACAACAGCGACGCCTTCCTGCTGCAGCAGTTCGTTGATGAAATCCTCGTCGGAATTCAGCACCACACCCTTCTGCGTCTTCTTGCCCAGCGCCGCCGAGCAATCCGGGTAAACGTAAAACGCGCCTTCCGGCATCGGGCACTTCAGCAGCTTGGCCTGATTGAGCATCGAGACGACCAGATCGCGGCGCTCCTGGAAGGCCTTCCTGAACACCGGCAGATGATCCTGCGGTCCGTTCAGCGCCTCAACGGAAGCCCATTGCGCGATGGTGCAAGCGCCGGAGGTTTGCTGGCCCTGCAACAGGTCCAGCGCCTTGATGAGCGAGTCGGGCGCGGCCGCATAACCTATGCGCCAGCCGGTCATGGCGTAGGACTTCGACACGCCATTCAGCGTCAGCGTGCGGTCCATCAGGTTCGGCTCAACCTGCACCGGCGTGAAGAACTTGAAGTCGCCGTAGGTGAGGTGCTCGTAAATATCGTCGGTCAGCACCCACACGTGCTTGTTCTTGGGGCGCATGAGAACGTCCGTCAGCGCCTTCAGCTCGTCATAGGAGTAGGCCGCGCCCGTCGGGTTTGATGGCGAGTTCAGCAGCAGCCACTTGGTGCGCGGCGTGATGGCGCGGTCGAGATCATCGGGTTGCAGCTTGAAGCCGCTTTCCAGCGTCGTATTCACGATGACGGGCTTGCCGTTGGCGATGGTCACCATGTCGGGATAGCTCACCCAGTAGGGCGCCGGGATGACAACCTCATCGCCCGGGTCGCACGTGGCGAGGAAGGTGTTGAACAGAATCTGCTTGCCGCCGGTGCCGACGATAGTCTGTGAAGCCTTGTAGTCGAGGCCGTTCTCGCGCTTGAACTTGGCCGCGATGGCCTCGCGCAGCGGCACGATGCCCAGAACCGGCGGATACTTTGTTTCGCCGCGTTCGATGGCGGCGATGGCCGCCTTCTTGATGTTGTCCGGCGTGTCAAAGTCCGGCTCCCCAACGGACAGCGAGATGATGTCCCGACCGGCGTTCTTCAGATCGCGCGCCTTTTGCGTGGCGACCATTGTGGCCGAAGGCTTCACGCGGGTGACTGCGCCGGCGAGGAACGACATGACAAGCTCCAGAGGACATCAAGAAAAAAACCGGGCGGAGAAAAGGCCACAACCCGGCAGGCGGCGGAAAATAGGCGGGTCCAGACCAAACGGCAACAGCCAAAACGCGAGCGTTCTGCGTAACGTTACTCTTTGGCAACCTTCATTCACGGATTTGTGCGGCCCCACACAGCGGCGGTAACGATTGGCCGCCACTATCTCCCCGTTAGCGCAGGCGTAACGGCGCCACCGGAGAGCGTGATGCGTCGAGACGGGCCTGAAAACGAAGCAATATCGGACGATTTTAATTGCGAAGCCTTCGCACTGTCTGCAGGCCGGGATGAGGCCCGACGGCAGGTGCAGACAGGCGCCGCAGTTTCCGGGTTCATCCTTTTTGCGTTCCTTGCGTCAGTTTTGTTTGGAACTTCGTGACTCGGACAAACGTTACCGCGCCATGAACACGGAGCGTAAAGCCATGAACGCACAGCGGATTAACGTCGACGCCTCCGACGGCTTCGCGGCGAAGCCCTTGACTGCGGACCTTGCCCGCCACCAGCTTCACGTTTCGCTCGGCGTCATGGGCGTCGTTGTGGGCGCCAGCCTCGCGTTGTTTTCCACCTTCGGCGTTGCGCCATCCCACGCAGGCTTGCAAGTTCGTGCGCAAATAGCCGTTCAGCAGCCCCATTTCGTCCGGCCTATGACGGCTGACGCCAACTCTGCTGCAAACCACACTGGCGGCTGAACGAACAGTTCAGCTCTGGTTCAGGTAGCTGGGCGCATTGTCTCACTTGTCGGTGGAAGCCCTCACCGTCATGGAGAGTAAGATGAAGAGAATTTTTGCAGCACTGGTTCTCGCTACCGCCGTCGCCGGTTCCGCGATTGCGCAGACCCCTGCACCTGCTACTACGCCCGCCAAGCCGGCCGTAATGGCCCCGGTCACCGCTCCCGCCGCGACCACGCCCGCCAAGCCGACCGCGGCTATTATCGACATCAACTCGGCCTCGCTTGCCGAATTGCAGACCTTGAAGGGCGTCGGCGCTGCGCGCGCAGACGCAATCGTCAAGGGCCGCCCCTTCAAGGGTAAAGACGAACTGCTTTCTCGCAAGATCGTTCCTGAAAACGTTTACAACGACATCAAGGACGGCATCGTGGCTCGCCAGAAGAGCTGAACGAACTGAATAACTTGCAGACGCGCGGTCCTCACGGGCCGCGCGTTTTGTTTGTGCGGACCTTCAGGCGAGCCTGTCCTTGAAGATGAAAAAGGCGCCCGCCGCGATCAGCGCAAATCCAACCACATGGTTCAGCGTCAACGCCTGTTTGAGATAGAACGTCGAGAAGACGCCGAAAACAACGAGCGTAATTACTCAAAGAAGGCGATTCCCCAACTCGCAAGGATCACCACGAGAAGCGGGCTCTCCTTGAATTTCAAATACCCGTAACAGGCAAGCGTCATAAAGACGTTCGACAGCAACAACAAAAAGACAGACGTGATTGCAGACGAGGTAAAGCTCACAGCGACGCTCCGGGCAGGATGTGTCCCGCGCAACCTAAAGCATCGTCTGCGAAAAACTATCGCCGGGGCTAGGGCCCGACGCTGCGCGTGAACAAACCATCAGCCTTCATCACGGCGTGATAACGCTGCAGCGGCTCAAGCGTCTTGTTCATCTCCGCCAGTCTGGGCAGCGCGGCCATCGGGATCATGTACCGTAGAGTTTGCCCGGCGCCATCGCGTCGCTTGATCACAGCTACAGCTGCGGCTTCGGCGGGCGCGGCGTCTGGCGCCATAATAATGGAACGCTGTCCCACAGACGCGACGGTCGAGATGGCGATGCCGTCTGCGAAGCACGCGCAAGGCGATTTCGGATTATCGAAATAGGTCACCGTCAACTCGCGCGGTTTGGCCTTCAAAATCTGGGCAGCGTCGAGCCCGATCTTGATCCCCACTGGAATAAACGCGCCAAACCCACCGTGAACGCGCGCGCCAAGCGTCACCCATTCTTCCGGCGTTTCCGCCAACGCGGGGGCGCCGATAAAGGCGACTGCCACGCAACCTGCCAGAATGGATTTAATACCCATTACGCACCTCCTGATGTATGAAGAATATAAAATCTCTTCATACATCGGTCAAGGCCTGGCTCGTCAGAACAGGCTATTCGGCATCCTCAACGCGCCCCTTCCTGGCCATGAAGGCGAACGGCAAACCAAGCAGAACCACGCCGATGCCAACCAGCGCGCCGAAACCCGTGTAAGCCAGGCTTGAATAGAGAAGGTAGGCGCAAATAGCGACGAAAAGCGCTGGCGTGACAGGGTAAAGCGGCACCTTGAAGGGGCGCGGGCGATCTGGCTCACGAAAGCGAAAGACGAACACGGCGAGGCCGACCAAAAGCAGGAAGAACCAGAAGACAGGCGCGGTATAATCGACCATGGTCGAGAAGCCATCGCGCGTCATCGCGCCAAGGCCCACGAGGAGAAGCGACAGCCCACCCTGCCACAACAGCGCATTCGCAGGATTGCCGCCGCGGCTATCCCATACGCCAAAGCGGGCAATGACCGGAACGTCACGACCCAGCGCATACCACGACCTGGCGCCAGTAAAGATCGAGCCGTTCAACGTTGTGAGAGACGACAGGCAAACCACGAGGATGAGAATGACTGCGCCAGTTTCGCCCGCAGCGAGGCGCATGAGGTCAGCGCCAACCGCCTTGCTTGCTGCGATGCCACCAATGCCAAAGGCTTTCAACAACGCCAGATTGAAACCGACATAAAGCACCGTGACGACTGCAGTGCCTATTAAAATAGCCCGCACCATGTCGCGCTTCACATCACGCATCTCACCTGAAAGGTAGGCAATCTCGTTCCAGCCGCCGTAGCTGAGCAACACAAGCACCATGGCAAGGCCAAGCGCGCCGCCCATTCCCGGGGGCGCAGGTTTTGCCGCCTCGCCAGAGGCCGAAAATCCGACGACGATGACTCCGATAAGCCCTAGCACAGTGCAGATTTCGAGAATCTTCTGCGTGCTGGCGCCCGGCCGCGTGCCGATAACATTGATGGCGGTCAGGCCGATGATGCACAGGGCCGCATAAAGGCTGGAGCTGTATGCGCCCAGCGGCAGAAGCTGCGTTGCATAATCGCCGAAGACGAACGCAACAAGTGCAATCGCGCCGGTCTGTATGACCATGCCGCGCGCCCACGCGAACAGCACCGCTGTGCGCCGACCCCACGCGCGTGCGAGAAAATTATACTCCCCACCCGCATCCGGGTACATCGCGGCCAGTTCCGCATAACAAAGCGCGCCGATGATGGTCGCAAAGCCGCCAGCGATCCAGACGCCGATGAAGAGCCACTCATTCCCGGTTGTCGCGGCGACAATGCTTGGCGTTTTGAAAATGCCGACACCGATCACGATCCCGATGAAGAACGCGGCGGCGTCGAAGACGGACAATGTTTTCTGCGGCTTGGCAGCGGTTTCGGCCGACATGAACGCTCCGGAAAAGTGGGAGGACCGCAGGCGGGACGCCTGCGTTAGGTAAGGAATAAATGCTCTGGATCAGCCGCGCGCCGCCGTCCAGCCTTGGGCGCCGCCCGCGATGGGGGTAATGGCATTGCCGGAGAGGCGGCCTGCATAAACGCGCGGTTCTCCACGGATCTGCGTCATGATCCGCACGTCCTGGCCTGTCACGAGCCCCATGACAGAGGCGCTGCCGCCAGTGAACTTCACCGTTCCACCCGTGATCTTCTGATGGGTCTGCACGAGGTCAGCTTCAATCTTCTCGGCGCCATCCGTGATGATCCACTTGCCCGAAAATTTCGCGGGCACAACCCAATAATAAATGCGGCTGTAATTCACCTGATCGCGCAGGTCGGCGTCCCAGTCGCCCATGTCGAACGAATGGGACACGATGCGCGAACCCGGCTTCATTTCGTCAAAGATGCGCGGCCGCAATTGCAGATTGACGCTGGGCAACAGGTACATCGTCAACACGTCAGCATCGGCTATCGACGTCTCAAAGAGATTTTTGACCTCGAAAGTCACCTTGTCGGACACCTTGGCGCTTTGCGCGTTGGCGTTCGCTTCCTTGATACGCACGGGATTGAGATCGACGCCGCGACCACGCGACCCGAACTTGGACGCCGCCGTCACCAGCATGCGTCCATCGCCGCATCCCAGGTCCATCACGAAATCTTTCCCCGACACGTTCGCGACGGCGAGCATCCGGTCGACAACCTCCTGAGGCGTCGGCACATACGGCACATCGAGGCGCGGCGGCGCGGCCTGGTCGGGGACTTGCGCGAACGCGGGCGTGGCGGCGAGGGCCCCGGCGCCGATAAGCATGGAACGCCGCGAAAGGCGGAAGTCAGCGGCGGCGTCGATTTGCTTCATGTCGCTCATTCGAATCCTCATTCCCTTCAGTCGCGCGTCATCTGCCGGATGCGTCGGCTGCGGCTTAGTAAAATGGACCCGGAGCCGAAGCGCAAGCGCGCAGCGTTCACATCGGCGTCGTTTCACGAAAACTGGCGCCTTTATAAGCCGGGGCGCACGCGCCATATTGGGGGCATGTCCAGTCCTCCCAAGAAGACCGCCAAATCACCGGCGAAGTCCACGGCAAAGTCCCCTCGCTCACGCGCGTCGCGTCCCGATGTGCAGCCGCTGGGCGAACATCTGGCCAGCCTGCTGAACCCAAAGCTCAATGAGTACAAGCAGACCGAGCGCGATCGGAACCGCGGCCTCGAGGAGGCGCCGCAGTCGGGCTTCGATGCGCCGGACTATTCCAAGCTCGACCCCGCGCTCTCCGCACGCCTCGGCCTCGACAAGCCAACGCGCGTGAAGCCCAAGGCGCAGCCCATCGTCAGCGCCAACGCGACGATGGAATCGCTGACCGAATTGCTTGAACGAGGCGACCCCAATTTGCGCGACAGCAAGCCATGGACGCCGCACCGTCCGGCACGGCCGGAAAAATCCGAAGGCGGCATCCGCTTCGATCTCGTCAGCGAATTTGAACCCAAGGGCGATCAGCCCGCCGCCATCGAAGAACTCGTCAGCGGCGTGAACGCGCACGAGCGCGATCAGGTGCTGCTGGGCGTCACCGGCTCGGGAAAAACATTCACCGCCGCGCAGGTCATAAAAAGAACAAACCGGCCTGCTTTAGTATTAGCGCCAAACAAAACCCTTGCAGCGCAGCTGTATGGTGAATTCAAGAGCTTTTTTCCCAACAACGCTGTTGAGTACTTTGTTTCGTACTATGACTATTATCAGCCCGAGGCGTATGTTCCGCGCACGGACACCTACATAGAAAAAGAATCCTCCATCAACGAGCAGATCGACCGCATGCGCCACTCGGCTACGCGTGCGCTGCTGGAGCGTGACGACGTCATCATCGTCGCCTCCGTCTCCTGCATCTATGGCATCGGCTCGGTGGAAACCTACACCGCGATGACCTTCTCCATGAAACTGGGCGAGCGCATCGACCAGCGCCAGCTCATCGCCGACCTCGTCGCCCTGCAATACAAGCGCTCCGGCGGCGACTTTTCGCGCGGCGTGTTCCGCGTGCGCGGCGACACCATCGAACTCTTCCCCGCCCATTATGAAGATCGCGCCTGGCGCATCGGCTTCTTCGGCGACGAGATCGAGAGCATCGCGGAGTTCGATCCTCTCACCGGCAAGAAGACGCAAGACCTTGAATTTGTGAAGGTCTACGCGAACTCCCATTACGTCACGCCCCGCCCCACGCTCATCCAGTCCATTCAGGGCATCAAGACCGAACTCAAGCACCGGCTGGAGGAGCTTTACGCGCAGGGTCGCCTGCTGGAAGCCCAGCGCCTTGAGCAGCGCACGGTGTTTGATCTTGAAATGATTGAGGCCACCGGCTCCTGCCAGGGCATCGAGAACTATTCGCGCTATCTCACCGGCCGCCGCCCGGGCGAGCCGCCGCCGACGCTGTTTGAATACCTGCCTGACAACGCGCTGGTGTTCATCGACGAAAGCCACGTCACGGTGCCGCAAATCGGCGCCATGTACAAAGGCGATTTCCGCCGCAAGGCGACCCTCGCCGAATACGGCTTCCGCCTGCCCTCCTGCCTCGATAATCGCCCCATGCGCTTTGAGGAATGGGAGGCCATGCGCCCGCAAACCGTGCATGTCTCCGCCACCCCCGGCAGCTGGGAGATGGAGCAGACCGGCGGCGTTTTCGTGGAGCAGGTCATCCGCCCCACCGGCCTCATTGATCCGCCCGTGGAGGTGCGCCCCGCCCGCTCGCAGGTTGACGATCTGCTGGGTGAAGTGCGCGAGACGGCGCAAAAGGGCTTTCGCTCGCTGGTCACCGTGCTCACCAAGCGCATGGCGGAGGATCTCACGGAATACCTGCACGAAAACGGCGTGCGCGTGCGCTACTTGCACTCCGACATCGACACCATCGAGCGCATCGAAATTCTGCGCGATCTGCGCCTTGGCGCGTTTGACGTGCTGGTGGGCAGCAACCTGCTGCGCGAGGGCCTCGATATTCCCGAATGCGCCCTGGTCGGCATTCTCGATGCGGACAAGGAAGGCTTTCTGCGTTCCGAAACCTCGCTCATCCAGACCATCGGCCGCGCCGCGCGCAACGTGGACGGCAAGGTCATCCTCTACGCGGACGCCATCACCGGCTCCATGCAGCGCGCCATGGACGAAACTGCGCGCCGCCGCGAAAAGCAGGCGGCCTACAACCTCGAAAACGGCATCACGCCCGCCACCATCCGCCGCGGCATTCAGGACATTCTGGGCTCGGTGTACGAGCAGGATCACGTCACGGTGGACGTGGGCCACGGCGGCGCGCCCAGCGTGGGGCACAATTTCAAGGCCAATCTGGCCGATCTCGAAAAGCGCATGCGCGAAGCCGCCGCCAATCTCGAGTTCGAAACCGCCGCCCGCCTGCGCGACGAAATCAAGCGCCTGCAGGCGACCGAACTCGTGCTCGCCGACGACCCCCTCGCCCGCCAGCAGGACGTGGAAGACCGCGCCGGCGCCTACCGCGGCGAAAAGAAATACGGCAGCGCCGCCAACCTCCCCGCAAAAGGCGCCGCCAAGGGGCGGGGCGCCCCCTCATTAAGCGCGCGCCCTTCTCCCAGCACGGCCCTTCCTTCTCCCCAACCCAAGTCGGGCCTGCCCGACTTGGGCATGCAAGGTGATGGAAGTCGGGTAAACCCGACTTCCATGTCGGGAGAAGGTGGCTCGCGCAGCGAGACGGATGAGGGGTCTCTTCCCGATGACGGGTCTCTCTCCAACGAGCGCGCCCTCCCCCCACCCTCCTCCCGCATCCACAAACCCACCGACGAAGACATGGGCCCCCACAATTTCGGCGGCGGCGAAGCAAGACCGCTCGCCTCTACTCCGCCGATAAAACCAGACGCCAAACGCGTCAAATTCGACGACCCCGAAGCCGAAAAACGCCGCACGGCGCGCAACAGCAAGACAGGACGGCCGAGGGGGAGGACAAGGGGGTAGCGCGCAGAAACCTGGGTATCAGAGCCTCAACAAAGCTGAAGAATGTCAGACAGAACTACCAAGCGCGACGGTTCCGGTGACTGCCGAAATGCTTGCGGGTGTTGCTGATTTCATCTTGCAATCCGCAATGCACTCAGAAACTCTGTCGAGCAGTTCCGCGAATTGTGTAAAGTCGATTTTCGCTGCATTGGGACGAACTATCTTCTCCGCAAACTGCATTTTACCGAACGAAGTGGCATCGCCATGCTCCTTTTTTCGATTGAACTTTTTGCCATTGATGTCCTTAGCTAACCATGCTGATGGGAAAAGATCCTCCATTTCCCTCATGGGGCCCCCGCTTTCAGGCACCTTAACTAAATAAAGGTTATCGCCGAGATGATAAAATTTATCAGTAGTTGTTAATGAGATTGATTTAGTAGTTTTCTTTGCAGCATTCTTGAAGACTGTTTTGGGACCCTCATCATTATCGCAAAGAATAATGACTGGGTGCACCAATTTAGGCACATGATACTTGCGAAGCATGTTACTATAATTAGCGATCAAGTTCGCTTGGCCAGCAGCACCATGAGAAAGGTTCATAAGCTCCCGCGTTCGACTGGTAGCTCTCAAAAATTTGACGCTAATTTTTGGAACGGCGCCCGACTTTGTTTCCGCCAATGCGGGAAATGCGCTTGCGAGGCAACGAATTGCACATTGAAGGTATACAATATCGGAGATACCCTCCGGAACGATCAAAGGTGCGTTGATGGCAACGAAGTGCTTGTAAAATAGGAAGCGACGATACAATTCTGCAGACGCTTTAGGATATTCCCACTCACCAGCCCCTTCTGCTAATTTGTTGATCTCCGCGGACCTATCCTGCCTGCTTCTCACGAAGTGAATGTGAGACAGCATTCCCTCTAACGAGCTTATGTCAGTCATTTCTTCCGGAGGAGGCGAAGCAACATTTCCCTTCCGATGGTAAGAACCAGTTCGAAAAAGATGTGAACACATGGCTCTCACGGTGCGATAATATTCGCGCGGAACATTGACTTTTTTATTAACGACTAGACCAGTGACTGTCTGACGCGCAATTCGCAAGGACATCCGCGTTTTGTTGTTATTTAAGGTAAAACCAGATCGAGAAATGATATCTTGAAGCTGCGTTCCCACAATCCATTCGCTACCTTGGACGTTGACTGCTATCGCATTAGGAAAAAGCTTCTCGTTAGTCGAAAAGGTAAGGTCATCAGCATACCGGGAGTATATGCATCTATTTTGCTTAGCGAACGCCAAAAGTCGAGCATCAAGTATATTTCCGACGAGATTAGAAATCATAGGCGAACAAGGACTTCCTTGCGGAAGTGCATTTTCATGACAGGCGATTTGTGCCAGAATAGTAGCAACTGATGGTGAGAGTTCGAATCCCCTATCTTTAATAAAATACCCCCTCACCCGGCCGAAATTTATAGTCCCAAAAAAGTTCTCAAGATCGACGTTGAAGACATAACGCTTACTGCGGTGCAATACTGCGTTTGAGACTATAGTTCGTCCTGGATAGAAGCCGTGCGCTGCGACCCAACGACGTGGATTAATTACCTCTAACTCCCCGACACAGGAAGACAGCAATTCAGCCAAACGACTCTGCAACAGAGCAAGACGCTCTATTGGCGCTTTGATGTCGCGAGTGCCTCCGTTTTTTTTCGGAATTTGAAACTGACGATATTTTTTGGAACCATCAATTTGATAAAGCACATAGGCCAATCCAGAGGGCGTAAACCCAACAAGTTTCGCCACGTCGGTCAGGCTTTGAGCTTGTCTAAGTTTTTCCAGACGATCCAATTTTGTCACACGGAACTATTTGAGCTTACGGGCACTCTTACGCGAAGGTCCAGTGACGTCATTCACATGATGTCCCGCAAAGAACTATTGGTGGTCAAGCAGCGAGCCTGCCATTGATATCATTTGCCGCGAAACGCAGCAGGAAGTCTGCCCGTAAGCTCATGCGTACCGTGAGCAAATTAGGTGTTCTTTGCAAGTGTTGGTTAGGTTCGGCGAACGATATCCACCTCTTTCGTGTACAGCTGCTCGGTTAAGCCGCGAACCTTATTATATTTGTACCCCTTGCCATCCCCTGAATAAATTCCTATATCCCGCCCCATGACAAACGAACCGGACCTCACCCTCCGGCCGCGGACGCGTCGCGTCTTCACTGAAGACGACATGAAGCGCATGGCGGCCCTGTATTACGACCCCACTGTTCCCATGCATCGCGTGGGGGCGGCGTTTGGCGTGCCTGCGTCCACCTTTCTGCGGTGGATCGCCGAGATGGAATGGCCCCGCCGCAGCGCGCGGGGCTCCGCCGCGCTCACCTCCACCCTGCCCGGCGAACGAGTCGGCCAATCCGCCAGCAAGGCGCCCGCGCGCAAGCTGCGGATGCCCGCCCGGATCGGCAAGATGCTCGGCGAGGAAGCGCCAGAAAGCCTCGTCGCCTTCATGCAGGCTTGTCTGGTGGCGCGGACGGAACTTGACGCGCTCTCCGCCTACCCGGCGCAGTCCCTGCATGAACGCGAGCGCGTCGCCCGCGTCATGGCGTCGATGAGCGCCACCCTGATGCGCCTGCAGCGCGGGTATGAAAAGGAGCTGACGCGCTTCGTGACGCCAATTGCGAAGCGGCAGTTGGGGCTGGAGTGAGCCCCCTC
Organism: Hyphomicrobiales bacterium; assembly: GCA_031428455.1. GTDB lineage: Bacteria > Pseudomonadota > Alphaproteobacteria > Rhizobiales > Beijerinckiaceae > Terripilifer. Next base: position 14,106 of record JANPPJ010000092.1, on the reverse strand, counting down.
CCGACCCTTGCTGCGCAAGGGCCACCCTCCCCCGCTTTGCGGGAGAGGGAGTCGCGCCCTTGGTATTGAGTATTCGGTGAAACACGGGGCCTTCCCTCTCCCATGAAATGGGGGAGGGTGGTTGGCGGAGCCAACCGGGAGGGGGCCCCTAAACCGGCAGGGGGACCTAAACCGGCAGGGGGACCTAAACCGGGATGACCAGCAGCGTATCCACGCGGCGCGAGTCCAGCACGCAGAGGCGCTCAGTGAAGCGCAGGCGGCCCGCCTCTTCCACTATTTTGTCAAACGTGCGGCCCACGGCGAACAGCATTGTTTCGCCCTCCTGCATCGTGCGCAGGACGGAGAAGTTTGACCGAGCGCGGATTTCGCCGCCCTCGCGCGACAGCACGCACACGCCGCTGAGCATGTGGCAGTACACATGCGGCTCGTAAATGTTGGCCGTGCGCAGCGCGCTGATGCGATCGGCCATCATGCCGCGCCCGTCGCAATAGACCATCGCGAGCGGCAGGCCGTTGTCGTAATTCTCGCGCGTGGTGACGCGGTAAATCGCGGTGTCCGTGAACAGGCCGGGCCATTCCTCCAGCCGGTCGTCGTCGATGGTGTGCGCGTACTCGGCGTAGAGGTCTTCCACGCGCAGGCGCAGGGCGAGATCGGTTTCTGTCAGTGTCATCATCGCGCCCTCATACGCCCAAAGTTAAAATTTCATGCACTCGCGCCAGCCCTTCCAGAAGCCGCGCACGGCGGCCTCGGTGACGCGCGAGCCCTGGCTGGCTTCAATCGCGCGCCCGCCCATGGGCATGATCGTCATGGCGTCCGGGTCCGCTTTTGCGGCGCGCTGCACCCAGCCGCCGACGCACCCGTCCTCCATGGAGATAAGGCCTGCGGGGCCCACCAGATTGTTCACGCGCAGCCGCAATTCCTGCATGCTCGCATCATCATCCTCAAAGCCCAGAATAGTCCACACGAGTTCGGTGCGGTCGACGCCCTTGGGCTGGATTTGCCGCACGGCGAGCGCGTTGAGAATTTGCTGCACAACGAGGGAGGGAAACACGGTCTGGATGGCGTTGGTCACCTGATCGCCCAGCTCCAGCTTGTGCTCCATCATGGTGACGTCGTTGAGCTTGTATTGCTCCTGCAGCGAGCGGACTTTCTCCTTCGCCACCACTTCATCGCCCAGCGACTCGCGCTGCGTGTAGGACAGATGGTGCCAGCCGTTGTCGGAGATTTTCACGCCGCCGCCCATGTTGGGCCGCACCACGCCGAACGTGTTGTGGAACACGTGCAGCAGGCTCGCGTGATAGGAGTCCTTGTTGTTCTCCGCGTAGAGCTTCCAGTTGTTGGGCAGCACCTGGCAATGATAGCCGATGACCTTCAGCTTCCTGGGAAACACGCGGTCGATGTTGGCGGCCAGCTCCGCGCCGATGAACTCGCGGAACGGCGGCGTCGCATCGCTGAACGTGCCGAAGATGAGGCCGTTGTAGGTTTCCACGCGCAGCTGGCGCAGGCCGTTGGCCTTCATCTCGAACTCGTCCGTGAGCCCGCCCTTGCCGCCAACGCCCTTGCGGAACGCGACGCCCGTGAGGTTGCCCGCCAGATCATACGTCCAGTTGTGATAGACGCAGTTGAACTCGGCGACATTGCCCTTGGGCTTGTAGCAGACGAGCGCGCCCTTGTGGGCGCAGCGGTTCAGCATGGCGTTGATGGCGCCGTCCTTGGCGCGCGCCACAATAATCGGCGCATCGCCCGCAAACGTCGTCTTGTAGTCGCCGGGGTTGGGAATCTCGCATTCCAGCGCGAGGAAATTCCACACCGGCCCCTGGAAGATGCGCGCCTGCTCAAGCGCATAAATGTCCGCGTCCGTATAGACGCGAAACGGCGCGCGCGAGGTGTCCTCGAAGGGCCAGGTGAAATCAACGGCTGCGGCGCTCGACACGGGTGTCTCCTCTGGAAAGCGATCACAAGAATTGCAGTCAGTGTAGCGCCGGACAAGTCCGCTGCGCAATCAGGCAAACGCGGGCTCAATCATGCGGCGCCGCAGCGTTTTCGCAAAGGGAAGAACGGCGCCGCTTTTATTCGGCCCGCACCGCCGCGTCCACAAGCCGCGATACTTCCACCGCCCCCATCGGAAAATCCGCCGCGATCCATGCCTCTTCGACACGTTTCAGCGCAGCCCCCATTTCCGGCCCCGGCTTGACGCCGCGCGCCAGCAAATCTGCGCCGCTCAAGGGCAGCTTCAACTTCGGCGCATCGCGAAGTCGAGCAAAAGCTCCGCGCCATGCGGGGTCGTCATCAGCGCCTGCGCTCTCGGCATGGGCGAGAACAAGCGCATCAAGCGCGGCTTGCCGTCCGTGACGATAGAGAGCCTCACGCAGCCTCTTTTCATCAGGCGCCGCATCAATCCCATGCCACGCGACAATTGCCCGCGAGGCGCTTACGAGGCGCGCCTCATGCGCATTCGACAGGCGCAATCTCTCGCGCAGACGGCGCGCATCTTCCTCCACCTGCACGGCGAGCGCCGCGAGCCCAAGGATGGCGTCAGCGCCAACTTCATTGGCGTTCGCGATGGCTTGCGCCTTGCGCAGGCGGGCGGGATTTGGCGCCCCGGCAAGCGCGTCGTTGAGCAAGCCGCAATGCGTCATCGCTTCGATGGCGTCCGCCGCCCGCTTCGTGACAAGCAGCTTCATCAACTCGCCCTGCACGCGTTCGCGTGAAAGGCCTGTGAGACCGCCGCGCAACGTGATGCACGCATGCAGCGCGTCCCGGTCCATCGCGCCATCGCCATAGGCCGCGTGAAAACGGAAGAAGCGCAAGATGCGCAGGTAATCTTCGTCAATGCGCGTCATCGCATTACCGATAAAGCGCACACGCCGCGCCGCGATATCCTCAAGCCCGCCCGCATAATCGTACACGCGGCCTTGCGCATCGACTGAAAGCTGGTTGATCGTGAAATCACGCCGCAATGCGTCAGCGCGAAAGTCGCGGCCAAAGCGCACGGTGGCCTGTCGGCCATGGGTCTCCACATCTTCGCGCAACGTGGTCACTTCAAAGGCGACGCCATCGCACACAAGCGTGATTGTGCCATGTTCGATGCCGGTTGGCACAGCGCGCAATCCCGCCTGTTGCGCGCGGGCGATGATCACATCGGGCGTCGCCGTTGTCGCCAGATCCACATCGTGCACCGGCGCGCCGAGCAGCGCGTTGCGCACCGCGCCGCCCACAACGCGCGCCTCTTCGCCCGCTCCATCGAGCGCGCCAAGAACGCGCTTCAGCCGCGCCTCATCCAGAAACGATGCGTCAAGCAGCAATCCGTTATCAATGTGGGCGGCAGGGCGCGGAGATTCGCTCACAGATACAATCTTTCATAGAGATTGCGCAGCATGCCTGCCGTTGCGCCCCAGATATATCTCTCACCATAAGTCATCGCATAAAAGCGCCGTCCATCATGCTCACGCGTGACGATCTGGTGATTGAGCGGGTCCATCAGAAAATCGAGCGGCGTTTCAAAAACATCTTCCACCTCTGCTTCGCATGGCGTGAGATCAAACGGCGGCGACACAAGCGCGACGACGGGCACAACGCGATAGCCGGTGCCGGTCTGATAAGGATCAAGATAACCCAGCGGCGTCACGCTGGAGGCAGCCAGCGCGATCTCCTCGCGCGCCTCGCGCAGGGCCGCCGCCAATGGGTCGGCATCTTGCGGATCAATGCGTCCGCCGGGAAAAGCAATCTGCCCGCCGTGATGACGCAAAGTGCTGCGGCGTTGCGTCAGCAGAATTGTCGCGCCTGCGGGCCGCATGACAACGCCGACGAGAACAGCCGCAGGCTTGCCCGGCGCGGGCGGCGGATCGGGCCACGCGTTCAGGTGATAATCGCCACGCGGCGGCCGCGCAGCGTGCGTAAAAACATCGGCTGGCAAATCGAGCGTCAGGCGCGCGCGGGCGCGTTCCGCCAGATCGTGGGCGCTGGCCAACGCTGGACCGGGCGCAATCATGTCGCCCTGCTCATGTCTCGCCACTCATGTCGCCCTGCTCATGAATCGCCAATCATGCCAAATCCTCAATCTCGTTCGCAGGCGCCATCGGGAAAAAGGCGCCGCCAGACTTCACGCCGAACATGCGGGCCCCGTCGATGTCGCGGATTTCGCCAAGTTCGACAAGATCGAGGAAAAGCGGACGCGTGACCAGCGCCCAGAGATCGCCGCGCACCAGGACATAAGGCTTCACGCCATCCGCCGCAGATCGCTCGAAGCGGATCGGGAACGCGGGGCCGGCGCGCGTCTCATCATCGAGATTCGTGCGGAAAACCAGTTGCGCGCCTGCCTCGCCTTCCTCCCGTCGCATGGCGACAGCAAGAAACGGCGCGTCTTCCACCTCCACCAGCACCATTTCCACAGGCGTGACGAGCACGTGGCGATCGGGGTCTTTGCGCAAAATGGAGGCAAATAATTTCACCATCGGCATGCGGCCAATGGGACTGCCCTGATAGAACCACGTCCCGTCGCGGGCGATCTTCATGCCGATATCGCCGCAAAATGGCGGATTCCACAGATGAACCGGCGGAAAGGCGCGCGGTGCGTCGGCCTTATTCGTGGCGGCGCGGGCCGCCGTCGCCAGATTGTCGAGACCTGCAGCGCCACTCTCTGTGGCCATCGCCGCGCCTGCGCCCTCACCCGATGCAACATCCGCCATAATTGGCCACCACCACTTTCCCACAGCAATCGTAGACGCGCCTTGGCCGCGAGGCTTGGCCGAAACACTGTATCTGCCAATAATGTGACAAAGCGAAAGATCGACAAGCGCGCCACGGGCTCTAGAGTGGACAAGGTGCGGAACTGCCGGAAGCCCGTATGGTCCGGGATTTGAATGGTGTGAAGGCGCCCTGAAACGAAAACGGGCGCAGTCGCAGGACGGTAAGTCGATCAACGCGGCGATCTGGAGGCTTTATGAGCGCGACGCAGAATTTTCAGCCTACCTCTCTTGAGGACGGGGTCGCCCGTCAGGCTGAACAGGCGCTTGAGAAAGCCGCCGCCGCCCGCGCAGCCATCGGCGAAATCATCTTTGGTCAAAAGCAGGTGGTCGAGGAGGCCCTCGTCACGCTGATCGCGGGCGGCCATGGTCTGCTCGTGGGCGTGCCCGGCCTCGCCAAGACAAAGCTGGTCGACACGCTGGGCGCTGTGCTGGGCCTCGACGCCCGCCGCGTCCAGTTCACGCCTGATCTCATGCCTGCCGATATTCTGGGTTCGGAAATCATGGAAGAGGGCGAGAACGGTCGCCGCGCCTTCCGCTTCGTGCGCGGCCCCATTTTCGCGCAGCTTCTGATGGCCGACGAAATCAACCGCGCCAGCCCGCGCACGCAGTCGGCGCTGCAGCAATCCATGCAGGAATACCACGTGACGGTCGCAGGCGAGCGCCATGACCTGCCGCGCCCCTTCCATGTGCTGGCGACGCAAAATCCGCTGGAGCAGGAGGGCACTTATCCTCTGCCCGAAGCGCAGCTTGATCGCTTCCTGATGCAGATCGACGTCAATTATCCCGACCGCGCCGCCGAAAAGCGCATCCTGATCGAGACGACCGGCGATGCCGACCCGCGCCCGAAACAGGCAATGACCGCCGAAGACCTGCTGGCCGCCCAGCGCCTCGTGCGCCGCCTGCCCGTCGGCGACCGCATTGTGGAAGCTATTCTTGACCTCGTGCGCGCCGCGCGCCCCGGCGAGGGCGATCCGCAGATCACCAGGTATATCGCCTGGGGTCCGGGACCGCGCGCTGCGCAAGCGCTCATGCTGGCCTCCCGCGCCCGGGCGCTTGTGGATGGGCGCCTGTCGCCCTCGCTCGACGACATCGCTGCGCTTGCCGCCCCCGTGCTCAAGCACCGCATGGCGTTGACCTTCGCAGCGCGCGCCGAGGGAGAGACCATCGCGGGCATCATCGCCCGGCTCATCAGCCGCATCGGCTAGCCGCATGGCCGAGGCGCGCCTTCTCGCAGCAGACGAAAGCGCCATCGCCGGGACGCAGCGGCAGGGCGCGCTTGAACTGGCGCGCCGCTTGCCCAGCCTCGTCGTCGCCGCCAAGGATGTGGCCGCAACCGTCATGCATGGCGTCCACGGGCGCCGCCGCGCGGGCGTGGGCGAAACCTTCTGGCAGTTTCGGCCCTTCACGTGGGGCGAATCGACCACCATGATCGACTGGCGGCGCTCAGCCCGCGACGACAGGATTTACGTGCGCGAGCGCGAATGGGAAGCGGCGCACACGGTGTGGATCTGGATGGATCGCTCCCCCTCCATGGCCTACGTCTCGACCCTGGCCCTGCAATCAAAGCAGGATCGCGCCCTCACGCTGGGCCTTGCCGCGGCGGACCTGCTGGTGCGCGGCGGAGAACGCGTCGGCGCGCCGGGCCTCACCCGGCCCATCGCCGCGCGCAATATCGTCGACAGACTGGCCGAAGCGCTGATCCAGGAAGCAGGCCGCCGCGACTACGCCCCCGCTGAATTGCCGCCGCCCGATGCGCTGGCGCCGCGCACGCAAATCGTCATCCTGAGCGACATGCTGAATGCGCCCGATGACATTCGCGCCACGATCCAATCCATCGCCAGCCGTGGCGCCCTTGGCCATGTGGTGATGATCTCCGACCCCATCGAGGACACATTTCCCTTCACCGGCCACACGGAATTTCTCGACGTGGACAGCGACGCGCGCCTGCGGCTCGGTGAAGCGCAAAGCTTCAAGGCCGATTACATTCGTCGCCTCGCCGCCCACCGCGACGCCGTGCGCGAAGCCTGCGCCTCCCGTGGCTGGAGTTTCACGTTGCATCGCACGGATCGCCCCGCCTCCGAGGCGCTTCTTGGATTGCGTATGAGGCTTGAAGGGCCGCAGGGAGGCGCCGCCTGATGTTCGGCCTCCCGCTCGCCTTTTCCGCTCCCCTTGTGCTTGGCGCGCTCGTCGCGCTTCCCGCGCTCTGGTATCTGTTGCGCATCACCCCGCCGCGGCCCAGGCAAATCGCGTTCCCGCCGCTCAGGCTCATCCTCGATCTCGAGCCCAAGGATCAGCAGCCCGCCCGCACGCCGTGGTGGCTGCTCGCGCTGCGGCTTCTGCTGGCGGCGCTCATCATTCTGGCGATGGCAGGGCCTATCTGGAATCCGCCGCCGCGTGGTCAGGCGGGCTCGGGGCCGCTGGTCGTCATTCTCGACAACGGCTGGCCCGCCGCGCTCGACTGGGACAAGCGAGTCGCAGCCGCCAACGACGCCATTGCATCCGCCGCCCGTGAAGGCCGCGCCAGCGCCGTGGTGGCGACGTCCGAAGGAGCGCGCGACGTGCTGCCCGCCGATCCCTCCCGCCTCATCGAGCGCCTGCGCGCACTGAAACCCGTGCCCCACGCGCCTGATCGCAAGGCGGCGCTGGCGCCCATCACGAAATTTGCCGCCGCCAACCCGGGCGCCGACCTCCTGTGGATTTCCGACGGCGTCGATCAGGGCGACGCGCGCGCTTTTGCGGAAGGGCTCATCGCGGCGGCCGGCGAAAAGTCGAGCGTGCGCATGCTCACAGGCGCGCGGTCTCCTGTGGCGATCACCAGCGTCGAAAACGCCCCCGCTGCGCTGGATGCGCGGCTGGTGCGCGCTGGCTCTGCAGGCGCCGAAAGCGGCGTGATGCGCGCTTATGATTTGAAAGGCCTGTCCATCGGCGAGGCGCGCTTTGCGTTTGCCGGCGCAAACGAAATCACCGCGCGACTGGATTTGCCGACCGAACTGCGCAACGAGATCGCGCGGCTCGAAATCGAGAACGAGCGCACGGCGGGCGCCATTGCGCTGCTGGACTCGCGCTGGAAGCGGCGCCGCGTCGCCATCGTCTCCGGCGTCACCGCAGACCTCGCGCAGCCATTGCTGTCGCCTTCTTATTATGTGGCGCGCGCGCTGGCGCCGTTCGCCGAAGTGCGCGAACCACGCGCTGGAACGCGCGATCCGGTTATCGCTGCGCTGGAGGAACAACCCAGCCTCATCGTCCTCACCGATGTGGGCGTCATCTCAGGACTCGCGCGTGATCGCCTGACGCGCTTCGTGGAAGACGGCGGCGTGCTGCTGCGATTTGCGGGCACGCGACTGGCGTCAGGCGCCACTGATGATCTGACGCCCGTTCGCTTGCGTCGCGGCGGCCGCGTGCTTGGCGGCTCCCTGTCGTGGGAAACCCCGCGCAAACTTGCGCCGTTTGATCGCACATCGCCGTTCAGCGGCATCGACATCAGCGAAGAAGTGTCTGTCACACGCCAGGTTCTTGCAGAACCAGAAGCCGGGCTTGTGACAAAAACATGGGCCGCGCTGGATGACGGAACGCCGCTCATTACAGCCGACCGTCGCGGCAAGGGCCTCATCGCGCTTGTGCATGTCACCGCCGACACAACCTGGTCAAACCTGCCGCTCTCGGGCCTATTCGTAAACATGCTACGACGCATGGTGGCGCTTGCCGGCGAGACCGCTGAAGGCGCTGCGACCGGCACATCCAACACGCCGGGCGCCCAGCGCGCTGAAACAATTGCGCCCACGCGCACGCTCGATGGATTTGGCGCGCTTGGCGAGCCGCCGGTTACGGCAAAACCCATCGCGGTGAATTTTGGCGGACCCTCCAGCGCCGATCATCCGCCCGGCTTCTACGGCCCGCCAGACGCGATGGTCGCCATCAATACGCTGGCGCCGGATGCGAAACTTGGCGTGCCGAACTTCGACGGATTGAAACTCGACATGCAGGCGCTTCGTCCAGCTGAACCGGTTGATCTGCGCCCCTCGCTTATCGCGCTCGCTTTCCTCCTGTTCCTCACCGATGCGCTGGCGACGCTCTGGCTTGGTGGCGTCGGGCGACGCGTCGCAACAACGGGGGCGAAGACATCAACGCCCACGCGCGCAGCGGTAACCTCTGTGCTTGTGGCCTGCGCTGGACTCGGCCTGGCGGCGCACATGGCGCCCGCACTTGCACAGACTGCTGCGCCAGCCAGCCCCGTGTTGAACCAGAAGATGCTCGACGCCGCGCTAAAGACACGCCTCGCTTATGTGGTCACAGGCGATGCGCAAATCGACGAGGCGAGTCGCCTCGGCCTCACCACGCTTTCGCGCGCGCTGGGACAACGCACCGCGCTCACCCCCGCCGAGCCCATGGGCGTAGACCCCGGCCGCGATGAACTGGCGTTTTTTCCCGTCATCTACTGGCCGATCGCCGCCAATCAGCCACTGCCAGCGCAGGCGACAGCCACGCGAATTTCCGAGTTCATGAAAAACGGCGGCACCGTTATTTTTGATACGCGCGATGCGCTCACCCAGCGCCCCGGTGGACCGCCCACACCGGAAACAGCGTGGCTGCGCCGTCTTCTGGCAGGCGTGGACGTGCCCGAGCTGGAGCCCATCCCGCGCGATCACGTTGTGACGAAAACCTTCTATCTTCTCGACAACATCGTCGGCCGCACGACCGTTGGTCAGACATGGATCGAGGCGATGCCCGCCTCGGCGGATGATGGCTCGCAACGGCCCGCGCGCGCCGGCGACAGCGTGTCGCCCATCATCATCACATCAAACGATCTCGCCAGCGCATGGGCGTCAGACCGCTCCGGCCAGCCGCTTTATCCGCTGCAGCCTGGAACGGGCCGCCAACGTGAAATGGCGATCCGCGGCGGCGTCAACATCGTCATGTACGCGCTCACCGGCAATTACAAAGCCGATCAGGTGCACGTGCGCGATTTACTCGATCGGCTCGGTCTGTAACGCATGACCAATTTCAACATCGCACTCTCCCCCTTGCTGCCATGGCCGATCCTCATCGTGCTTTTGATTGGCGCGGTTGCAGTCACGGCGCTGGGCGTGTGGAGCGGACGCCGCGGCGCGTTGATTCGCGCTCTTGGCCTTGCGCTCATTCTCTTTGCGCTCGCAGATCCCTCGCTTGTGCGTGAAGACCGGCAACCGCTGAAGGATGTTGTCGCGGTTGTGATTGATCGCAGCGCAAGCAATTCAATCACCAATCGCACCGCGCAGACGGATGCAGCGCTCGCGCAGGTGCGCCAGCAGCTGGAAGGGATGGAGAACGTCGAAATCCGCATGGTGGAAGCGGGCGCCAGCGCCGGACAGGACGATGGCACGCGGCTGTTCTCGGGGCTGGCGTCAGCGCTTGCAGATGTGCCGCCAGAGCGCATCAGCGGCGCAGTTCTGATTACTGACGGTGTCGTGCACGACATCCCGCTGAGCGCCAACCAGTTGGGCTTTAGCGCGCCGGTTCACGCGCTGATTACGGGCCGCGAAGGCGAACGCGACAGGCGCATTGAACTTGTGGAGGCGCCGCGTTTCGGCCTCGTGGGCCGCGACCAGACCATCGTCGTGCGCGTGCATGACACCGGCGACCGCGGCGAGCCGATTGAACTCGTCGTGCGTCGCGATGGACAGGAAGTGAGCCGCGTGCGCGCCCGCGCTGGCGCTCTTGCACGCGCCACTGTGCGCGTCGATCACGGCGGGCCCAATGTTGTGGAGCTGGAAGCCGCCGCAGTCCCGAACGAACTTACGACGCTCAACAACAAGGCTGTCGTCACCATTGATGGCGTGCGCGACAAACTCAAGGTGCTTCTTGTTTCGGGAGAGCCTCATGCAGGCGAGCGCACATGGCGCAACCTGCTCAAGTCCGACGCCAACGTCGATCTCGTACACTTCACGATTCTGCGCCCGCCGGAAAAACAGGATGGCACGCCCATCAGCGAGCTTTCGCTGATTGCGTTCCCGACGGCTGATTTGTTCGGCCGCAAGATTCGCGAGTTCGATCTCATCATCTTTGACCGCTATTCGAACCAGACGGTTCTGCCGCCCATCTATTTCAACAACATCGTGAATTACGTGCGCGAAGGCGGCGCGTTGCTGATCGCGGCGGGCCCTGATTATTCCGGGCCGGACGGCCTGTTCTTTTCACCGCTGGGCAAGATCGCGCCTGCGCGCCCTGATGGCCGCATCATTGAGCGCGCCTTCCGTGCGCAGATCACCGAGACGGGCGGGCGCCATCCTGTCACGCGCGCACTGCCCGGTTCGCAGCAAACGCCGCCCGCGTGGAGTGAGTGGTATCGGCAGGTATCGGCAGAGGCCACACGCGGCGTCTCCGTCATGTCTGGTGTTGAGGATCGTCCGCTGTTGCTTCTGTCACGCGAGGGCAAGGGCCGCGTCGCGCTCATGTTGTCGGACCAGATATGGCTGTGGGCCCGCAACTATCAGAACGGCGGGCCGCATCTGGAATTACTGCGCCGCCTCGCACACTGGCTGATGAAGGAACCGGAGCTTGAGGAAGAAGCGCTGCGCGCCACCGCGCGTGGACAGGAAGTTTCCATCGAACGCCAGAGCCTGAAAGACGGCAGGTTCAACGTCGTGGCGTCCTTCCCGTCCGGCAAGAAGGAAACCTACGTTCTCGAAAACGCAGAACCGGGAATCGCGCGCGCAAAAGTGAAGGTGGACGAGCTGGGCCTCTTCACGATCACTGAAGGCGATCTCACAACGCTGGTGAATGTCGGCGTCGAAAATCCGCGCGAATTTCGCGAAGTTGTTTCAACGCTCGATCCCCTGCGCCCGCTTGTTGAATCGACGGGCGGCACGATCCGTCGCATCGCAGCCACTGGCGACACAGTGAACATTCCCCGCTTCTCCTCCATGCGCGAAAGCCCGGTGTACGGCGGCGCCGATTACGCAGGCTTCAAACGCACAGGCGCAAGCGTTGTGACCGGCGTTGGCGTCGCGCCACTGGCCGTCGGCTTCATCGGCCTGCTCCTCCTGCTGGGCAGCGTGCTCGCTGGCTGGCTCTGGGAAGGCCGCCGAAAGAAAGTTTAGATTGCCTTCTGCACCACGCCAGCCACGCCCTCAAACGCGCCGGGCAAAAGTTCGCCAACCAGCACGCGCGCTGGGTCCACGGGGCCTGGCATGACGAGGCGGCCATAGGGGACGCGCTTGAAGCCAAGACGCGCGTAATAAGGCTCGTCGCCCACCAGCAGAACAAGCTTCTGGCCGGAGGCGCGCGCCGCCTCAAGCGAGCGCGCGGCAAGCGCCTCGCCGATGCCGCGTGACTGGAACGCAGGCTCAACCGTGAGCGGCCCCAGCAGCATCATGTCCACCAGTTCGCCGCCCTGCCTGCCGCACTTGACCGGCGTCATGATGTTGGAGCCGACAAGCAGCGTACCCACATGCGCGACAAACGACATGGCGAAATGGGGACCGACGCCTTCGCGAAGGCGATACGCCGTGCGCGCATAGCGACCCGGCCCGAAGGCGCGCTCATCCAGCCGCTCGATCTGCGGCAGGTCTGAGGGATGCAGCGGCCGCAGGCCCAGCGCCGGAAGATCGGGCGCCTGCGTGAAGCCATTCGAGGGTGCAGCGGCGCTCATGATCGATCCTGGCAGTCGCGTAATATCCGCTCTCCACTATGGCCAATGGCGTGCGGGCGCAATGGGAGCGGCAAACCGGCGCTCACCAATAGGGGCTGCGCGGCGCGCCCTGAAAAACTTCCGCAATCCGCGCCAGCGTCGACTCGCTTGTGTCGCCCGGCAACGCATCTAGCGGGAAAAACTGGGCGGCGGCGATTTCCCGGTCAGGCGGGCGCGGCCCCAGCACGCGCACATCTCGCGCCACGAACAGGCCCACATGGTCGCGCCTTGACGCCCTATGGTTAAAGTAAAGCCCGAAAAATTCGGGCTCGCCGACAATCTCGACGTTGCCCTCTTCGTGCACTTCGCGCTCGGCGGATTGCGCCATTGTCTCGCCCGCCTCGACTCCGCCGCCGGGCAGCAGCCAGCCACGCGTGTAGGTATGCTTGACCAGCAGAACCCGGCCTTCACTGTCCAGCACAAGGACGCGCGCGCCCAGCGTCATGGGCCGGGAAAACCGGAACCAGACGTGCAAAACGCTGCGAAGACCCTTCTCGTACCGCATGGCCTAGCTTCCCCCCGCAGTGACTATGTCGGCACACAGCCGCTCCGGCAAGCGCTTGCGCCCTTTCCGGGGCTGGAAACTTGCGCCCAGCAGGATTAGAAAGATTCTAAAGTTAACGCGCCCGCGCGCCCGCTCCCGGAGCCAGCCTTGAAAACGTTCGCCGAACTCACCGAGCGCGAAATCCTCGCGGTAGCCATCGCCTCCGAGGAGGAGGACAGCCGCATCTACATGTCCTTCGCTGAAGATCTGGCGGAGCGCTATCCTGCGTCCTCGAAAGTGTTCGTCGAGATGGCGGAGGAGGAAACGCGCCATCGGCACATGCTGCTGGACATGTATCAGCAGCGCTTCGGGCCGAATTTGCCGCCCATCCGCCGCGAAGACGTGAAGGGCTTCCTCAAGCGCCGCCCTGAATGGCTGTCCAAAAACCTGCCGCTCGACACCATCCGCAAGGAAGCGGAAAACATGGAGTTTCAGGCCCAGCGTTTTTACGCCAAGGCCGCCGAGAAGACGCTGGACGTCAACATCCGCAAGCTTTTGGGCGATCTGTCGGAGATCGAGAAATCCCACCGCGACACGGCGGGCAAGCTGGAGGAAGCGCACCTTACCGAGAGCGCGCGAGACTCGGAAAATCGCACCCGCCATCGCATGTTCGTGCTGCAATACGTGCAGCCCGGCCTCGCGGGCCTCATGGACGGGTCAGTCTCGACGCTGGCGCCGCTGTTCGCCGCCGCTTTCGCCACCCACAACAATTATCAGACGTTTCTCGTTGGTCTTGCAGCCTCGGTGGGCGCAGGCATCAGCATGGGGTTTGCCGAAGCCCTGTCCGACGACGGCTCGCTCACCGGGCGCGGCAGCCCGTGGATCAGAGGCGTCGTGTCGGGCATGATGACGGCGCTGGGCGGCATCTTCCACACCCTGCCCTACCTCGTGCCCGACTCATGGCCCAACGCCTTCTGGATCGCCACCGGCATCGCGGGCGTCGTCGTGCTGATCGAATTGTGGATCATCGCGTGGATCAGGGCGAAATACATGGACACGCCGTTTTTGAAGGCGGCGTTCCAGATCGTGGTGGGCGGGTTTATCGTGCTGATGTCGGGGATATTGATCGGGAGTGGGTAGGGGATCAGCCGCGTTCCCGGCGGCCTGTCGTGGATGGTCGGCCTTCGCAGACCATGACGCGTGAATAC
>JANPPJ010000091.1:0-17261 GCA_031428455.1 Hyphomicrobiales bacterium | reverse complement strand
GCATCATGTCCATCGGACTACGCCAATGGGCCCATGGGTGATAGTCAACGGGACTTGGTATAACCACAACGGGATAGGCCAAGCTAAAGTAAATAGGGGTAAACTCGACAATGGAGATTTGTAATCATAATGACTATCCATTGCTAACGCACAATCTCACTAGAAAATTTATACTCCTTCAAATGTAAGGAAAATTTGAGACTGTTGACTTGACTAACGACGGTCAGGGCGTGAATGTCGAATATCGAAATGATTGACTCGTCGACCGGAAAGTATTGATCTTCGCGGTGAAATTTGAATAGCAGTGAAGCTTCAGGCTGGTGGGCGGGTTGGCGTTGCAGTACGCACCTTGGACACAGAATATGACAACAGAGACTGAGCGGCTGGCCCTCTTTATTGACGGGGCTAACCTTTATGCAACGGCGAAAACACTTGGCGTTGATATTGATTACAAGCGATTACTCAAAGAATTCCAGAGCCGCGGTCGACTGGTGCGGGCCTTTTATTATACGGCCCTGTTGGAAGATCAGGAGTATTCCTCGATTCGCCCGTTGATCGACTGGCTAGACTACAACGGCTACGCAGTCGTCACCAAACCGGCGAAAGAGTCCATCGACTCGCTGGGCAGACGGCGGGTGAAGGGGAACATGGACATCGAACTCGCGGTTGACGCGATGGAGATGGCGGACAAGATCGACCACATGGTCCTGTTTTCCGGCGACGGCGATTTCCGGCGTCTTGTCGAGGCTGTGCAGCGCAAGGGCTGCAAAGTGTCTGTCGTCTCGACCATGAGCACGCACCCGCCTATGGTGGCAGACGAACTGCGCCGTCAGGCGGACGAATTCGTGGATCTTGTCACGCTCGCTCCCAAGGTGAGCCGGAACCCGGCCGAACGGCCAGAGCGGGCAGAGCGAGCTCCCCGCGCGGCGCCTGAGCGGCGGGCTACAAGCGCCACGGAGCAAACGTCCTAAGGCGCATTGCCGTGAGGACGTAACAGTTTGCAGGCGCCAGAACATCTATCCAAGGCCACAACTGGCTCGGCAACGAAGGTTGCAGAGCCTGATTGCAATTGTCCCCTTTGCCCCAGGCTCGCGGCATTTCGCGAGGACGCGCGGACGAATGAACCGACCTGGCATAACGCGCCGGTGCCCTCATGGGGCGCCGGCGACAGCCCTCTGCTCATCGTGGGGCTGGCGCCGGGGCTGCGTGGCGCCAATCGTACGGGGCGCCCGTTTACGGGAGATTGGGCTGGCGACCTACTCTACGCAACCTTGCTGGAGTTTGGCCTGGCGTCGGGCGTCTATGACGAAAGGCCTGACGACACGCTCAAACTGATCGGGTGCGGGGTCACCAACGCGGTGCGCTGCGTTCCGCCACAGAACAAGCCGACGCCGGCGGAGATCGCCACGTGCAGGCCCTTCCTCGTGCAAACGATCAATGCCGGACAACCCCGCGCCATCGTTGCGCTGGGGCGGATCGCTCATGAAAGTGTGCTGCGGGCGCTCGGCGCACGGCTAGCCGATCATCCCTTCGGACATGGCGCGAAACACGATCTCGCGCTGCCAACTGGCGGAGAGACGCGGCTTTTTGATAGCTACCATTGTTCGCGTTACAACACGAACACGGGCGTTCTGACCGAGGCGATGTTCCGCAACGTCTTCAGAAACGTACAGGCTTTTCTCAAATAGTTTGATTCTGGTTTGGACAACCTGTTGCGCCGCCCTAGCTATCATGTGTGAGGCTAAAACAGGGAGGTTCATTATGCTCGACCGCCGCCGATTTTTTGCACTGACTGCCGCAGGCGCCGCCGTCGCCGCTCTACCCCGTGTGGCGTTCGCACAGGGCAAGCCGTTCTCGCTACCGCCGCTCGGCTACGCCTACGAGGCGCTCGAGCCGCACATCGACGCGCAGACGATGAACATCCACCACACACGCCACCACCAGGCCTTCATCAATAACCTGAACACCCTCGTCGAGCGGTGGCCGGACCTCGCCAAGGGCACGCCGGACGCTATCCTCCGTGATCTCTCGAAGGCGCCTGAAGCCATTCGCACAGCGGTTCAGAACAACCTTGGAGGCCACTGGAATCACTCATTTTTTTGGGATTTGATGACGCCGGGCGGAGCCAAAGCGCCGCAGGGAGACCTGAAAGCCGCGATCGATCAAGCCTTTGGCGATGTCGACAAGATGAAGGCGCAGATGACGCAGGCCGGCGTCGGACGGTTCGGATCAGGCTGGGCGTGGCTCGTCCTCAACAAGGATGGCAAGCTCGAGATCATCTCGACCGCCAACCAGGACCCGCCGCACATTGTGGGCGCGCGCTCGACAGTGCTGGGCGTGGACGTATGGGAACACGCCTATTACCTCAAGTACCAGAACCGCCGCCCGGACTACCTTGCGTCCTGGTGGAACACGGTGAACTGGGACAAGGCCGCGGCGAACTTCGCAAAGAGAGTCTAGGGCTATCTGCAAGCCTTTGCTAAATATAAAGAAATGGCCTGGTCTTGACCCTGGCCATTTTGCATTCAGCCCTTGTCGCGCATCAGGCGAGCCTTCTCGCGGCCCCAGTCGCGGGCCTTTTCGGCCTGCCGCTTGTCATGCAGCTGCTTGCCCTTGGCGAGCGCGATCTGCAGCTTCGCCCTGCCCTTCTCGTTGAAGTAGAGCTTCAACGGCACGATGGTCATGCCCTCGCGCTCGACGCCCTGCGCAAGGCGGGCGATCTCGCGGGCCTTCAGCAGGAGCCTGCGCGGGCGGCGCGGCTCATGGTTCATGCGGTTGGCCTGCAGATATTCCGGGATGTTGGCGTTGATAAGCTCGACGTCGCCCTTCCGGTTCACGCCGACATAGCTCTCCGCAATCGTCGCCTTGCCGGTGCGCAGCGACTTCACCTCGGAACCGGTGAGGGAAATGCCGGCCTCCAGCGTATCGCCGACGGCAAACTCGTAGCGCGCCCGGCGGTTGTCCGCCGCGACCTTGAAATTGTTGGTTTCCTTGACGGCCATCAGGCGTCCGTCTCCTTAGATTTGTTCATCAGTTCAAGCGTCTCCGGTTGATCGCCTCGCGCAGCAAGCGCCGCGGCGACCCCGTCGCGATCTTGAATTGGCCGGTTTTGCGACAACTTGAATTTTCCCTTCAATTCGGTCAGCTCGATCTCTATTCCGACAATCGCCGCCATCTGAGCATCCATATAGGAGGCCGGAGCGTCTTCCACACGCCAAGGGTGTTGCAAAGCACGCTCATGCTCGGCGGTAAGATCGCCGATCTGGCTGCGAACCCAGTCCCGAAAATCCCTGACATGAACGACGCCTCTGGCCTGAACCATCGTGTAATTCCAAGTCGGGACAACCTTCCCATGTTGCGCCTTCGACGGATACCACCCCGGCGAGACGTAATGATCCGGGCCCTGAAACACGACCAGCGCTTCTCGCCCATCAGCCTCCCGCCACACCGGGTTTGCCCGCGCGACATGGGCGCGCAATCGGCCAACAGGCTGGCTTGGCTCAAAAAGAAACGGCACGGCGTCGGCGTTTAGGCACCCGTCCTTCGCCATCACAAGCAGGCCAAGCGGATGAGCGCCGATGAAGGCGCGGAGCGTCTCGCGGTCCTCTACCTTGAAATGAGGCGGCTCATACACGCGCGAGTCCTCGGTCGTGTCAGCCCGTTCGGGCAGGCTTGTAGCCTATAGAAGGCCCGCAAAGGCCATAGCCTCGCGCAGCTTTGCCTTGTTGGCGTCGACCATGGGCACGAGGGGCAAGCGAACTTCGTCGCCGACCAACCCAAGTTGCGACAGACCATACTTGGCCCCTGTAACGCCAGCTTCAAGGAAGGTCGCCAGATAAAGCGGCGTCAGCTTGTCCTGTATCTCCAGCGCCTTGCGAGCGTCGCCCGCGTTCCAGGCGTTCTGCAACTGGCCGCAGAGCGAGGGCGCGATGTTCGAGACAACGGAGATGCATCCATGCGCGCCCGCCGCAAAAGTGGATAGCGCGGTGATGTCGTCGCCCGACAGCTGAATGAAGTCCGGTCCCATGGCCGCGCGCTGCATCGAGATGCGGCCAACGTTGCCGGTCGCGTCCTTCACGCCAGCGATGTTCTTCAGCTCGTACAACCGCTTCATCGTGTCGACCGAGATGTCGATCACCGAGCGCGGCGGGATGTTGTACATGATGATCGGAATGCCGATGGCGTCGTTGATCGCCTTGAAGTGCTGGTAAAGCCCTTCCTGGTTCGGCTTGTTGTAGTACGGCGCGACGATCAACACTGCGTCCGCCCCGGCCTTTTCGGCATGGCGGGCCAATTCGACAGCCTCAAGCGTGTTGTTGGAGCCTGCGCCCGCAATGACGGGCACGCGCCCCTTCGCCTCGGCGATGCACATTTCAACCACGCGGCGATGCTCGGCATGGGAGAGCGTGGGCGATTCGCCGGTCGTCCCGACAGGAACAAGGCCTTGAATTCCCTGTTCGATTTGCCAGTTAACGAGCTTGCGGAACGCGGCGTCGTCAACCGCGCCGTCGCGGAAAGGCGTCACGAGCGCGCTCATCCAGCCCTTCAATTGCTTGCCCGCCGTCATCGCTCAAATCCTCTGGAACTGGGTCGAAAAGGCCGCCGAAACATGGGTTTCGACCGCCCAAGCCACCAAACGCCGCACGCTTGCCGCATTTTGGCGTTTACTTGGCGAGGCAAGTGATACCTCCTGGCGTCGCAGGTGGAAAGAGGGCAGCGCCCGCCAAACTTGTTATTGCCTCCCGGGGGGGGCTTGGCAGTGAAACCAGCGCGCACAGGCGCGTGGTTAGCAAAACGTAAACCCTGAGGGCGCAACCTGCCCTCCAGCACATTTTACGAGGGCCCCGCCGTGCGACCACTCGCTAAGCGAACCTATCTGGGAATCAGCGTCATCGCCGTGGCGGCCGCTGCGTCGTCGCTCGCCTACGGCCCGGCGTATTTTGGCGTGCGCCTTCCCGGCGTTGGGCAACAGGGCGTCACGCAACAAAGCGCTCCCGATCCTGCAAAGCCCGTCGCCGGGGCGCGGACGCAGGCCGACAAAAGCCAGTCGGCCAAAACCGCAAGCGACGTGAAGGCGAACCAGACCACGCCCCGCACTTCTGGCGTGGGCAAGACTAGCGCCCCTGACGACGCTGTAGCGGCAACGGGCAAACCCGCCGTTGTCGCTGCGTTGACGCCATTGCCTGGCGCTGCGAGCGCGGTCGACGCGATAGCTACGGCAACAACTGGCGCCACAAATGCGCCCGCAGGCGCCCCCGCTGTCGCTTACGCCCCGTCGACGGCGGCGGCGGGAACGGGCGCCACAGGCGCGCCTGCCTTGGCCCAGTCGCCTCACCCGCCTCTACTCGAGCGAGCGGACGCCGTAGCGTTGCGGAGCGCCATCGAGGCGTATCGCGCAGGCGACCTTGCCAAGGGCGACGAAGCCGCACGCAACGCACTCGACGATCTTGGACGCACCACGCTTGAGTGGGCGGCCTTGCGCCTGCAGGCGAAGGCGGCGGGATATGAGCGGATCGCGACTTTCATCGACAAGAATACGGAGTGGCCGACGAGCGGCTTTCTCCAGTCGCGGCTTGAGGATGGGCTCTACGCCAGCAAGGCGCCCCATGCGCTCGTGCGCGAGCGCTTCGCTACGACGCCGCCAAGCACCTCGTCGGGTCGCATCGTGGTGGCACGCAGCCATCTGGCGGCTGGCCGCAAGGCGGAGGCCGAGGCGCTGGTCAAAAAGATCTGGCGTGAGGATGATCTTGGCGCATGGTCTGAGGGCGCGATCCGCAAGGAGTTCGGCGAGATGCTGGACGCCGCCGATCACAAGTTCCGCTCGGATCGTCTGTTCTATAAGGGGCAACACGCCGCGTCGTTGCGGACGGCGGAGCTTGTCAGCAAGGATTATGTGGCGCTGGCCAAGGCGCGTTCAGCCGTGCACCGCGAGGCGGCCGCGACTAAGTTGATGGACGCCGTGCCGCCTGCGCTGCGCGACGACCCGAGCTATACGTTCGCGCGCGTGCAGACTCTTCGCCGCGCCAACAAGCACGCCGAAGCCGCAGAGCTGCTTGGCAAGCTGAAGGACTCAAAGCATCTCGTTGAGCCGGGCGCATGGTGGACAGAGCGGCGCATGATCGCGCGCCGTCTGCTTGATTCCGACGACGCCAAACTTGCCTACAAGGTTGCGGCGGAGCACCCCGCGATTTCGGGCGAAGAACTCATCGACGCGGAGTTTCATGCCGGCTGGATTTCGCTCCGGTTCGTCAACGATGCGGACACGGCGGCCCGCCATTTCGCTGCGGCCCGCGAGGTTGCGCGCACGCCAATTTCGCAGGCGCGTGCGCTTTACTGGCAGGGCCGTGCGGCAGAAGCGCGCGAACTGACAGATCAGGCGAACGTCTTCTATACGCAGGCGGCTGAACATTCGAGCGCCTACTATGGGCAGCTTGCGCGGGCGCGCCTTGGGCTTGAAGAACAGCCGGTTCGCAAGGCGCGCAAGGCCGCTGAGGGCGATGCGCGCTTGCCCGCCATTCGCGCCATCGAGGTTTTCGAGGCCATCGGCGAGAAGGAACTGGCGTTCCGTCTCACTGTCGATCTTGCGCGCACGCTTGAAGACGAGACGCAGATCGAGGCGCTGGGCCACATTCTCGCGCGGGCGAAGGACGCGCGCGGCACGCTTATGGTTGGCAAGCTGGCGTCACAACGGGGCATTGCGCTGGATGACATTGCCTTCCCCCTCTTTGGCGTGCCGGACTTTGAAGCGCTGGCCCGCGCTGCGGAAAGGCCGCTTGTCTTCGCCATCGCGCGACAGGAAAGCGCCTTTCAGCATGATGTCGTCTCGCACGCTGGCGCGAAGGGTCTCATGCAGATGCTGACCTCCACCGCGCGCGTGACCGCAAAACGGGCGGGCGTGCCCTTTGAAGAAAGGCGGCTTCTCACCGACGCCGCGTTCAACGCGCAACTTGGCTCCGCACACCTTTCCGAACTCATGGACGATCACGCCAATTCGCTGATCCTCACGTTCGCCGCCTACAACGCGGGCGGCGGGCGCGTGCGCCAGTGGATCAACGCCTATGGCGACCCGCGCAAGGCCGATGTCGACCCCATCGACTGGGTGGAGCGCATTCCCTTCACCGAGACGCGCAATTACGTGCAGCGCGTTGCGGAAAACCTCGCCATGTATCGCGCCCGTTTCGGCGCGCCGGACGCACCGGCGCTCGCTACGCGCGATCTGCGGGCGCGAGAGGCCAGGCTGGCGGGCAAGGTGAACTGACGCGCCTCCAGCCCTCCGCCGGAATGATTTTGCCGCGCGTCTGGAGTGCCGCCTCAAGCCCGGTTATGACGAGTGTGAGACGCGGCGCTGAAACAAAGCGCGGCGCGGAGACAGACATGATCGAAGAGCTTGCGATTGAAAGCCGCTTCCTTTCGGCGCCGGACAGCCTGAAGCTTCATGCGCGCGATTACGGCTCTGCGCACATGCCGGGCACGCCTGTGCTCTGTCTGCCGGGCCTGTCGCGCACCGCAGCTGACTTTGACGTGATCGCCCGCGCGCTGGCGCAAGGCGCCGCGAGCCGACCGCGCCGCGTCGTGGCGCTCGATTACCGCGGTCGCGGCCTGTCAGACCGCGACGCCAAGTGGCAAAACTACGATCTGCGCGTGGAAAACGCGGACATGCTGGCGTGCATGGATGCGCTGGGTCTTGAGCACGCGATCTTTCTGGGCACATCGCGCGGAGGCCTGCACACGATGATGACGGCAGCCACCCGCCCCGGCGCCATCAAGGCCGCTATCCTCAACGACATTGGCCCCGTCGTAGAGGCGCAGGGGCTGGCGCGCATTCGCGGCTATATCGGCAAGCTCCCCGCCCCTCATTCGTGGGCAGACGCTGTCGATCTCGCCAAAAAGATCATGGGCGGGCAATTCACGTCTCTGACCGAAGACGACTGGCTAGCCTATGCGAAACTGACCTTCGAGGAAACGGGCGGCAAGTTTGCGCCGCGCTACGACACACGCCTGATGAAAACGCTGGAGGGGCTCGATCTGGAAGCGCCCCTGCCGAACGCGTGGCCGCAGTTTGAAGGGCTCGGCAATGTCCCGACGCTCTGCGTGCGCGGCGAAAATTCGGATTTGCTGTCGCCGGAGACAGTCGCGGAGATGGGCAGGCGCCATCGCCGCTTCGAGTCGCACACAGTACCAGGCCAGGGCCACGCCCCGCTGTTGCTGGATGAGCCCACAATCAACGTGATTGCAGACTTCATCACGCGCTGCGATAGCTGACTCCGCTCAGCCCTCGAACTTGTCGCCCACGCTGTCCTGGGGCCGCCAGCCGCCCGCCAACTTTTTGGACTGCTGGATCCAGCGGTCGCGCGTGGCGCGGCCCTTGAACGCTTCAAGGTTCTGGTCGACCCAGCGCAGGTTCATCTCGTTCCAGTCCGCAATCTGCGCGAAACGATAGACGCCTAGCTGGTTGAGCAACGTCTCGAGCTTGGGCCCTACGCCCCAGATCAGCTTGAGATCGTCGGCGCCTTGCGCGGGAGGCGCTGCGAACAGCAGCGGCTTGTGATCGTCTGAAACAGGCGGTTCAGCAGTGAACTGTTGGGCGGTGGATGCCGCAGCGGCCATAACCCCGCCAGCATAAACCTGCGTTTGCTGGCTCGCCTCCCTCACCGCGCCGGCGAACGGCAGAGCAGTGGCGGGCTCAGCGATGCGGGGCGCCGTCTGGGCGGTGGAGCCAAACATCAACCGCAGGGGTTCGCCAATCAGGCACCCCATGAGGTAGGCGACCAGCAGCAGCAGCGCGACCTCAAGGCCATGGCCGATGCGCCCCGGAATGGCGTGCGTGAACGCGACGAAAATCGCGGCGGCGATGATCCCGAGCACGAGCCAACAAGAGCTGGGCTTGTCGGCCATCTGCTCTTTTCCGGCTGCCATCCACGCCACGACGACGCCCAGCAAAAGCGCGACGATGATCCAGATGAGGTAATGAGCAATCAGGAAGGACATCAGTTTCTCCCCGTCCGCACGAGAATTTCGACGCGACGGTTGCGGGCACGATCGCTGTCGGACGCTTCAGGCGAGGCGGCCGGGCTGTCCCACGCGTACGAAGTGGTGGCGACGCGCCGCGCGGGTGCGCCACCCTTGACCAGCAGCCGCGCAACACTGCGGGCGCGCTGGGTTGATAGTCGCAGATTGGGCGCCCGGTTCCCTGCCCCGTCGGTATGCCCTGCGGCGAGCGCCCGCGCGTCGGGACATGCCTTCAGGACCCCTGCAACGCGGGCAAGGTCGGCGGCCGCTTCGGCTTTCGGAGTCGATTTTCCGGAGTCGAAATACACATCTGCGCGCGCAACGACGCCACTCGCGTCTGCTGTGCAAGAGGGCGCAACAGCGGAGGACGCAGCAGCTGTCTGCACAGGCGCAGCTTGCACAGGCGCAGCTTGCACGGGCGCAAGCGCGACAGGCGGCACAGGCGTTGGCGCTGGCGGCGACTCGGGAGCGGCCTGCAGGGCGGCGACGTCAAGCTTGACGCCTTGCGGCAGCAGTCCGTACAGCGATTGCATCAGGTTCGCCAGCGTAGACCCGGACGCGCCGCTAACGGACAGTGCATCGCCGCTGAACGCAACGCCGCCAGAGGTCAGCTTCGAGAACGCCTCAATCACCGCACTCACGATACCCGCAAAGCCCGCCGGGGCGCCGCGCGCGATACGCGCCTCAGCGCGGATCTGGAGGCCGGGGTAGAGCGCACGCAGCTGTTCCAGCGCCTGCTCGCGCGACGCCTCGTCAGGGAACACGCCGCGCAGAACAATGCCACCGGCTTCGCGCGCCAGCGAAAAGCCAAACGGCGAAATCACCGGCGGTGTCAGGTTCATCACGCCTGCCACGGCGCCCTGCGGCAAAGCGCCAAGCGCCACGAGCAAGGCATCCTGCGCAGCAAAATCAGGCGCGTCGCCCTCCAGCGCATAGACGTTGTCGGTCAGAGTGAAGCGGCCTCTCGTCAGTTTGCCCAATTGGGCGAGGCCATGGGCCGCCATAACTTCAAAGCCGGACGGCTGGCCCGAACGAATGCTGAGTTGGTCGACAACCGGCAGGCCCGCCATCCGCGCAGCCTCAAGAAGGCTTGCTCGCCCATCGCCCGAAGGCGCCGCGCCCGAAAGCGTGACGCCATCGCCATCGCGAACGGCGCTGAAGACGAAAGGCTTCATCAAAGGCGGCGGCGGCGGCGGGGCCGAGCGCACATCAAGCCCTGCGAGTTTCAACCCACCGGGAAGCACGCCGCTCGTGGCGCCGCGAAGCGCCGCAAGGCCAGCATCATCAAGAGTCTCGCCGGCCATCGAAAACATATCGCCGGCCATTTCGGCACGCCCGGTAGCCATGCGCGACGCCTGCACCGCCACAAACCGCGCCGCGCTCTGATAATCCACGGACAATGGCAGGCCGGACGCCAGTTCCAGCGCGCCCATCACCCCGCCGGGCGCTGCCGCGGTTTGCAATGCGGCTAGAAACGCCAGACGGTCTTCCTCGGTTGGCGCGAAGCCAGCTGTGGATAATCCGGCAGCCGTGCGCTCCACAGACAATTTGAACGGGTCGGCTAAGGGAAGCGCGGGTTTCGGCAGCGGCGTTGGCGCGGCAGGTTCGGGCGCTGGAGGCGCCGGAATGGGCGCGACCAGCGGCGCAGCCACAGGTGCAAGCTCGATCGTGTCGTTGACGCGTCGGATGCCGACTGCATTCGCAACGGCGCCCCTCAGCTTTTCGGCTCCTGCGGCGTCGAACCCCGTCACCGCGAGCGAAACGACATCCCGGCCCTCCACTCGCGCACTTAAACGCGCTGGGTCCGTGACCGCGACCGCCGCGGCCCTGACTTTTTCCTCTACCTTCGGGGTTTCGATCACAATCGACGCGACATAAAGCGCCCCGAGGGGAACCAGGCCCAACGCCCAGCGCAAACGCGACATGAAACACCCACAGTAAAGTCAGCTTAAAAATCGAGAAATACAATAGCCAAGGTCGAGACCAATGCAATCGCGTTTCCGCGCCAGGCACGCTTGCCTTCGGCGCCGCGCTCGGGCATATGGGCGAACCGTTGCGCGCCGCCCCAAAAGGCCCAGCGCCAACGAGACGGAGATGTGGCCGAGAGGCTGAAGGCGGCGGTTTGCTAAACCGTTATAGGGTTGTAAAGCCCTATCGAGGGTTCGAATCCCTCCGTCTCCGCCAGATACCTCTATTTCTTTTGAAATGAAGGCAATCAGGTGCGTTGCGCCATTATCACGCCACCAATTCTTACCACATAACTTCGTCAGGGTTTGGGCCCTCGCCACGACTGCCTTCTTGCTAACGCTCCCCACGTATCGCCGGAACGCGGCGGACAGGATCGACCTCGACGAGGCGGATACACGAGCGCTGATTGATCAACAACTGCGGGATGCTGGTTGGGAGGCGGATACACTGGTGCTCCGCTACGCAAAAGGCGCCCGTCCCGTAAGGGGGCGCAATCAAGCAATTGCTGAATGGCCCACGACAACCGGGCCTCCCGATTACGCGCTTTTCTGCGGAATGACGCTTGTTGGCACGATTGAAGCAAAGCGGCGCAACCGCAATGTGCTGGCCGTTTTGCGGCAGGCGGAGCGATTTGCTTCCGACACCCAGATCCAGGAGGCTGAATTCGCGGAGGGCGGCCCTTGGCTAGTGTTCAAAGCGCCGTTCGCATTTTCGACCAATGGACGCCCTTATCTGAAGCAGGTCGAAGCGCTATCCGGCATTTGGCGGTGCAACGTATGTGATCCCGACAATCCGGCTGAAGTCTTGGCTGGATGGCCCGCCACCCAAGCCGATCCCAATTTGCAGCGAAGCTGATTTCAAAACATTTAGCGCTCCGCCGTCAGCCATTCCGCTTGCACAGACGGTTTACGCAGGTGGGCGCCCGACTGTTAGCCAACCTATCAAATAAATAGGCGCCAATCTTTTTCTGCCAGCTCGCTCAGAGAGCGAAATATGAAATCGCATGAACAGCATCTCATGGTATAAATAGGCCTTATTGATCTCGACTGTGCTGCAATAACTGGAACTTGTGTTCGAGGTCCATGGCGAGTAGCGTGTCCTCCGAGCTGGATTAGGGAAGGAGAAGAATGATGATCGGAACCTTGCTTAGAAAGGTTAGCGTGGCGTCTCTGACCTTAGGCCTGTTCGGCATGAACGCGATAGCGGATGAATCCTTCTACAAGGGCAAGCAGGTTAACTTCATTGTATCCGCCGATGGAGCGTATGACGCGTTTGCACGGATGATCGCTCGTCACTGGGCTCGCATCTTACCGGGCGATCCGACCTTCGTCGTGCAGCACATGCCTGGCGCCGGCGGCCTTCGCGCAACGAACTGGCTATACAATGTGGCCCCAAAAGACGGACTGACGGTTGGGATGATTAATAACACCATCGTATTTGATCCGCTCTACGGGAACAGCAACGCGCAGTTCGATCCTCGGAAGTTCAACTGGCTCGGAACGCCAAGTCAGGAGACGGGTCTGTTCGTGGTTTGGCACACTGTCCCGGTAATGAACCTCGACGATGCGAAGAAAAGAGAGCTTATTTTGGCGGCAAGCGGCGCAGGTTCGACGCCCGCCTTCTTCGCGCGGGTGCTCTCGAACCTGTTCGATTTCCCCGTGCGAATTATACCTGGCTACAAGGGGCAGACGGACGCGTTTTTGGCAATGGAGAGGGGCGAGAACGAGGGCCACGCCTCGCCATTTTGGTCCACGCTCCAAGCGGTCTACCCTCATTGGCTTAAGGAAAACAAAATTCGTCCGCTCGTCTATTACGGCGCTGCGCGCAATCCGCAAATTCCCGCGCCGTATGCTCTCGATCTTCTGAAGGATCCGGAAAGGCGAGCCGTTATGGAGCTTGCCCAAGCAGGGCTTGCGATGGGGCGCCCCATGCTTGCGCCTCCTGGCGTAGATGCATCGAAGATTGGTGTCTTGCGCGCCACCCTCGCCAACGTCTTCAGTAACGCTGAGTTTCTCGCGGAGTGCAAGAAGCAGCAGCTGGATTGTTCGTCGCCGCAGACCGGCGAGCAAATGTCTGAATTCATCGAGCGCATCTACCAGACGCCGAAGACCGCGCAAAATCGCATCACCGAAATTTACATGCAGGGGCAGGGCAAGTAGAGGCGCTAGCGATAATTGAAGCCCCTCACGCGGGGCCATTCTGAAGCCGGACCTAACTTATAGCCGGTGGGAAAATGGAGAGCAGATCACTGCAAGGCGAACTACAAATGCCCCTCAAGAAAGCGAAACACATTGCCCGCTAGGAATTGCGAATAGCTGCCAAGGTCTTCCAGTGGCGCGTACATGAAAAAATGTGGCGCGCCCACGACCGGCAGAATCCGGACGTCGTAATCAGCCTGCTTCAAGGCGCGAACCAAAGGTTCCGCCTGCGTTTTCCAGTCCACAACATCGTCATCCGTGCCCCAACCGATGAAAAACGCGGGACCACCATCATCTGGCTTGACATAAGCGAGGGGCGACGAGTTGAAGTAGGCGAACTTGTCATCAATGGCGCTTACGCCAAGATATTTTTCAGAAATATTGTCACGTGGCCGAACGAGCAAATCATGCTCCCATTGCGCGAGCATGTCATAAATCGAGCAGACGGACACGACGGTTTTTACCCGGGTGCTGACGTTCGAATGTGGATCACTTGAATACCCGCTGGCAAACGGTTCGCGATGCCCGGCTAGCGCAACTAGCGTTGAAAGATGGCCGCCCGCCGATGCGCCCATCAGGCCGATACGCTCTGGATCGACCAAAAGCTTTGCGGCGTTGGCTCTGACAAACTGGATTGCAGCCCGCGTGTCATGAACGGACGCTGGATACAGGTTCTCGCGTCCTTTCACGAGACGGTACTCGATGGCGAAAAGCGTGATGCCGCGCGTCGCCAGCCATGGACCCCAATACTTGTAACGCGAAGCCGTGCTCGCCTGCCATCCGCCGCCATGAACTGCAATGACGACCGGCATGTTCTCGCCGCCAACAGGCTGGTAAAGATCACCCGTCAGGTGGACGCCGTCATGCACAACATATTCAACGCCTCGGGTTATCCTGCAATCATGAGTGGGTTGCATCGTACTCTCCGCCAATCGCTACTGGGCGCTGATTATCTTTCGGGCACTGTCCACTATTTCCGGAGAGATTGCATAGACCCGATCAATCATGTTTGCGATTTCGGCGCCCGTGACGATGTCGATGTCGAGATTAAGTTTCCGCGCTTCTTCCAAAAAACCCTTATCCTGAGCCATCTGGTTCAGCGCAGTCCGCATAAACGCGACGCGTTCGGCTGGAACTCCAGGGGACGTCAGGATTGGACGGCCCGCGAGCTGTTCCGCTAGAAGAAGTTCAATGATCGCTTGGTCCGATTCATTCTTGATCAGACTTGATACAAGAGGCAGGTCAGGGAAGTACGGGTGCTTGTTCAGCGAGATCGACAGCAGAAGCCGAACCTTCCCCTGTTCCAGCCATGGCGCGAGGATCGCTTTGTCGAATCCGGTGCTGATACGCCCCTGCACCTCGCCTCGCTCCATGGCAAGGTAGGCGTCGGCGGAGCCCTTGTATCCCGAAATGATCCGAAGCTTCATACCGATAAGATTGCGCAGCAGCCGCGGAAAAATTTCCGTCGCAGGGCCCGAGCTGCCAATTGTCAGTTCATCCTTCATGAGATCATCGAGTGACTTGTGCGGCGCGGTATTCCACACAATTACGAGACCCGCCTCCGAGTTGAGGCTTTGAAGCCAGTTGAAGCGGCGCGGGTCGTACTTGAAGTTAGCTTGCTTAGGATCAAGCAAGGGAGCTGTGAGAATGCCGCGCTGAAGAAGCGCGATCACTGATCCATCCCGCGCCGAGATATTGTAGAGAGTATTGGCCGCATGGATTCCGCCGCCGCCCGGCATGTTCTGGACAACGAAGGTAGGTTTGCCGGGCATTCGAGCTGGAAGATGCCGCGCAACGAGCCGGGCGTAAGCATCATACCCGCCGCCCACCGCAGATCCCGCCAACATTGTCATTGTTCGATCGCGATAGAACGCGGCAGCGTCAGTCTCCGATCCTTGCGCAACAGCTTCTAAGGAAGCGATGGATAGGCCGAGGATCACTCCGATCATGCTTGCCGCCAAGCGCCTGGCGCGTTTTTCGCTGCTGCAATCCTGCCAATTCAAAAGACAAAACATCGTTTTACCCCCGCATCAGCTCAAATCGTCATCTCTCGCCCATAACCGGAATAAAATGATGTCACAATTCAAGCAAGAGCCCCGCCTGTCGATTGCTCAGCTAAGATAGTCGCAGCGATTTTCTCCCCTATCATGAGGGTTGGGATGTGCGTGTTTGCGCAAGGCACGGAGGGCATCAGTGACGCGTCGGCGACGCGCAAGCCACTGACGCCCCTCACCCGCCCATTCGGTGCAGTGACTGCCAACCGATCTTCTACGCGTCCCATGCGACAGGTTCCGCTGGCGTGCCAATGCCCGTGAACAGCTTCCTTCAGCCACTCGCGACAAATCGACTCGTTCTCGGCAAGATCCCGTAAAGATGGTGCATCTGCGATTAACGTCTTGATGATCATTTTGCGGACTGTGGAAGACGCGTCCATCAACGACGCTCCAATATCGGTCTGAAACTTGTTCCAGCCGCTGTAGAGCGCGAGCTTTCGGGCGCGGTCGCTATAACTGACTGGGAACACCTCTTCGACGCAGTCCTGAACTGCCGGATGAGCTTGCAACTCCACCATCAACCGAACGCCCTTAACGAGGCGAACGACATCACGTTCATCAGACAACATGTTAAAGTCGATATCCAGCGAACTTCGGACGTCGGCGGACTGAAGGCGGACGCGACCAGATGAAAAAGAGCGATTGACCCACATCATGATAAGGCCAATCCGCGAACCAATCTCGTGCCATTGCGCCTTGTTGGCCGGGATGATGTACATATCGCCGCTCGGGCAGTCCGGGACGCCAGATGACCATCTAAGACCAGCAAACATTTGCCGACGAAGCTCCGGCGGAAGCCGCGCTGACGGCTTCATGAAGCAACCGAAGTTGACGCCGGGATGTTCAGTTAGGTTTCGCCCCACACCTGGCAAGTCGAGGACGGGACTGATGCCAATTTCTTGCAATTCGCTTGCGGCGCCGACGCCAGAGCGCAATAGAAGCGCTGGAGTGTGTAAAGCCCCACAACTGAGCACAACCTCGCCTGCGCGGAAGGAGGTTTCCACGTCGTTCTGGCGCGCCTGAACACCGACACATTGAGTTCCCTCAAAGAGCAGTTTATCGACTTGGCATTGGCCGATAATTGTCAGATTGCGCCGTTGACGTACCTCTGTTGTAAGGTATGCCCAAGCTGCGCCAACCCGGCGATCCGCAGTGTGATTGTATGCGACCGGAAAGTAGCCGTCCCCAAAAGCCGCATTCTGGTCCTTGATGTCCTTCCACCCATACGCCTCAATAGCTTCAACTACTGCGGACGTGAATTGCGGCCATGCGCCCCGTGGATAGCGCTGGAGCCTGATCGGCCCATCTTTCCCATGGAGTGGACCGTCAAAATCGGCGTCCGCTTCCAAGCCCTTAAAGTAAGGCAAGACGCCGTCCCAATCCCATCCATCGGCGCCTTGCTCAGCCCACCAGTTATAATCAGACGGCAGGCCACGATTCGCGGCCATGCCATTCACGGACGACGAACCTCCGATGACGCGCCCTTGCGTATACCGTCGGCGTGGTCGTTTGTCGGGCGCGTTACTGGGTGTCGGGCCAAAGGCCGCCGAAACTCCTCCCCAAGTGAAGGCTGGATTGGAATGAGCAGTAGCGGCGAAGATATCGAGTATTTCTGGCGGTTCGCTCCCCGGGGCATAATCCTTACCGGCTTCAAGCAATAAAACGCTTTTGCTCGGCATTTCCGAAAGGCGACTAGCTAGTACGCAGCCTGCTGCGCCACCGCCAACAATTATGTAGTCCCAGATTTTTTCGTTTACTTTCATAGCACTAATACTCTGAATGACAATTTCGATGCGCAGCGAAATCCGACGGTGGTTGATTGCGCTGTCTATTCGTTAGGCCGATAGAGCCTGTCTTCCATCCTTGATAGAGCGCCGTCCTTCGACAACGCTGCTTCGTATTCGGCGCGGATGTATTGATCCTCAAACAGGTAATACCAAGTCCCTTGAAGGCTGACTCTCGTGGGATTCCCATGGCGCATTCGATGTGATTCAAGATCGTGAACCAAGGGAGGTTTGCGATGGCTTCGCCG
>JANPPJ010000090.1:0-25346 GCA_031428455.1 Hyphomicrobiales bacterium | reverse complement strand
ACTTTTTGCTGAATTTGGCGTGGCTCTCGAGCGAGTCAGGGGACACCCCAAGTATGACCGCCCCAACTGAGTCGAAGTCTTTGCGCAGCGCATTGAAAGCAATCGCCTCCTTTGTGCAGCCGCTCGTGTCGTCTTTAGGATAGAAATAGAGCACCACTTTCTTGCCCTTGAGCGATGCAAGAGTAGTGAGTTCTCCGCCTTCGCGCGCCAGTTTGAATGCGGGCGCCCGGTCTCCTTCGCTAATCGTCGCAGGCATCGGCCTTCCTTTCGTCTTAAATTGCCAGCATTCCCGTATACGAAGATGTACGCAAGCTGACCATATTGTTGAGGTCGACGACGAATCAAAGCACGCATTTGTTGCGCAGCGTAGCGGGCGGGGAGTTCGCGCCAGCCAGAGGGTTATTTGAACGATCCGGTGCACCAGGGCGCAGAGACGCATGGCGACGCCGCCCATGAGGCGGGCGTCCGGGCCCGGTTGCGCGGTCGGCGGCGCTTGCGGCGCAAGACGTCAGTGTCACGCTGGTTCGTAAAAGCGTCGATTTTCGCTGTCGGCAGCCTGACTCTAGTCGCGGCGGCGGCGCTCTCGGCGCTTTACCTCATGCTCGCCCGCGGGCCAGTAAGCGCCGACATGCTCGGCAATCGCATCGCCATGTCCATCGATTCGCGACTGGGGCCCGATTACGACGTCAGCGTTGGCGCCACGACCATTGAAAACGGCCCGCACGGGCCCTTTATCGCATTATCTGATCTGCGGATCACGTTAGCGTCCGGCGAACCCGTACTGGCCGCGCCGCGAGCAACAGTGTCGCTGAACCCCTACCGGCTCATGATGGGTCAGGTGGCGCCAAGCCGCATTGAACTGTTTGAACTTGATCTGCAGGTCGTCCTGTCGCCCGGAGGCGAGGTCGCGGTTTCGGCGGGCTCGCAGCCATTCTTGCTTGGCCGCGCGCCCGCAGCCGCGCCGGGCGCTCCCCAAGAGGTCGCGGCGCCCCCGGTTGGTGAGCACTCAGCCGTGCGCGCCCTTGGGGACGCGCTGCGGCGCACGCTGGCGTTCGCCATCGGTCATGATTCTCCTATCGGGTCGATTGAGCATGTCGGCGTGTCGCACGGACGCCTCGTCGTTGACGACCGGGCAGGGGATCGGAAGACCGTCTTTGATGACTTTGAGCTGGCCATCGACCGGAAGGACGCCTCCGTTGTGCTCACGATTGCCGCCACGGGGCCGAGCGGGCGATGGTCTGTCGCCGCGCAGGCTGCGGGAGAAGCCGCGACGGGGTCCACCGGCCCGCGCAGTCTGGACATCGAGCTTCGCGATTTCTCGGTCGATGAATTGTCCCTGATGCTCAACGTGCAAGCATCGCCCATCGATTTCGACTCTCCTGTTTCCGCCCGCTTGAGGCTGAGCGTCGACGATAACGGAAGGCTCACCACGGCCGAAGGCCGCTTCGCGGTTGGCTCGGGGTTCATTTACTTCCGCGATCCCGATCAGGAGCCGATCCGCATTGACGAGTTGACCGGCCGTCTGAATTGGGACGCCGCCGCCCGTCGATTTGATGTTGGCCCGCTCAGCTTTCACTCCGGACGCACGCACCTCACGATATCCGGGCGCGTAGAGCCGCCCGAGGAAAACGCCAGCGCATGGCGGTTCGATCTCGCCAGCGCGCCGGGCGTTCTCGGCGGCGCCCGGCCCGGCGAGCCTGACGTGGAGATCACCGCTTCCAGCCTGACGATGCGGCTTACGCCACAGTCGCAAACGCTGCACATCGAAAGGTTGGACCTCAACGGCCCGAAACTGGCGATGATCGCCACCGGCGCCGTGGGCTGGACGCCCGGCGCCCGCTCCTTGCAGGCGAATATCGCGGTGAAGGACACGTCTGCGCCCGCGGTGATGCGTATCTGGCCGTCGTTCGTGTCTCCAGTCGCACGCGCGTGGTTCATGTCGCACAAGATTGAAGGGATGCTGGAAACTGGTCGCATGGCTGTCACGTTTGACGAAGCGGCCATGGTTGCGATTGGAGAAAAGCGCCCGATCCCGGAAGAGGCTGTCAACGTCGAGGGGACAATTAACGACGGCGAACTCGCGTTCATGCCCGGCGTTCCGCCACTGTCCGGACTTTCCGGCAGCTTTCGAGTCACGGGACGCAAGGCCGCCTTCGCGGCCACTGCCGGCTTCATGGAGACGGGGGCGGATCGGCGACTGACGCTTGTCGATGGCCGTTTTGAAGCCGGGGGGTTCGGCAGCGGCCTTGTGCGGGGGCAGGTCAACGTGCGCGCGACCGGATCGCTGGATGCGGCCACAGACATCATAGCAGCAGAGGGCATGAAGCCGTTTGGCGGCTTTATAGTAGAACGAGGCCTTGTTCGCGGGCAGGTGGACGGGCGCGTTTCCGTCGACCTCTTCATGGAGCCCGAGCGCCCGGCGGCAGTGCGGGTTGCAACACAGATATCAAACCTCGTTGTTGAGCGTGTAGTGGGGCGCGAACGGCTTGATCAAGCAACATTGGCGCTCACAGCCGATGCAACCGGTGTGCGCGCCTCGGGGCAGGGCAGACTGTTTGGCAATCAGGTTCGCATCGAGCTGCGCAAGCCTCCCGGCGCGCCTACCGAGGCGGTGGTGACCGCTCAACTCGACGAGGCGACGCGCGCCCGCCACGGGTGGCAATCGTCTGCTTTGACCGGCACTGTCGGCGTCAAGGTCACGAGCTTGCTTGGGTTGGGCGAAAAAGCCAAACCCGTCGTCGAACTCGATCTATCACGCGCCGCCATCGCCGCCATGGGCGGGTTTTTCAAGCCGCTCGGGCGCGCCGCGAAAGCCACGTTCTCGATTTTCCAGGAGCCCCAGCAAACGACGCTGCAATCGTTCTCGTTTGAAAGTGGCGCAACAACGGCTCAGGGCGTCATCGAATTGGATAATAACGGCGGCTTCTCGTCCGCCAGCTTCACCCAACTGAAGCTGTCGCCAGGCGATGACATGAAGGCCGAAATCAACCAGGCCAAGGACGGCGGTCTGCGCATTCAAGTACGCGGCGCGTCCATTGACGCAAGACCATTCATTCAGGATCTTTTCGGCGGTGGTAAAGAGGCCCCTCCCTCGCCGCCGCTCGATATCGATCTCAGATCGAACCTGCTGACAGGGGCGAACGGACAGGCGCTCTCCAACGTCGATTTGAAGCTTGTAACGCGCGGCGAAAACCTGCGCGAGTTTCGCCTCTCCGGGCGTGCTGGCCGCTCTGCTTTGACGGGTGGCGTGGCGCCCGCGCAGGCCGGGGCGCCGCAGCAGTTCTTTGTCACGACCGACGATGGGGGCGCGTTGCTTTCCTTCCTCGATTTGTACCGGAGAATGGACGGCGGTCGGCTGCAGCTGGTCGGATTCGGCTCTAGCCGTAAATCAACAGGGATGTTGAGCGTAAGGGGATTTACCCTGCGCAACGAGGCGGCTCTGGAAAAGCTTGTGGCGGAGGGCGCACGCGGCAGAGCGGGCGACGTCAACATCGACTCAACCGCCGTATCCTTTGACCGGCTTGAGGTCGCCTTCACACGGACGGGCGGACGGCTCGATTTGCGCGACGGCGTTGTCAGCGGCCCAAGCGTCGGCGCAACAATCGAAGGCGGTATCGATTTCACGCGCGATCAGGTCGCGTTGAACGGGACATTCGTTCCCGCCTATGGATTGAACAACATGTTCTCCCGCATCCCTCTATTCGGACCACTGCTGGGCGGCGGCGCGAACGAAGGACTGATTGGAATCAACTTCCGGGTTGCGGGTCCCGCAAGCGCGCCGCTGCTGACTGTTAACCCGCTGTCGGCAATCACGCCCGGCTTCCTGCGCAAGATTTTTGGCGCTGCTGACGCTGTGACTCTTCCGCCGCAAACTTTCCCTGCTGAACCTCCGCCCGCACGCCGCCCGCAAATGCCCATGTCCATTAACCCGCGATGATGAACATCGTCGATGATGTTTGCCTTTCAGGCGCCATATAGATTTGCATTCATTCCCTGAACGACTGGACGCTTCGCGTATGCACATTCTTCTCACAAACGACGACGGAATAAATGCGCCCGGCCTGCAGGCTCTCGAAGACATTGCGCGCGCTCTTTCGCCTACGCGGATCACCATCGTGGCGCCCGAGTACGATCAGTCCGGCGTCGCGCACTCTTTGTCGCTGAACGATCCGTTGCGTCTTCGCGAGGCGGGACCGGATCGCTACGCCATCAAAGGCACGCCTACCGACTGCGTCATCATGGCGATCCATCACCTGTTTGAGGGGCGCCGCCCGGACCTCGTGCTGTCAGGCGTAAACCGCGGTCACAACGTGGCCGAAGACATTACGTATTCAGGCACTGTCGCAGGCGCGATGGAGGGGACCATCCTCGGCGCGCCATCAATCGCGCTGTCGCAATCTTACGCAGCGGGCGGGCGCGAAAATATACCGTGGTCGACGGCAGTCGC
Organism: Hyphomicrobiales bacterium; assembly: GCA_031428455.1. Taxonomy (GTDB): domain Bacteria; phylum Pseudomonadota; class Alphaproteobacteria; order Rhizobiales; family Beijerinckiaceae; genus Terripilifer. The sequence goes on along the minus strand of JANPPJ010000090.1, from coordinate 20,899 downwards.
CCACGCGCCAGACCTGATCCGCAAGCTGCTCAAGGCGGGCGTCTCGCCAGACACGCTTATCAACATCAATTTTCCAAATTGCGAACCGCACGAAGTTATCGGCGTCACTGTGTGCGCGCAGGGCAAGCGTGATGCGGCGCTGCTCAAGATTGAAGAGCGGCGCGACGGGCGCAACATTCCCTATTTCTGGATCGGCTTCGAACGCCAGCGTTCAACCCCGCGGCCCGGTACGGATCTTGCTGCGTTGGCCGAACGTCGAATTGCAGTGACGCCCTTGCGGGTGGACCTTACTGACACCGCTGCGATCTCGCATTTCGCCACTGCATTTGAGCAACGATGACGCACCAGAGCGAAGCTAGCCAAAGCCACGATGAAAAGAGTCAAGCGCGCGCGCAGGCTCGTATGGCGTTCTTGCTGGGTTTGCGCGCGAGAGGCATTTCCGATGTGGCGGTCTTGCGAGCGATGGAAAGCGCGCCTCGCGAGATCTTTGTGCCGCGCCAATACGCTGATCTGGCATGGCGCGACATTGCGCTGCCCATCGCCTGTGGACAGACGATGCCCGAGCCGTGGCTCGTGGCGCGCATGATGGAGGCGCTTAGCGTAGGCGCTGCGCACCGCGCGCTCGAAATAGGGTCAGGCTCCGGCTACGCGACTGCGATCCTTGCGCAGCTTGCCGGGGAGGTCGTGTCGTTCGAGCGTTATCGATCCCTCGCGGTGGAAGCGCATACTCGCCTCGAAGCGCTGGGCGTGCGCAACGCCTGCGTGATCTGGGATGATGGACTTGTCGCCGTGGAAGCTGCCGGTCGCTTTGACCGGATCGTCGTCCACGGCTGCCTCGAGACCGTGCCCGCCAGTATTTTCGCTGCGCTGAAAGAGGGCGGGGTTCTGGTTGCTGCGCGACCGGGTTCGCGCGTGCGCCGCCTGATGAAACATATCAAGATTGAAGGAAGGCTCGAAGAGATAGACATGGCGGCATGTCGGTTTGGGCCATTGGTCGCCGGACGGTCAGATTATCTCTAAAGAATGCCCGTCACCCCGGTCGGTTAAGCTTGAGAATCATCTTTTTGCCTAGAATTCGACACTTCCGATTCATCTTAAACGCTCCCTTAACTCCCTCCGGCGCTTAGTGCTTTGAGTTGATTACGTCGAGTGCGGGTAAAGCGTGATGGTTCATCGAGACGTAAATGCGCGTTTGCGGAGCGTGCTGCGGCTGACGGCAGCGGGCGCCACTGCGGCTTTCCTGGCTGGCTGCTCGTCCGATGTGAGCCGTCTCGCCACCGGTCCCTTCGGCCCCGCCGACAACACCCCCACTGCGAGCATCGGGTCGCGCACGCTGACCCCGCCTGAGGCGATCAATGGCGCTCCGGCCATCGCAGCCAATTCTGCAGGCACGTGGGGCGCGTCTTCGCGTCCAACAGTCGGCGCCATTCAATCCGCCCCTCTGGCGCCGCTTGCCGCGCCAGTTGCTACGGCTGCGATTTCGCGTCCCTCCACACAATCGGTCACCACCGCCGCAACATCAGCCGCCCGCACGGCTGGCGGCAGCTTCGGTCCGTGGACCACCGCAGGCGGCAGCGCTGTGACCGTTGGACAGGGCGAATCCGCCAGCGTTCTGGCCGCCCGCTACGGCGTGCCGACGGAAGCGCTTGTGAAGGCCAACGGCCTTTCGTCCGCATCGCAGGTCACGCCCGGCAAGTCCCTCGTCATTCCGGTTTACAATGCAGCTGGCCGTCAGGCGTCCAGCGCCCTGCCGTCGTCGACCGCTGTCATGGCGACAGCTGGTGTCGGCGCCGCCGCCGTTGGCGCGGGAGCCTTGGCGAAGAACGCCATGAGCGCGCCCAGGTCGGTAGCTAATTCCGCAGCCACCACAGCCACCTCCGCCGCCAAAACGGCGACCGGCGCAACGAGGACGGTCGCAAGCGCCGCCACGACAGCGACGACTGCCGCCAAAGTTGTCGCTAATCCCGCAAACTCAGCAACAACGGCCGCCAGGACCCAGGTTTCCCGAGTCGTGGACCCCGCCCGCAAGCCCGAGCCGAAGGTTGCGGAAGCGGTTGACGCTTCCAGGCAGAAGGTGGCTGATGCCGCCAAGGCAGCGACGGCCAAAAAGGAAGTTGCGAAGGTAGAGCAAACCAAGGCCAGGGAAGCCAAGGCCAGGGAAGTCGCCGCTCAGAAGGTCGCCGAAACCGAGCGCCAGCAGACGGCAGCCGCTCCAGCGGCAGCCGCAGCGTCTGCAGCTGATAAGCCTGAATTCCGCTGGCCCGCTCGTGGCCGCATCATCCAGGGCTTCAAGAGCGGCGCGAACGATGGCATCGCGATTGCTGTGCCGGAAGGCACCGCCGTGAAGGCGGCTGAGGGCGGCGTGGTCGCTTACGCAGGCAGCGAGTTGAAGGGCTACGGCAATCTCGTGCTGATCCGCCACACGAATGGTTTTGTGTCAGCCTATGCCCACAACGGCGAGTTGAACGTGAAGCGCGGCGAAAGCGTGAAGCGCGGCCAGACGATCGCAAAGTCCGGCCAGAGCGGCAACGTGTCGACGCCGCAATTACACTTCGAATTGCGCAAGGGCTCGACGCCGGTAGATCCGACACAATACCTCGCCGGGCTCTAATTAAAGTTTTGGAATAGCCACGGTCACCGCGAGACACGACGACCGTGGCGAATGCAAGGCGGCAGGTCCCATGAAAGGCCTGCCGCTTTTCATCTTTCGCAAGCTTATCCGTTAGTTGCCTCATTTTTAGGGTGGGTTTTAGGCGCGCGTCTGTGTACGTTCCCGGCATGAACGAAGCGCGTCCGCCGTCAGGCGTATCGACAAAGTCGGGATTGGCCCGGCGCTGGATTGAGAAATTGCGGGGCGAGCCGGGCGGCCCGAAATCGGCGCTGGCCACGGCCCTGTCAGGTCCACTGACTATTGCCGCACTAGTGCTGCTTGTAGGTTTGGCCGCAACAGCATTCGCATGGCGCACTGTGGAAGTGCGCGAGGACAGGCTCGTCGTCGAGCGGTTCGAAAACGTCGCTGCGCAATTGATGTTTGTGCTTGATCGCCATCAGGGCGTTCACGAGCAGTCCCTGCGCGCGGGCGCGGCGCTTGTCTCCATTATCGATGGCAAGGACGACGTTGAACTGAACGCTGGCATATGGCGCGCGGTTTTCGATAACCTTCGTATCGCGACTTTGCTTCCGGGCGTGCAAGGGTTTGGCTTCGCCGAAGCCGTGACAGCGCAGAACCGCGCGGCGCATGTCGCGCGAATACGCAAGCAGGGATATCCGCAGTACGACATCAGGCCTGCAGGCGAGCGCGATTTGATGACGCCCATCGTCTTCATTGAGCCGCTCGACGCTCGCAATCAGCGGGCACATGGCTTCGACATGTTTTCCGAGCAGGAGCGACGCGCCGTCATGACGCGCGCTGCTGAAACAGGTGCAACAGCAGCGACGGGCCGTGTGCGTCTCGTTCAGGAAACAAGCGCAGACCAGCAAGCAGGCTTTCTTCTGTACGTCCCGGTCTATCGCAATTCGGGCGAGGTAAGCACGGATGGCGTGAAAGGCGCGCTCGATAACCTGGCGGGGTTCGTTTACAGCCCCGTGCGCGCGGCGGATTTCTTCAACGCGATTTTGCCCGAATTGCAGCCGACGATCAGGGATCTCGCCGCCATCGAAGTGTTTGACGGGCCCGTGCCGACTCCCGAAGCGCTGATGTTCGAGTCCGGCAATCGCGACGCCGCGACAGCGGACTTCTCCCTTCAACGCTCCCACGATTTGTTCGGACGGGAGTGGACCGTTCGCATGTCGCCTCTGCCCGCATTCTTTGAATCCGTTGATCGGCGCGCGCGACGCGAAATCCTGATTGGCGGGCTTGTGCTCAGCCTCATGGCTGGCGCCCTTGCGTGGCTGGTCGTGCAGCGCCAGCAACAGCGCGAAGAAGCCGCCATGCGCAACGACATGGTGGCGCGCGAGATGTCCCATCGCGTGAAAAACCTGCTCGCTGTGATCCAGTCGATTGCGTCGCGGACAATGTCGGGCGGGCGAACGCTGCAGGACGCGCGCGCGGTCTTTTCGGATCGACTGTCGGCCCTTGCCCGCGCGCACTCGGCTCTTGTGGACGGACAATGGTCCGGCGCCCCGTTGCGCGGTCTGCTGGAAGGCGAACTCGCCCCATTCGGCGCCCGCGTGACTATGTCCGGCCCCTATGTGCGTCTCAATTCGCAGATGGCGCAAAACATGGCCATGGCCGTGCACGAACTCGCTACAAACGCAGTCAAATACGGCGCGCTGTCCGACAACGCCGGCGTTGTGCGCATCGTGTGGCGCATCCGGCAGGAAAGCTCCGGGCCGATCTTCTCATTTTCATGGGTGGAATCCGGCGGTCCGCCGGTGGTCAAGCCCGAGCGTGATGGCTTTGGCCAGACGCTGCTGCGCCGACTTGTGGGCTCGACAATCGGGTCAGATCCGGTCGCCGAATATGCGCCGGAGGGTTTTCGCTATAGCTTTGAGTGCCCATTGGAGCGCGTTATCGGCGCGTCCGTGGCCTTGAAGAGCGCCTGAGACTTATGCTTCAGCATCGAGCGTTTTGCCGAGCCTTCCCGCCAGATCCTGAATGAACTGCCATGCCGTGCGCCCAGAACGCGAGCCGCGCGTTGTAGCCCACTCCAGCGCATCCGCACGCAGCTTTTCAGCGTCTTCCTGCAAACCAAAATGCGCGCAATACGCGCTCACCATCGACAGGTATTCATCCTGACTGCAGCGGTGGAAACCAAGCCAAAGTCCGAAACGGTCCGAGAGTGAAACCTTCTCCTCGACGGCTTCACCTGGATTGATGGCCGTGGAGCGCTCGTTCTCCATCATCTCGCGCGGCAGCAGGTGACGACGGTTTGACGTCGCATAAAAAAGCACGTTGGGCGGCCTGCCTTCGAGCCCGCCTTCCAGCGCCGCCTTCAGCGACTTGTAGGACGTGTCATCGGAATCGAACGTCAGATCGTCGCAATAGACCAAAAACTGAAAAGGCGCCTCACGCAGCGTCGTCATCAGCGCAGGCAAGCTGTTGATATCTTCGCGGTGAATTTCAACGAGCTTCAGTTTTGTCTCATCCGTCCGCGCCTTGTTGATGCTGGCGTGGGCAGCCTTGACCAGAGACGACTTGCCCATGCCCCGCGCGCCCCAAAGCAGGGCATTGTTGGCGGGCAGGCCATTGGCGAACCGTTGCGTGTTTTCAAACAGCAGGTCGCGCACGAGGTCGATTCCCTTGAGCAGCCCCATGTCCACCCGGTTGACATGGGGCACGGGCGCCAGCGCCTGCGTCTCCGATCGCCAGACGAAAGCGTCGGCGGCGTTCAGGTCCGGGCTTGTGAGCGGGGGCGGGGCCAGGCGCTCCAGCGCGCTGGCGATGCGCTCCAGCAAGGCGGGCAATTCATCGCGTCCCTGGGTGGGTCCAGACATAATTGTTTCCTGATATACGCGCCGCAAAGCTGCTTGGCCGCTTTACAGCCTCTGAAGGCTGCATCCAAGAGGCGTTGCGCCATTGCTTTCGAAGCGTCGGTCAGTATAGTCCGCGCACTTCCGGGGGTGGGGCTCGCCCGCCCGCGCGGAATCATGCGGAGTCGGCGCTACCATGTTCATTTCACCAGCCTGGGCACAGACGGCCAGCGGCGGTCAGCAGGATTTCCTCATCCAGCTTGCGCCCTTCGCCATCATCCTCGTCATCATGTACTTCCTGATCCTTCGCCCCCAGCAGAAGCGGGCCAAAGCGCATCAGGAAATGATCAAGGCGATTCGCCGCGGCGACACGGTCATCACGTCTGGCGGTTTCATCGGCAAGGTCACCAAGGTGATCGACGATAGCGAGATCGAGGTCGAGCTTGCGCCTGACACCCGCGTGCGGCTTGTCCGCGGCATGGTTTCGGAAGTGCGCGCCAAGGGCGAGCCGGTCAAAGAATAAGTCAGAGACCCTCTGCGCGCTTCCTTTGCGCGTATTGAACTGGACGGAGTCCCATGTTTCGCTTTTCGAAATGGAAGATCGCCGCGATCTTGGCCATGAGCCTGTTGGCCATCCTCGTGATCGTGCCGAGCTTTCTCGAAAAGGGAACGCGCGAAAGCATCGACAAGATGCTTCCCAAATGGGTTCCGTTTCAGGCCATCACCCTGGGTCTCGACCTGCAGGGCGGGGCTCATATCCTGCTTGAAGTGGATCAGTCGGACGTCGTTCGCACGCAGATCGAGAACTTGCGCGATGACGTCCGGCGCATTCTTCGCGAAGAGCGCGTGCGCATCACGGGCGGAATTGGCGGCTCGGGCCGTCAGGTTCAGGTTCGCATTGCGGATGCCGCTGAACGGCAGAAGGCCATTGTTCGCCTGCGTCAGCAGGCGCAGCCCGGCGGCACAAATGCCCTTGGCATTGCCCCCACTGCGACATTCGAGATTCGCGAAGGCGCCGAAGGCCTTGTGCAGCTTGTGCTGACCGAATCCGGCACGTTCGACAAGGTTCGCCGCGCGGTCGATCAAACCATCGAGGTCATCCGCCGCCGCGTCGACGCGCTCGGCACCACAGAGCCTAACATCCAGCGGCAGGGCGCCGACCGCGTGCTGGTGCAGGTGCCTGGCCTGCAGGACACCAATCGCCTGAAGGAAATCCTCGGCACGACCGCCAAATTGGAATTCCGCCTCGTCGCCGACCCCGGTTACAACCCGGGCGATGTCGATATGCTCAATGAGTTCGACGCAGCCCAGCAGATCACAGCGACCTATCCGGTTGAAAAGCGCGTCATGGTGCAGGGCGAAGACCTCACCGATGCGCAGCCCGGCTTCGACCAGCGCAGCGGCGAACCCGTCGTGAATTTCCGCTTCAACCTGCGTGGTGGCCAGCGCTTCGGCGAGGTCACGAGCGCCAACGTCGGCAAGCCCTTCGCCATCATCCTGGACGGCAAGGTGATATCTGCGCCGCGCATTCTGGGGCCGATCACCGGCGGTTCAGGGCAGATCTCCGGGCGTTTCACCGTTCAGCAGGCAAACGATCTCTCGGTGCTGCTGCGCGCCGGCGCGCTTCCCGCCAGGCTCACCATTGTTGAAGAGCGCACGGTTGGGCCTGGCCTCGGTCAGGACTCCATCGACGCGGGCAAGATGTCCACTTATGTGGCAAGCGTGCTGGTCGTCGCTTACATGCTGACCACCTATGGCATTTTCGGCGTCTTCGCGAACATCGCACTGATAATCCACATCGTCATTGTCGTGGCGGGCCTTGTCCTGCTCAACGCGACCCTGACCTTGCCCGGCATTGCCGGGATCGTGCTGACCATCGGCCTGGCGGTTGACGCGAATGTGCTGATCTACGAACGAATACGTGAAGAGTTTAAACTCGGGCGCTCGGTGCTCTCATCGCTCGAAACCGGGTTCAACCGCGCATTCGCCACGATCATTGACTCGCAGTCCACTACGTTCGTGGTCGCCGTCATCCTCTATTTCATGGGCACTGGTCCGGTGCGCGGCTTCGCCATCACACTCGGCCTCGGCATCGTCACAACAATCATCACCGCCGTCACCATGACGCGCATGATGATTGGTCTGTGGTATCGCTGGAAGCGCCCCACCTCCATTCCGATCTGAGAGATATCATGCTCCGTTTTCGGCTCGCGCCTGACAACCTCAAGATCGGCTTCATGAGCCTGCGCAGCGTGACATACCCGCTGTCTGCGCTGCTTTCGATCATTTCGGTGGTCGCGTTCCTCACCTTCGGCCTCAACTACGGCATCGATTTCGCCGGCGGCACGCTGATGGAGATGCGGGCGAAGCAAGGGCAGGCGGATCTGTCGTCGCTGCGCGCTCTGGGCAACAAGCTCGAGTTTGGCGAAGTTGAAGTGCAGGCCTTCGGCGGTGGGCAGGATGTGACGTTCCGCATCAGGCTGCAGCCCGGCGGCGACGCAGTGCAACAGGCGGCAGTGGCGAAAGTGCGCGAGGCGGTCGGCGACGCCTACGAGTTCCGTCGCATCGAAGTGGTTGGACCTCGCGTCTCGGGCGAGCTTGTGCAATCGGGCACGCTTGGCGTCGTCCTCTCTATCATCGCGGTGCTGACATACTTATGGTTCCGCTACGAATGGCAACTCGCAGTGGCGGCCGTCATCGCAACCATGCACGACTTGTTGCTGACGATGGGCTTCTTCGCGCTGACGCGGCTTGAATTCAACATTACGTCCATCGCGGCCATTCTGACAATTGTCGGCGTGTCGTTGAACGAAACCGTCATCGTGCTGGATCGCATCAGAGAAATGCTGCGCAAATACAAGCGCCTGCCGATGCCTGAGCTGATTGATATGTCGATCAACGCAGTTCTGGCCCGCACCATCATGACGTCCACTACGACGGTCATGGCGTTGGGCGCTCTCGCCGTTTTCGGCGGCCACGTCATTCAGTCGTTCTCGCTTGCGATGATGTTCGGCATCACCATTGGCGTTTATTCGTCAATTTACATCTGCGCGCCGCTGTTGATCTATTTCGGGGCTCCGTCGCAGCCAGAGCCTGAGCGCAAGGGCGCGAACGAAAAGGCTACCGTCTGAGCGCGCAAGCGTTATCTCTTTCCTGTTACAGGAGAGTGAAGCGATGGAGCGCAAGCAAGGCGGCGTGAAGTACGACGGGTTTTTGCCTGGCCGCCATCTGATCGACGGCTACGGCTCAGGCGGATTCAGCTTCGGTGGCATGAATCACCGCGGCTCTATTCTAGCCACGCCGGCGGGCATCCATGCCTTTGGCGGAACCGATATACTGCTGGTGGACGAGGCGGCGCTTGCTCCCCTGTTGGAAGAAACCGCAGCCGTCGTGAGCCTGCTGGTCGTGGGCACGGGCGCCAGTTTCGTACTGCCGCCCCGCGCGCTGCGTGAACTTCTCAAAGCGCGCGGCATGGGCATTGATCCCATGGCCACCGCGCACGCTCTATCCACCTACAATATCCTGCTTGGCGAGAGCCGCCCCGTGGCCGCGCTTCTTTTGGCGGCGTCATGAGCGGCGTCGAAGGCGACCCGCTCGCCGCGGCCTATGCCTCGTGCGAGGCGTCCGTGCGTGAAGGGTCGGTCGCAGACCGCGACGCCTGGCTTGCGAGCCTGTTCGTCCCGCCTGACAAGCGCCCACATGTGCAGGCGCTTTACGCCTTCTCCCGCGAGATTGAGCGGGTGCCCAGCATCGTCTCCCAGCCAACGCTCGGAGAAATCCGGCTGCAATGGTGGATCGAGGCGCTGGAGGGTTCGCGCAAGGCGGAGGCCCAGCCTAACCCTCTCGCTGCCGCGCTGTTCGACACGATCGCGCGTTTCAGTTTGCCAACAAAGGCTCTCGTGGCGCTCATCGAGGCGCGGCGCTTTGATCTTTACGCCGATCCCATGCCGAGCCTTAACGATCTTGAGGGCTATTGCGGCGAGGCCTACGGCGGATTGTTGCGTCTTGCGAGCATTGTCGTCGCCGGCGGCAACGATCCCGGCGGCGGAGAGGCGGTAGGGCACGCCAGCGTCGCGATTGGCGTCGCGCGAATCCTCGCCAGCCTGCCTACGCACCCGGCGCGCGGCCAGTGCTTCATTCCGCGCGACGTGCTGGCCCGCCATGGCGCTTTGCCGGAGGCCGTCGCCGCAGGAGTTTCATCGCCCGCGCTTGATGGCGCGCTCGCCGAAATGCGCAGCATCGCGCGCGCTCATGTGCAGGCCGCGTGGGCCGCCGCGCCATCCATGTCGGCGGAGGCCCGCGTCGTTCTGCTCCCTCTGGCCCTTGTCGAGCCCATGCTCGCGCGCACGGAGCGGCGAGGTTTCGATCCCTTCAGGGATTCGGCGGAGCCGCCACAATGGCGCCGCCAGTGGGCGCTTTGGCGCGCCGCTCGCAAGCTTTGAGCGACCTACTCGGCGGCGGCCCGCTCGACGCCCATCCACGTCTCAAGATCGCGCTTGGCGCGCTCGCTGAGCGCCCGTTTGCGCACGGCGGCCTTTTCCGCCCCGCGCAATCGCTTGCCGCCGGGCGCCTTGACCGCCTCGGTCAGCGGCGGAAACAGGCCGAAATTGATGTTCATTGGCTGAAACGAACGCGGCCCGGCGTCGATGGTCTCGATGTGCCCGCCCGTCAGATGGCCGATAAGGGCGCCAAGCGCAGTCGTGGGCGGCGGCGGCGCGAATGTGACGCCTAGGCGCTCCGCAGCGGCGACCCGCCCGGCGAACAAGCCGATGGCGGCGCTCTCCACATATCCCTCGCAGCCAGTAATCTGTCCTGCAAAGCGCAACCGCGTGTCGGCCTTCAGCCGCAAGGACTCGTCCAGCAGGCGGGGCGAGTTGATGTAGGTGTTGCGATGCAGGCCCCCGAGGCGCGCAAACTCGGCGTTCTCCAGCCCCGGTATGGTGCGGAAGAGCTTTGTCTGCTCGCCGTGCTTCAGCTTCGTCTGGAAACCGACCATATTGTAGAGCGTGCCCAGCGCGTTATCCTGCCGCAACTGCACTACAGCGTAGGCTTTCACCGTTGGGTTGTGCGCGTTGGTGAGCCCCATCGGCTTCATGGGTCCGTGCCGCAGCGTTTCGGGCCCACGCTCCGCCATCACCTCGATGGGCAGACAGCCGTCGAAATAGGGCGTGCCTTCCCATTCCTTGAAGCTGGTCTTTTCGCCCGCCACAAGACCGGCGACGAAGGCTTCGTATTGCTCGCGCGTCATGGGGCAATTGATGTAGTCGGCGCCCGTTCCCCCGGGCCCCACCTTGTCGTAGCGCGACTGAAACCACGCCACGTTCATGTCGATGGATTCTCGATGAACGATCGGCGCGATGGCGTCGAAAAACGCCAGTCCCTCATTGCCCGTCAGCGTCGCAATCTCCTGCGCAAGCGCGGACGAGGTTAGCGGGCCGGTAGCGATTATCTTTATATCGCAATCGATTAGAGAAAGGCTCGGAATCTCTTTGCGAACGATCTTAACCAGAGGATGGGCCTCCAGCGCGCCCGTAACAGCCCGCGAAAAGCCGTTCCGGTCCACCGCCAGCGCGCCCCCGGCGGGAACCTGGTTGGCGTCGGCCGCGCGCATGATCAGCGACCCAAGGCGGCGCATTTCCCAGTGGATGAGGCCGACAGCGTTCTGGTCAGAATCGTCCGATCTGAAGGAATTCGAACAAACGAGTTCCGCCAAGCCGTCAGTCTGATGCGCGTCGGTGCTCCGCTCGGGGCGCATCTCGTGCAGCACAACGGGCACGCCCGCCTCGGCGATTTGCCAGGCGGCTTCAGAGCCTGCGAGTCCTCCACCTATGATGTGGACCGGCTTCGTCAATGAGGGATGGGGAAGGTTGTTTGTCATGCCGGGATTTGTGTGGCCGACGGGGCGTACGGTCAAGAGTTTGAACGCATCTGCCAGAAACTAACGCGCCCGCCGGGGAGGGCCGGCGGGCGCGTCTAACGCAGGACCGAGGGAGGGGGGAGGGGGTCCTGCGTCAATCTTCCAAATTCAGAGGCCAGCGGTCTGTCGAGCAACTTCACGAATTTCTTCCCGGGACAGGCCCAGATCCGCAAGCTCCTGTTCGTTGAGCTGTGACAGAGCCGAAACCGCCGTGCGGTAGCGCCGCCATGCTTCAATCCAGTGAACCAACGATTTAATCGACATAAACGAGATGCTTTCCTATTCCATCGAGCAGTGCGCCTGGCGCACCCGCCGAACCTGTTAAACCGACTGTCTCATGCTGCAGTGCAAAATAGAACCTTTACTCTCGCAAGACTGATATGCGCAAAACGCATGTCTTGTTCATCTTTTGTAAACACATGAGGCCAAATTTCGACGGAAAAATGCCGAAATTGGGAGGTTTTCACCTAGGTAGGAGACGAAGTAATTTCCAGCGCCGCGTTGGGTGCATTGCCGCTGTGCAACATTTCTGCTTACGCGCACTCCGCCAATTCGGATCATTCGGTCAATTTGTGGTCGGTAACGTAGCATTCCAGCGCGTCGCGAGTTGTCGACGGACGGATAGCCACGAGCAAGCCTCGCCCAGAAAGCCTGCGCCAGAGGTGTCGTAACAACCCGGAGTTTCCGCAACGTTCCGGGTGCTCTGCGGTCCGGCCGCTCAGGCCGTGATACGGTCGATCTCTTTGAGGTCAGCATCCGACAGCGCCCAGGACGCGGCGGCGATATTCGCCTCGATCTGCTCGGGTGTCATGGCCCCGGCAATGACGCTGGACACGACGGGCTTCGATGCGAGCCATGAGAAAGCAAGCTCGATAAGCGATTTGCCTCGCGACTCCGCAAAAGCGTGTAGGCCCTCCACGCGGTCCCAGTTCTTTTCGGTCATGTACCGTGGCCCGAGCGCCGCATTGTTGGCGAAGCGCGTTCCCGGCGGCAGGTTGTCGCCGCGCCGGTACTTGCCCGTAAGGAGCCCCGAGGCCAGTGGGAAATATGGCAGGAGGCCGAGGCCATATGTGTTCATTGCGGGGATGAGATCGGCCTCCGGCTTGCGGAACAGCAGGCTGTATTCATCCTGGCACGACACAAAACCCGCAATGCCCGCCTGGCGCGCGGTCCATACCGCTTCCGTGACGCGCCAGGCTGGCTGGTTTGAGCAGCCGACGTAGCGCACCTTGCCCTGCCGCGTAAGATCGTCCAGCGCGCGCAGCGTCTCGTCGATCGGCGTCGAGGGGTCGGGAAAATGAAACTGATAGAGGTCGATCCAGTCAGTCTTCAATCGCCGCAGGCTAGCTTCGACCGCGGACATGATGTAGCGGCGCGAACCGCCCTTCATTTTTCCAGCGTCGTCCATGGGCCCGCCGAACTTTGACGCGAGCACGATGTCCTTGCGGCGTTCCCCAAGAATTTCGCCAAGCGCCGTCTCGGAGCCCCCGCGATTGCCATAGATGTCAGCCGTATCGAAGAGCGTGACGCCAACATCCAGAGCTTTGTGAACAACCGCCTTGCCGCCGGCCTGATCGAGCCTTCCGCCAAGATTGTTGCAGCCAAGTCCGACGATGGAGACCTTCAATCCGGAGCGGCCCAGATTTTTTTCCTGCATAGACCAACTCCCGACTCTGGAGGGGCCTATTAAAGACCCTGCGCGGCCATGTTTGCAACTATGCCGCGCTTGCGAAACTAGCTGCCGCGCGCCACCTTGCCGTGATGAAAACATCGGGCCCGGTGCAGGCGGACGCATGATTGTCGACGATCTGGAAAAGGCGCGCGCCGCCCTCGCGCGCATGTTGGCCGAAAGCACGGACGCTGTGTCGTTTACAGGCGCTGGCATTTCCACCGAATGCGGCGTCCCCGATTTTCGCTCGCCCGACAGCGCATGGAAACGCCATCCCCCCGTGCCGTTTCAGGATTTCTTGCAGAGCGCTGAGGCGCGCGTTGAAACATGGCGCCGCAAGTTTGCGATGGACGATCATTACGCTGGCGCCAAACCGGGGCGCGGACATCGCGCGCTCGCCCGCCTTATCGCCGACGGCGCCATGAGCGCGATCATCACGCAAAACATCGACGGGTTGCATGAAGCTGCTGGCGTCGAAGCAGACAGAATCGTTGAGCTTCATGGCAACGGCACATACGCAGCATGTCTTGAATGCGGCTCGCGCCATGAACTGGCAGATATTCGCCGTTCTTTTGAAGGCACGTCGCTTGCGCCAGCGTGCGATTGCGGCGGCTTCATCAAGAGCGCGACAATCGCGTTTGGACAATCCATGCCGCAGGCAGCCATGCGCCGCGCGCGCGCAGCGACCTTGCGCTGCGACCTCTTTATCGCGATCGGCTCGTCTCTGGTGGTATACCCTGCCGCTGGCTTCCCTGCAGCGGCCAAGGAGAACGGCGCGGCTCTTGTCATTATCAACCGCGAGCCGACGCCGCTCGATCAGATTGCTGATCTCGTCCTGCGCGGGGACATTGGCGATATACTGACTCCCTTCGAACGCGCCAATCGGCTGAATTGAACGCAATCGCGCAGTACTCCACAGGCAAAAAGATTCCCCCCTTGGATGATTGCGCGGCGATGCTATCCTCCCACTCGACTCACGTTTGATGTTTTGATTCGTCGCGCCGCATGGGTGAGTTTTGCGGGTGCTAAACACCTTTTCCGGGGGCAGGTCCGTTGGTCAGCAAGGATCGCTTCGATTTATTTGAGAACGAGGCCCCTGCGAGTCTCGACGAGGAGCGTCCGCTCGATCTCGTTGAAGTCAGCGGCTATATTAAATGGTTCGACGTTTCCAAAGGCTACGGTTTTATCGTGCCTGACGATGGCGGCTCGGACGTGCTTCTTCATGTCACGATCCTGAAGCGCGACGGATACCAGACTGCGGCCGAAGGCGCGCGCGTCGTGTGCGAGGCGCACAAGCGGTCCAAGGGGTTGCAGGTCTTTCGCCTTGTTTCAATGGACGAGTCGACAGCGACGCATCCCGCCCAATTGGGCGCTCCCCGCACGCATGTTCATGTTGTGCCCACGAGCGGCTTTGAAATCGTGATCGTCAAATGGTTCAACCGCATTCGCGGTTTTGGCTTCTTGACGCGCGGAGAGGGCACCGAGGACATCTTCGTCCACATGGAAACTCTGCGCCGTTATGGCATCGCTGAGCTAAAGCCCGGCGAATCCGTGCTCGTGCGTTTCGGAAACGGCGACAAGGGCCTCATGGCGTCAGAAGTTCGCCCTCTCGAAGCGGCGCTGCCACGCTCGCATTAATCCCATCACGCATTCGCGAAGCCGCCAACTCTGTCCGGGCAAAGGCCGTCGTGCTATTGCATGCGCCAGATTTAGCCCGGGATCGCGCCATGCGCCTTTTGGTTTCCAAATATTCGTCGCACGGCCTGCGTTTGCTCGCTGCGCTGTTTTTGATCGCGACGCTGATAGCATTGCCCACAGGCGCCATGGCTCAGGCTGCCCGCAGCGTGCAGCAGGGCGAAGGCCTTGAGCAGTTGACAGTCGTCACCGACAATGGCGGCAAGCACGCTTTTCAGGTCGAGGTAGCAAAGACCGATGAGCAGCGTGCGCGCGGGCTGATGTTTCGCAAATTCATGCCGCAAGACCGCGGCATGCTTTTCGACTTCAAGACCGAACAGCCGATCATGATGTGGATGCGCAATACGTACATCCCGCTGGATATGGTTTTTATCTCTCGTGATGGCCGCGTTATCAATGTCGCTGAAAACACCGAGCCTCTGTCCGAACGCACCATAGCTTCGGCTGCGCCCGCGTTTGCAGTGTTGGAGCTTAACGCCGGCGTTGCGCGCAAGATCGGCCTGAAGTCGGGCAACCGCATTGACCACCCGCTGTTCAAGCGCTGAGGCATTTTGGCAAGCTTGCGCAGGCACAGACGTCGGCTAGAGTCGATTTTCGGAAGCGGCCCCCCAGAACGGATGCACGGAATGGCGAATCTGCCCGCTGGAACCAGGATACTCTCTCTTCTCACGGCGACATTTGTCGGCCTGACGCTTTGCCTGGACGCATCCGCCGCGCCCGCGTCCCTGTCGCCACGCCCCGCACCAGCGGCGAGTTTTGCGGGCAATTATCTGGCCGCCCGCAACGCCCAGCGCGCCCGCGATGTGCGCGCGGAAGCTGTCTTCATGCGCGAGTCCCTGAGGCGCGCGCCGGGCGATGGCGAACTGATGTTTGGCGCGTTCAACGCCTCACTCGCCAGCGGGGACATGACTGAAAGCATTGCGCTGGCCAACCGCATTCTCATTGTCGATCCGGCGAACCCGCTTGCGCGGTTTGTCATGGCCGTGCGGTCCATGCGCGAGGGCCGTTGCGATGAGGCGCGCCGCGATTTTGAGCGCGCTGCTCGTGGGCCACTCGAAATCCCGGCGATCACGCTCACCGCCTGGTGCTGGCTTGCCGAAGGCGGCGCCGATCAGGCGCTTGAAATGCTCGACAGGATCCCGGACGAACGCGCGGCGGCGTTTCGTGATTACCACGCAGCGCTGATCGCCGAGGCGCGCGGCTACACCTACGAGGCCCGCAAGCGGCTTCGCGCCATCTATCAGGCCGACCCAAAGATCATGCGCACTGTCGATGCATGGGGCCGCTTCCTCGCGCGCACCGGCCAGTATGATCAGGCCAAGCAAGTTTTCGCGACGTTCAACGCCCAGTTCCCCGGCAATCCCATCATGATGGCCGCCTTGCGCGATCTGGACGCCGGAAAGCTTCTCCCGGCTTTGGCGCCAGACCCCTTATCGGGTGCGGCGGAAGCGCTTTATGGGCTTGGCGCGGCAGGAGCGCAGCAGACCGATCCGACCAACGCGCTGATCTTCATGCGTCTCGCCGTATATTTGTCACCCGATCATGCGTTCGCCTGGACGTCGCTTGGCGATATCAGCGCGCGCCTGCGCCAGCCCGAGCGCGCCATTGAGGCCTACTCCGCCATACCGGCAGCTAACCCGTTGCGGTCCATCGCGGACAGCCAGACGGCTCTCCTGCTGCAATCCATGGACAAGCCGGAGGAAGCCATCGCGCTCATCACCTCTGCAATCGCCGCCCGACCAGACGATCTGCGCGCAGCTGAAACACTTGCGGACATTTACCGCAACCAGAAGAACTGGCTTGAGGCTGTCGCTGCATATTCGAAAGGCATCGCCATGATCGGCGAGCCGAAGGCCAGCGACTGGCGGTGGTTCTATTTCCGCGGCGTCGCCCATGAACGCTCGAAGCAGTGGCCGCTGGCCGAGGCTGATTTCCAGAAGGCGCTCGTGCTGAATCCAGATCAGCCCCAGGTGCTAAACTATCTCGCCTACACGTGGGCCGACATGGGCGTGAACCTGGAAGAAGCGCGCGAGATGCTGGAGAAGGCGACCAGGCTTGCAGCCCGCGACGGACACATCGTCGACAGCCTCGGCTGGGCCTACTACCGGCTGGGCCGTTACGAGGACGCCGAGCGCGAGCTGGAACGCGCCATCGTCATGGTGCCCGCAGAAGCCGTGGTGAACGAGCATCTCGGCGATGTGTACTGGAAACTTGGCCGCAAGCGGGAAGCGGTTTTCAAATGGGGACACGCGCTTGCGCTCAGTCCCGAGCCCGAAGAAATCGAGCGGATCAAGATAAAACTGAAGAATGCCGCCGAATTGTCTGCCGCCTCTGGTCCGCTGTGACCCAGAGGGCTTGCGCGAGTTCGCTCGCAAAGGCTATGAACACGATGAGTTCGGGGTATAGCGCAGCCCGGTAGCGCATCTGCTTTGGGAGCAGAGGGTCGCAGGTTCGAATCCTGCTGCCCCGACCATTTTCAAGAAACTACGCCGCCCTAGGCCTCACTTGCTGAGTGAAGCCTTGTAGGCGTCCGTCATTTCCGATCCCGTCGCGAACCACACCTTGTCGTGCGAGGCGATGTAGGCGAGCGCACTGTCGAGATATTTGATGCGGTGCGCGGCGCCGATCAGGAACGGATGCAGCGCGATGCACATGGCGCGGCCATTCTTCTCGCCTTCCGCATACAGTGTGTCGAACGTGTCGCGGATTCGCCGCTCGAAATCGACAATGCTGATGGACGGATTGTTGAACAGCGGCATGTCGTTCAACTCGAGCGAGTAGGGCGCCGTGTAAAGCCCGTTGTTCATCACATACGGCAGATCGTCGTTGCACCAGTCGGCGACGTATTCCACGCCCGCTTCACGCAGCAACTCCAGCGTGTGCCATGTTTCCGTCAGGCCGGGCCCAAGCCAGCCGCGCATTCTTTGGCCGCACGATTCGATTGCGGCGCGAGTGTCCTCGATGATCGCCTTTTCTTCTTCAAAGGTGATCCCGCGCAAGACCTGCGAATTGGTCATGCCGTGGCCCATCAACTCCCAATCGAGTCGCGTGCATTCCTCCATGATGCGCGGGTATTGCTCGACAACCTCTCCGTTGAGGGCGACCGTGCCGCGCACGCCGTGCTTCGCCATGGTCTCCATCAACCGCCACACGCCGACGCGATTGCCATAGTCGCGCCGTGCATGGTTGCGCACGTCCGGCGTGTTGGTCCCCATCTCAATTCGGTAATGCTCGATATTGGGCACTACCCAGACGGCGACACGCGCGTCGCCCGGCCATTTGACGGCCGGGCGGTCGATGATCGCCTGATAGGGAAACGGCCGCTTCGGATCGAAGGCCGACATGCGTTTCTCCAGGTCTCAGGGCTGCGCGATTTTCTGCATGCGGGCGACGATAGGCAGCGGCGTTGCGTAGGCCTTCTCGACGATGGCTTTCACCTCGGCAGCCGAACGCGGCACGTTGACGCCGAGTTTGAGGCGGTCCGCTTCAGCAAGAAATTCCTTGTCGACAAACGTCGCCGCGAACGCGTCCTGCATCAGCTTCACACGGTCGGCAGGAACATCCGGCGGCATCAGGTACGGACGCCCAAGCGCCAGCGGCGCAATGGCGGCTTGCAGCAGGATCTTGTCTTCCTCCTTGGTCAGGAAATCGCTTACTGAGGGCACATTGCCAACAGAAGCTTCACGTTCCGGCCCGTACTGCACAACGGACTTGATCTTGCCGTCGCGAATCCAGTCCGGCTTGGTGGCGGTGAGTGAACTCCAGAAAATGCTCGAATAACCGTCCACTTCTCCCCGCTCCATGGCCGCAAAGGATTCGTTCTGGCCGGGATAGCCCACCACGATGCGCATTTTCGTGCCGAGCAACTCGTTGAGCAACCGCGCGAAGAAGCTGGGGGTGGAATTTGCGCCAGACGACGCAACGGTGATCTCCTTATTCCTCAACTCCTCCACCGTGCTGATCGGGGCCGTATGCCAAACGATCAGCAGCGCCGTCTCGAAGCTGGGCGAGCCAAGCCAGTTGAAACGTCGAGCGTCATAATCCGCTTCCTTCGTACCAAGCAACGGCTCGAACGGCGTGTTGTTCTGCACGCCGCCGATGGTGAGGCCATCCTTGGGCGCGACAGTGTAGAGATGCTTTGTTGCGATGATGCCGCCGGCCCCAGGCATGTTGCGCGCTGCGATGACGGGCGCGCCGGGGATATGCTTGGGCAAGTGCCGCGCTATGGTGCGCGACAGCGTGTCGTAGCCGCCCCCCGCGCTCGAGCTGATGATCATGTTAATTGTTTTGCCCTTGTAGAAATCCGCAGCCGGCTGCGCATAAGCGCCAGACGAGGCAAACGCGAGACCGAAGGAGACGGCGAGAGCGGAGTGTGTTCTGATCATATGATGGACCCCTGTATCGTGTATTTCGCAGTGGATCATGATGTGCTTGGCGCGCAAACGCAATCGCCCCCGATGTCTGCCGCACATGCCCACAACCAGAAATTCGTCTGCGTGCACGCGGGCGGCATGTTGCCCGAAGCGCCCGCTTTAATGCTCAAAACATTTGCGAAGATGCATAAAAGACGCTGATTTGACGGGGTCCGTCGCACGTTCTAGCTTTGCTCGGAACATCCATTGCGAGGTTAAAGCAACATGTGCAAGCGAATGGTCGGCACGGGATTAGCCCTTGCACTCTCGGTCATGGCTTCAACAGCCTATGCGCAGGAGAGCGTTTACAGAGGGGCGCAAATCAACTTCGTTGTATCGGCCGACGTGGGCAATAGCTACGATATGTTCGCGCGCATGATCGGTCGATACCTGCCCAAGCACATTCCTGGTCAGCCAACCGTCATCGTTCAGAATATGCCTGGCGCTGGCGGCATGCGGGCAATGAACTGGCTCTACAACGTCGCCCCAAAAGACGGCAACACCATAGGCATGGTCAACAACACGCTCGCGTTCGATCCGCTTTACGGAAACAAGCAGGCGCAGTTTGACGCTGCAAAGTTCAACTGGCTTGGCTCGCCGAGCAAGGAGAATGCGCTTCTCATCGTATGGCACACGGTGCCCGTCAAAACGCTCGATGATCTGAAGTCCCGTGAGCTCATTTTGTCGGCGACGGGGGCGGGTTCAACGCCTGCTTTTTTTGCGCGCGTGCTTTCTTCGCTGTTCGACTTCAAGGTGAAGATCATTCCCGGTTATAAATCGCAGACCGAAGGTTTTCTTGCGATGGAACGCGGGGAAAACGACGGCAATGCGTCGCCCTTCTGGTCGAGCCTGAATTCTGAATTTCCGCACTGGATAGCTGAAAAGAAAATCCGTCCGCTAGTGTATTACGGCGCCCTCCGCGTGCCCGAAATCGATGCGCCTCTCGCTGTCGATTTGCTAAAAGATCCCGAGAAGCGCGCCGTGATGGAGATTGCTCAGGGCGGGCTTGATATGGGCCGCCCCATGCTCGCTCCCCCGGGCGTCGACCCTGCAAAGCTGGCCATCCTGCGCAAGGCGTCGACCGCTACATTTGCTGACGATGCTTACAAGGCCGAGTGCAAACAGGCGCGATTGAACTGCGCCTCTCCATCAACCGGCGAAGAGCTCGCCGCCATCGTGAAGAATATCTATGAATCGCCGAAGAGCGCTGTTGGGAAGATCACCGAGATCTACATGCAAGGGCAGGGCGCCAAGTAACGTCGGCAATTTATCGCGTCATAAAAGGGCGCTGCAAGGGCGCTGCAAGGGCGCCCTTGTCTTCGGCTACATCGTTGGAAGGCCCTCGGCGCCAATCACGCCCTTGAACGTCACGTAACCACCATCGATCAGCAGATCGGTCCCAGTGACGAACGCCGCATCATCCGATGCAAGATAGGCGGCTCCCGCAGCGATATCTTCAACAGAGCCGGGCCTGTTCAGCAAATGCTTCGGGCCCTGTATGCGCGATGCGATCTCCTTGCCGCCACTTCGCTTGCTGGAGCGCTCGGTGAGGATGAAGCCCGGCGAGATCGTATTCGCGCGGATGTTGTCGCGGGCATAATCCATCGCCAGAACTTCAGTGTATTTGATGAGCGCAGCCTTGGTCGTGCAATAGGGCGAACGCCCGGCGACGGAGAGATGCCCAAGCTGTGAGGCGATATTGATGATCGCTCCGCCGCCCGCTTTTCTCATCTCGGGCACGCCGTATTTGCACATGATGAAAGAGCCGGTGAGATTGACGCGGATCGCGTTCTC
>JANPPJ010000089.1:0-1524 GCA_031428455.1 Hyphomicrobiales bacterium | reverse complement strand
GCATGACCTTGCAACATGAGCCAACCACTCCAACCAGTGTCGCGCCGCAAGTGCTGCTGGGCAATCATTTGAAGGCCCTGAAGCTTCCTACATTCGCACGCGAGTATGAGAAGGTGGCGATGGAGTCAGCGCAAGACCGTGCGGATTATCCGCGCTATCTCCTGCGTCTGTGCGAGCTGGAGCGCATCGACCGCGAACGGCGCAACGTCGAGCGCCGCATTCGCATGGCGCGGTTCTCGCAGGTCAAAAGCCTCGACACCTTCGACTTCGCGGCGCAGCCCTCGATCAACAAACCATTGGTTCTCGAACTGGCGCGCTGCGAATGGATCGAGAAGCGTCAGAACTGCATCGCGCTCGGACCATCTGGCACCGGCAAGACCCACGTCGCGCTCGCCCTGGGTCTGGCGGCTTGCCAGAAGGGTTACAGCGTCGCTTTCACAACAGCTGCCGCTCTTGTGCATGAACTTATGGAAGCCCGAGACGAACGCCGCCTGCGCGCGCTGCAAAAGCACCTCAACACTGTCAAACTGTTGATCGTCGACGAACTCGGCTACGTGCCGTTTACGGCGGTTGGCTCGGAGCTTCTCTTCGATGTCTTCAGCCAGCGCTACGAAAGCGGCGCAACACTCGTGACCAGCAATCTGCCGTTCGATGAATGGACTTCCGTCTTCGGATCGGAACGGCTCACCGGCGCGTTGCTCGATCGCCTCACCCATCACGTTCATATCCTGGAGATGAACGGCGAAAGCTTCCGGCTCGCCACGAGCAAGAGGGCGCAACGCCGACAAACTCACGCGCCGAACGCAAGCGCGAAGACAAACAGCCAGGGAGACGCCGACCCGTAAAACAAAATCGCCGCCGCGCACATTGAGCCGCGCTTCGCTACGCTCCGCACGCCTCAATGCGCGCGGCAACAAAACTCACCAGGGCTTTGCGGCCCTTTTCTCTCAACCCGATTGGTACACTTTTAAACCGCCATCTGGCACAATTTGTCGCCGCCGTTGACACCCCTGGCAGCATCAAGCGGGCCGTGGCTCCGCGCTGCGCTTGTGCGCCCGCGTTGCCTCAGGTCATGGGGACGATTTCCTGCCGTGAACGCCAGCATAACCCGGGCGGAGGCGGGATGGAAACCCGACTTGGCTCAGGTTGCCGACAGTGGCGAGCCGACGCACTTCGCATAAAAATGCAGGAACATAACCCCATTACCTGCACATTGCGCTTTTGAAAGCTTGAAAGACGGCGGGTCCGGCATCGTCCTTTCATCCGCTTGGACCTCCTTAGCCAAGGTGGCTGGTCGCTCCCTGCGTTGGGGAATAGGTTCAACATCGCGTCGTTGACATGGACAATTAGTCAGATTACTGATTATCAGATAGGTGATGATATGGGGAATGATGAGGAGCACAAGCAGCCGACTAAAGCCGCTATCGCCCAACGTCATCGAAAGATCGGTCCGCTTTCCAGGCGGTTCTTCCAAGTTTACCTCGGGCTCATTTCCGATGCGCTTGCGCCCTTTGAAATGGACCC
>JANPPJ010000088.1:0-9415 GCA_031428455.1 Hyphomicrobiales bacterium | reverse complement strand
GGGGCAGCGAGCGGGTTATCGCAGCGTTGCAGGAGCATTTCGCGCAAGGGGCCGGTTATTCGCCGCCATCAGCGCCTGCGGGGGCGTCTGCAGCCATCGATAAGGAACGCGGCATGGAGGCTTCAAAGGCCTTGCAGACGGCGCAGACGACCATGAGCGAACGCATGTCGTCTGTGCCGCTTACCGGCGATCCTGATCGCGATTTTCTGGCCCAGATGATCCCGCATCACGAAGGCGCCATCGACATGTCGAAAGTGCTGCTGAAGGATGGTCTGCGCCCCGAAATACGCCGCCTCGCTCAGGAGATTATCGGCCATCAGCAGGCCGAAATCGAAATAATGAAGCGCTGGCTTGAGGCAGTGAGCAAATAGGCTCAGCCTTCCAGCAAGCCCTGCCGCGCAGTCTTGGCGAAAATCCACCGCGCAAACATGAGCACAATGCCGCCAAGCACAAGCGCGAGAACGCCCGCGACCGCGCCCGTTTCCCACGATACCGCAAGACGCGTCGGCAGATAGTTCAGCACGGTCTGCAACTGCCGCAGCTCCCAGATCAGCTTGGTGATGCCATACCCGACGAGCAGCGCGACGCCGCCGCCAATCACAAGGCCAACGATGGACGGCCCGAGCACATTCGGCAGGAAGAAGCGCACGACGTCTGCAGGCCCGGCGCCGCGTATCCGAAGCAGGCCAAGTGTACGGCGGTCTTCAAGATAATTGGCGTAGGCGACGGCGTAGATGCCGATGAGCGCCAGAAGGAATCCACCCAGCAGATAAATCTGCACATTCTGACGCGCCAGATAAATGTACATGTCGCTGCCGAGCCGCGTCATCTCCGATGCGATGTCGCGCACATCAAGCGGCTCAAGGCCGGACGCTGCGACGACGCGCTTGCGCAGATCAACGCTGTCAACGCCGGGCTGCGCAGCCACCGAAACGATGATGCGCGGGACGAGGATGTCGAGGTCGGCCAGCGCCTTCTCGTTCTGCGCCCCCACCAGGTACGGCGCGTTCGTGAAGAGGTGATTGAGATAATCAACGCGCGCGGCGACGAAGCCTTCGCGATCGTTGACCGTGCGCAGCGGCACGCCCGGCAGGAAGAGGATCGAGCCGCCATAAGGCATGCGTTGCAGCTTGCCATCCGTCATGCGCCCGACGGGCATCGGCTCGCCCATGGCTTTCTTGTAGAAGGCGCCAACAGGCGCCGAAGCGAGAATACGGCTGTCGTTCAAGCGTTGCAGCGTTGTTCCAAAATCTTCCCCCTGTCCGAGCGCGGGTTCAGAATATGTCGCCTCCAGATGGCGCTTGGGCTCGGGCACGAGATACATCGGCAGACCGGAGAAGCCACGATCAGGCATGAAAAGCCCGTCAACAAGCCCTTCCACGAGATAGGAAACACGGCGCACGCCGCGCTCTGCCTCAATGCGTGCGATCAGCGGATCAAGTTTCTGACGCAGCGCTTCCAGCCTCTCCCGCAGGCCTCCGCGCGCTTGCGCTTCGGACGGCATGAGATCAAGCGCGTTGATCGTCATTTGCAGATCGGAGCCAAGTTGAATGCGCGCGCCCCGTTCAGTCTTGTTGTCGAACACCGCAGTCATCACGGTGGGATAGAGCGCAAGGCTGGCCATGAGGCCAACGATGAGCAGAAAGCTCGCCGCGCGATGACGCCTGATCTGCATGTGCTTGATGGCGACATCTTTCAGCGCTCCCGCGAGCACTGCCGCCACCGGCGTCATCAGCGCCGCCATCAGGCGCTTGCGCGACGCGATGAAGCTTACGAGGCCGTAGATAAACAGCGGAAACGCGACAAAATCCAGCGTGCGGTCAAGATCGGCAACCCAGGGCGCCGCGATGAAACTCGTGAGAGATTTGTTTAAAATCCAGCCCGAGACCTTCGCGCCGCCAAACAACAACGCGATAGCCTGCAACACGCCAAAGCGCACCTGCGCGCCGTCAAACTCGCCACCTTCAACCCGGCGCGACGCCTGAAGCGGGGAGACGCGTGAGGCCTCGCGCACGAAGCGCCGCCCGACCATGAGGGCGATGGCGACGCCCACGATGATGAAGAGGCCAAGAACGCGCGGGTCCTGGATTTTTGCCGTCAGCGCAAGCGAGGGCAGGCCGCCATAGTAGACGAGCAGCGGGAAAATCGTGCCGCACAATGCGCCTGCGACGCCGCCCGCAAGACCGCCGGCGGCGATGGCGATCAGCATGGTGCGTCTGATCAGATGGCCCGGCGCGACGCGCAGGCGCAAAAGCCCCAGCGTGCGGCGCTCATTGAGCATCAGCAGGCCGGACAAGTTGGCGAGCAGCACGCCGGCCATGAGCAAAAGCGGCAGAGAGACGAGCAGGCTGATCAGCGCAATCTTCCGCGCAATGTCGTTCATGCGAATGAACATCGTGCCGAGGTTGTGGTCCACTGCGGCGGCAGCGGTCTGGTCCTGCACGCCATCGGTGAGCCTGCTGCCCGCAGCAATGATGCGCGTCAGCGAACCTTCAATGTCCCAGCCCGAGACAATGCTGGCGCGATCGAGCTTTGCCAGATGTATGATCTCGGGGAAATATTCGCCCGGACTGCCGTGAATGTCGGCGTGCCCTTGCTCATGCATGAAACCGCGTGAAACGGCGTCAAACTTGAGAATGAGCGAAGGATCCCACGGCACGACGAGGATCATGCCCAGCTCCGGCACGAGCGTGGGCGAGCTTGTTTGTTCCAGATACCAGCGATTGAGTTCAGTCGAGTCGATGCGGACGACGCGCTCGATGCCGGTGCGGATCGTCGTGACGCCCAGCGGATGCTTGTGCTCGGCGTCTACTTCAAGCGCCTGATCCTTGGGCTGCACCACAAGTTCAAATTTCTTACGGTTCTGCAGCTTCAGAAAAGCATCACCCATTTGCCCCTTGGAGCCGACGAGAACGACTACGGCCTCGTTGGCTGAAGGCCGAATGTCGGGTGGAATAAGCGCAGGGTCTGTCGCTGTCAGGATAGACAGCCACGGCGTGCGCAATTGCTGGTCGTCGATGACCGACATGACGGAGAAGGGCGGAATGGTCCGCAGGAAGTAGAGCCGCTCAGCCTGTGCGATGCCGGGCGTCTTCGCCACGTTGTCATGCACGTTGCCGGCCTGCGGCACGTCCGCCGTCTGATAGACGGAGATGTCCCACGGCATGCGCTTTACCTGGTCGTCGACATAACGCTGCATGGCGTGACGCGACGTGACATTCACAGCCGCAAGCAAAAACACGACGAGAAACGACACAAGGCAGAAGGTGAGAAACACCCGCTTGCCGATGATGCGGAACAGCGCGGCCAGCAAAGGCCATCCCATTTTCACTTCCATGGCGCGCATGCCTCAGGTCACCTGCTCGATGGCGCCGTCGCGCATATGGTAGACGCGCGGAAATTGCTCCACGACTTTCGGGTCGTGCGACGCAACGAGAACGGTCTTGCCGCGGTTTGTGGCAAGATCGATCAGCATCGACGAGATGATTTTGGCGTTGTGCGAGTCGAGGTTGCCTGTCGGCTCGTCGGCAAGGATGATCGGCGGATCGTTGACCAGGGCGAGGCAAACGGCGACGCGCTGCTGTTCGCCGCCCGACAATTCCTCCGGCCGCTTGAAGCCCTTGGCTTTGAGGCCGACGCTATCAAGCAGGCTCTCTGCCCGCACGCGCCGTTCTTCAGGCTTCACACCGGCCATCAACATCGGCAGTTCGAGGTTTTCGAGCGCCGAGAGGCTTGGGATCAGATTGAAGAACTGGAACACGAAGCCGATCTTGCGAAGGCGATAAACCTCAAGTTGCCGCTCGGTCATAGCGGCGACGTTTTCGCCGTTGACCCAGATCTCGCCGCCGCTCGGGCGGTCCATGCCGCCGAGCAGGTTGAGGATCGTCGTCTTGCCGCAGCCTGATGGGCCCATCAGCGCGGCTGCTTCGCCGCCACCGATGGACCAGTTCATTTTCTCAAGCGCGGTGATGCGCGCAGCCTGCGTTTCATAAAACTTGGAGACGCCGTCAAGACGCACCGCACGATCGGCTTGCGCCGTCTCATTGGCCATTCCGTTTACTTTCTCAATTCGCGTTCGTGCGATTTACGGCTTGAAGTGCGCGTTTGTTCCATCCTCGATGCTTTTCGCCCATTTCGTCCAGTAGGCGCCGGGATGTTTCGCGTACTCATCGTAGCTGCCCGGCGCGTTGATGCCGGGAAGCGCCGTCACATAGTCGCGCGCCAAAATTTGCGAGGGATTGCCGTAGCGCGAGGCGAGCGCGCGCACGCCCACGTCATCGAGCGCTTTCAGGCCGCCATGCTCCACCAGCGTCACCCATTGATCGAGTTCACGGATGCGCACCTGGAACGTAGGCAGCATGTTGTGGTTGTGCATCGAATGGCCCATGGGCAGAGCATTCTGCTCGGAGAACGCGATTGTTCTCGCGTCCCAGTCGCCCGGCTTGTTCGGCCCCATCGCGACTTCCGTGCCGAAGGCCCAGTGCACGATGCCCGCGACATTGCGCTCGGACAAATTGATGCCTTCGAGCACTTCGGCCGGATGCTTGAAGTACTTCGGGTTCGTGCCCATGCCCGCTTCATACAGGCACCAATAGCCGGGCTTGTCCGCCAGCGGCCATTGCTTGTCCTGCGTGCCCGGATAGTTCTGCAAAAGGCGCAGTCCTTCTCCGTAAAGCCCGCCGCCCTTGACGTTCGAAATTCGCCCCTTTGTGACTTGAATCTCGAGGCGCGGATGGCTCGCCGCATGGCTTGTCGTCGAGGCGATGATGCCGGTCACTTCCGGCTGCACGGGCTTGATGTAATTGCCCGACAGCTTGGGATACTCGATCTTGGAATAGGGGAAGCGGCCCGTTCCCTGCGCGGGGAACATGTAGAGATGGCCCTGTTGATAGACGCCCTCGGACCACGCTTTGGCCTCCTCGGGCGCGACGTCGTAGCCAAACGCTGTGCCCTCCGGGTCTGTGACTTCCACGCGGTCCACGAAGGAAATAGCCTCGATTGTCTTGGTCTCCACCTGCCGCCAGACGTCTGACGGGAAGGCGGGCACCTGGCTCATCAGGTCATACAGGTCGAAGTAGGTGTAGCTGCCCAGATATTTGTCCGCGTGGTGATCGAGCAGGCGGCGTGTATTGCCGCGCCCCCCCGAGCGCCAGACAACCCAGTCCACACCGGGGTTTTTGTCGAGCCACCGCACAAGTGCTTTCGGCACGTCAGCGTTGTAGCGCGCCGCCAGCTTGGCGAGTTCGGGATCGTCAATGTTCGGCACAGGCCACGTCGCGGCGAAAAGATCGGGATCGTTTTTCTTAACCCATGCGCGGCCTTCTTCCGGCTTGCGCATCAATCCCGTCGTGGTGAAGAAATACTCCAGTTCGCGCTGGCCGTCGGAAATCGTGAACTCGCGCAGCGCCGTGCGCACTTTCACATACTCCGCCTCGGTGACGCCGAGCAGATCCCATGTCGTAACGACGATAGCTTTCGCGCCACGCTCCTCG
The DNA here is from genome assembly GCA_031428455.1 of Hyphomicrobiales bacterium. GTDB lineage: Bacteria > Pseudomonadota > Alphaproteobacteria > Rhizobiales > Beijerinckiaceae > Terripilifer. The sequence goes on along the minus strand of JANPPJ010000088.1, from coordinate 3,923 downwards.
ATTGCGCGTTTAAGCGCTTCCTGCACCATCATGTTGGGACGCGGCTCGCGAATTTCGCCCACCACGATCAGCAGCGTCTTGCCCGGAAGAACGAGGCCCAGCGGCGTGCGTCCGCCCGTCTGGCGCACGGCCGCGCGCGCTTGCGGCATCAGTTCTTCAATGGAGGTTGGCTTCTTGAGATAGGACGGAAACGCGGGCGCCGTCATAGCCGATTGCGGGCCGGGACCTATCAGCCCCTGTTCCTTACGGCGTTGGGGCATCTCCGCCGGGTTCCATGGCGCATAGACAATCTTGCGCTCCTCCAGCGGCGCGCCGGCCTGTGCGTATGCGCTCGTAGTGAACGTGACCGCGAGGCCGAGCGCGGCGAGCCCGCCGAGCGCCTGTGCTGCAAGAACTTTCATGGTTCCTCCGATTTTTCTTTGTTCGTGTGTCGTCAGCCGGTCATGGCTTGAAATAGGTGTATGTGCCTGCCTCGATGCTTTTTGCCCAGCTCACCCAATGGGCGCCTGGGTCGCGGGCGTAGGCGTCATAGCTGCCGGGCATATTGACTCCGGGCATGGGCGCAATGTAGTCGCGCCGCAAAATGTCGTTCGGGTTGCCATAGCGCGAGGCCAGTGCCCGCACGCCAACATCCTCAAATGAGCTAAGGCCGCCGTGTTCGAGCAGCGTGATCCACTGGTCGAGCTCACGGATTTTCACCTGCATCGTGGGAAGCAGGTTGTGGTGGTGCAGCGAATGACCCATTGGCAGCGTGTTCTTCTCGGAGAATTGTTTGCTTTGCTCTGACCACTCGCCAATCTTGTCAGGGCCCATCGCGGATTCCGCGCCAAACGCCCAGTGGATCACGCCAGCGACATTGCGCTCGGACAGATTGATGCCTTCCAGCACCTCGACGGGATGTTTGAAATACTTCGGGTTGGTGCCCATGCCCGCTTCATAAAGCCACCAGTATCCAGACTTCTGGTGATGCGGCCATTGCATGTCCTGCGTGCCGGGATATTGCAGCAAAAGGCGCATGCCGTCACCGTAAAGCCCGCCGCCTTTCACGTCTGAAATCTTGCCGCCCTTCACCACAATTTCGATGCGCGGATGCGTCGCTGCGTGGCTCGTTGTGGAAGCGATGATGCCCGACACTTCCGGCAGCACGCCCGGCACAAACTTGCTCGTCATCACGGGGTATTCGACTACGGAATAGGGGAAGCGGCCCGTAGCCTGTGCGGGGAACATGTAAAGGTGGCCTTGCTGGTAAACGCCAGCGGCCCAAGCCTGCGCCTCACTCTCCTTGAGGTCGTAGCCAAAGGCCGTGCCTTCGGGGTCCGTCACTTCGGCACGCTCCACAAAGCCCACCGATTCAATCGTCTTCATTTCGATCTGGCGCCAGACGTCGGCAGGGAACGACGGCACCTGACTCATCAGGTCGTAGAGATCGAGATAGGTGTAATTGCCGAGAAACTTCTCGCCATGGTGCTTCATGGCCTTGCGCGTGTTCGGCCGGTTGGCGCCGCGCCACATCACCCAGTCAATCTGCGGATTCTTGTCGAGCCACGCCACAACCGCGTCCGAGGAGCGGGCAATGTAATTATTCGCGATAGCGGACAGTTTCGGGTCGGGAATGACAAGGTCAGGCCACGTCGCCTTGAACAAATCCGGATCTCTGTCCTTCACCCATTGGCGGCCCTTCTGGAAGTCCACCATCTGGCCGGTTGTCGTGAAGAAGCTGTCGAGTTCGCGCTGGCCGTCGCTGATTGTGTATTCTCGCAAAGCTTCGCGCACTTGCTTGAAATCGGCCTCAGACAGGCCCATCGCGTCCCACATCGTCACGATCTGGATTTTGACGCCGCGCTCTTCCAGCCCGCGCTTGATGGCGTCCTGCACCAGCTTGTTCGGCCACGCGTCGCGGATTTCGCCGATAAAAATCACCATGGACTTGCCGGGCAGGGCGAGGCCCAAAGGCGTGCGCCCGCCCGTCTGCCGTGCGGCGGCGCGGGCCTGCGGCATCAATTCTTCCACCGTGTTTGGCTTTTTGAGGTAGGACGGGAAGGCGGGAGGCGGCACGGGACGCTGCGCGCCGGGGCCCTTCAGGCCCTGTTCCTTGCGCCGTTGCGCCATCGCGTCTGGCGACCAGGGCGCATACGCCTGTTTACGTTGCTCGATGGAAGCCTGTGGCGCAGGCGTCTGTGCGTAAGCGGAAACCGAGGCGGCAAGCATGGACGCGATAAACGCGCCCGCGAGGACTTCCTTCATAGCGCTTCCTCCCGCCGCGGATCGTATTGTCCACGTGCTGACGTGCGACCCCTTCGCGGTTCCGCATTTGATCGGGTTCAGTATAGTGATCGAACAAGCGGGCTCGCAAGAGATACGTAGACAAGAGCTATGCGGGCGGGTCAGCAATGTTACAATGTTCGGAGGAACCCATGGGCCGTCGCCCTCTGTTGCTGTCGTCAGTCCTTGTCGCCGCCATGGCGGGCGCAAGCACGATGGCCGCTGCGCATGTGGGTTTCACAAAGCGTCAGATTCCGCTTGCCTCCACCATTGATTCGATTCTCCGTGTGCCGCACGGCTGCAATGGCTCGCCCACCTTGCGCATTCGCATGCGCCTTCCCAAAGCCGTAACGGGCGTTCGCCCGCAGTCCAAGGAGGGCTGGACCATCACGCAAACTGGCGAGGGGGCGGCGCGGGAAGTGGCGTGGAGCGGCGCTCTTCCTGCCAAGCAGATTGGGGATTTTGGGGTTTCCATTGATATCGACGCATCCGTGAAGCCCGGCGAGGTCCTGTATTTCCCTCTCGTGCAGGAGTGCGAGAAGGGCGTGTCGCGCTGGATTGACGTGAAGGGGCGCCCCTCCGCCGATGCGCTCGATGATGAAAATCACGACGAGAGCACATCGCCCGCGCCCTCCATCCGGTTTCTCCCGCGCAAATGATGCAGTGGCTGGCCTCGATTGTTTTTGCTGTTTCACTGCTGGCGCTCTCAAGCGCGGGAGCGTTCGCGCACGCCTATCTGGTTGAGAGCAGCCCTGCGGATGGCGATCTGGTGAAACAGGCGCCGCAGGCGCTTGAGGTTCTTTTCAACGAGCCTGTTGAAATCGTCACAGCCTCACTGGTGGGGCCAGGTGGCGATGTCAGCCGACTCGCCGTGGAAGGCGGCAAGCAGGCGCGCGTGCGCATCGCCATGCCGCCGGGCCTTTCGGAAGGCTCGCATCTGGTCAGTTACCGCGTCGTCTCCGACGATGGTCATGTGGTGAGCGGCAGCGTCGTCTTTTCGATTGGCCGCGTCAGCGGTGGACGGCCGGCCGCCCAGGAAGATCCAACGATCGTCGTTTCCGCGCTTTCACCACCTCTGGTGATGGCGCGATTTCTTCTTCTGACGGGCATGGCGTTTGGAGTTGGCGCTGCTCTCTTTTCCGCATTCTTGAAGCCGGTGGGGGCTGCGCGCGGATTTGTCCTGTCGGCGCTTGCAATAGCCGGATCCGCAGCCTTTTTTTTTATCGGCCTTCAGGGCGCCGATGCGCACGGGCAGGGGCTCGCCGCCTTGAACGACCGCGCCATGTGGCGTTCCGGCTTGCGCCTGCCGCAAGGCGTCGGCGCGTTGATAGCGCTTGCGGGTCTCGCAGCGGCGGCGATTGGCTTGTTCGCGAAGGGGCGCAGCGCGCGCCCTCTGGCGCTGCTCGCGCTCGCCCTGTGTGCGCTGTCTCTTGCATGGGCCGGCCATGCGCGCGGATGGCGCCCGGAAGGCGTAATGCAGGGTCTTGCGATGCTGCATGTGATGAGCGCCATTTGCTGGGCGGGCGCGCTTTTGCCATTAGCCGCCGCTTCAGCACGGGAAGATTTTGCGCCTGTGCTGCAGCGATTTTCAGCTTTCGCCGCGCCCGTTTATCTTGCGTTGCTCGCCAGCGGCGTTGCGCTTGCGACCACGCAGTTTTTAG
>JANPPJ010000087.1:0-38504 GCA_031428455.1 Hyphomicrobiales bacterium | reverse complement strand
TCCTTAACTGGATTTGTTCAGGCCTACGGTATCTAGGCTGTGAGCCTGACCTCAGCTCTAGCAACGCCGGGGGCAAACACGCAAGCTGCAGTTCCAGGTAAGCACCATCTTTACCATGACTGTTGCGCAAACACATCAAACTGGGCCTTAAACGCCTGCCCGATAAGCAAAAGCCCGGCGTAAACGCCGGGCTTTCTGAAAAATCTGTGGAGAAATGGCTCAGTAGCGGGCCATGACCGGGCCAACGGCCGATCCGAACCGGTAGTTGAAACCAACCTTGGCCTGATTCGCTTCAGCGTCGCCGTTGCCGCGACCGCTAAGCTTCAGGTCATGATATCGATACTCGGCGAAAACCGAAAGGTTAGGAGTCCAGCGATACTCCGCGCCAATGCCGACGTTCCAGCCATCAGCAGAACCGGGCAGGGGGCGGGCGAAGAAGAAACCCGGATCCGAAACTTTAATGTCGAAATAGCTGTAACCGCCGGTTGCGTAGAGCAGCAGGTTCGGCGTCACAGTAAAGCCAGCGCGCAGATTGGCGGTGAAGATTGAGTTGTTCTCAACCTTGATGGCCGGGAAGCCGCCGGGCGTCCGGGTCTGGTCAGCGGTAGAGAAGTCTGCATCACCCAGGACACCAAAAACGAAGCCATTGCCGAACTGGTAATCGAAGCCAGCGCGCACGCCGAACGTATAGCCGCTCATGTCAGAGGGCGCGCCGTAGTCAATTGCGACGCCGCCGGCATTGAGCCCCACATAAAACGCCGTCCAAGACGCAACTGGCGCCGGCGCGAAATAAGGGCTGGGAGCCGCAGCGCGGCTGGGGAGGTCGGCAGCAAAAGCCGGGGCGGCGAACGCGAGGGCAACGCCCGCAAGGAGTAGCTTCTTCATGTATAGGCCTTTCATCGCAATGCGCCATCCGCAGCTCATGTGCCTGCATAACATAAGAGATTAGATTTCTCAAAGTTAACAAAAGCTTAACAATATGCGTGCGGGGCGATCCGTTGGGTCTCTGGAAGGCCAAAACAACTGTTCACGGGAAGTTGCCGCGCTGCGACTTCGCGTGGGCTTCCTTGCGGCTTCGGCAATGACTAAAAGCAGATATGGTCGATGTCACACTCACAGCAGCAGTCTTTGCGGGGCTTTTGTCCTTCTTGAGCCCGTGCGTGCTGCCTCTCGTTCCGCCTTACCTGACGTTTATAGCTGGAACGACCGTCGAGGAGCTTGCCGAAGGGGGTGAGCGGCGCGCACGCCGCGACGTCGCCATTGCAGCGGTTCTTTTCGTGCTCGGTTTCTCAACTGTTTTCGTGGCGCTGGGCGCGACGGCTTCCGTTTTCGGCCAGGTGATTCGCTCGCACATCGGCACGTTGTCCGCACTGGCGGGCGTCGCCATCATCGCCATGGGACTTCACTTCCTCGGCGTCTGGCGCATGGCGTTCATGTACCGCGAAAAGCGGGTCAACGTGGAAAAGCCAGTCGGCGTATGGGGCGCCTATGTGATGGGGCTCGCTTTTGCGTTTGGCTGGACGCCATGCATTGGGCCCATTCTCGCCGCCATTCTCACCGTCGCGGGGAGCGAGGACACTGCGGCCCGGGGCGCAATTTTGCTTGGGGCTTATTCAGCCGGGTTGGGAATCCCGTTCCTGATGGCGGCTTTGGCGATTGAGCCGTTCATGCGGTTTCTGGGCCGCTTCAAGAAGAACTTTTATGTCGTGGAGCGGGTCGTCGGCGTCTTGCTGGTCGCGACGGGCATCGCGTTTATGACTGGCGCCATGACGTCAATGTCGTTCTGGTTGCTTGAGACCTTCCCCGCGCTGGCAAAACTGGGCTAAGGCCAGCAAAAAGGCCGGAAGCGCACCCGCTCCCGGCCTTCATCGCAAAAAGCCTCAGATCAAAGCTGCTCGTAGACCAGCTTGCCGTCTGCCGCCTTGCGCCATTCATAGACCACGTAATCGGCGTCTGTGCGGTCGCCCTTCTTGTCGAAGGACAGCGGGCCCAGGACCGTATCGAACGTTCGGCCGGAGTGGATGACTTCGGCGACCTTCTTGGGGTCAAGGCTCTTGGCTGCTTCCGCCGCCTGCTTGAGCACCTGCACCGACGCGTAGCTGTAGAGCGTGTAGGCTTCGGGGTTGATCTTCTTGGCCTCGAAACGCTTCACGATTTCGGCCACGCCGGGGCGCTTGGTCGGATCGGGGCCATAGCTCATCAGTGTGCCCTGACCCGCGTCGCCAGCGATGGCGCCAAACTCAGCCGAGGCGATGCCGTCGCCGCCCAGCAACACAGCGTTGACGCCCGCGCCGCGCATTTGACGGAGAATCAGGCCAGCTTCCGTGTGCAGGCCGCCAAACATGATGATTTCCACGCCCTGCGTGCGGAAACGCTGAACCAGCGCCGAGAAGTCTTTCTCGCCGACATTCACGCCATCATAGATGACTTCCTTCACGCCGAGGCCGTTCATCGCCTTCTTGGTCTCGTCAGCTAGACCTTTGCCGTAGGGTGTCTTGTCGTGGATCACCGCGACCTTCTTGCCCTTCAGCTTTTCCGCGATGTACTTGCCAAGGACTGCGCCCTGCTGATCGTCGCGGCCGCAGGTGCGGAAGACGTTCCACAATTTGCGCTCGGTGAACATGGGGTTTGTCGAGGCGGGCGTGATCTGCAGAATGCCGTTCTCATTGTAGACTTCGGAAGCCGGGATCGACACGCCGGAGTTGAAGTGGCCGACGACAAATTTCACGCCATCGCCGACGAACTTGTTGGCGACCGAAACGCCCTGCTCGGGACGCGAGGCGTCATCGCCGATGAACACCTGAATTTTCTGCCCCAGGATGCCGCCCGCGGCGTTCAGATCCTCTACAGCCTGTTCCGCGCCGTTCTTCAATTGTGCGCCAAAGGCTGCGGATGCGCCTGTGATCGGACCTGCAATGCCAAGCCGGACTTGCGCATGCGCCGCCGACCCGAGGCTGAGGCCGGCCGCAAGTGCGATGCCGGTGAGCCAGAATTTCTTCATGGAAAACGCTCCTTCCAAGTTCCCTGCGGACGTTCGTCGCCCGTGCGGAGGCCCGCTCCGCGTTATGGATACTTGCCGGTTTCCATCCGGCTGTCATCAAGGAAAGCATGGGGCCCAAGCAAGCCTGCGCAAAGGTGGGCAAAGCGCTGCGACTAGCCGTCAAAACCGTATTGCCGGATCATGGCGCGGGTGCGCGTCAGGCGATAGCCAAACGCCGTGAAAAAGCACAGCGTGATGAAAATCAGGCCATAAAGGCGCGCTTCCCAACCCAAAGCGGCGAGCGACGCGGCCGGATTGGCGGGCAATGCGGCAAGAAGCGCCACGATCCTGGCGCCGGGGATGACCGATTCCGCAAACAGCACGAAATGGAGAAACCCCGCGGCCAGCGCCAACGCGGCGGCATAGACGAACGCCTGCCACATCGGCCGCCATGTTTGCGCCAACGCCCGCCCGGCGGAGAAGGCTGCTGCCCCGCCAAGAAACACCGTCACAAGCAGAAAACTCCACGGCGCGTAGGGGGAGGCCACCCACAGGAAATCGCCCATCAATGCCCTCCTTCGAGATAGGCGGCGCGAATTTCCGGGCGTGCGAGCAATTCGCGGCCCGCGCCTTCCATCGTCACGAGGCCGTTGACCATGACGTAGGCGCGGTGGGCCAGTTCCAGCGCGTGGTAGGCGTTCTGCTCGACGAGAAAGACCGTGAGTCCCTGATCGCGATTGAGGTCGCGAATCACGTTGAAGATGAGTTTCACGACGAGAGGCGCCAGCCCGAGCGATGGCTCGTCGAGCAACAGTAGCCGTGGGCGCGTCATCAGCGCGCGGGCGATGGCCAGCATCTGTTGTTCGCCGCCGGACAATGTGCCGCCGCGCTGATGCATCCGCTCTTTCAGGCGCGGGAAGATCGCGAACATCCGCTCAAGATCGCTTTTGAAATTCGCCGACTCGCCAAGCGAGGCGCCCATCTGCAGGTTTTCCCACACGCTCATGCGCGCGAAAATGCGTCGACCCTCTGGCGATTGCGCGATGCCAAGGCGCGCTATTTCATGGGGCGCGAGGTTGGTGATGTCGCGGCCATTGAAAATGATCTGTCCACGCCGCGCGCGCGGTTCGCCGAAGATCGTCATCATCAATGTGGATTTTCCAGCGCCGTTGGCGCCTATCAGCGCGACGATTTCTCCGTCGTTGACGTGAACGTCGACGCCCTTGAGTGCGGCGATCGAGCCGTAATAACTTTCGACGCCTGTGATCGAGAGCAGGGGCGCTGTCATTGATGGGGCTCGCGCGCTATTTCGGCGACGACCTGCTCGGCCTCCGCTGCGTCCGCTACGCCAAGATAAGCGGCGATGACGTTGGCGTCGTTGCGCACATAGTCAGGCGGCCCATCAGAAATCAGCGCGCCGTAATCGAGCACGACGACATGATCGGAGATGTTCATCACCACGCTCATGTCATGCTCGATGATGAGAATCGACGTGTCGTGTTCATCGCGAATGAGGCGCAGCAGGCTGGCGAGTTCGCCCGACTCGCGTGGATTGAGGCCAGCGGCCGGCTCATCAAGGCAGAGGAGAGCGGGGCCTGTGCACATGGCGCGCGCGATCTCCAGCCTGCGCTGGTCGCCATAGGGCAGGGCTCCGGCGGGATCGTCGGCGCGGTGTTCGAGCCCGATGCGCGCGAGCCAGCTGCGCGCCGTCTCTATCGCTGCAGCCTCCGCCTTGCGCCATGAGGGGAATGAGAGAAGGCCGAGCAGGGACCAGCCGGAGGCTCGCATCAACGTGTTGTGCTGCGCCACAACAAGATTCTCGAGCGTAGTCATGCCTGCGAACAGGCGGATGTTTTGAAACGTGCGAGCTACGCGGGCCTTTGCCGCAATCTCGAAGTCGGGCATGCGCTCGAGCAGGTAAACATCGCCCGAGGCCAGTTGCGCGTGACGTTTGCCGGTTTGGGTTAGCGCGCGCACTTCCTGCGCATCGGCGCGGCCGTGGCGCGCGAACGCAAGTCGTCCCTGCGTTGGTTTATAAAAGCCGGTGACGCAGTTGAAGAGGGTAGTCTTGCCCGCGCCGTTGGGGCCGATCAGGGCGGTGATGTCGCCGCGCCCGACGCTGAACGATACATCGTTCACGGCGACAAGGCCGCCAAAGCGCATGGTGAGATGTTCAACCCGCAGGATCGGGTCTGTCATCCAGCGCGTCATCCGTGTCCCTCCTTGACGAGGGAGCCGGTGACCTTGCGGCGTTCTTTCAGAAAGATCGAAGGTTCGCGCGTCGAGATGAGCCCTCGCGGTTTCCAGATCATCATCAGCACCATGGCGAGGCCGAAGATGAGCATGCGGTACTGATTGGGATCAAAATCGTTGCCGAACAGCACTTTCAGGAAATCGAGTTCGCGCAGAATTTCCGTGCCGCCGACCATTGCAACAGCGGCAAGCGCAACGCCGATCTGCGAGCCCATTCCGCCCAGCACGACAATCGCGAGGATGGTCGCTGACTCCATGAAGGTGAACGAGTTGGGATTGATGAAACCCTGACGCACCGCGAAAAACGCGCCCGCGAGTCCACCGAACATGGCGCCAAGCGCAAAGGCGGTGAGCTTGGTGTTGGTCGTGTTCACGCCAAGCGAGCGGCACGCGATTTCATCCTCGCGCAAAGCTTCGCACGCGCGGCCAATGGGCAGGCGGCGCAGCCGGATCGTGACGACGTTTGTAATGAGGGCGAGAGTGAGGATGAGATAGAACAGGAAGATCGTGCGGTGGATGGGCGAGAACGCGATGCCGAATGTCGCGGCAAAGCCATCATCGGCGGCGGTGAAGGGAATGCCGAAAAACGTAACGCGCGGGATCGACGAGATGCCCGCCTCGCCGTTGGTCAGGTCCACCCAGTTGGTCAGCACAATGGTGACGATTTCACCGAATGCGAGCGTGACGAGGGCTAAGTAATCGCCGCGTAATCGCAACACGGGAAAGCCCAGCAGGATGCCCCAGAAGGCGGCGAGAATCCCCGCAAGCGGCAGGCATATCCAGAAAGAAAGGCCAAACGTCGTCGCCAGCAGCGCATAGGCGTATGCGCCCACGGCGTAGAACGCGACGTAGCCCAGATCGAGCAGGCCTGCGAGGCCAACGACGATGTTCAGTCCCCAGCCAAGCATCACATAAATAAGGATCTGCACGCCGTAATTATTGATCCACTTCAGCGAGCCTTGCGGCCCGAGCCATGCCAGCAGAACCAGCGGATAGGCGATCACAAAGCCCAGCGCCACAACGCCAATCAGGTTGATGAGACTATTGGAACGCGATGCGTTTAAGGCCTGCGGCGCAGCGGTCAAACGTTCGGGCGTGGCCTGGCCTTCCCGCTCAAAATAGAGCCCTGCGACCAGCAGGATCGAGCCGCTCGCCGCAAACCAGAGCGCGAGACCGACCTGCGGCTTGGCGGGAAAAATCATCAGGCCGACAGCGAACAAATTCGCCATTGCGCCTGATATGGCCAGCGCCCGGGCGCGCCAGTCATCGAGGATAGAGGAGAGAAAACGCGCCACGAAAATCGCCAGCATGGCGACGCCCACGAGCGGCCAGCGTTCTTCCAGAACGAGGCGGTTGTTCATGTCCGATTCAACGCGCAGCGCAAGGATCGGAAACGAAAGAAGCGCTGCGATCAGCCCCGCAAATGACGCCTCGCGCAGCGCCGTTTGCACGCGCGTGGGTTGTTTGGCGGCGGCCTTGTCCATTGGCTCAGACCTTCTCGACTTCCGGGCGTCCGAGCAGGCCGGAGGGCATGAAGATCAAAACAATGATTAGGATCGAGAATGCGGCGGCGTTTTTATAGTCGCTCGAAACATACGCCGCCCAGAACACTTCGATCAGCCCGATGAGCAGGCCGCCCAGCACGGCTCCGGGAATCGAGCCAATGCCGCCAAGCACTGCGGCAGTGAACGCCTTGACGCCGGGGATGAACCCGTCGTCGAAGCGCACGACGCCATATTGCAGCAGGTAAAGCGTGCCAGCGACTGACGCGAGCATCGCGCCGATGACGAATGTGATCGACACGGTGCGGTCGACGTTGACGCCCAGAAGGGCAGCCATCTTGCGGTCTTGCTCTACAGCGCGTTGGGCGCGACCGAGCGCTGTCTTCTGCACCACGTACCAGAAGATGGTGAGGAGGATCGCAGCCGCGGCCATGATGATGATCTGGCGCGATGAAATGGTGACTGCGTTCGCAGCGCCTGGCTGTCCGTACAGATAGAACACATGCTCCAGAATTGGCGGCATGGGCTTGTTGCGCGGCCCCTGCGTCACCTGCACGAAGTTCATCAGGAAGATCGACATGCCGATGGCTGAAATCAGCGGGGCGAGGCGAAATGAGCCGCGCAGTGGCCTGTACGCCATTCGCTCGATGGCCCAACTCCACACCGATGTCAGGATCATCGCCGCGATCATCACCAGAAAGAGGACGAGATAAATCGACGGGATGGCGAACAGCGTGGTCAAGGCGAGCAGGATGATCAGCGCGATGAAGGTCGAAACCATGAAAACGTCGCCGTGGGCGAAGTTCACCATGCCGATGATGCCGAACACCATTGTGTAGCCGATGGCGATGAGGCCGTAGATCGAGCCGAGCGTGAGCCCGTTGATCAATTGCTGAAGAAAATTCTCCATGCGCCCCGCTACAGTTGTCCGGCGCCAGATTCGCCGGAGGGTGGAAGCTAGCAACCGCGCGGCGGCGCGGCAATCAAGGGCGAGGCGTGCAGGAAGCAGGCCAGACTAGACGCCCGCTTCCTTGAAGAACGCGTCGGCGACCTTGAAGGCGTGGTTGGCGGCAGGCACGCTGGCGTAGACCGCGCACTGGATCAGGATTTCCTTGATCTCGTCCTGTGTGAGCCCGTTGTTGAGTGCCCCGCGAAGATGGAGGCGGAGTTCGTCCCACTGGGCGTTGGCCACGCAAACGCTCAGCACGACGATGGAGCGGGCGCGCCGGTCCAGACCGGGCCGCTGCCACACGTCGCCCCAGGCTGTGCGGGTGATGAAGTCCACCCACTCGGCGTTGAAAGCGTTGCGGTTGGCGAGCGAACGGTCGACCCACTCGTCGCCCAGAACCTCGCGCCGGGTGGCCTCGCCTGCCTTGCTGCGGGCCTCGTCGTCCATCAGCGACGACCTCTGACGCTCTTGCGCGCCACTTTCTTTGCGGGCTTTTTGGCTGCCGTTTTAGAGGGCTTTTTTGCAGCTTTCTTCGACGCCTTTTTGGCTGCCTTTTTTGCGGTTTTCTTCGCGGCGAATTTCATGGCTTTTCCAGCTGCCGGAGGCGCAGGCTTTTTTACCGTCTTTCTCGCTACTTTAGCAGCTTTTTTGGCGGCTTTCCCGGCAGTCTTTTTGGCGACCTTTTTTGCAGATCTCTTTGCGGACTTCTTCGCCGCTTTTTTCGCAGTTTTTCTACCCGCTTTTTTGGCCGCCTTCGTTGCAGCCTTTGCAGCCGGCGCCTTGATCGTCTTTTTGGCGGGCGTTTCCGGCTCTGGCGCCTTGGCCGGTTTCGCGGCAGGCGCGGTCAGAAATGACACGATGGCGCGAGTGAATTCGTTGGCGGCTTCGATGTTGGACAGGTGCGCGGCTTCCAGCGCCACAAGGCGCGCGCCGGGGATGTGCTCGGCTATCAGTCCACCGGCTGTAGGCGGCGTCGCGGCGTCCTGCGTGCCGACGATGACCAGCACGCGGTTTTTCACGCTTCGGATCGCCTCGCGCTGGTCGGCGTCGCGCAGGGCGGCGGCGGTTGCCGCGTAGGCCTCGGCCGATGTGGAGCGGAAGCGGGCAGCCATGGCGTCAACCTGCGCAGGCGCGCGCTCCTGAAAATCGCGGGTGAACCAGCGGTCCATCGTGCCCAGCGCCATTGCGTCCAGGCCTTCCGCCAGCGCCTGCTTGATGCGGGCGTTCCAAACATCGGGGTGGCCAAAGCACGCGTTCGTGTTGGCGAGAATCGCGCGGTCGATGCGCTCGGGCGCATTGGTCATCAGCCACATGCCCACCGCGCCGCCCAGCGACAGGCCCATGTAGTGGGCTTTCTTGATTTTTAGCGCGTCGAGAATCGCCAGCGCGTCGCGACCCAGTTGCTCAACAGAATAAGGCCCCGGCGTCGGCTCGCTGAGGCCATGGCCGCGCGAATCGTAGCGGATGACCCGGAAGCGCCGGGTCAAGGATGGCATTTGCGGCTCCCACTGGTTCAAATCGGAGCCCAGCGAGTGCGCGACAAGAAGAGCAGGCGCCCCTTCGTCGCCCTCGACTGAAACATTGAAAGACACTTCGCCGAGCCTGATTTCCGCCATTGCAGCCCCCCGCGCCAGACGCCAGCAGACCTGGCGAAATTTTTCAGCCTGACACTCTGCTAGCGTTGACGCGCGCCAAGCGCAACGGTCTTGCGCAACATGCTCGTCCAACGCCCTTGCACCGGAGACAACAGCGCTCGTCTCAAGGCAAGCGACGCCACAACGCTCTTTACGAGGCGCACGGTCCAAGACATAAGTCGTGCCAGCAACGCGAGGGAACGACTTATGGCCATGACAATGAAGGGGGAGGTTCACCTCCCGGCCGAGCGGCAGAAGGTGTGGGACATGCTCAACGACCCGGAAGTGCTCAAGCAGTGCATCCCCGGTTGTCAGGAGCTTGAAAAAACCTCCGACACTGCCTTCAAAGCGATTGCCAAAATCAAGGTCGGCCCCGTAAGCGCAACCTTCAAGGGCAATGTGGAACTCACCGATCTGGACCCGCCGAACGGCTACAAGATTTCGGGTCAGGGCGAGGGCGGCATCGCGGGCTTTGCGAAGGGCGGCGCGGTCGTGGGCCTGACGGACGCGCCGGAAGGCGGCACGATTCTGAGCTACAACGTGGAAGCCAACGTCGGCGGCAAAATAGCCCAGCTCGGTGGCCGCCTCATCGACGGCGTCGCGAAGAAGAACGCGGACGCCTTCTTTTCGAAGTTCGTCGAAGTCGTCAGCAAGGCGTGACCACTGCAAGGCGTGACCACTGCAAGGCGTGACCACTGCAAGGCGTGACCACTGCAAGGCGTGACCACTGCAAGGCGTGACCACTGCAAGGCTTGACCACTGCAAGGCTTGACCGCGCGGCTGCAGGCTCGCAAATTGTGCGTAACACGGGCGCCTGTTGCGCCCGGGCACTGCAAATTCCAACGCGCCTGCGCGATCCGCGCGCGGCGCATCCATCCTGACAAGGGGTGGAATACGGCGTTCAGGAGAGAATTGTATGCTAAAGGTTTCGATGACCGTGAACGGCAAGGCGGTATCCGCCGACGTTGATCCGCGCACGCTTCTTGTCCAGTTTTTGCGTGAGACCCTGCGCCTGACCGGCACCCATGTTGGTTGCGACACCAGCCAGTGCGGCTGCTGCGTGGTTCACGTCAATGGCGTCGCCATGAAGGCCTGCACGCTGCTGGCGCTGACGGTCGATGGCGCGGACGTTTTGACCATCGAGGGCCTCGCCACCGACGGAAAGCTGCATCCGATGCAGGAAGCCTTCCGCGAGAACCATGGTCTGCAGTGCGGCTTTTGCACGCCGGGCATGATCATGTCCGCCGTCGACATCGTGCGCCGCAATGGCAGCGAGCTGGACGAGAAAACCATCCGCCACGAGCTGGAAGGCAACATCTGCCGCTGCACGGGCTACCACAACATCGTCAAGGCGATCGCCGCTGGCGCCGCCGCCATGGCGCCGGTCGCCAAATAAGCCGAGCGCGACACCAATACGGGAGCTTCCACGATGTACCAGTTCGCCTATCACCGGCCGGACACCGCGCGCAAAGCGGTCAACACCGCCTCCAAAGCCGAGGATTTCAAGTTCCTCGCTGGCGGCATGACGCTTCTGCCGACCATGAAACAGCGCCTTGCGTCGCCCGCGGGGCTGATCGATTTGTCGCGCTGCGACGATATGCGCGGCATCGAATTGAAGGGTCGCAACGTCGTCATCGGCGCCATGACGCGGCATTTCGACGTCGCAAACTCTGAGATCGTGAAGGAAAAGATTCCGGCGCTTGCTGATCTCGCAGGCATGATCGGCGATCCGGCCGTGCGCCATCGCGGCACGATTGGCGGCTCCGTCGCCAACAACGATCCGGCTGCGGACTATCCCTCCGCCGTGCTCGCCCTGGGCGCGACGGTGATCACCAACAAGCGCAAGATTCCGGCTGACGAATTCTTCAACGGTCTGTTCGAAACAGCTCTGGAAGAGGGCGAACTGATCACGAAGATCTCGTTCCCCATCCCCAACAAGGCCGCTTACGAGAAGTTTCGCAACCCTGCTTCGCGTTACGCCATCGTCGGCGTCTTTGTCGCCAAGAAGGGCAAGGATGTGCGCGTGACTGTCACTGGCGCAGGCTCGGGCGGCGTGTTTCGCGCGAGCAAGCTCGAGGCTGCGCTCACCGCAAAGTTCCACCCCAAGGGGCTCGATGGTCTGACGTTTCCGGCTGAAAACCTGAACACGGACATCCACGCCGACGCCGAGTACCGCGCGCATCTGATCATGGTGATGACGCGCCGCGCAGTGCAAAAGGCGCTGGGCAAGTAAGCGTTTTACACGCTATCCGCAACGCGATCCCTCCCCATTCGGGAGGGATTTTTGTTTTTGCCCTGCGCCTGCGCTATAAGCAGCGGCCTTGACGGGGAAAAGTAGCGTGCCTCCGAAGTCTCCACGAAATCAGCCGCAAGACCGAGTAAATAGAGACTTGCTGAAAAAAGACTCAGTGGACAAAGACGCTGTGGCGCAAAATCTGCCAGCCTCAATCGATGAGACTGTGACGCTGCTTTCAAGCGCGTCGTATGTCGCCGACCGTTCGCTGGCGACCGTCCTGTTTCTCGCTCTGCGCATGGGACGCCCGCTGTTTCTTGAGGGCGAGGCAGGGGTGGGCAAGACCGAGATCGCCAAGGTGCTTGCGGGCGCGCTGGGGCGCAGGCTCATCCGCCTTCAGTGCTATGAGGGGCTCGACGTTTCCTCCGCCGTGTATGAGTGGAATTACGCTGCGCAGATGATGGCGATCCGCCTTTCGGAAGCTGCCGGAGAGACGGATCGCGCCCGTTTGGAACAGGACATTTTTTCCGAACGCTACCTTGTGCGCCGTCCGCTACTGCAGGCGATGGAGCCACAACCGGGCGGCCCGCCAGTCCTGCTTATCGACGAACTCGACCGCACGGACGAGGCGTTCGAAGCGTTTCTGCTGGAGGCGCTGTCTGATTTTCAGATAACCGTGCCGGAGCTGGGCGCCATCAAGGCTGCGCAGCCGCCCATCGTCATCATCACATCGAACCGCACGCGTGAAATTCATGACGCGCTGAAGCGGCGCTGTCTTTATCATTGGGTTGGCTATCCCAACTCAGAGCGCGAAACGCAGATCGTGCGCGCCAAGGCGCCGGACGCGCCCGAACGCCTGACCCGCGAGATCGTCAAATTCGTGCAGGATTTGCGGGCGCAGGATTTGTTCAAGAAGCCGGGCGTGGCAGAGACGCTGGATTGGGCCAGCGCGCTGCATGAGTTGAACGCAGTCGCGCTGGATGCTGCGCTGGTGAACGACACGCTGGGCGTGCTGCTTAAATATCAGGACGACATCGAGAGCGTTGCGGGCGCCAAGGTTGCGCAGATGTTGGCGGACATGCGCGCGCAAGCGAAGGTTTGACGCGCGGACGACGGGGGCGAAACAGAGCATGAGCATGCAAGAAATGACACCTGCGCCGGGGCGCGCCTGCGGCTCATGCATGATGTGCTGCAAGGTGTTCAACGTGCCAGAACTGAACAAGCCAGCAGGTCGCTGGTGCGTGAATGCGCGCGCTGGCGCAGGCTGCGTCATACATGACGAGAGACCCATGTCCTGCCGCATGTTTCAGTGCCTCTGGCTCAGTTCGTCGACGCTGAGCGATGAATGGAAGCCGGAGCGCGCGAAGTTTGTCGTCGCGGTTGAGTCCAATGGCGCGCTGCAGATCATGTGCGATGCAGCCCAGCCGACGGCATGGCGGCGCGAGCCTTATGAATCGCAAATTCGCCGCTGGGCGGAGCATGGCGTGAAGCTGAAACTGCCTGTGCTGCTGATGATCGGCGACAAGGCCAGCGTCATCTTGCCCAACACAGAATTGCCGATTGGGCAGCTTAGTCCGGGTGACGGAGTTGAGCTGGTGCACGACGGCACGCGCTTTCACGCCAACGTGCGCAGGGCGAGCATGTGAGCCAGGAGCAAGCGCCCGGGCAAGCGGCGTCCGGCGGCGCGCTTGCGCAAAACATTCTCCATTTCGCGCGCGCGCTGCGAGCCGCGGGCTTGCCGATTGGCACGGGCGCAGCGCTTGACGCCATCAGCGCCATCGACGTTGCAGGCGTGCGCAATCGCGATGACTTTCGCGCGACGCTGGAAGCGGTGTTCGTCAAGAGGCGCGAACATGCTGTCGTGTTTGACGAAGCGTTCCGCATCTTCTGGCGCCGTCGCGGCTTCCTCGAACAATTGATGAGTTTGATGTCGCCGGTCGACCAGCCCGCCAATAGGCCGGGCGCCGCCGTTGAGAAGCCCGCTGCCGCTGCTGCCCGCGTGGCGCAGGCGCTCATGGGCAAGCGCGAACCTGAGCGCGAGGAAAGCGCCGTCACGACCGATCAATCGTTCACGGTGTCGGAAGAGGAACTCCTGCAGCGCAAGGACTTCGCGCAGATGAGCGCATCTGAGATTGCGGACGCCGTGCGCGCCATTGCAGCGCTGAATCTGTCTGGCGATGAGCGCAAAACGCGGCGTTTTTCGCCCGCCCGCTCTGGCGCGCGCATTGATTTGCGCCGGACGTTGCGCCGCTCCATGCGGGGCGGGGGAAGTTTCATCGATCTTGCGCGCACCTCGCCGCAAGTGCGCAAGCCGCCTGTCGTAATACTTTGCGACATCTCTGGATCGATGGCCGAATATACACGGGTGTTCCTGCATTTCTTTCACGCGCTCACGGCAAAGCGCGGACGTGTGCACACGTTTCTGTTCGGCACTCGGCTCACCAATGTCACGCGCGCGCTGCGTCACAAGGATCCTGACGAGGCGCTCGCGCAATGTTCGGGCGATGTGCTCGACTGGTCTGGCGGCACGCGTATTGGACAATGCCTGCGCATGTTCAATCGTGACTGGTCGCGGCGCGTGCTGGGACAGGGCGCCATCGTGCTGGTCTTCACCGATGGGCTTGAGCGGGAGGGCGTGATTGAGCTCGCCCATGAGATGGAGCGGTTGCACAAGTCAGCGCGGCGTCTGGTCTGGCTCAATCCGCTACTGCGGTTTGATCGCTTTGAGCCGCGTGCGCAGGGTGTGCGGGCCATGTTGCCCCACGTGGACGAGTTTCGCGCAGTCCACAATCTGGCGAGCGTCGCTGCGCTGGCGGCAGCCCTTGCCGCGCGCGGGCCGGGCGGCAAGGGCGTTGATCCTCGCATGTGGCTGAAGCGCGTCGGCTGACGCTGCGGACCATCGCTGCTTGGCCATGTGGCGCTGGAGCGCTATATTCGCTCATACATTCCGATCTTACCCGCCGAACCTGCTCCGGGAGGCTTTCATGCTCGCCACCGACGAAAACATTCTGGCTCGCGCCGAGGACTGGCGAAAGTCAGGCAAGGGCGTCGCCATCGCCACCGTCACCGAGACCTGGGGCTCGGCGCCGCGACCCGTTGGATCGCATCTTGTCATTGACGAGGAGGGCAATTTTCTGGGCTCCGTTTCGGGCGGTTGCGTCGAAGGCGCGGTCGTCACCGAGGCTATGGACACGATCACGGACGGCAAGCCGCGCATGCTGGAGTTCGGCGTTGCGGACGAAACCGCCTGGCGCGTGGGCCTTTCCTGTGGTGGGCGCATTCGCGTCTATGTCGAGAAGGTGGTCTGATGCGTTTCGATGTTCTCGCCTCAATGAATGCGGAACGCCTGGCGCGGCGCGCCTGCGTGCTCATCACCGAAATGCCCGGCGGCGAACAGCGGTTCGTGAAGGCCGCTGATCTGGCGTCCGATCCGCTTGCCGATATCCTTGAAGCAAGTCTGCGCACCGGCAAGAGCGGCATGGTGGAGCACGAGGGACGCTCGTATTTTCTCACCGTGCAGGTTCCGCCAGCACGGCTGCTGGTGATTGGCGCCGTGCACATCACGCAGGCGCTGGCGCCGATGGCGCGCCTTGCGGGTTTTGATCTCACGATCATTGATCCGCGTACGGCGTTCGCCACGGTCGAGCGTTTTCCGGATGTGACGATGATCGCCGACTGGCCGCAGGATGTCCTCCCGACGCTGGGGCTTGATCGCTACACGGCGGTTACGTGTTTCACGCATGATCCCAAGATAGACGATCCGGGCCTTGAAGCGGCGTTGTCGGCCGAGTGCTTTTATGTCGGCGCGCTTGGTTCGCGAAAGACCCATAGCAAGCGCGTGGAACGCTTGAAGGAGAAGGGTTTCACAGACGAGCAGATTGCCCGCATTCGCGCGCCGATTGGCGTTGATATCGGCGCGGTGAGCCCGGCGGAAATCGCAGTGTCCGTGCTTGCGGAAATCGTATTGTCCCTGCGCAAGAAGCCTTTGCGTGCGGACGCGCCGCAACGCAGCGGAGCATCCGCGTGAAATTTGGACCGGTAGCGGTCGCCGACAGCGTTGGCGCCATTGCTGCGCACAGCATTCGGTTCGACGGGTTTGTTCTCAAGAAGGGCGAACCTGTTACGTCCGCGCACGTCGAAACCCTGCGCGCAGCGGGCATTCATGAACTTATTGTCGCGCAACTTGAAGCTGATGATGTGGGCGAGAACGACGCTGCGGGCGCGCTGGCTCACGCACTCGCTGGCGCGCATGTGCGCGTCGAGACGCCATTCACCGGGCGCAGCAATCTTTTCGCCGAGCGCGCTGGCGTTCTCGTCATCAACGACGCCGGCGTGGATGGCGTCAACGATGTTGACGAGACGCTTACCGTGGCAACCCTCGCGCCCTGGAAGGCAGTGGTTGCTGGCGAGATGATCGCGACCGTGAAGGTCATTCCCTATGCTGCGCCCAGAACAGCGCTCGATGCTGCGTTGGCCTTGTCGCGCAAGGACTTCATCAAGGTCGCGGCGTTCAGGGGCAAGAAGGTGGGCGTCATCTCGACCTTGTTGCCGGGGCTGAAGCCCGCCACGGTGACCAAAACGCTGCGGGTGATGGGCGAACGGCTTGCCCTGATGGGCGGTGAGATGGTGTGCGATTTGCGCACGGCGCATGAGGCCGGGGCGCTTGCCGCAGCGATCAAGCAAGCGGCGGCGCTGGCTGATATTGTTGTGGTGTTTGGCGCCTCCGCCATCACCGACCGGAGGGACGTAATCCCTTCCGCGCTTGTGCACGCTGGCGGCGAGATTGTGCATCTTGGCATGCCTGTCGATCCGGGCAATCTCCTGCTGGTGGGGCGCGTCGCAGGCAAGCCGCTGCTGGGCGCGCCGGGTTGCGCGCGCTCGCCTAAGGAAAACGGTTTCGACTGGGTGTTGCAGCGCCTTTTCGCCGATCTCGCGATTACGGCGTCCGACATCAGGCGCATGGGCGTTGGCGGCCTGCTGATGGAGATCGTCACCCGCGGTCAACCGCGCGAGGGTCATCCGGGTGAGGCCATTGCGCCGGAGGGTTCACGCGACGATGACTGATCGCCCGCGCATCGGCGCCGTGATCCTCGCCGCCGGTCAGTCAAGTCGCTATCGGGCGGCGGACCCGTCCGCGATCTCGAAAGTGGTCGCTACGCTGGGCGGCAAGCCTCTCGTGCGACATGTTGGGGAGGCCGCACTCGCCGCCGGGCTCGAGCCTGTCATCGTTGTCACTGGCTTTGCTGATGAAGCGACCCGTGCGGCGCTTGAAGGGTTGCCCGTGAGCTTTGTCCACAATCCCCTCTTTGCGACGGGTTTGTCGTCCTCCCTCCAGGCGGGCGTCGCTTCCTTGCCGCATGATGTTTCAGGCGCCGCCATCTTGCTTGCCGACATGCCGCGGATTAGCGCCGCTTTGCTCACGACGCTTGTGAAAGCATTCGAGGATCATCCGGGCGCCTGCGCGCTGGCGCCTAACCTGAAAGGGCAGCGCGGCAATCCGGTGTTCATCCGCCGGGTGCTTTTTGATGATGTGGCGCGGCTTGAAGGGGACGTTGGCGCTCGCGCGCTGCTGCGGGGCCGCAGCGATGTCATTGACGTGATAATGGACGATGATGCCGTGGCGTTTGACGTTGACACGCCAGACGCCTTGTCAGCGCCCGGCATCTGACGCCGTGATTACGCAGCACCCGCGATGCGCATGCGGGCAGACGCCGCGCCGCAACCAAACAGCGTGTCGATATCGCCAGGCGGCAAGGCCCGGGAAAACAAATAGCCTTGCAGTTCGTCGCAACCGGCTTCGATGAGCGCGCGCTGGTGATCCTCAGTCTCAACGCCTTCCGCCGTAACAGTCAGGCCAAGGTTGCGGCCAAGCTGAACGATGGAGCGCACAAGCACATCCGCGTGCTGCGTATCCATAGACGCGATGAACGCGCGGTCGATCTCGATTTTGTCGAGTGGCAGTTTGCGCAGGTAAATGAGCCCGGAATAGCCCGCGCCGAAGTCGTCCAGCGCAATGCGTATGCCCAGTTTGCGCAAGGCGGCCAACGTCGCGTAGGCGCGCGGCATGTCTTCGACCGGGCAGTGTTCGGTTAACTCAAGTTCAAGACGATCCGGGGGAAAACCCGTTTCCTTAAGTATGCGGCGGACTGTGTTGAGGAAGCCGGGAAACTGGAGCTGTTTGGGAGATATGTTCACGGCGACGCAGACGCCGGGCCAGTTAACGCCTTCAGAACAGGCGCGTCGCAGCGCCCACTCGCCAAGGTCGCACACGATGCCCGATTGCTCGGCGACATCCAGAAAGTCTAGTGGCGAAGCCAGCTGGCCGGAGGGCAGGCGCATGCGCAGCAGGGCTTCGACAGTTACGGTGCGCGCAGTTTTGGAAGAGACAATAGGTTGATAGTGCAATGTAAATTGATTGCGTTGGAGCGCGCCGACCAAATCGTCCGCTGTGTACGCCGCCTCGGATTGATCCACTGTCATCTTTGTCCCGTGCGCAATTTGGATCCGGCGGGTCATCAGTGCGTGCAATCGCGGATCAATAGAAATCGATTAGTTGGAAAGTTCGTCTTCAATCCAATAAAGACTAGCCGTCAATTATTAACGGTCCCTTCCGCTGAATCCCTGAAAGACGCAACGTCAACTTAAATCAAATTGAGGCCGCGGAGGCTCGAATGGCCATTCTTGCCGACAATAATGTGATCATGCAAAGTAATGCCTAAAGATTTGCCAATACTGGCTAGTTCTTCGGTCATGCGGATGTCTGCAGTCGAGGGAGTTGGGTCGCCCGACGGGTGATTATGCACCATAATAAGCGCAGAGGCGGCCAGCTCCAGCGCGCGCCGCACGACCTCCCTTGGATAGACCGGGGTGTGGTCCACCGTCCCAAGGCTTTGTACTTCATCAGCAATAAGAAAATTGCGCTTGTCTAAAAATAAAATACGAAACTGTTCACGATCTGCGAAAGCCATCGCTGTGCGACAGTAATCAAGCACGTCTTTCCACGACCCGAGCAACGGCCTGTCGCCGATGGCGCCGCGCGCGAGGCGCCGAGCGGCAGCTTCGACGATTTTCAGGTCAAGCGCGGTGGCTGCGCCGATGCCCTCGATTTCGGTGAGGCGTTCGGGTCTTGCGCCGATAACCTCGGCGAACGAGCCAAAGCGGGCGACAAGCGCCTTGGCGAGCGGTTTGACGTCGCGTTGGGGAATCGAGCGGAAGAGCACCAGCTCCAGCAACTCGTAATCAGGCATGCCCTGATCGCTGGATTCAGCGAAGCGCTCCCTCAGGCGGGAGCGATGGCCTTTGTAATGAGGCTCGCTTGCCTCGGCTCGCTCAACCTCTGGTTGAGTTGATGCTTGTAGCTTTTGCCGGGCGCCGTTTTTTGGGCTACCTGGCGAGTCTTTCATCTCAGGCTCTGCCCTTGGGTGTACGGCGGGCGATGCATGCCGCGCGGCGATAGCGTGAAGATTTCACACCCCGCATCAGTCACGCCAATCGTGTGTTCGAACTGGGCCGACAACGACCGGTCCCGCGTTACGGCCGTCCAGCCGTCGGGCAGGATTTTGACCTGCGGGCGGCCGAGATTGATCATCGGTTCAATGGTGAAGAGCATCCCGGGCGTCAGCTTCACGCCCTCGCCAGCACGCCCGTAGTGAAGAATGTTGGGCTCGTCGTGAAACAAGCGCCCAAGGCCGTGGCCACAAAAGTCGCGCACCACGGAGCAACGCTCCCCTTCGGCGTATTCCTGAATGGCCCACCCGATGTCGCCGGTCGTCGCGCCCGGCTTCACAGCGTCGATGCCGCGCATGAGGGCTTCGTACGTCACTTCGACAAGCCGCTCGGCGCGGCGAGCGACCTCGCCTACGCAATACATGCGGCTGGAATCGCCGTGCCAGCCGTCGACCAGCAGGGTCACGTCCACGTTCACGATGTCGCCTTCGCGCAGCGGGCGCGCGTCGGGAATGCCGTGGCAGACGACGTGGTTGATCGAGGTGCAAACTGACTTTGGGTAGCCGCGGTAGCTGAGGGGCGCGGGGTAGGCGTTGTGGTCCATGGCGAAATCGAAGGCCATGCGGTCGAGCTTGTCCGTCGAGACCCCCGGCTTCACGAAGTGCGACAGCATGTCGAGAGCTTCCGCCGTCAGGCGACCGGCCTTGCGCATGCTCTGGAAGGCTTCAGGCCCGTGAAGCTTTATGTGCCCCGTTTTGCGGGTCGGGGCGATTTGCGCGTCTACGAAGGTCATTATGCATCCGCTGAAAGGTAACCTGAATCTAGGCGAAAAGCGCCCCGGCGCAAGTGAAACGTGGGTCTGGCCCCCCGCTACAGCGGGTAGCGCCCCGCTTATTAGCTGTGATATGTGCCCTGCGTGTGGCTCATGTTGCGATTAGACAGCATGAACGCTATGGGCTGCACCAAAAGTGAAACACCGAGCAGATGTCCATTTCGACCGTCAACGATCTCACGCCCTTTGGGCGGCACGCCCCGGGCGCTCTTCTGCGCCGCGTCCTCGCCTGGACGCGCAGCGCCGGGCAATCCTGGCTGGCCCACCGCCACGCGTTTTTTCTGCGCGGCCTGAGCATCAAGGCGCTGGCCGGGCGGCCCGTTGACGTGACGTCGCTGGGCGCGAAGATGCGCCTCTACCCGTATAACAACGTCTGCGAAAAGCGGATACTCTTTACGCCGCAGTACTTTGATGAGCCCGAACGGCTGCTGCTGAAGAGCCGCATCACGCCCGAATTTGTGTTCATCGACATTGGATCGAATGTCGGCGGCTATGCGCTGTTTGTCGCCGCCAATGCGGGGCCGCTGGCGCGCATTCTCGCGATTGAGCCGCAGCCCGAAATCTTTGAGCGGCTGATTTACAATATCCGCCAGAATCCGTTTGCGACCGTCAAGGCGATGGACTGCGCGCTGGCTGACGAAGACGGCGAGATCACGCTTTTTCTGCCGTCGCACAATCGCGGCGAAAGCTCTGTGCGAATCGTCAGCGCCGAGGCGGACGGCAAGCGCGTGCGCGTTCCCGCGCGCACGCTGGCAGGCGTTGTAGAGGCGGAAGGCTATGCCCGCATTGATGCGATGAAGCTGGATGTGGAAGGCGCCGAAGACCTGATTCTGGAGCCGTTTTTCCGCACAGCGCCGCAAGGCCTGTGGCCCAAGTTGATGTTGATGGAGCACATTAACGCGCGCTGGACCGTCGATCTGCCCAAGCTGATTCTCAGCAACGGCTATCGCGAAATCCTGCGCACGCGCGCCAACGTCGTCTACGAGCGCGATTAAACGATCGGCACGCGCTTCGCGATCTCCACGCCTTGCAAAGAGACGCTGCAGGAGAGCGCTATCGCCTCCACGCCGACGGCGCGCGCTTCGTCAAACGCGCGCGCATAAACTGGGTCAAGATCGCGGGCGAGGGTGAAGCGATCGGCATCCATCTGGATGACAAAGACAACGCACGCGCGGCAGCCGCTGCGCACCATGTCCGCCAGTTCACGCATGTGCTTGGCGCCGCGCGCCGTGGCGCAATCGGGAAACTCGGCAAGGCCGGGCCGGCGCATGAGATGGACGTTTTTCACCTCGACATAGACGGGCGGGCGGCCTTCGCCATCGAGCAGGAAGTCGACGCGGCTCGCCGCGCCATACTTCACCTCGCGCCGCACGATGGGCCAGCCTTCAAACTCGTGGAAAAACCCGGCGCGCAACGCGTCCCCAACCAGCGGATTGGGCAGGGCCGTGCTGACGCCCACCAGCTCTGGCCCACGGCCGAACGCGGCCTCCACCACCTCCCATGAAAACCGCAGCTTGCGGGCCGGATTGTCCGATTGCGAGAGAAACACGCGCGCGTGCGGGGCGAGCAGGCCCATCATGGCGCCGGGATTGGCGCAGTGGGCCGTCACCTCTTCGCCGCACAGGAGTTGCACGTCAGCCAGGAAGCGCTTGTAGCGGCGCAGCAGGCGGCCTTCGATGAGGGGGTGGGGAAAGCGCATGGAGCCGTGAGGTGTGCGGAGGGATGGCCGGGCTGTCATAAGCGAGGCCGCTGGCCGCGTCGACTGCGCTATCATGCCGCCTGACGCCGCATTTTCCCTTGCCAAGCCTGCCCGCGCCTTCATAAACGGTGCGCAAAGCCACCAAGGTCGACATCATGCAGCCAGCGCCCAAAACGATTACTGCCGCCATTCTTGTGATTGGCGATGAAATTCTGTCCGGCCGCACGAAGGACCAGAACATCGGCTACATCGCCGAATATCTCACGGGAATTGGCATTGAGCTGCGCGAAGTGCGCGTGGTTCCCGACATTGAGGAAGAGATCGTTGCGGGCGTCCAGGCGCTGAGCGCGCGATACACGTATCTGTTCACCACGGGCGGCATTGGGCCGACGCATGATGACATAACGGCTGATTGCGTGGCCAAGGCCATGGGCGTTTCCATAGGTGTGGACGAGCGCGCGGTCGAGTTGCTGCTCACGCGCATGAAACGCGAAGACCTGAACGAGATGCGCCTGCGCATGTGCCGCATCCCGAAGGGCGCCGACCTTATCCTCAATCCCATTTCTGCCGCCCCCGGCTTCAAGATCGGCAACGTGATGGTGATGGCCGGCGTGCCGCGCATCATGCAGGCGATGCTGGACAGCGTGGCCCAGACCCTTGAGACGGGCGTAAAGATACAGTCCGTTTCGCTCGACGCGCCCTTGCCGGAAGGCGTTTACGCTGCCGGCCTCATGGCTATCGCCGCGCAATATGCTGACGTTTCCATCGGCTCCTATCCGTCGTTTGGCACGGCGGGCGGGCGCAACAACCAGATCGTGCTTCGCGCCAGGGACGAAGCGCTTCTCGCCAAGGCGTCGGACGATGTGAGGGCGCTTATCGCGCAGCTTGTCGCTGAACGCACACCTTCCTGACGGAGTTTTTTTAATGAGCGACGGGCAAAAGGCTTTCCCGGTTTCATGGGATCAATTTCATCGCGACGCGCGCGCGCTTGCGTGGCGGCTCAACGCAGCGGGGCCGTTTTCGGCGATGGTGACGGTTACGCGCGGTGGCCTTGTGCCAGCAGCCATCGTGGCGCGCGAACTTGGCATCCGCGTCATCGAAACGGTGTGCATCGAGAGCTATGACGACGAGAAGCGTCAGGGCGAGTTGCGCGTATTGAAAGCGATCACGGACAAGATCGCTGTCAACAGCGATGGCGGCGCCAGCGTGCTTGTTGTCGATGATCTTGTCGACACTGGCGCGACCGCGCGGCTTGTGCGCGAGATGTTGCCCAAGGCGCACTTCGCCACCGTGTACGCCAAGCCGCTGGGCCGCCCGCTGGTTGATACGTTCATCACCGAAGTGTCACAGGACACATGGATCTTTTTTCCATGGGATACGGGGCTTTCCTTCGTGCCGCCCATCGCAAAGGCGAGCGTAAAGGGGTAGGGCGGCTTACTTGCTCTCCTGAAACGTGATCTTGGCTCGCAGGGAGCGTGGCGTGAGGGCGCCTCATCCTTCTCCCGCAAGGGGAGAAGGAACTGCCCCTGCGGACACTGTAAGCATATGGCCCACGCGCCCATGCGCCACAGCGACAAGTGCTTCGCTGCATGCTAAAAATCCCTATGAGTTCAGATACAAAAGCGAAATCTGTGGTTCCGCCCACCGTCCTGCATCGCCCGCCAGCGCCCGGCGCCCTTGTCGGGATCGACGAGGCTATGATCAAGTCGCTGGTGGATGAGTTTTATTCACGCATCCGCGCCGACGTCGTGCTGGGTCCGATCTTCACACGCGAAATAGCCGACTGGCAGCCACATCTTGAAAAGATGTACAGCTTCTGGTCATCGGTCGTGTTGATGACAAAGCGGTATGACGGTCGCCCGGCGCCTGCGCATATGAAGATTAAGGGGCTCGATCATCCTCACTTCGAACATTGGCTTAGGTTGTTCGAGAAGACCGCGCGGGAGGTCTGTCCGCCGTCTGCAGCCGATCTCTTCATTGATCGCGCCAACCGCATCGCCCAGTCGCTGCGCCTGTCGCTTGATTTTCACCGTGGCGTGCTGCCGCCGCTCAAAGCGCCTATCCGCGCTTCTTGATTATCGGGAAATTTCATGAAACGCCTTCTGCTGTGCTTGTTTTTCGCTTTTGCACCCATTCCGGCATCTGCCACTCCGCAGGAGGAAGCGCAGGCAGTTTTTGAAAAATTCCTGAACGACTTCACATCCGCCAACGCGGATACCGTCGCCAGAAACTTTGCGCCCGAAGCGATGTTCTGGGGCACGATCTCGCCGACGCTCATCACGACGCCGCAAGGCGTAAAACAGTATTTTGCAACGGCGTTCGAGAAACTGCCGGGCATGAAGGCGTCGCTGGTGGGTCAGGTTTCTGCGGTAGCCCTCGCCAACAATATATTGGCCATAGCAGGCGTCTGGCGGATTGACCGCGTGAGCGAGGGCAAGCCTGTTGTCAGCTACAGCCGAAACATGAGCACGCTTGTGAAGCGCGACGGCCATTGGGTTATCGTAGCGTTTGCGAACGCTCCGCAAGCGGCGCCCTGATCTCGCCTCAGTGCGCGCGGCTGACGCAGAAGTCCACGACTTCGAACAGCGCTCGCTTCCAGTTTGACTGGGGGAACAGCTCAAGCGCATCACGCGCCATGGCGCCGTAATGGCGGGCGCGTTCGATCGTGTCATCGAGTGCGCGGTGCCTGCGCATTGTGTCGAGCGCCGTTTCCAAATCGCCGTCGCTGATCTCGCCCTTTTCAAGCGTGCGGCGCCAGAAGTCGCGTTCCGCGTCGGTGCCACGGCGGAAGGACAGCACGATGGGCAGCGTTATCTTGCCTTCGCGGAAGTCGTCGCCGACATTCTTGCCAAGCTTCGCAGCGGTGCCGCCATAATCCAGCGCGTCGTCGATGAGCTGGAACGCGACGCCGAGATTCATACCGTAGCTGCGGCAGGCCTCAGTCTCGGCTTTGGAACGATTGGCGAGAAGCGGACCGACTTCGCAGGCTGCGGCGAAGAGCGCTGCGGTTTTGGCGCGGATCACGGCCAGATACGCGTCTTCAGTCGTCTGGGTGTCTTTTGCGGCGGAAAGCTGCATCACTTCGCCTTCTGCAATGACAGCAGCGGCGGTGGACAGCACATCGAGGCATGGCAGCGAGCCGACCTCGACCATCATCTTGAAGGCCTGACCGAGCAGGAAGTCGCCGACGAGGACGCTCGCCTCGTTGCCCCAGAGCATCCGCGCGGCCAGCTTGCCCCGGCGCATGTCGCTCTGGTCGACGACATCGTCATGCAGCAGCGTCGCGGTGTGCATGAATTCAACGGAGGCGGCGAGCTTGATGTGCCCTTCGCCCGCGTAATTGCAGAGGCCTGCCGCAGCAAGCGTGAGCATGGGACGCAGGCGCTTTCCGCCCGACGAGATAAGATGGTTCGCGACGTCCGGGATCATGGCGACGTCCGAGCCGGTGCGCTCAAGGATCGTCCTGTTGACGCGTTCCAGATCGGCGGCCACGAGCCGTGAGAGCCGGTCGATGCCCAACTCTGCCGACGATTCCTCAAATGGAACGACAACGCCCACGCTAGCCACTCCTTTGCGGGTCAGCCCCGCGCATCAACCCGACTTGCGCCCGCTTATGCCCCATGCGAGCGTGACAGGCTATTCGCATGCCATATAGAACGACGCAACGATCCTGCCACTGGAGATCACGCGGCCCCCGATGATCGAGATCATGCGAACCAACGATCTGGTGCTGATTTCGTTTGTGGAAGCGACGCTGGCGGGCGCTGGCATGCGTTTCTTCGTTGCCGACGGCTACACCAGCGCCATGGAAGGATCGCTCGGCTTCCTGCCGCGCCGGATCCTCGTGGAGCAGGAGCGGGCCGATCAGGCGCGCAGGTTGCTCGCCGCCGCCGGACTGGAGCATGAGCTCACGCGTGAGTGACCTCACCTGCACAGACGCTCGGCTGCTCGGCGGGCGGCTTATTCTCCGCCAACCGGCGCGCGGCCACCGGGTCGGCACCGACACCATGTTGCTGGCGGCCTGCCTTGCCGACCCCGGTGACCTGATCGTCGATGCGGGAGCCGGGGTGGGCGCAGTAGGGCTCTCGATTGCCTTTCGCGTGCGCGACGCAGAGGTGCGCCTTCTGGAGCGGCAGCCGGAACTTCTGAGGCTGGCGGAGGATAACGTCGCCGCCAACGGACTGTGCGACCGTGTGCGCGTTCTGGGCTGCGATCTGTTGTCCGCAGCATCCCGCAAGGGCGCTGGACTGGCCAACGCAAGCGCCAGCGCGCTCCTGACAAACCCGCCGTTTCATGAGCAGGGCGCTGTGCGCGCATCGCCACATGATGGACGGGCGCAGGCCCATGTTCTGGGGGAGGGGGGAATCGGGGCCTGGATGCGCGCGTGCCTCGCGCTTCTGGCGCCGGGTGGGCGCTTCGCCATGATTCATTTGCCCCAAGCCCTGCGGCCTATCCTTGAGGCTTGCGAGGGGCGCCTTGGCGGCGTGCGCGTGCTGCCGGTTCACGCGCGGGCCAGTGAAGATGCAGGGCGAATCATTGTTACGGGCCGCAAGGGCAGCCGGGCGCCGTTGTCCTTTGCGCCCGCTCTCATCGTGCACGAGGGGGATGGCCGCTTCACTCCGTTTGCCGATTCCATCCATCGCGGCGAAGCACTGCTGGCGCGCGAATGAAAAAGAGCGCGTCTTGCGACGCGCCCTCCGCAATTATCCGCCTCGAATTAGCGGCAGATGCGCTGTCTCACCATGCGCGGGCCGTAATACGTGTTCACCCAGCGCGAGCGAACGAAGCAGCGCTGCGGCGCGACGTACACGGGGCGGAAGCGCGGGCCGTAATGGCGCACCACCGGGCGGTAGTAGCCGCGACGGGGAGCCACATGACGGTAGCGATAAACGTGCCGGGGCGCCACGCGATGGTGCTGCACGCGGTGGCCGCCGCCATACGAATAGCCATACTGCGCCTGGGCTTCGCTGCTGGTGGCCGGCACGAAGGCGCTGGCGCCGATTGCGAAGGCGGCGAATGCGGCCGCCCGGACGAGGTTCGAGATGAGTTTCATAGCGTGACTTCCCTCTGTGCTCGGCCAGTTCCGACTGGCCATGATCGAAGTCTGCCATCAGAGCTCTGAACCCGTCCTGACGCGCCCGTTCATCGCGTATTCACGCGCAACTTATTGTCGGCACAAAGAAAAAACGCCGGACCCTCGCGGCTCCGGCGCGGTGCGCGGACGTATTGTCCGAAGGTCAATACACCGGGCAGACGCGGACGTTGATCACGCGGTGACCGTAGTGTGCCTGAACGGTGCGGCGCTCAAGCCAGCACCGCTGGGGGCTATAGCCGCCGCTTGTGTAATAATACCTGCTGTTGGCGACAGCCGCCGCGCCAACCAAGCCCAGCCCAACGCCCGCCGCTACCGGCCAATGTCGGTTATGGTTGCGGCGCACCGGACGGTGGCCCCACTGCTGGCCTTGATTCCAGCCAACATGACGGACTGCTGGACGATATATGCCGCCCCGGTGAGCAACGGCGCGGGGCGCGAAGCCGCGCTGGCGATGGGACACACGGTGCGTCACGCCCATGTGGGGACGGGCGACGCGCTGCCCGCCAAAGCGGTGCTGTCCGCCGCCGTACGAATATTCATGGCGGTTCTGCGCTTCTGCGGGCGCGGGCGTGAAAAGCACTCCGGCTCCAAAGGCGAACGCGGCAACAGCCGCTGCACGGGCAATGTTAAACAAATTCTTCATGGCGACCCCTCCTTCGTCCCTTAGCCTGCGCTTCGGGTTTGGCCTCGACCAGACCATGGCCAGCGTATACGACAGCTTGGCTGAATGCTGTCTGATTTCGCCGTTCATCCTTTATTCATCATTCGAGTGTGCGCGCGAAGGTTGCGTTCATAGCGAAAGCCACTAGGTTGCGCGCAATTTCAGACTTCAAGCCGAGCCGCCAAATGACACCGCCCGCCCAAGCCAGCATGGACCCGAAGCGTTCTTTCCAGGGGCTGATTCTGACCCTTCAGCGCTTCTGGGCGGAGCAGGGCTGCGTCATTCTTCAGCCCTACGACATGGAAGTGGGCGCCGGGACATTCCACCCCGCCACGACGCTTCGCTCGCTGGGCCCCAGGCCCTGGAAAGCCGCCTATGTGCAGCCCTCACGGCGGCCAAAGGACGGGCGTTATGGCGAAAACCCCAACCGGCTGCAGCATTATTACCAGTTTCAAGTGATCCTGAAGCCGTCGCCGCCAGATCTGCAGGATCTCTATTTACGCTCGCTGGCGGCAATTGGCGTCGACGCGCGATTGCACGACATTCGCTTTGTCGAGGACGACTGGGAGAGCCCCACGCTGGGCGCCTGGGGGCTCGGCTGGGAGTGCTGGTGCGACGGTATGGAGGTGAGCCAGTTCACCTATTTCCAGCAGGTGGCGGGCATTGAATGTGCCCCTGTTTCGGGCGAACTTACCTACGGGCTCGAGCGCCTCGCCATGTATGTTCAAGGCGTCGAAAACGTTTACGACCTGAACTTCAATGGCGGCGAGGGGGCAGAAAAAGTCACCTACGGCGAAGTGTTCAAGCAGGCCGAGCAGGA
Organism: Hyphomicrobiales bacterium; assembly: GCA_031428455.1. Taxonomy (GTDB): domain Bacteria; phylum Pseudomonadota; class Alphaproteobacteria; order Rhizobiales; family Beijerinckiaceae; genus Terripilifer. Next base: position 10,400 of record JANPPJ010000087.1, on the reverse strand, counting down.
ATACTCACGGCACAATTTCGAACACGCGGACACAGCGCGCCTGTTCCAGCATTTCAAAGATGCGGAGGCCGAGTGCAAGTCTCTGCTGGAAAAGGGCGATCACGGCGAGCGGCATGACATGGTTCTGCCGGCCTACGACCAGTGCATCAAGGCTTCGCACCGGTTCAACCTGCTTGACGCCCGGGGCGTCATTTCGGTGACGGAGCGCCAGAGCTACATTTTGCGCGTGCGGGAACTGGCAAAGGCGTGCGGCGCAGCATGGCTCAAGACGGATGCTGGCGGCGCAGGCTGAAACGGCTGCGCGGACGCCTGGCGCCTAACGTCTTTTGCGCTTGTTGCGGTTGGCCTCTTCCTCGCGAAGGCGTTTTTGTTCTTCCTCGATCTTCTTGTTGCGCCGACGCATGAACCAGAAGCCCCAAAAGCCTCCGGTTGCGATCATCACGAGTTCCCAGACTTCAAGACCGAACATTGTCCCCTCCGCAGGGCGCTTCGTCGCAGAAGCCTGCGCTTCGGGCAAGGCTTTTCAGGCAAGAGTTTTCAGACAAGCCATCGCTGACGGGCCTCAACGGTCTCAATTCCAGTGCATGTAAATGAATGCGCTCGAATGACCACAATCGTTACGCTTCCGCGAGTTACTGAGTTGCGATCAGCGGCGCGACGCGCAGGCCGCTGAACTTGGCGAGAGGGCGAAAACGTTGCTCGGTCATCGGTCTGCGTGTCTTGCCTGCTCATGGTGGCGTCCAGCGGTGCAAAAAAAAGGCGGTTCGCGGCAATTCTTATCGTTAGGCTACCTGCGCGAAAAAGGTTATGATCGCGCGGAGCGCATCAAGAGGGGACGGGAAACATAATGGCTGACTTATCCGATGCTGATTGGCAAAAGCTTCTAGGCAAAGACTACAAGGCGAAAATACTTGAGCGTGACGCCGCTGCCGGCGTTACCGATGCGTCGCGCGCCGCCAAAAGCAAGGCTGATATGCTTGCAAATTTCGTGATGACCGGGCTCTCTATTGGTGTCGTAGCTTCCGTCATTTTCGCAACGAACTACTACGCTGTTTCAGGCCCCTATAACGCGACACTCGCGATGGGCTCCGGCATTGTCGCATTGGCCTCGTTCGCCATAGCCGCCTACTTCTCTCACGCCGGCAAAAAGTAACCCTTCAGCCGGCGCCAAAAACTGGAGCCGGCTTCCCTGATCCAGAGCGCGAACATAATTCGCGCTCTCTTTTATTGCCTTCAGTTGTTGGCCTTGATTGGTGCGGACGGCGGGGGTCGAACCCGCACGGGAAGCCCCGAGGGATTTTAAGTCCCTTGCGTCTACCAGTTTCGCCACGTCCGCATGCTGCGATTCAGCTGCACCCTTTTGCCCGACGCGGAATGTGCGCGCAAGGGGCGCACCGTTGCAGAACCCAGTTATCGCGCTGCCGTAACTCGCCGGGGCTGGTCTCCGTATAAGCCCTGATAGACAGGTACATTAGACTACTCGTCGCAGGGCTCTTGTCCGGTTTCGCTTGAAACAGCAACGCCATTGCGTATTTTCGCCACCGGTTACCGGGCCCCTCTGGCGGACGCGCGTGCGTTTGTGATGTCGGCGACCATCATCACACTGGAGCCCGACCTATGGAATTTTTGCTTGCCGAGTGGCTTGGTAAACCCGTTTGGATGTGGATTGGATTCCACGTCATCGTAGCTGTACTCCTCGCCTTTGACCTTGGCGTTCTGCAAAAGAAGACGGGCGATCTTGGCGTCAAGGAAAGCCTTTATCTCTCCGCCTTCTACATCACCCTGGCCTTGATTTTCGGCGTCTGGGTGTGGTGGTACATCTCGCCGCAGTCCGGCCTCGAATACTTCACCGGATTTGTGATCGAAAAGTCGTTGTCCATGGACAACGTGTTCGTCATAGCGATGATCTTCGGATACTTCGCCATTCCGCGACGGTCGCAGTATCGTGTGCTGTTCTGGGGTATTCTGGCGGTCATCGTGTTGCGCGGTCTCATGATTGGCCTCGGCGCGGCGCTGGTGCAGCAGTATGGCTGGGTGCTCTACATCTTCGCGGCGTTCCTCGTGTTCACCGGCGTGAAGATGCTGTTCACGGGCGATGATCACTACGAGATCGAGAACAACCCGATCTACAAGTTTATGCGCACGCGCTTTCGTCTCACGGAAACGCTTGAGGGCGAGAAGTTCTTCGTTCGCAAGCCGCATCCCGAGACGGGCCAGATGCTCACCTACATGACGCCGCTTTTCGTGGTGCTCGTCATGGTGAACATCGCGGACGTGATCTTTGCGGTAGACTCCGTGCCGGCGATCTTCGCGATCACCACCGACACGTTTATCGTTTACACGTCGAATATCTTCGCGATCCTTGGTCTGCGCGCTCTCTACTTTGCGCTGGCTGCGATGGTGGAGCGCTTCAAGTATCTCAAGTACGCGCTGGCTCTTGTGCTGGTGTTCATCGGGGGCAAGATTTTCGTCGCCGACATGCTTGACCTCACCAAGGTTCCGCCGTCAGTCTCGCTTGGCGTGACGTTCGTGATCCTTGCAGGCGGCGTCTTTTACTCGCTGTACAAGACCTCGGACAAACAGAAAAAATCCGCGACGATCAAGTAAGTCTTCTCGACAGAAGCGACGCGACGGGGGCCTTCGGGCCCCCGTTTTTTCATTCCTTGCTGCGGTTCTTCAGGCTGCAGATTGTATAGATCGTCAGTGCAAAAACGCCTGCAACGATGGGCGCGACAATGAAGCGGGCGGCTTCCGCAATCAGCAGGCCTCCTGCGGCGGCGCCGACTGCATTGGCCAGCACGCGGGTCAGGGGATCGTGCAGGCCGCCTATGAGTTCCGACAGGCTCATGAGCGCCGCGACGCTCGCCACGATCAACCGCAATTGCCACGCGCTGCTGACGAGTATCACGCTGAGAAGGGCAGCGCCGATGACGACAGGGTCGAGCAAGGCGCTTAGAAAGGTGATCCACATGGCTGTAGCTTGTCCCGCAAACTGCTAACGAAAGCAGTTTAGCAGGCTTGTCGGCAAAATGCCGATAACCTTGCCTTAAAGGTGAACATGTCCGTGTTCGTGGACGTGGGGATGGCGGTGTAAAACCGCTGGCGCAAGCTGACCATCGCGCATCGCCAACGCGCGGGTGGCAAGGCAATCGAGCAGCGGTCGATCGTGCGAGACGATCACCATCGCCTTGTCGATTCGCTGCAGCGTTTCCGTCAGCTTTTCCAGATGAGCGGCGTCGAGACTGTTGGTCGGCTCGTCAAGCAGGAGCACATCAGGGTTCATGGCGAGCACGCCCGCCAGACACACCATGCGCTTTTCGCCGCCCGAGAGGCGGCGCACCAGCCGGTCCGCGAGATGTCCGAGGGACAGGGACGTTAAAGTCTGGCGCGCCCGGGCGAGCGCGGCCTCGTCGCTCAGGCCCATGTTGAGCGGGCCAAACGCGACGTCTTCCACCACCGTGGGGCAGAAGAGCTGGTCGTCAGCGTCCTGAAACATGTAGGCAGCCTTCAGACGCACATCGGCGAAGTCGGCTTCGGTCTTGCGCGGCGCGCCGAATGCGAAGATGCGGCCTTTCGTGATGGGCTGGAGGCCAACCATTGCGCGCAAAAGCGTTGTCTTGCCTGCGCCATTGGGGCCTACGATGGCGAGGCGCTCGCCCGCAGCCAGTGAGAATGAAACATCCCGCAGCACGCACGCGCCGTCTCGCTCGATCGTCACATCTTCAAAGGTGATGAGATCGTTCATGCGAAGCGGTCCACGAAGACGAGCGCGATGATCATCAGCGCCGCAGCAGCGGCAAACATCGCATCGGCATGCGTCATGGGCCGGATGCGGCGCATGGGGAAACGTCCGGAGAAGCCACGGCAGCGCATGGCTTCGTCAACGCGTTCAGCGCGTTCGATGGAGCGCACGAGAATCATGCCTGCGAGGTTGCCATAGCTGCGGAAGGCGTGGCGTCCAACTCCTGCGCGAAATCCGCGCGCGCGCATCGACTCGAACTGGCGACGGATCTCGACGCCAAAAATGCCGTGATAGCGCACGACGAACATGAACAGGCGCACGAAACGCTCGGACACGCGCAACGCCGCCATGGCGCGGCCCAGTCGGATGGGCTCCAGCGTTCCAATGAGCGCAAACACGCACAACGCCGCCGCATTGACGGTGAGCACGACGCCGAACGCGCGTTCGACGCCGCGATCAGAAATCGTCAGCGGGCCAAAACTGGCGAGCGGCTGGCCGGGAACGGTTAGCGGCAGCATGATCAACAGCAGGATCATGAAGCCTTCGAGGTGGGCCAGCCTGCGCACTATAAGGCGCAATTCAATCCGCGCCGCCGCGACGAGCATGATTGCGAGCGCGAGGGCAACGAATCGTCCGGTAAAAGTGTGCAGCGAAACAATCGTCGCCACGAGCACCGCAGCGCCGATGAGTCGCGAGCGTGGATCGAGCGCCTCGATGGGGCCAGTTAAGTGTTCGACGTTGAGGCTGGAAGACAGGCTCAAGCTGTCCCTCCCTTGCGGCGGGCCAGCACCCACATGGCTGCGCCCGCCATGCCGATGATCATGCCTATTCCGCCGACGATGTCGTTGAAGCGGGTGCGCGTCTCCAACGCTTCGAATTTTTCCATGAGCGGGCGCGTATGCCGTGCGACGGCCTCGTCCACTGTCGTCTCGATCATCTCGCGGGTGAGGGGGGAAAGCGATGCATCGGCAAGGGGCGCCTCGTCCGCATCCTGCTCGCTCTCGGCGCGCGCGCCCATGAAGCGGGCGCGGTCGATCACAAGCGTACCGACATGGCCTTCGCCCGCGTCCACCACGATCTTGATGGTTTGCGGCGGCTCGGGTCTCCACCTGAAGGCGCCGTCACCGCCAGCGCTCATGCGGTGCAATTCACGATCCGCGCGATCACGAAAGACAACGCTGGCCCCTTTGGCGCGCGCGCCGCCAACAAAATACGCGTAGCCGGAAACCTCGCCCTTTTCGACGGTTGCGAAAACGCGCAGCCGGTGAGCTTGCGCAGGCGATAAAGCCGCGAGGGTCAACAACAAACCGGCGACGAGAGACAGGACAAGGCGCATATCAGGCGCTCCTTGCGCGCGCGAGGAGTTCAGGCTTTACGCGCTTGACGAACGACACGCAGAACCCGGTGACAAGGGCTTCCACCACCAGAAGCGGCGCGTAGGAAAAGATGACGATCCGGCTTGAAGCTGCAAAGTCTGGCGAGGACGCATAAAGAGAAAATGAGACCATGAGCCCTGTGCCCAGCACTGCGCAGGCCGCGCATACGCCGCCATAAAGCGCGGCGCGCGAGACGTCGGCCTGCGCCACAAGTGGCGCGAAGATCATACCGGCAATGGCGCCGGGCAGGGCGATGTTGATCGTGTTGACGCCAATGCTGGTGAGGCCGCCAAAGCCAAACATGACCGCTTGCAGCAGCAGCGCCGCCAGCACGGCCGGGTAGATGGCGACGCCCAGAATGAGGCCCATCAAGCCGCCGAGCAGCAAATGCACAGAGCTGGGGCCAAGGGGGATGGAGAAAAGCGAGAGCGCAAAAAACGCGGCGGCGATGATGGCGACGCGGGGGATCCGCTGCTCGTCAAGGGCGCGCACGCCCACGGTTACCGCCGCCGCCGCAGCGACGCCGCCCACGGCCAGCACCGGCCATGAAAGAACTCCATCAGGGATATGCGCCACGCTTTGCTCTGACCTCGCTTTAACTCCAGCTTAGCGGCGCGCGGGCGCCGTGGGCATCGCAGTCGTCTTTACCCAGATGAGGGCGCCCAGTTCAACAGCCGCGTCCTCGCCCTTGGGGGATTTCATCTTTGCGTCAGCCTCAATGAGCGCGGCGAACCCCCACCAACCGGCGCGCGGCATGGCGTAAGTGAAAACACCGTTCCCATCGGCCTTGATGACCTGCGTAATAAACGCGTCATTGGGCGGCGTCACTGAGCCGTCGTTCATAAACTCAACTTCGATCTCGGCGAACGGCACGGGCTTGCCGTCCTTGCGGACGATCCCCTGAAAGAGATTACCCGCCCACAATCCGGTAGGACGAACAAGCGGCTCGATCTCGACGGGAGCGCCAATCATGGCGTCCCAGCCCTTGCCGGTGGCGCCTGCGTCCACCACGACCTTCGCGTGATGAATGATGTATTTGCCTTCCGCAGGCTCCCAATAGGGCTCGGGCTCTACATAAAATACGCTGGCGCCCGGCGCGGCTGCCCTCCACACGGTGGTCCAAATCGTTTTTTCCTGCCGCTTGCTTGCCTTCAACGAGGCGGACAGGTCGGTGAATTTACCGTCGATCAGCGCCCCGAAGCGCTTCGGCTTCTTCATCTCCATCACAGGCCCGCGCTCCATCGGGTGCGTGAAGACGAGTTCGAGATTGACCGACTGACCAGCTTCCGGGACGTCCGCAGAGGGGATGATCTGCTGAAAATGAGCCTGGGCACCGCCCGCTGCGAGAATTAAGCCCGCACTCAACAACAATCCGCGCAAATCCATCATCGTCGCCAGTCCTCCAAAGCGGTTCGTATGAACCTTTAGCCTATTTCGCATAACTGCATACGGATCAGCAAGCTGCTTGTCCAATGCATTTCGGCGCAAGAGGGAACTGGAGGGAGGAAATGTGATTGAGGGATCAGGGCGTATCTTGCCCGACAGGCGGCTCTGGCCTTCGAGCGCATTTCAGAACCGGAGCGGCCATGTTCGATGGGTTCGACGCCATATTTCTTGCGCGCATCCAGTTCGCCTTCACGATCGCTTTTCATATTCTGTTTCCGGCCTTCAGCATCGGGCTCGCCAGCTATCTGTTCGTTCTCAATGCATTGTGGTTGCGTTTATCTGACGCTCTTCGATCACTGGAAGAAGATCTTCGCCGTCACCTTCGCCATGGGCGTCGTGTCAGGCATCGTCATGTCCTATCAGCTGGGCACGAACTGGAGCGTCTTCTCGGACAAGGTCGGCCCGGTCATCGGACCTTTGATGGGTTACGAAGTGCTCACAGCGTTCTTTCTGGAGGCGGGTTTTCTCGGCGTGATGCTGTTTGGCCTCAAGCGGGTGGGGCCGGGGCTGCATCTTTTCGCAACTGGCATGGTCGCCATAGGCACGCTGGGTTCAGCGTTCTGGATATTGTCCGCCAACAGCTGGATGCATACGCCGAGGGGCCACGCCATCAACGCCGTCGGCCAGTTTGTGCCGGTGAACTGGTTTGAAATCATCTTCAATCCGTCGTTTCCCTATCGGCTGGCGCACATGGTGCTGGCCGCCTATCTCACGACAGCTTTTGCAGTTGGCGCTGCGGGCGCGTTCCGGCTTTTGCGTGACGACAAGGACCTCGCGTCACGTCGCATGTTTTCGATGGCGATGTGGATGGCCGCGATTGTCACGCCCATCCAGATTTTCGCAGGCGATCTGCATGGGCTCAACACGCTCAAGCATCAGCCCGCGAAAGTGGCCGCGATGGAGGGACATTATGAAACCCGCCACGGCGCGCCGCTTGTCCTGTTCGCTATTCCCGACGACGCTGCGGAAACGCTTCGCTACGTGGTGGAAATTCCAAAGCTGGGCTCTCTCATCCTCGCACATGACGCCAACGCCGAGATCAAAGGCCTGAAGTCATGGGCTCGGGAAAACAGGCCGCCCGTTGCGCCGGTTTTCTTTGCATTCCGCATCATGGTCGGGCTGGGCATGATGATGTTGCTGGTGGGGATTTGGAGCCTCCTGCGGCGTTGGCAGGGCCGCCTGCATACGGATCGTGCGCTGCTGCGCGTTGCGCTTGTGATGGGGCCCTCCGGCTTCATCGCAATTTTAGCAGGCTGGATTGTGACGGAGATCGGTCGCCAGCCCTACACGGTCTATGGACTGTTGCGCACGGTTGACTCGGCGTCGCCAATTGCGGCTCCAGCAGTGGCCGCCTCGCTGATCGCTTTCGTTATTTCCTACATCGCGATCTTTGGCGCTGGCACGTTTTATGTTGTGCGCCTCATGGGCCAGCGGCCGGGCGGCCGTCCCCCTGGAGATGATCCGGGGCCAATCCGTTCTGCTGGCATTACGCCTGCCGCTTCGGTCGACGAGCGAGCCATTCCGGCGACCGACAGCGGAGCGGCGTCATGACCCCGTCTGATCTGGCGTTTGTCTGGGCGGGCCTCATCGCATTTGCTGTTTTTGCTTATGTCGTGATGGACGGCTTTGATCTTGGCATCGGAATTCTTTTTCCGTTTTTCAAGCGGGAGGAGGATCGCGGCGTGATGATGAATTCCATCGCGCCGGTGTGGGATGGGAACGAAACGTGGCTCGTGCTGGGCGGCGGCGGGCTTATGGCGGTGTTTCCGCTGGCCTACGCCGTCATCATGCCCGCGCTTTATGCGCCGATCATCGCCATGCTCATCGCGCTCATCTTTCGGGGCGTCGCGTTTGAGTTTCGCTGGCGCACCAAACGGGCGCAGTTTTTCTGGGACGGAGGCTTCGCCGGCGGCTCGATTGTCGCCGCATTCGCACAAGGCGTGACACTGGGCGCGCTCGTGCAGGGCATTCAAGTGGAGGGGCGGGCCTATGCGGGCGGCTGGTGGGACTGGCTGACGCCGTTCAGCCTCTTTACCGGTTTCTCTCTCGTGGTCGGCTACGCGTTGCTGGGCGCCACGTGGATTGTGATGAAAACAGCGGGTGACCTGCATGAGCGCGCCAAGCGTTTCGCCCTCATCGCAGGCGCTGGCTCCCTGGCGATGATTGGCATCGCGAGCCTGTGGACGCCGTTTCTCAACCCGGCGTATCTGGAACGCTGGTTCACGGGGCCGACCGTCTGGCTCAGCGGCGCGATGCCGTTGCTGGTGGCCGCAGCGGCCTTCATGTTGTATCGCGGGCTTTATAATGGCCGCGATGCGCAGCCGTTCCTGTCCGCGCTGGCGATCTTCTTCCTGTGCTATGTCGGCATTGGCGTGAGCTTTTATCCGATGATCGCCCCGCCATCGATTTCCATCTGGGACGCAGCGGCGCCCGCTGAAAGCCTGGCTTTTCTGCTTGTTGGCGCTGTCGTGCTTATCCCGATGATTCTTGGCTATACTGCCTACGCATATTGGGTATTTCGCGGAAAGATTGATCCCGCCGAGGGATACCATTGAGACCGGGCGCCGAACGGCCGGGCCTGCAAATGTGGATTCGACGCGCGGCCTGGTTTCTGGCGTTTTGGCTGATGGGGATGAGCCTGCTGTTGGCAGCGGCGATGATCATTCGCACAGCTTTGGCTTAGAATACCGAAAGAATTTTAGGTATATTTACGGTGTAAAAGACCGCAGCCTATATTTTAACCCCGGTTTTATCGGGGCAATTAAAACAGTGAAAAGAATCTTACCTCCTCCGTAGTTTCCCTAATTGAAGAGCCCTCCGACATTTGACCATGATCCTGCCACATACAGGGCAAAAACGGCGTAAGCCGAGGGGCGAGGGGGTCAGCAAGGCGGGCGGATGCCAAACAAGGGGAGCGGTGTATCCGCAATTACCTACTTGGCTTTTGTACGTCGTGCGGTGAGCGCATGGACAGGATCAATCGCACCAGAGAGGGACCGAACATAGCCGGCGTTAGCTTGGCTCTGTATCTGCTTGTCTCGATCTTTTCGATGTTGGCCGCCTACGATTTCAAGACATCCGACGACGTTCGAAACTCCGTAGTCATCAACCTTCAATCGTCCTCTGGCGCGCCTACCAAATCGGGCGACGATAGCGGGGGCGATCCATTCATTACCGTCTCCATTGAGCCTGTCGCCATTGACCGGCGCCCGGTTCTGGAGCGCGCGTTTCCCCAGCACCTTCAACCACTTTCTTTTACGCACGGATTTCAGGCGCGCGGACCTCCCCTAGCCTTGGCGTCGGCGGCGTGACGCCGGGCGCAGTCGCTCGCTAGCGGCGGATGATGTTGTGAAACCATAGAGCCGCCATTGCTGCTTCGCCTGAAAGGCGTGCGGCGCGGTTCGGGAGGACTTCATGGAAGTTAGTATGGTCGATGCCGCCGTAAGGGCATTTGGATTGATGTTTGATCCATGGACAATGCTGATGCTTTTCATCGGCGTGATATTGGGTCTTGTGCTCGGAATTATACCGGGCATTGGCGGCCTCGCAGGAACGGCGCTTTTGCTGCCGTTTACATTCAGCATGGAACCTGTCGCGGCTATGGCGCTGCTACTTGGCCTGGGTGCAACCACAGCAACGGGCGATCCGATTCCCGCTGTGCTATTCGGCGTCCCTGGGGGTGCCGGGTCGGCAGCTACCGTGCTTGACGGGTTGCCGATGGCGAGGCGCGGCGAAGCCAGCCGTGCGCTATCCGCCTCCTACATGTCGTCCTTAATGGGCGGCCTGTTCGGCGCGGCTCTAATGGGCCTTACGATCCCGATGTTGCGTCCCATCAT
>JANPPJ010000086.1:0-2180 GCA_031428455.1 Hyphomicrobiales bacterium | reverse complement strand
CCGGCCGCAACCGGTCGCCAAACAGAACGGCGCCCACCAGCACGATGATGGCTGGCGCAAAGGAATTGAAAATAGAGGCGTTGAGCGCGGTCGTGTACTGAAGCGCCGTGTATTGCAGGGCCGAGAAGATCGCCCCGCCAATGACGCTCAGCGCCAAGATTGGCTTCCATCCGAGCAAAACGGCGGGCATGTCGCGGCGGACATGGTTTCGCACGAACGGCCAGAGGATCGCCGCCGCAAGCAGCCAGCGCAGCGAAGCAAGGCCCATGGGCGGGACATGTCCGGCGCCCGCGCGCGCTGCGATATGATTGCCGCTCCAGAAGAGTCCGGCCAGCGCAAGCAAGACCCACGGATTCAGAAAAATGCCTGCAAGGCCGCTCTTGGGGACCGTGTCGCCCGCCTTTTCGTTCTCCTGGGGCCTGCTGTTCATTTCACCGCCGCTTTCCACTTCTGGATGCGCCGGAATGAAAGCCAAGGCAACCTGCGCCTTGGCTCTTTAATGCGCGTCAGGCTCGTTCGCTGACGCCAGCTGCAGGCCGGCCCGCAGGAAGCGGGTGGGATCGACAGCATCGTCATCAATGCGCACTTCGTAGTGCAGGTGAGGCCCGGTTGAACGACCGGTTGAGCCCACGCGTCCGATGACTTTTTTGACGGGCACGGACTGGCCCTCCTGAACGATGATCGTCGCCAGATGTGCGTAGCGAGTCGTAATGCCATTGCCGTGGTCGATTTCGACCATCAGGCCATAGCCTCCGTTGGACCCAGCCGCGACCACGGTTCCCGGCGCGGTGGCAAATACGGGGGAGCCCGGTGCATCACGAAAGTCCACGCCTGTGTGGAACGCCGCCCGCCCCAGAAAGGGGTCGATGCGCGTGCCGAAGCCCGAGGATTGCTCAGCCGTGGAGGACACGGGACGGCCCAGCGGGGCGGTCGCCAGAATACGCCGCAGCCTGTCGGCGCGGACTACGTCGTCCTGATGCCGCAGCAATTCGCGGTCGAACGCCGAAGTTTCCGGGTTGAGACTGAGCGGGACGAAAGGTCCGCCTTCAGCAGACGGCGCCGAAGCTTTCGCCAACCGCGCCGGAGAAAGCCCGATGTTCGTGGCCAGGCTCTCGAGGCGGCGGGCTTCGCGCTTGGCGCGTTCGCCAACGGCGCTCGCAAGCCCCACTTGCTGGGCCTCCAGGCGATCAAGCGAAGTGATCAGGGAGGCAAGATTGCCGACTGGCGCAATGTCGAAGCCGGTTGGGGCCATCGCGCCGCGAAGCGCAGGCCGATCCGTGGCGCTTTTCGACGGCGTTGCGTCTTTCTGCTCCGGCTTGGGAGAAAGGCTGGGAAAGTTTTTCGGGGACGCGTTGTCCAGCGCGTCGAGCGCTGAGGAAATGGGGCCTTTCGCCGAAGGCGCAAAGCCGAGTGCAGGTGTCGGGAGAGTTCCCTGCTGCGCCGGGCGGGGCGCCACGCGTGCCGCCTGCGTCGTTTGATCCGCGCTGCCACCGCCTGTGATTGTCGACAGAATGGTGGCGCGCTGTTCGATCTGCGACTGACGATTCCACAACTCGCGAACGCGAGTTTCCAAGGCAGCTTCCTGCAGCACGCGTTGCGAATTGACCTTCTCAAGTTCGCGGCGCAGCGACACCACATGGTGCTCGTAGGAGCGCTCGATGCTCGCATGGCGGGAGCTTAGCGCGAGCAGGGCCTCGTCCCGCCACAGGACATAGCCGAGTCCGCCGGCGGCGCACGAGGTGAGGGTCACGAGGGCCCCCACCATCGCCAGGAATGTGCCCCGGCGCAGCGCTATGCGCTGCTCGCCATCTTGGGGCGCAAGGGATTTCTTGCGGGCAAACGGCGGCGCATGGTCCTGGATACGCGACATGGGCAATTCCATTGGCGCCGGAACTCAAGAGGCGCCTGATTAACCCACCCAACATCATTAAGGTTAATCCATTGCAAAAATGGTCACGGCTGCGGTCATATTGCCTGGGTTGCCTGAAGCACCTGTTCAGCGTGCCCGTCCACCTTCACCTTGTTCCAGATGCGCGCGATTTTGCCCCTTTCGTCAATCAAAACGGTCGTTCGCTCCACACCCATGTATTTACGTCCATACATGCTTTTCTCCACCCAGACGCCGTAAGCCTCGAGCATCGCCTTTGTCTGGTCCGACAACAGGATGAGGTCGAGCTTGT
>JANPPJ010000085.1:0-4656 GCA_031428455.1 Hyphomicrobiales bacterium | reverse complement strand
CGCAGGGTTTTTCGCCACGTCAAAGCAATCGTCGCCCTGGCCTTCGCAGTTGACGGCGGCCTTCATGATGGCCTTGAGGTGCTTGGACACGACCTTGGAGCCGGTCACGAGGGCGGCAACCTTCTGCTCCTCCTTGACCTTCCAGTTGATGTACTCCTCGACATCAGGGTGATCGATATCGAGCACGACCATCTTGGCGGCGCGACGGGTGGTGCCGCCCGACTTGATGGCGCCTGCTGCGCGATCGCCGATCTTGAGGAAGCTCATCAGGCCCGACGACTTGCCGCCGCCCGAAAGCTTCTCGCTCTCGCCACGAAGGCGCGAGAAGTTGGAGCCTGTGCCCGAGCCGTATTTGAACAGGCGCGCCTCACGCACCCACAGATCCATGATGCCGCCCTCGTTGACGAGGTCGTCGGCAACCGACTGGATGAAGCAGGCGTGGGGCTGCGGATGCTCATAAGCCGACTTCGACTTGGTGAGTTTGCCGGTGAAGGGGTCGACATAGAAATGGCCCTGGCCCGGGCCGTCGATGCCATAGGCCCAATGCAGGCCGGTGTTGAACCATTGCGGCGAGTTGGGCGCAGCGACCTGCGCGGCGAGCATGTGGCACATCTCGTCGTAGAAGGCCTGCGCATCTTCCTCGGCGTTGAAGTACTTGCCCTTCCAGCCCCAGTACGTCCACGTTCCGGCAAGCCGGTTGAACACCTGCGTGGAGGTCATCTCGCTGCCGTAGCGCTGATCCTTCGGCAGTTCGGCGAGCGCGTCCTCATCGGCGACGGAGCGCCACAGGAAGGAGGGAACATCGTTCTCTTCAACCTTCTTCAGGCGAGCGGGAACGCCGGCCTTGCGGAAATACTTCTGCGCGATGATGTCGCACGCCACCTGGCTCCACGTGGCGGGAACATCGATCCCGTCAAGGCAAAAGACGACGGAGCCGTCCGGGTTTCTGATTTCGCTCTTTGCCTTGCGGAATTCGATTCCCGCGTAAGCCGTTTGTCCTGCTGTTGTGTAGCGCCGCTCGATCCGCATCTCATTTCCCCGTTAAACGCAGACCACAGGTCTGCGTGAGGCCAAACATGGCCTCCCCCCAAATTCCGCTCTGACTGTCCCTGAACGCTGCGCGCCGGTTGAACCGGCCCGCTACTCTCCGCCGCTCTCGCTCTTTTTTTTCGAGTCTGCAGAGGCGTGCAAAATGTGCTCTTCTCTGGCCGTTGCGTCAAGAGATTGTGTGCGCTTTGTGACGACACCCAACATCTTGTGCCTCGCCGCTGGGGGCTGGGAGTAGTGGGGAAAACTCCGCCAAGTGTCTGACGAGTCGGGACGTTGGGGCAAGAGGGCCGGAAGCCGGTCTGTGCGATTGTCAGCGATCGACATGGTTAATGCCCGCTTTCCACCGCCTGCGATGCAAATTCGACGCGCTGCTTGACGACGGCGCTTGCGCAACCCTAACGCGGGCCGAACGGGAAATTTTCCAGGCGTTTCTGCCCGGTGGCCGCGAATCGTCGACAGGTGCGGCGCTTGGGCCCGATTCGGCGCCGGCGATCATCGCGCGAATGGGCGCCCGATCACTGGACAGGGCCGGAATCGCTCGCCATAGTCCGCGCCGGACAGGGGCCCTGCGGCTCCCCTTTGGAAGACACCGATGGCCATCAAGACATGGTTGCTCCAGACCTTTACATGGTGGAGCGGACAGACGATCAACACGCGGTTCCATACGTGGCGCAAGGGCGAGGTCGTCGGCACGGATGAGTTCGGCAATACGTATTATCGCACCAAAGGTGGCGCGCTGGACCCGGCGCTTGGATACGAACGCCGCTGGGTGATTTACGCTGGCGAGAGCGAAGCCAGCAGCACGCCGCCGGGTTGGTACGGCTGGCTGCACCACTCAACCGACACGCCGCCGACGGCGGAAACATACACCGCGCGAGACTGGGAAATGCCACATCAACCCAACATGACCGGCACGCCCGAAGCTTATCGTCCGCAGGGCTCGATTGTGAATTCGGGCGTGCGGCCAGCCGCCACGGGCGATTACAAGGCGTGGACGCCGGGCTCCTGACGTTGGAGCCTTAGCGCACACCGATTCGCAGGAAAGCCGCCAATGAGAATGTTCACCGCCGCCGCTGGCGCCGCGATGCTCGCCGTGAGCGTTTTCGTGGCTCCGTCCGCGCTCGCCCAACAACGCACCGACGACTTCGCTGCTGCTTGCATGAAGCGCGGCGTACGTGAAGCCGCCTGCACTTGTCAGGCGAAACTGGCGCGCGGCCAGTTAGATGCCTCGGAGCGGCGCGCCGCCATCGCCGCCATGACGGGCGGACAGCCCGCCATGCAGCGCGAGGTCGCCCGCATGGGCGAAGTAAAAGCTAAAGCTTTCGCCGCCAAGATGCAGCGACTCGGGCAGCGGGCCAGGGCGCAGTGCGCCTGAACGTCATCGATTCGCCCGGTTTGAAGCAGACTCAGTCCCTGCGGCTGAACAAGTCCCGGTTGGCGTACCGCGCTGGCCCCATGTTATAGGCAGTCGGTCGGCGGGAGCCGGGGAGTCGGATTCGGAATGATCGCGCGCACGCTCACCACTGGCTGCCTGGCTGTCTTCATGGCGGCTGCGCCTGCTTATGCCGACAAGATCGCCCATCCGACCGTCGTGTTCGCCGGGCTGGACAAGATCACCGGCCGCATCATTTCATTCGAGGCCGCCATCGACGAGACCGTGCAGTTCGGCTCGCTCCAGATCACGCCGCGCGTGTGCTTTACGCGGCCCGCGACCGAAGCGCCTCTCACGACGGGGTTCGTCGAGGTTGAGGAAGTCAGCACAGAAAACCAGTTCAAGCGCATCTTTGGCGGCTGGATGTTCGCCGCCAGCCCCGGCCTGCACGGCATCGAACACGCGGTCTATGACGCGTGGCTTACCGACTGCAAGGGCGGCAAGGACATCATCCGCGACGAGATCGCCAGGGCGCCCGACGTGATCGAGACCTCGCCGTCTGCGCCGCCGCCGCCCAACGCCAATCGCCCCCGTCGTCAGCCCACCCAGCAGCAGCCGACGCAGCAGCAGCAATTCCAATCGCCGCAGCAGCAGCAGGCGCGGCCGCAACAGCAGCAACGCCCGCAGGATCTGGGCCGCCCGGTTGAAGTTGGCGCCGCCCCCGGCGCGCCGCGCCCGCCCGGCAATATCCCGCAGGGGCAGGCGCAGCAGCAACAGCAGCAGCGCTCCGCGCCCGCGCAGCAGTTCTATCCCACGAACCAGCCGCCGCCGCCCCCGCCGGGACGCGGGCCGTTCGGACTGTTCTAGCTCAGCTCCTCTGTCACGCACTGCCCAGCTCCGGAACGATTTTTGATCCGACCATTTGGTTAGGATGAAACCGGAGTGCTGACCCATGCGCCTCAAAATCTGTTGCCTGACCTTGATGCTCACCGCCTCCACGATGGCGCTCGCGCAGCAGGAGACCCTGATTGTGAGGGCCGACGGCGCCCACGTTACTGTTCGCACAGACGAAAGCGGCACAACGGTGAATGACGAGAAGGCCGGCTTTGCCGCCGAGGCCATCAGCCCGCAGGAAGACGCGCACTGGAGCCGGGTCCACACGCTCACAAAGGATGGCGGCAAGGTCATCGCGCACCGCACGGAGCAGGGCGCGCAGTAAGGCGTCGTCTGCGGCTTAAGGCTTAACCGTGGCGGTCTCATCCGCCCCGCTGACGATAGCAAGCGCGCGCGCCCCATTCACCTGACCATCCTTCGGCCAGACGAGAAATTTCGCAGGCTTGCCAATCGCCTTGTCGAGCATGCGGTGATATTTGCGCCGGCTCACGGCCACAGCGCCCAGCGTCGCCAGATGATCCGTCACGAATTGCGTATCCAGCAGCGTGAACCCGCCCGCGCGCAGCCGCGCCACCAGATGCACCAGGCACACCTTTGAGGCGTCGCGCGCCGTGTGGAACATGCTCTCGCCAAAGAACGCCGAGCCAATCGCCAGCCCATACAGGCCGCCAACCAGCACGCCATCCTGCCACGCCTCCACGGTGTGGACATGCCCCTGCCGGTAGAGGTCGTAATACAGCCTGCGGATGCGCTCATTGATCCAGGTGCTGGGCCGATAGTCGTCGCCGCCTGCGCACCCATCCATCACGCCGTCAAAATCGCTGTCGATGCGGATTTGATACCGGTCCGAGCGCACCACTTTCGCAAGCGACTTGGAGACGATCAGCCCATCAATGGGAAAGACGCCGCGCTCTTCCGGATCGACCCAGAACAAGGTGGGATCGTCCGCGCTCTCGGCCATCGGAAACATGCCGATGGAATAAGCCCGCAACAGCAGCTTCGGCGTGATGTCGTACAGCTGTCCTACGCCCGCCATTCGCCACGCCCCAAGTTCCGAGCATAATTAGGTTCAGCCCGAAAAACGTCAAACGCTCAATCGCATCGACAGTTTCCCGTGATGCGTGGTCCCCTCACTTCGGCTCCATGCCCCCTGTCGCCAGAAACTTCTCGAGCCAGTGGATATCATAAGCGCCGTTCTGGATGTCCGCGTTGCGCACCAGCGTGCGGAACAGCGGCAACGTCGTGTCGACGCCGTCGACGATGAACTCGTCAAGCGCGCGGCGGAGCCGCATCAGGCATTCGTTCCGGTTGCGGCCGTGGACGATGAGCTTGCCGACGAG
>JANPPJ010000084.1:0-4829 GCA_031428455.1 Hyphomicrobiales bacterium | reverse complement strand
CAGGCGGGTCTTCAAAAAAGCCCGCTCATGCCAGACGTGCCGCTAGCCATGGACAGCGTGAAGGACGAGGCGGACCGCCAGCTTCTCAAGCTCGCAGTGGCATGGGACGAAATGGCCTGGCCATTTGCCGCGCCGCCGGACATTCCGGCTGATCGCGCGAAAGCTCTGCGAGACGCTTTCGCCGCCGTGTTGAAAGACCCGGAACTCGTCATGCAGGCCGATCGCGAGGGTCTGGATATCAACTACGTGCCGCCCGCGCAGATCGAGCGCATTCTTGATGATGTCTACGCAACGCCGCCGGCCGTCATCGCCACGTTGCAAGGAATCGTTAGGGCAAAATAGCGGTTCAGGCTTCGCCTGGACCTCACAAAAGGCAATTCTCGGGGGCAGGGCGAGCTGCCCCCTTTCTCTTGGCGCACTCCTCCACTAGACAGGCGAGACAAGCGAATTCCGGCCCGGAGAGACCCATGACCGCCATTCTCGACATCATCGCCCGCGAAATCCTCGATAGCCGCGGCAATCCGACCGTTGAAGTCGAAGTCGTGCTGGAGGACGGCTCCTTTGGCCGCGCCGCCGTGCCGTCTGGCGCTTCCACCGGCGCCCATGAGGCGGTTGAGCTGCGCGACGGCGACAAGTCCCGTTATGGCGGCAAGGGCGTGCTGAAGGCCGTCGCCAGCGTCAACAAGGACATCTACGAGGCACTCACCGGCATGGACGCCGAAGACCAGATCGCGCTGGACGAGGCGATGATCGCCCTCGACGGCACGCCCAATAAGGCGCGCCTCGGCGCCAACGCCATCCTTGGCGTGTCGATGGCCGTGGCGAAGGCAGCCGCTGAATCAGCCGGTCTGCCGCTGTATCGCTACATTGGCGGAACCACAGCGCGCGTTCTGCCCGTGCCGATGATGAACATCGTCAATGGCGGCGCTCATGCGGACAATCCCATCGACTTTCAGGAATTCATGATCCTGCCAGTTGGCGCGCCATCATTGACGGAAGCCGTCCGCTGGGGCGCGGAAGTGTTTCAGGTTCTCAAGAGCGGCCTCAAGAAGGCTGGCCACAACACGAACGTCGGCGACGAGGGCGGCTTCGCCCCCAACTTGCCGAGCGCCGAAGCCGCGCTTGATTTCTGCATGAACGCCATGCGCGAAGCGGGCTTCGAGCCCGGCAAGGACATGTATTTGGCCCTCGACTGCGCCGCGACCGAGTTCTTCAAGGACGGCGCGTATCATTATGAGGGCGAGGGCAAGAAGCGCTCCATCGACGAGCAGGTCGCGTATCTCGCCAGGCTTGTCAGCGCGTACCCGATCATCTCCATCGAGGACGGCATGTCCGAAGACGATTGGGCCGGCTGGAAAGAACTGACCAACGCCATCGGCGCCAAGTGCCAGCTGGTGGGCGACGATCTGTTCGTTACCAACGTGAAGCGCCTGTCGCAGGGTATCGAGATGGGCGTCGGCAATTCCATCCTCGTGAAGGTCAACCAGATCGGGTCGCTCACCGAGACGCTCGCCGCCGTCGATATGGCCCACCGCGCGGGTTACACCGCCGTCATGTCCCACCGCTCCGGCGAGACCGAGGACGCGACGATCGCCGACCTCGCCGTCGCCACCAATTGCGGACAGATCAAGACCGGCTCGCTGGCTCGGTCCGACCGGTTGGCCAAGTACAACCAGCTCATCCGCATTGAGGAGGAGCTTGGCTCGCAGGCCAGATACGCGGGCCGATCCGCGCTGAAGGCTCTCGGCAAGGCCTGATCGGCGGCAGAATTCGGAATAACGCGCCGCCGTCTCTCTCGACGGCGGCGCGGTGCGTTTAACGGCCCGCGTTCCGCTCGCGAATGTTTGTTCGCCGCCTGATTAGAAAACGGCTTCATCTGAGCTATACTTGTCAGGTGGCCCTGTTCAGGAGACGAGGCATGCATATTACCCGTCTGTCATATACTTCCCTTGCAGTTTTTGGCGCGCTATTCGTTTCAAGCGCAGCAATCGCCCAATCGCGCCCTTCCACGGTGAACATGAGCTGCGCACAGGCGCAGGGAACAGTCCGGTCCGCCGGAGCCATTGTTCTTGGCACGGGCGGGTTCAGCTACGATCGTTTCGTTCGCGGCGAAGGATTTTGCACGCGCGACGAGATGGCCGTTCCCACGTGGGCGTCCACCCGCGACGTCGCGCAATGCATGGTTGGCTATGTTTGTGAGTCCCGCGCCGGCCGTGACCCTATCGGGCCATGACAATCGGGTCATGACAATCGGGTCATGACAGTAAAGCCCTGAACATTCCCGCTTCGCGCGCGTTGGAGCGCATAAGTTCGGCCCAGTAAGCCGGACATTGCTAGGATTATCCCATGAAGCGTAATCATATCCTCACGGTCGCGCTTGTTGCTGCGTCGACCCTCGGCGTCTCCCTATCGCAGGCCAATGCTCAGGCTCGGCCTTCGACGCTTGGCATGAGTTGCGGCCAGGCGCAGTATCTCGTGCGTTCAAGCGGCGCCATCGTGTTGAGCACCGGCGGTCAGACCTACGACCGCTTCGTCGCTTCGCGCCAGTTCTGCGGCCCTGACGAGGAACAGGTCGCCACCTGGGCGCCGACTGCCGATACGGATCAGTGTTTGGTAGGCTCGCGCTGCGAGCCCAGCCGCTCGCGGCGCTTTGATCGCTGAAACTGCCGCTGGCTCAAACGCCAACAATCGTTTAGCGCTCCCGCATCGCAAGTGCGGGAGCGTTCGTGCAAGTTATCCTCGTCATCTTCAACGTCGTCGCGCCAGTGTTTGTCATCATCGGCGTTGGCTATGTGTGGGCGCGGGCGAAAAAGCCCTATGACGCGAATGTCGTAACGCACCTAGTCAACACAGTCTCGACGCCCTGTCTGGTGATCGACATGTTGACCCGCCCCGGCCTCACCATCCCCGCGCTGACGCAAATGGGCTTTGCGTCAGCTCTCTGCCTTCTCTTTTCCGGCCTTGCCGCGTGGGGTTTGACGCGTGCGATGGGCCTGTCCGCCCGCACCTATGTGCCGCCGCTTGTCTGGTCGAACGGCGGCAACATGGGCTTGCCGTTATGCCTGTTCGCGTTCGGCGAATTGGGCTTGGGGCTGGCTATCGCCTGGTTCGCCGTGTCGAGCATTTCCAATTACACAATCGGGCAAGCAATCGCGGCAGGGGGCATCACGTTCCGCGAAGTCGTGCGCATGCCGATGACGTGGGCCATCATCGCCGCCGTCACGATGATTGCGACCGGGCTGCAACTTCCCACGGTCGCGCAACGCGCGGTGAACCTGCTCGGCGGTCTCACTGTGCCCCTCATGCTGTTGTCATTGGGCTACGCACTCGCCTCGCTGCGCGTTGCGTCCTACAAGCGCAGCATCGGCTTTTCGCTCGCGCGCCTTGTGGGCGGCTTCGCCATTGGCTGGATCGTATGCCTGATGTTGGGGCTTGAAGGCGCAGCGCGCGGCGTCGTCGTTATCCAGAGCGGAATGCCCGCCGCGGTGCTGACGTATCTTTTCGCGGCGCGCTACGCCAACGATCCGCAAGAGGCTGCGAGCATTGTGGTGATCTCCACGATCCTGTCCGTCGTTGCACTGCCGCTGTTTCTACTCAGCGTTATTTGAATTCGCGCGGCCAGCGCCGGCATACAAAAAGGCCGCTGGCGCAAAGGCCAACGGCCATTAGTTTAGAAGATAAGGCGTTAC
Source organism: Hyphomicrobiales bacterium (assembly GCA_031428455.1). Classification (GTDB taxonomy): domain Bacteria; phylum Pseudomonadota; class Alphaproteobacteria; order Rhizobiales; family Beijerinckiaceae; genus Terripilifer. The sequence goes on along the minus strand of JANPPJ010000084.1, from coordinate 1,140 downwards.
GCCTTTGTCTTCGGCACTTCCTGCGTCGTTCCAGCGCCCGGTCCCGCGCCAAGATCAGCGCCAGTGAGCGGGTTGGACGCTGGATCAGACTCAAGCCGCTCAAGCATCGCTTCTGCCGTCTTCTTGTCGCGCGCGCTCAGCTTCACGGACGCCGTGCCATCGCCGCCGTCAACGGCTGCAGCATCTTCCTCGTCTTCAATCCGCTCCCATGCCGGACCGGAGTTCCACGGGCCTTCAACCTCGCCATCGCCCTGCGACAGCTTGAAATACTTGTCCGTAAAGTCAGGGTGACCCGGCAACTTGCCCGGCGGGAAGTTCGGCTCAATGGCGTACAGCGCGCGCTCAAACGATTTCTGATGCGCGATCTCACGCGTCATGAGAAACGTCAAGGCGTCCTTGATGCCCGCGTCGTCAGTCACGTTGATGAGCCGCTCGTAGACAATCTTGGCGCGCGATTCTGCGGCAATATTGGAGCGCAGATCGCAAGCCGGATCGGTGATCGAGTCGATGTACGCAGCCGTCCACGGCACGCCGGTCGAATTGGTCAGCGGCGTACCGCCGCCGTAGAGCAGGGAGGTGGTGTGCGAGGAATTACCCTGGCCCAGTTCCAGATAAAGCTCGGCCTCCTTCATGGCGCCCTCGGACAGCTTCGCCTTCACGCCCTTGTTGAGCATGGCGACGATGGAGCCGATGACTTCCAGATGGCTTAGTTCTTCCGTGGCGATGTCGAGCAGCAAATCCTTGCGGCCCGGATCATCATCGCTAAGCGCCTGCGTAAAGTAGCGCATGGCCGCGGCAAGCTCGCCCTGCGGTCCACCAAACTGCTCAAGCAGAAGGTTGGCAAGCGCGGGGTTCGGCTCGCTGACGCGCACCGTGTACTGAAGCTTTTTATTATGCATGAACATGGGGATAGGCCCTTTGCGGATGGGGTGCATCTGCAACGAGCGGGGATTGCGAGGGTTCCCGGGGGTGGGTGAAAGGGGCAGGGCCTTTCCCTTCTCCCCTCGCGGGAGAAGGTGTCGCGCCGCAGGCGTGACGGATGTAACCGCCCGATTTCGACCGCCTTGCGTTTCGTTGTGGATGGTGTCCGGATTTTAAGGGACGTGGTTATTGACGTCGTTACCGACGTCAACAGGCTCA
>JANPPJ010000083.1:0-70357 GCA_031428455.1 Hyphomicrobiales bacterium | reverse complement strand
CAGGCGCCTCAGGGCGTCGAACTTGTGATCGGGGCTCACCGCGACCCTGAATGTGGACTTGTCTTCATGGCAGGCGCTGGCGGCGTGCTGCTTGAGCTGATGAAGGACGTCACTTTTGCCGCCGCGCCCATGACGCGCGCCAAAGCGCTGGACATGATCGCGCGCACGCGCGTCCGTACGCTGATCGAGGGGTATCGTGGCGGCGCTGCGCTTGATGTTGAGCCTGTCATTGTCGCACTCATGGCTGTGGGCGCGCTCGTTGAAGATATAGGCGAATGCATCGAGTCCATCGACGTCAATCCGTTCCGCCTGCTGCCCTCGGGCGGGCGCGCACTGGACGCGCTCATCATTCTGCGCCGACCATGAGCGCGTCGAAATGGTGAGCAGGTTTCCAATACGTCCGAGGCCATATAACGTGTCGATGCGCCTGCGAGGGCGCCGGGAGGAATACGTCTGCGAACGCCTCATGGCGAAATCGCATAATCGTTCGAATGAACGGAGGGGAATGATATGAAAGCTGCGCTTAACAGACTTGCGATAGCGCTCACGGCTGCGTTTGCGTCACTTGCGCCCGCCGCCGCCGCCGATTCTGCGCTGATCGCCGCCGCGAAGAAGGAAGGCCAGCTGACCTGGTACACGACGCAGATCGTCAACCAGTTTGCGCGCCCCGCCGCCGAGGCCTTCCAGAAAAAGTACGGCGTGCGCGTTAATTACATCCGCGCGGACTCCAACGAAGTGACGCTGCGTATCCAGAACGAAGGTCGTGCGGGCCGCGTTCAGGCCGACGTCTTCGATGGAACGGGCGCAACCGCAGCGCTGAAGAACAACAAACTTGTGGCTAAATACATCCCGCAAAGCGCTGACCGACTGCCCGCGCAGTTCAAGGACAAGGACGGTTACTGGGTCGCCACAAACGTTTATGTGCTCACGCCCGCGTTCAACACGGAACTTGTGAAAAAGGGCACGCAGCCCAGAACATTTCAGGATCTGCTTGATCCAAAGTGGCGCGGTAAAATGGCGTGGAACTCCAGCGTGACGCCCTCGGGCGGCGCCGGTTTTGTGGGCGTCGTCCTTGCGCATATGGGGGAAGAAAAAGGCATGGCGTATCTGCGCCAGCTTTCAGGCCAGAAGATAACCGGTCTGCAGGTCGCCGCCCGTCAGGTGCTCGATCAGGTCATCGCGGGCGAGTACCAAATTGCGCTGAACATCTTCAATAATCACGCCGTCATCAGCGCCGCCAAGGGCGCGCCGGTCGAATGGATCGCGATGGAGCCGGCGCTCGGCGTATTTTCATGCCTGTCGCTCACTGCTGGCGCGCCTAACCCGAATGCCGGCAAGCTGTTCATGGACTTCCTGATGTCGGAAGAAGGCCAGCAACTCTATCGCGCCGCCGATTATCTCCCCGTCGACCCCGGCGTTCAGCCAAAGGACCCCGCCTTGCGGCCCGGCGACAAGACGTTTCCGGCCATATTCCTGACGCCTGAAGAAGTGTTCGACAACCTTCCCAAGTGGGGCGCTATCTACAAAGACGTGTTCCGCTGAGGGTTTGAAAAATGGCGTTTGAACACGCATCCGCCGTGCAAGAACCGCGCGCTACGGCGCGCGGATCGTTGTTTGCGCGCCGTATAGAACAAAAGACGATCCTGTCCGCTGTCGTCGGCCTCATCCTAGCGGTGCTCGTTTTGCCGCCGCTATACTTCCTCGTCGTTGGGGCGGTTTCGGTGGAAGAGGGCACGCAGACCCGCTACACGCTTGAGCGCTTCGTTACGCTGCTGTCACAGCGCGACATACTCATCAGCACTTGGAATTCTTTCGTCTTCGCCATTGGCAGCGCGCTTCTCTCGCTCCTTATTGGCGGCCTCGCCGCATGGCTTGTGGAGCGCACCAACGCGCCGCTGAAGTCGCTCACGTATCTGACGAACGTCATCGCGCTGGGCACTCCATACGTTCTCTATACAAGCGCATGGCTACTGCTGCTGGCGCGCTCGGGCCCTATCAACACGTGGTATCGGCAGTTGAGCGGCGAACCCGGCGTGATCATCAACGTCTATGGCATGGGCGGGATGATCCTGATCGAGGGGCTGCTGTGGTCGCCGCTCGTTTTTCTGCTACTCGGCGCGACGCTGCGCAACTTCAATCCCGCGCTGGAGGAAGCTGCCCGCATGTCGGGGGCGACAACATGGGGTACTATCCGCCGCGTCACGCTGCCATTGTCGATGCCGGCCATTCTCGCGCTCTCGATGCTCGTTTTTATCCGCACGATTGAGGCTTTCGAAGTCCCTGCGCTCGTGGGCTTGCCGGGCCGCGTCCATGTGCTGACGACCGACATTTACGAGATGATGCATCGCACGATGCCACCCGATATCGGGTCCGCCAGCGCGCTGTCGCTCATTCTGCTCTTCATCGTCGGCGCATTGCTGTTCTGGTATGGCCGCCTCACGCGCAATGCTGAAAAGTTTGCAACGGTCACGGGCAAGAGCTTCCGGCCCAATCAGATTGATCTTGGCGCCTGGCGGCCGCTGGCGGGTTTTGCACTGTCGTTTTACTTTTTTCTTTTGATTGTCCTGCCAGCGTTCATTCTTGTCTGGGCGTCGCTGTTACCGTTCTATCAGACGTTTCGCTCGCAAGCGTTTCCGCTTCTCACGCTGGACAATTACCGCGCGATCCTGAATTCGCCCCGCTACATTTCCCTTGTCGTCAACACGCTGCTGATCGGGTTCGTCTCAGCCAGCGCTGTCATGCTTCTCACGGCGGTCAGCGCGTGGTTGACCGTGCGCAAGGCGCCCGGAGCGCGCGTGCTGGATAACCTTGGCACAGCGCCACTGGTGTTTCCGGGCATCGTGCTGGGCGTGGGCGTGATGCAATTTTTCCTGAACGTTCCTGTCGGAATTTACGGGACGGTCTGGATCATCGTCTGGGCTCTGATCATCAACTATCTGCCCTATGGCGTGCGCTACAGCTACGCAGGAATGATTCAACTTCATCGTGAACTTGAGGAAGCCGCAGCGGCTTCCGGCGCCACGCCGTTGACCGGCTTTCGCCGGATCGTGTTTCCGCTTCTGGCGCCGTCGCTCATTGCTGGCTGGCTCTTCATCTTCCTGCTTGCAACGCGCGCGCTTTCGCTCCCCGTCTTGTTGTCGGGACCAAGCTCGCAGACCATGGCCGTCGCCATGTTTGATCTGTGGGGCAACGGGCAGGGGCCTGAGCTGGCGGCGCTGGGGCTCATGTGGAGCCTGGCGATGACTTGCATCGCGGTCATTTTTTATCTGGTCGTGCGGCGCGGCGGTGGGCTGCGCGCAGGCTGATCATCAAAGAGACGGAACGAACATGACGATGAAACACAAGGGAGCGGCCGGCGTTTCGGCACTACTGGCGCCGCGCAACGTCGCCATTGTCGGCGCAAGCGACAGGGCGGGCAGCTGGTCGATCACGGTCAACAATTCATTGAAGCGCACAGGCTTCAAAGGTCCGATCTATCCTGTCAATCCGCGCAGCGAAACCGTATGGGGCGGCGAGACCTGCTACAAGGATCTGGCGTCATTGCCCGAAGCGCCCGACCACGTCGTCGTGCTCGTGCCGGGCCGCGCGGTGATCGACACCATACGCGCAGCAGGCAAGGCTGGCGCGCGCAGTGCAACCATTTTCTCCAGCGGCTTTGGCGAAGGCGGGGACGAAGAGGGCCGCAAGCTCGGCGCTGAACTTTCCGCAGCCATTGAGGACGCGCAGATGGCCGTGTCGGGCCCCAATTGCCTCGGCAATCTCGCGGCGCCCAGCAGCTTCATGACGCTGACCGACAGGCGCATTCGCGAACTGAAGCGCGGGCCCGTTGCAATCTTCGGCCAGAGCGGCGGTATCGTCACCGCGATCTATCGTTCATTGACCAACCGTGGAATCCAGCCAGGCTTTGCGCTGACTGTTGGCAATGAGGCTGGCCTCAACGCCGCTGATTACATCGAGTATTTCACGCAAGATCCTGACACGTCCGTCATCGCCTGTTTCATCGAGGCGATCCGCGAGCCCGCACGCTTTCGCGCCGCGTGTCTCGCTGCGCGCAACGCGGGCAAACCAGTCGTCGCCATAAAGATTGGCGGCTCGGAAGCCAGCCGCAAGGCGGCGCTGGCCCACACCGGTTCGCTCGCGGGATCGCTACAATGTTTCGACGCAGTGGCGGAGGCGATTGGCGTCATCCGCGTGGATACGATCGACGACATGACTGAAGTCGTGGAAGCGTTGACGCACGGCAAGCGCCCCAATGGCGCCCGCATTGGCGCCATCACATTCTCCGGCGGTCTCAAGGGACTGCTGCTGGAAGCAGCCGAGCGAAACAGCGTTTCCTTTCCACCCTTGCAGGAAGGCACCCTTGCGCGTCTGCGCGAAGTGCTGGGCATCGGCACGTCGCTGGGCAATCCGCTGGACGCAGGCTTTGCGGCCCTGTCGAGCAAAGAGGCATACTTCAAGTGCATCGAGATCATGCAGGACGATCCCGATATCGACCAGATCGTTGTGCAGGAGGAATTGCCGACGGCCGACGGCGTGAACGACAAGGCTGCAAACCTGCGCGTCGTGAACGAGATGGCTGCGGCGCCGAACGCCAAGCCGATCGCGGTCGTGTCCATGGCGTCTTACATGTACACCGACTACAGCCGCACGTTTCGCGAAGGCTTCATGGGGCTGCCCGTTCTTCACGAGGTCGACAAGGCGCTGAAAGCGCTGCGGCGCGTGGGTGAATGGAACATCTCGACGACGCGCGCGCAGAACGAGCCGCCGCGCGCAGTGGTCGCGGCGCCACCAGAAGCGGCAGAACTTTTGGCGCGCGCAACACTGTCGAGTGATGGCGAGCGCACGCTGGGCGAAGCCGATTCAAAGGCCTTGCTCGCGGTCTATGGCGTCAACGCTCCGAGGGAAACATTCGCCAGCAGCGCGGACACCGCAATGTCGGCGGCCATAGCAATCGGCTTTCCCGTTGTTCTGAAACTGGTGTCGCCCGACGTGCAGCACAAGACGGAAGTGGGCGGGGTTCTGGTTGGCGTCATGGATGAAGCTGGCGTGCTTGCGGGCTTTGATAAGATCAAGGCATCGCTTGCGGCCAAGCAGCCTGATGCGGCATTTGAGGGCGTCCTCGTCGCGCAACAAATTGGCCGCGGCGTGGAACTTGTCATTGGCGTGCAGCGCGATCCTGAAGTTGGACCCGTCGTGATGTTCGGCTCCGGCGGCATACTTCTGGAGGTTGCAAAGGATGTTGCGTTTGGCGCCGTGCCGATGACTCCCGAAGAAGCGTCGCGTCTCATTGAACGCACCGGCGCCGCGCGCCTGCTGGCAGGCTATCGCGGCGCTCCATCCTGTGACGTACAAGCCGTTGCAGTGGCGATCTCGTCTATCTCCCGCCTGGCCGCCGATTTTGCCGACGACATCGAGAGCATCGACGTCAACCCGCTCGTCGCCGTGCCGGGCGAAAGCGGCGCACTTGCGCTCGATGCGCTCGTGGTGCTGCGCCACAAGCTTGCATATGGGGAGGGCGCGCCATGACTGAAACGATAAGGGTTGATCAAAAGCAGCGCGCAGTCGCAACCATCGTGCTGAACCGGCCTGATCGCGGCAATGCGTTCAATCAGCAGATGCTGGACGAGTTATATGGCGCGCTGAAGGGCCTCTCGCTGAATGAGAGTGTGCGTGCGCTCGTGTTGCGCGGCGAGGGCAAGCATTTTTGCACAGGCGCGGACATCGGCGGGCGCGGTGAAGGCGGCGGCATGACGCTTGGCCAGATGCTGGAGGCGCTCGATACGTTTCCTAAGCCCACTATTTGCGTCGTGCAGGGCGGATGCATCGGCGGCGGGCTCGCCATGGCGGTGTGCTGCGATGTCCTGATGGCCGAAGAGAGCGCGTTCTTCTCCGTGCCGGAACTGCGCGTCGGCATGGCGCCGTCACGCGAATTGTCCGCCTATTTCATAAGGGGCATGGGAGCGCGGGCGTTCCGCCGCTACGGACTTTCGGGCGAGCGCTTCAGCGCGTCCGAGGCGTTTCGAATGGGCCTTGCGCACGAGGCTTATCCAGCAGGCGATACGGACTCGCGCGTTGCGAGGCTCATCGACAGTTTTCTGCAGGGCGCGCCCAAGGCGACATCCGAACTCAAGCGCCGCATCGCGCACATCGCGTCCGGCGCGCCCGCGCCTCGCGAAGAAGAAAAGCGCGGGCTTGATCGCTCGGAAGAAGCCAGGGAAGGCGTCGCCGCATTCAAGGAAAAACGCAAGCCTGCCTGGCATCAGCCAGGCTGAAGCGTTTCGCGCTCCAGAGCGTTCCGTGATCGGCGTATCCTCGCCTTGGCCTTTCCAGTTCGGACGTTCCGACAGCGGGGCCGAAATGCGCCGGGTGTAGTCGTGCACATCGCCACTTGCGCCGGACCGACCCACCCCGATAAAGTCACGACAACATATCGGGAGGTAAACGTGACAAGGCGTCGGCGAAGCCAGCGCGCATCGCGTGTGGCTATTAGCGTCCACACCCTCGCCTTTCCGAATATTTAGAAAACACGGTCGCTTTGGCGTGCCGAGAGACCACCAGAAACGCAGGCAGGGCGGACACGTATGTCGGATTGGGTGGAAATCAAAAGCTGGCCGGAGCTCTTGCTGGAGCGGCTCCCCGACGCTGGCGTCGGCCGCATTGTTCTCAACAGACCGGAGAAGCGCAATTGCTGGAACCGGCCCATGTGTCTGGCCTTCCTCGAATCGCTGGAGATCATTCGCGAGGACAAAAGCCTCAAGGTCGTTATCACCAAAGGCGCCGGCCCAGCGTATTCATCCGGCCTCGACCTGACCTTTCTTCGCGAAGTCTCCAACGGACCGTTGCTCGACTGGGACCGTCCCAATCTCACCATCCGCATTGCGGAAGCCGTCCGCAATTTTCCGCGCATCTTCATCGCGCAGATTCACGGCTACTGCCTTGGCGGCGCGCTGGGCATCGTCAACTGCCATGACCTCGTGATCGCCGCCTCCGATGTGCAATTGGGCATGCCGGAAGTGATGCGCGGCAGTTTTGGCCAGCTTGTGACATCAACGCTGGTTCACGCAGGCATCCCGATCAAGAAAGTGTCCTACATGGCGCTGCTCGGCCGTAACTTGACAGGCGAGGAGGCCGACAAGCTGGGCATCGTTTCGCTTTCCGTAGCGCCGGACGAACTGGAGGCGCGCGTTGAAGACATGGCGCGCGATATCGCGTCGCGCCATCTGGCAACGCTGGAACACCACAAGATCGCCATGCAGATGGATCGCGACCTCACGCTCTCGCAGGCGATTCAGCTTGATCAGCTTGTGGGTCAGCGCCTGCGCCGCGCAATGGACCCGCTGGGCGATGTCGAGGGCTATCTGAAATCGCAAAAAGGCGCCCCCACAACTGACTATCGAAGGCCGGACGCCGACCGCACATAAGCCGCGCAACACGTCAACAGATCAAAGAGGGGAAATGGTTTGATGGAGGATGGGCAAGAGTTTCGCTCCGTGAAGACGGTGCTGAGTCCGGAGTCAGTGGCGATTGTTGGCGCGTCAGAGCGCGGGCGCTGGCCGCAGGACATCTTCAATGCGTCAGTCCAGGGCGGCTACGGCGGCGACATCTATCTCATCAATCCCCGTCAGGCCGAAGTGTATGGCCGCAAGGCGTACCCAACGCTGAAGGACCTGCCCAAAACGCCGGACCACGCCATCGTGATCGTGCCGGGCGTTGCTGTGCCAGGCGTGCTGGAAGACGCCGCAGCTGTCGGCGTGAAGTCCGTGACGGTTTATGCTGGCGCGGTGGGCGATGGCGACAGCGAGGCCTCGCACGAACGTGGCCGTCAGGTGCGCGAGATCGTGCAGCGCACGGGCATTCGCGTGGCGGGGCCCAATTGCATGGGCTCCTTCAGTTTCCGTGAAAAGCTGTTCGCCTATCCTAATCCCTCCGTCGCAAAGACGCCCGCAGGACCGGTCGCTGCGATCTTTCAGTCTGGCGGAACGCTGCAATTCTTTTTGGCCACGGGCGCGAGCAGGGGCCTGAACTTCTCCTATGGCGTTTCGTCTGGAAACGAGCTGGATCTTGATCTGGCCGACTATCTGAACTTCGTCGTGGACGACCCGCATACAAAGCAGATCGTGCTTTTCATTGAAGGCATCCGCCGCCCCGAAGCTTTCATGCGCGCAGCCGAGCGTGCGCTTGTCGCTGGCAAGCCGATCATCGCGATCAAGACTGGCGCCACCCTTAAATCTGCGCAGGCCGCCGCCTCCCATACCGGCGCCGTTGCTGGCGATTATTCCGGCTATCTCGCCATGTGCGACCGCTACGGCATCATCAATTGCCAGGAGCTCGACCAGTTGGTGGAGACGACGCTGGCGTTCCAGACGGGGCGCATTCCAAAGGGGCCCCGCGTCGGCTGGATCACGACATCGGGCGGCACGGTCGATCTTCTCTATGACGATGTTGAGCGCGAAGGCTCGGTGTTACCGACCTTTGATGATGCGACCAACGAGGCTTTGAAGCCTTTCATGCAGGAAGGCATCCAGCCCAAGAATCCGCTTGATACAGGCATCCCGACCAATCTGACCGACGCTGCGAACGTCTGCCGCGTCGTCATGAACGATCCCAACGTCGACATGATCGCCTGGGCCGGACAATTGCCCGCCAACCTTGATCGGTGGAGGGGCGTCGAAGACATGAAGGCTATGACGCAGGAGACCGACAAGCCCGTCGTCGGCTTCTCGCGCATGGCTTATCCCCTGAGCAAATTTGCCCTCGATGCGCAGGTTCAGGCGGGCTTTCCCTTCCTGCAAGGGCTGCCGCAATCGTGCCGTGCGTTGAACGCGTTGTGGTTTCATGCGGAACGCTCAGGCAAGCCGGTCGCTGCGCCGCAGCCCGCTCCGTTCACGGAGATCAATGAGGAGAATTTGCTTCAGGCGCTCACGGCGCGGGGCGTCAAGGGGCCGGCAAGCGCATTTGCGCCAACGCAGGAAGATGCTGTGCGCGCGGCGACCGCCATCGGTTTCCCGGTCGCGTTGAAAATCGTCTCGCCGCAAATCCTGCACAAGACGGAGGTCGGCGGCGTTGCGCTGGGACTGGCGTCTGCGGCGGATGTGAAGCAGGCGGCAGAGCGCATGCTCGTCTCAGCCCGCCGGGCGCACCCGCAGGCCACGATTGAGGGCTTCCTCGTGCAGGAAATGGCGTCTGGCATCGAGGTGCTTGTTGGCGTGCGCGAGGACTCGCAATTTGGCCCCATGCTGGTGCTGGGATCAGGCGGCGTGCTTGTCGAACTGATGGCTGACGTGAGTGTGCAGATGCTTCCCGTCACCCGCGCCGGGATCGAGCGCGCCATCTCTGGTCTCAAATTGCAGAAGCTTCTCGATGGCTACCGCGGCGCGCCCCCCGCTGATGCGCAAGCGCTCTTTGACGTCATCGAAGCGGTGGCCAAATTCTATCTCGATCATCGTGGGCGCATCGCCGACCTTGAGATCAACCCGCTTATCGTTCGCCCAAATGGGCAAGGCGTATGCGCGGTCGATATCCGCACAATCTGGAAAGATTGAACGACACAAAAACGCGCGCGAGGGCGCATAGGGAGGGACGTCATGAAGGCCATTCTCATCGGAGCATTTGCCGCAGCCGCCATTGTTGCTGCGGCCACGCCATCCAGCGCCCAGTTCTATCAGGGCAAGCGCCTTACAATTCTCGTCAACTACGCAGCTGGGGGGCCGACCGACATTGAGGCGCGCGTGCTGGCGCGCCACATTGGCAAGCATCTGGACGGCGTCGCGACCGTCATCGTCCAGAACATGGACGGCGCCGCGGGTCTCACCGCTCGCAATTATCTGGGCGAGATCGCGCCCAAGGATGGCACGTTCGTCGGTTACTTCACCGGCACGGCTTTTCAGTACGCCAATGATACGCGCCAGCATCGCGTGGACTATCGCACCTATGAGTTCGTAGCGTATCAGCCCGGCACCAGCGTCTATTTCATGCGCACGGATGTAAAGCCCGGCATGAAAACAGGCATGGATATTATGAAGGCGCAGAACCTTGTTTCGGGCGGGCTTGGACTCGACAATGCCAAGGATCTGCTCCTGCGCATCACGCTGGATCTGCTCGGCGTCAAATATAAATACGTGACTGGTTACAAAGGCAGCCAAGGCGCCCGCCTTGCGCTGCAGACTGGCGAAATCAATTACTATTCAGAATCGCCGCCAAGCTATCGCGGCGTCATCGAACCCAGCCTGGTGGCGAAGGGCGAGGTGATCCCAACCTATTACGATCCTAATTATGACGGCGAGAAGTTCACTGAAACCGTGCAGATGCGCGGCCTCGACATCAAGCCGTTCCACGAGTTCTACCAGCAGATCAAGGGCAAGATGCCTGAGGGTGAATTGTGGGATGTCTACAAGCGCGTCATCGCGCTCAATGGCGCCATGCAGCGGATGATTGTCTTGCCGCCGAACGCACCGCCAGAGGCCGTGGCTGCCATGCGTAACGCCGTTCGCAAGCTCAACGACGACAAGAGCTACGAAGACGACGCCGTCAAGGCGTTTGGCTTCGGGCCTGAATGGACGGCAAGCGATGACGTAGCCGACCGTGTGAGGCGGACATTGGTGTTGCCGCAACCGGTGAAGGAGTTCATCCACGCGTACATTCAAAACGCTCCAAAGGGCCGGTAGGCGCAGTCGGTCCTTACGTTTGGGAATTATTTAACCTTTACCGATTGTTAAAGATCGGCTGGCACGGTTTTTCCATCGCGCCGCGCGGCGGCGGGAATAAGCGTGAGCAGTCCCATGTCTTCGATCAGTGACAAGTCCATGCCGGACGGCCCCGAACTGTCGTCTAGCAAATCACTCGTTCCCTATAACCAGCGCGCCGAAGCCGCTTCTGCGACCTCTGCGCCTGCCGTTGGCTCCCGGGCCGAGCTGCGCCGCTGGGCATTGCCAGCACTCCTCCTCGCCTTGACCGGGTCGGTGGGCTGGTACGCAGGCGCGCAATCTGGACCCGCTATCGCAGGAGGCGACCGGCTTCAGCTGCAGGGCGCGATCCTTGACGACATCAAAGCGCAGACTGCTGCGCTTGCGGCCCTGGAGGCGCGCCTCAAGCACATTGAAACAACTCCCGGAGCCGAGGCCACATTGAAGCCCGGCATCGAAATTCTTGCGCAGCGGATTGACGAGATCGCCCGCCGCCAGACACTGGCGCTAACGCAGACGTCGACCCGCCTCGACCGGTCCGACAAGGATATCAGCACGCGGATGGATCGCATCACCGAGCGCCTTGATCGCGTCGAGAAGCAAGTGTCGGCGCCCGCGCCCGTTAGCGCAATTCAAAAAACAACGGCCCCCGTTACGCGCGGCACGCCGGAAACCACGGTTGCCCCGAAGGCCGAAACTGCCGACGCCAAAGCCGTGCGCGGCTATGTCCTGCGGGAGGTTTTCCGCGGCGGCGCGCTGGTGGAAAGTCGTTACGGCATGATGGAAGTGTTCCCCGGCGCTCAATTGCCCGGCGCTGGCCGTGTGCGCAGCGTGGAAAAACGCGACGGACGCTGGGTCGTCGTGACGACCGCAGGGTTGATCGAAGGGCAGGACTAGCCGCTGCAAACAGCGACTAAGTCGCAGCGCCGCCGGCGCTCTTTGGCAGGCGCGTCAGCATGTCGATGAGCGCCCGGTCGTGCAGGATCACCATCCGTTCGGCTGGTTTCAGCCAGGCAACCGCATCATCGATGCTTGTCGCGTCGATGAGCTTGGCTTCCGCAATCACGCGTTCCGTATAGATTTCGCCGCGCTGACGGCGCCCCGCCGGGGGCAGCATCTTTTCGTGCGCGTCGCGCAATGTCGGATTTTGGTGGACCGCGACGAGCGCGTTTACGTGCTCGTCGACCTTGCGCCCGCTCTCTTCAATTTCGGCGGCACGGGCCGCAACGCGAGGTCTGTTTCCTTCTTCGGGCGTCACAAGCAGCCCCATGCGCCGCATCGCCATGCCAAGCGCGAGCTTGCCGCTGGCCCACGACAATGGAATGGCCAGGATGAGCCCCGCTATGGTGGGCGACATCCAGGCCGCCAGTGACGTGGACAGGATCAACGCCACGATCAGCGTCAGAAACCCAAGCGCCATGTGCCCGCGGTGCCGCCGCACAATGTCGCTGAAGGGAATCGAACCGTCGTCGCGGCGCTGCGGCGTCCACCCGGTGTCGCGTCCGAACACGATCTGCAACACCGAACCAGTCTGGATAACCATCATGACCGGCGCGATCAGCGCCGTGAATATGATTTCGACAATGGATGACACGATGAGCCCGAAGGCGCCGCCGCAGGCCTTGCGAGTTGGCGCGCGGAACAGTGCGTACAAAAGGCCAAGCGCCTTGGGCGTCAGCAGCACGGCCATCGTCAGCATGAACAGGTCAAGGGCGCGCTCAAAGTCGAAGCGCGGCCAATCAGGAAAGCGCTGGAACTCGTGCGTAAAGTATTCGGGCCTGATGTAGGCCGATTGTACGACGAGGAACATGCCGACGATCAACGCCGCGAACCATACCGGCGAATTGACGTACCCAAACACGCCGGAGGCGAAATGCTGCCGGCTCATCATCGACAGCCCGCGCGCGGAGATCACACGCAGATGTTGCAGATTGCCCTGGCACCAGCGCCGGTCGCGCGTCGCGACGTCGATTAAAGACGGAGGGCTTTCTTCGTAGCTGCCGCGCAGGGTCGGCAACATGTAAACGCCGTAGCCGCCGCGAATTATCATGGCGGCTTCAACGAAATCGTGGCTAAGAATATGCCCGCCAAAGGGTGGCTTTCCGCTCAGGACAGGCATGGAGCAGTGCGCCGCGAAGGCGCGGCACCGGATAATCGCGTTGTGGCCCCAGTAATTGCCTTGCCGACCTGACCAAACGGCCAGCCCGGCGCCAATGACGGTGCCGTACAGGCGCGCGGAGAATTGCTGCAACCGCGCAAAGAACGTGTTGCGATTGATGATAAGCGGCAAAGTCTGGATGATGCCCGCGTCCGGGTCTTTCTCCATCGCGGCGGTAAGGTGCGCGATGCATTCGGCCGTCATGAGGCTGTCGGCGTCGAGCACGATCATGTGCTCATAGGCGCCGCCCCAGCGACGCAGAAACTCTTCGATATTGCCCGCCTTGCGCGAGATGTTCTTCGGACGGTGGCGGTAGTAGACCCGCACCTTGTCCCCCAGGCGCTCCTTCAGCGCGATATAGGTCTGCTCCTCAGCAACCCACACGTCCGGGTTCGTGCTGTCCGAGAGCAGGAACCATGAAAAATGATGTCCGAGGCCAGTCTCCTCGACCTCCTCGATCATCGCCTCCATGGCGGCGAACACGCGAGACGGCGCTTCGTTGTAGATCGGCATCACAATCGCGGTCTGCTCACGCAATTCCGTTGGTATGGACTGCGGACGGGGCGCGAAAAGCAAATGGATGTAGCCGACGATGCTGCCCGTGAAGGCCAGCGTGATCCAGGAGAAGTTGATGGCGAACAGCACCAGCAACGCCCATTTGAGCGTTGTAATCGTGCCGACGTTGATGACGCCGTACATTTCAACGACGCCGTAGGCGGTCAGCAGCGCCGCGCCGCCGAACACAAACAGCCTCGCAAAAATTGTGACTGCGTCGAGTTGCGGGCGCGCGGGCTTGTGCCGCCCCTTGCGATCAAAGCGCGAGAAAGATTGGGCCGGCGCCGCGAGCGGCGATTCAGGCGGTGTTGAGTATGTCCCGCCGCCGCGTTGCGCGGTCTCGTTTAGCGTTGTCACGGAGTCCATCTGTAGAGCCACGTCTCGCTGATTGGCTTGCCCGCTGCCTCGAGCATCAAGCGCAATTCTGTGTGGGGTTCGTTGCCTGCGTCCACGTCAAATGTGACGCGCGCGGCCTTCTCGTGGCGCGCCAGGATGAGTCTGGACGAGATAATCGACCCCTGGATGGTGGTCACCCGCGCTGTCACTTCAGGAAAGCGCGCGGCATTGGCGAGCGCGTCGCCGCGAAACTCAACCATGAACCGGCGGCGACGGGCATTCTGCGGAGCGTTACTGGCGCGGCCGCTGCGGGAGCGCGCGGCCACCGCAAGAGGCGGCCTTTCGGGCGGCGTCCAGCACCACCATTGACGGAAGGAGAATGATGCTTCGCTGTTCGCCGCGATGGGAGTTCTCGGCCGCCAGTAAACAATAATGTTCTGGTTGGTTTGAGATTCGGCGGGAATCTCCACGAGCGTTACATGGCCGGGGCCCCAGTCGCCGAGTGGCTCGGTCCATACGGAAGGTCGCGCCTCCCAGTGATTGTCATCGTCGCTGAACGACAAGAAATCACGGTCGCGCTGCACGATGCCAAACCCCTTCGGGTTGTCATCGACAAACGCGGACAACTGGATCGACTGACGGTTGGCGACTGGCCGCCAGATCCATTCTCCCTTGCCGGTGCGCAACTGCACGCCCGAGACATCATACACGTTAGGGCGCACGTCATCGCCGCGCCGCCGGTCAATCTGTCCAAAAAGAAACGTTCCCTGCATCGCAGCGATGCCGATGTTGTCGATCGCCGTGCGCGTGAAGAGAATGCATTCCGTATCGACAATGGTCGCGTCGCCCGGGCGCATGGTGTAGCGGAACGCGCCGGTGACGCTCTCCGACTCCAGCAGCGCGTGGATGGTGATCGCGTTGGCGGCCAGAACCGGGCGTTCGATCCATACGGTTGAGAAGTAGGGGAACTCCTCGCCTCTCGCCTGGTCCAGTGGACGCACCGCAAGACCGCGCGCCGACGCGCCAAACGGCTGCCCCCGGGCGACCGTCTGGAAATAGCCCTGACCCTGGAAATTGCAGAATTCCTGCAAGGCGCCGTCCTGTCCACGCTGCCAAAGCCGGAATCCGGCAAAGCCTACGTCCTTGCGTTCGGCCGCAGCAGGCACACGCCCGAAATTGATGTCAGCCGGATCGTAGGCGATGCGACGCACGACGCCGTCTTCAACCACGTTGATCTGAAGCGAATTATTAAAGATGAATCCACGGGGCGTCGGCTCGAGCGCGAAGCCATTGGACTGATCGCGCCAGACGAAAGCCTCCGGCTTTCGTTCCAGTGACATGTATTGATCGTGGTTCAGGTTATTAAAGGGCTCGGGCAGATCCAGCGGAGGTCTTTTCCAGGGTTGCCGCGCAAGATTTCGGGCCATATCCGCCACCTGCGTCGCATCAAACCGGGGTAGCCGGGGCGGAGCTGCGGGCTCCGGCGGCGTCGCTTGCGCGAAAGAGGGGCCTGAGGAAACCGCTGCCAACGCCGGGGCGCCCGCGCCCGCAAGTACAAGCTTCAACACGTCCCTACGTTGGTACATCGACGGCAGGCGCTCCGGTACGGTGGCGCCGTAAATCAGTCTTAAAGGCGCGAGGCGCACTCTATAGCAGATTGCGGCGCGCGTGCGACGACTTTCCGGCGATTGCGCTGGCTTCCGGTTGTTTTGGCGACGCTGCGGACGTGGGGTAAAATGAAGATGATTTTTCGGAGACGCCGTTCATGACCTTGCCAGCGCCTGCGCGCCGTTCGTGCCTCACAATCGCGCTTGCCGCCGGTGAAGGCACGCGCATGAAATCCAGCCTGCCCAAGGTGCTGCACACCGTAGCGGGGCGGCCAATGCTGGCGCATGTGCTGGCGGCTTGCACTCAGGCGGGGGCCGATGCGCTCGCCGTCGTAGTTGGGCCGGGGCGCGAGGATGTCGCCAAGTCTGCGCGAGCTGTTGCGCCGGGCATTGACGTTTACGTCCAGACCGAACGTCTTGGCACAGCCCACGCCACGCTCGCAGCCCGGGAAGCAATCGCACGGGGCTATGATGACCTGCTGATCGTATTCGGCGACACGCCGCTGCTGACCGCAGAAACGTTGGGTCGCATGCGCGAGGCGCTGGCGTCCGGCGCTGGCGTCGCAGCAATGGGTTTCCTCGCCGCTGACCCCACCGGCTATGGCCGCCTGCTCATAAACGGCGACGATCTGCTCGCCATCCGCGAGCAGAAGGACGCCTCCGAGGAGGAGCGCGCCGTGCGCACCTGCAATGCAGGCATCATGGCCATCGACGCGCGCAAGGCGCTGACGCTTCTGACCGCCATCGGCAATTCCAACGCGCAGGGCGAGTTTTACCTCACTGATGTCGTGGAAAAGGCTCGCGAACACGCCCTGCGCTGCGTCGCGGTGATGGCCAGCGAAGAAGAAGCAATGGGCGTAAATGACCGCGTTCAGCTTGCTGCGGCCGAGGCCGTCATGCAGTGCCGGTTGCGAGTCGCCGCCATGCGCGGCGGGGCGACCATGATCGCCCCTGACTCCGTAACCTTGTCATGGGACACACAAATCGGCCGCGATGTCCTCATCGAACCTAGCGTGTTTTTCGGGCCCGGATGCGAGATTGCTGACGGCGCCATCATCCACGCCTTTTCGCATCTCGAAGGCGCGAAGGTTGCTGGCGGCGCGAATGTCGGGCCGTTCGCCCGGTTGCGTCCCGGGGCGGATCTGCGCAAGGATTCCAAGGTGGGCAATTTCGTCGAGGTGAAGGCGGCGCTGATCGACGAGGGCGCCAAGGTGAGCCATCTAGCTTACATCGGCGACGCCACCGTCGGGGCGGGCGCCAACATTGGCGCAGGCACAATCACCTGCAATTACGACGGTTTCAGCAAATTCCGCACGACCATTGGCGCAGGCGCCTTTGTTGGCTCTAACACGTCCCTCGTGGCTCCGGTTACCATTGGCGCCGGGGCTTACGTTGGCTCCGGCTCGGTCGTGACGCAGGACGTTGCGCCTGACGCGCTGGCGGTGGCGCGCGGTCGCCAGATCGAGAAGGCCGGATGGGCGACGAACTTCCGCGCCAGACAGAAGCCCAGGGCGAAGGCCTGAAGCTTATGGCGCTCTTAACCAGAGGGGCTGTTTTGCCTTCATTTGGCGCCCCTGAGAATGTACGGCTGGACCAGCGCCTCGCGTGGGCGCGCCTGATTGCGGAGTTTTCCTGAATGTGCGGAATTGTCGGCATCATCGGACGTGAACCGGTCGCGAGCCGTCTGGTCGAAGCGCTGAAGCGCCTCGAATACCGCGGTTATGATTCCGCTGGCGTCGCCACGCTGGAAGAGGGCCACCTCGAGCGGCGCCGCGCTGAAGGCAAATTGCGCAATCTCGAAGCGCGGCTGAACGAACAGCCCCTGCGCGGTTTCGTCGGCATTGGCCACACGCGCTGGGCGACCCATGGCCGCCCGACCGAGAACAATGCCCATCCTCACGCCACTGACCGGCTCGCGGTCGTACACAACGGCATCATCGAGAATTTTCGTGAGTTGCGTGAAGAGCTGACCGCGCGCGGTCATCGCTTTGTCAGCGAGACGGACACGGAAGTCGTCGCGCATCTCGTCACCGATGAGATGGAGAAGGGCAAGGAGCCGATTGCCGCCGTCGCGGCTGCATTGCCGCGCCTCAAGGGCGCCTTCGCGCTCGCGTTCGTCTTCAATGGCGCGCCCGACATTCTCATCGCCGCCCGGCAAGGCGCTCCGCTCGCCATTGGTTACGGCGAGGGAGAGATGTTCCTCGGCTCCGACGCTCTTGCGCTGGCGCCGTTCACTGACACGATCACCTATCTTGAAGACGGCGACTGGGCGATCCTCTCGCGCGATAGCGTCGAGTTCCGCAATGCCGAAGGCCAAATTGTACTGCGCGCGAAGCAGAAGACGCAGGCGTCCGCCTTCCTGATCGACAAGGGCAACCATCGTCACTTCATGGCGAAGGAAATTCACGAACAGCCGGAAGTCGTGGGCCGCACACTGGCGCATTATCTCGACATGTCGTCAGGCCGCGTGCGCCTGCCGTTCGAAATGCCGTTCGATGCATCCACGCTTTCGCGTGTCACGATCTCCGCGTGCGGCACCGCCTATTACGCCGGCCTCATTGGCAAATACTGGATCGAGCGTTTCGGTCGCATACCCGTCGAGATCGACGTTGCCTCCGAGTTTCGTTATCGCGAAGCCCCGCTTGACGCGGCGGGCCTGATGATTGTCGTATCGCAATCAGGCGAAACGGCTGACACGCTGGCCTCGCTACGTTACGCAAAATCGCAGGGGCAGAAGGTTCTGTCCGTCGTCAACGTGCCGACATCCACCATTGCGCGCGAGAGCGATGCGGTTGCGTTGACCCTCGCTGGACCAGAGATCGGCGTTGCTTCGACAAAGGCTTTTACGTGCCAACTGTCGGTGCTGGCGTGCCTTGCCATCGCCATCGGTCGCGCACGCGGCGTGTTGACTGCGGAGCGTGAGCACGAACTGGTTTCGCAACTTATTGGCGTGCCCGGTTTGATGGCTGAAGCCATCAAGCGCGAGCCTTCCATCGAGCACATTTCGCATGGCCTCTCGAAAGCCAAGGACGTGCTTTATCTGGGTCGCGGCACCAGCTATCCGCTGGCGCTGGAAGGCGCATTGAAGCTGAAGGAAATTTCCTACATCCACGCCGAAGGCTACGCGGCCGGAGAACTCAAGCACGGGCCGATCGCGCTGATCGACGAGTCCATGCCTGTGATCGTCATCGCGCCCCATGATGCGGTGATCGAGAAAACTGTCTCGAACATGCAGGAAGTGGCGGCGCGCGGCGGGCGCATCATTCTCATAGGGGATGATAAGACCGCGGAAGAATCGGCGATAAATTTCGACGGCCACATCTCCATGCCAGCGATGCCGCCCGATTTCGCGCCCATCGTGTATGCCGTACCCGCACAGATGCTCGCCTATCATACGGCGGTCGCCATGGGCAAAGACGTTGACCAGCCGCGCAACCTCGCCAAGAGCGTTACGGTCGAGTAACGCTCCATCGACTAACAAGACAGGAGGCTGCGCTGCATCGGCAGGCAGCCTCCCGGGTAACTTACTTCTTGCGATAGACGAGAAGCGTCTCGTACATGCCGACTTTTTCAACCGGCATTTCCTTTTCCCACGCAGCGATAACTTTCTCAGCCGTGTCGAAAGCGTACGACTTCGTATAGAATACGATGTAGCCGCCCGAGCGGGTCTTTTTCGTCAAGAGGTCGGTGACTTCGCGGTCTGTCAGCGCGCCGTATTCGTCGTTCTTCTCGGTGCGGAATTCACACAGGTGGAAGAGGGTGACAACGTCGAAGTCAGGCAGCAGCCGCGCATCAAGCTGATAGATGTCGCCGAAAAAGGTCTTGTAGGTCTTCTCAATCTCGGGCCGCTCGATGGCGAGTTTGATGAAGGTCTCGTATTCCTGCGGCGCGGCGGTGATGCCCAGTACGCAGTTTCCGCTGTCGTTCTCAGCCGTGCGGATGCCCACGATGTGATGGCCGCCTGTGCCGAAATGGAAGATCGTCTTGTTCTTGAGACTTTCCTTCTCAAGCCAGTTGCAAAAATGAATGTCGCAGGGGCATTCATCAACGCGCAGATCCCAGAACGCGTCCCAGAAATGCATCTTGCCGGTTGATTCGGTAGCCATCTTAACTTCCCCTCGTTTTTGTTTGAAACGTCATGCCAGACCAGCCGCGTCCCGGCGGCCTTCATAGCCGCCGACGACCGACAACGCCGGTTGCCCGGCCGCATCGGTCTCCACCAGAATGCTGCCGCCAGTTGCGCCTTTCTGGAGGTAGAGAAATCTGTCGAAGCGCTGCGTCAGGCTCGCGCGCACGCCCACTGCGACAATGGTTGAATGAGGACAACCCGCAAGCAATGCATCCAGCATTTTGGCTTGCGAACTTTCATCGAAGGGCGCCAGAGCGTCCTCAAGGATGACGATGTCGGGTTTTTGCAGCAGCACGCGCGCAAACGCCAGCCGCTGGCGTTCCGTCGCTGAAAGCGTCTGGTCCCAACGCGATACGTCCTGAAGGCGTGTTATAAGTGCGGAAGCGCCAGATGCGTCCAGCGCTGCGAGCAGACGCGTGTCTTCGAACGCATCCGGCGGCGTGGGATAGGTCAGCGCCTCGCGCAATGAACCTGCAGGCAGAAACGGAGCAGCGGGAAGGAAACTCAAACTGAGCCCATCGGGCAGGGCAATCTGCCCTTCGCCCCACGGCCACAGGCCCGCCATCGCACGCACAAGCACGCTCTTGCCCGCGCCGGGCTCGCCAGCCAGCGCAATGCGTTCGCCGGGCAAGATTGCGACGTTGGCCTGCTCAACGACAACTTGCCCGGTCTCGTCGATCAAGCGCACGCGCTCAAGCCGCAAACTATCATCCCGGCTAACAGCCATCGTGACGCTCGCCACGCCCTGCGGGCCCGAGAAATCTGACTGCTCGAATGAATCCACAAGTTCAACGATGCGCCGCGCCGACGCGAACCATTCCGCAATGGCGCGATAATTGTCGACGAGCCAGGCGATGGCTACCTGCACCTGAATAAACGCAGACGCCAGTTGCATCACCTCGCCAAGCGTCAACTGGCCGGAGAGGTACTTCGGCGCACACAGCACAAGCGGCACGACCGGAATCATCGCGCTGTTCGAGTTGGTGACCCACGTCAGGCGGCCGTGCTGGCGAACCACTTCCAGCCATGTTCGCACCAGCGACGTATAAGACCCGTCAAGCCGTCGCCGCGCTTCCGGTTCGCCGCGCGCCATGATGACGCCTTCGGAGTTTTCGCGCAGGCGGATCATCTCGAAGCGGAATCGGGCCTCTGCTTCGTTTTTTGCCGCTGCGGCAGGCGCGAGTTTGCGTCCCACGATGGGGATCAGCGACGACATGGAGACGCCATAGACGAGGGCGCCCAGAACCATGAACGCCGGGATCGTAAACGACACGCCGCCCACCGTCACATCCTGCGAGCCGCCGACTTTCCACAGAATTCCTGCGAAGGTCGATGCGGCCAAAACCGCAGTGAAAAGGCCGATGGCGAAGTCTGTCACCGGCTCCGTCGCCATGCGCACGTCGTCGGATATCCGGTATTCCGGGTTTGGCATGGTGCTGCCGGCAGCGGTCAGCCGATGGAAGCGCCGCTTTGCCAGCCAGCCGGTCATGAAGCTGTGGGTGCACCATTCGCGCCAGCGCACTTGCAGCCGCTCGCGGGCCAGCACGATGCCGACGCCGACCGCAGAAATGGCTACGACCAGCCCGGCAAAAGCAAAAACAGCGAACATCGCCGACTGGCTGTCCCGCCGCTCCAGAGCGTCAAAGAACCAGCGGTTCCAGGAGTTAAGGCCCACGTCCACGATGAGCTTGCACACGAGGCAGCCCGCAAGAGCCAACGTCAGCAGCCACGCCGTGCGGGCCGCCGGTCCACGCCAGAAGCCGCCGGTCAAATTGGCGAACCGCATCGCTACCGCGCGATCACTTCCCGGGGGAGGCGAGGCGGTCACAGACCCCTGCGACGGCGGATTGGACATTCTGTTCCCTGATCGAACCCGAGTTCCACTCGATCTTGGCTGCGTTGCAGTAGCCGAACCTTATCTTTCGCAATAATGCATTAAAAGCAAAAGTTCTGCATGGCGCCACTTAAACAGGCGCCGTGGAGGCCCTTGCTACGTATCGCGCCACGCGCCATGTTCGCGGTTCCATATATCCATAAAAGCGTCAGGAAACCTGAACCGCTCATGAACCAGCCGCCCCTCATTCCGCCCGAACCGGCGCCCCGGACCCATACGTTTGGCTCAGGCATTCGCACATGGTTCCTTACTGGCCTCATTGTCGCTGGTCCGTTGGCGCTGACCGCGTTCATCGTCTGGTGGTTCATCTCGTTGATCGACGGGTGGGTGAAGCCGCTTGTGCCGGCCAGTTTGTGGCCAGACTATTACCTTCCCATGCATTTGCCGGGCGTCGGCGTCATCCTCGCCTTCCTGGGCTTGACCATGCTGGGTTTTCTCACGGCGAACCTTGCGGGCCGCTCCCTGCTGAAGTTGGGCGAGCGGATTCTCGACCGCATGCCAGTAGTGCGCAGCATCTACAAAAGCCTGAAGCAAATCTTCGAGACGGTGTTTTCCCAGACCGGCACAGGCTTCCGGCGCGTTGGTCTTGTCCAGTATCCGCAGCCGGGCATGTGGTCGATTGTCTTCATCTCGGCGGCGCCCTCGAAGGTCGTTGCGGACAATCTGCCTGCCGTTGAGCACATGTCAGTCTTTCTGCCGTGCACGCCCAACCCTACAACCGGCTTCTACTTTTATCTGCCTGCGTCAGAAGTGGTCGAAGTTCCGTTGACGCCGGACGAAGCGGCCAAGCTGATCATGTCTGCGGGTCTTATCCAGCCCGAAACGCAGCAGCGCCTCACCGCGATGGTGAATGGGGTTAAAAATGGCGAAACGCCGGGCCTCATCCCGCCCGCAGCAGCCTGACGGCTTCATCACGCCCAAATATATAAAGCAGCGCACGCAACGTGGCGCCACGCTCGCCTTCCAGCTCCGGGTCGCGCGCGTGGATAAGTTGGGCATCGTCACGGGCGATGGCCAGCAATTCGTTATGGAGTTCAATCACGGCAAGGCGGAAGCCGGGCGCGCCCGATTGGCGCGAGCCAAGCACCTCGCCTTCGCCGCGCAGACGCAAGTCTTCTTCCGCAATGCGAAAGCCATCTTCCGTGTCGCGCATGATCTCGATCCGCGCACGCGCCACCTCGCCCAGTGATTTGTAGAGCAGCAGGCAGGTCGACTTGGCGCCGCCACGACCAACGCGTCCACGCAGCTGATGCAATTGCGCGAGGCCAAAACGCTCGGCATGCTCGATCGCCATGATGGTGGCTTCCGGCACATCGACGCCGACTTCTATGACGGTTGTCGCGACCAGAATCTTCGTCTCGCCGCGCTGGAAGGCGGACATCGCGGCGTCCTTGTCAACGCCCTTCATCTTGCCGTGGATGAGCCCGACCTTGTCGCCGAAGAATTGCTTCAGCACTTCGGCGCGCTCAGTCGCTGCGGCGACGTCAAGGTCTTCGTTTTCATCAACAAGCGGGCACACCCAATAGACGCGGGCGCCGTTTTGAATTGCGCGGCCGACGCCATCGATCACTTCGTCAATGCGCTCCAGCGGAATGGCCCGCGTGTCGATGGGCGCGCGACCGGGCGGCTTCTCGCGCAGGACAGAAACGTCCATGTCGCCGAAATACGTCAGCACCAGCGTGCGCGGAATGGGCGTCGCAGTCATCACCAGCACATCGACAGCGGCGCCCTTTTCGCCAAGGGCGAGGCGTTGAAGCACGCCAAAGCGATGTTGCTCATCAACGACCGCGAGGCCCAGATCGGCGAAAGCCACGCTTTCCTGAAAGAGGGCATGGGTGCCGATGACAATGTCGATGTCCCCGGCTGCGAGTCTGGCCAGCGTGGATTTGCGCTCCGCCGCCTTGTCGCGCCCGGTGAGCAGCGCCAGCCGCAGGCCCGCAGCTTCGCACATGGCGCCAAGGCGTTCGTAATGCTGGCGCGCGAGGATCTCCGTTGGCGCCATCAGCGCCGCCTGTCGCCCGGCCTCCACAACATGCGCCATGGCCAGCAGCGCAACGATGGTCTTGCCGGAGCCCACATCGCCCTGCACGAGCCTCAACATGCGCTTGTCGCTGGTCAGATCGGCGCGGATTTCCTCGAGAGCCGTCTTCTGCGCGCCGGTGAGGGAATAGGGCAGGCCCGCTTCGATCTGGCGCGTGAAGCGCCCATCGCCAGGACTGGCGCGGCCGCCCAGCTTTTTCATGCGCGCGCGCACCATGACGAGCGCCAACTGGTTGGCGAGCAATTCGTCGTAAGCGAGCCGCAGCCGCGCAGGCTGCATCGGCTCCACGGACTGCGGGGTCTGGGGATGATGGATGCTGTGAAGCGCATCCGAAAACGAGGGCCATTTGCGCTGGCGCTGAAAGGCCGGATCGAGCCATTCCGGCAGATCAGGCAGGCGGGCGAGGGCGCCCTCTACTGCGCGCTGGATGTTGCGCTGATATAGCCCGTCCGTGAGGCCATACACGGGCTCAACCGGCGGCAGCTTCTTCAGCGCCTCCTCGTCCAGCACCCGGTCGGGATGGACCATTTGCAGATGGCCTTCCCAAAGCTCCAGCTTGCCGGAAATCCACCGCCGCGCGCCCAGCGGCAGCATTTTTTCGATCCATTGATGATTGGCGAGAAAGAACACGAGCAGCAGATCGCCGGTGTCATCCTCGACCAGAACCTTGTAAGGCGCGCGCGAACGCGGCGGGGGCGGGCGATGCTCTGTCGCCACGGCCTCGACGGTCACCACCTGATCCAGCTGTGCGTCGCGAATCTTTGGTCGCGCGCGCCTGTCGATGGAGGAATGGGGCAGGTGAAACATCACATCCAGCACACGCGTCTCCGCGCCGGTTCCCGCAAGGAGCCGGTCAAACAACTTGCCAGTCTTTTCACCGACGCCGGGCAGGGTGCGAGCGGCGGCGAACAGCGGATTGAGTGCAGTGGGACGCATGGGATGTTGATACCCGCGTCGCGGCCAAGCGCCAAGCTGGAGCACGGCGCCGCAGGGGGCTGACAACTGGGACAGTGTACCTACTTTCGTGTATACGGGCCGCAACATCCCATAGCCATTTTCAGGAATTTGCCTGTGTCCACCGCCATTTCCTCCGCAACGCTCGACCCCCGCCGCCGAAAGATGTTGTTTCGCGCCTGGCATCGCGGAATGAAGGAAATGGACATTTTGATGGGCCAATTCGCGGACGCGAAACTTGGCGTTCTGTCAGAAGCAGACCTCGACGCCTTCGAGACCCTCATTGACGCGCCGGACCCGGACCTGTTCAAGTGGCTCACCGACGCAGCTCCGCTGCCGCCCGAGTTTGACACGCCGCTTTTCTGGCAGCTGAAAAACTTCCATGTGCATACAGGACGGATCCACGGATAAGCGGTCACGCCGCTTTCCCCTCAACCACCATTGGCCTATATAGCCCTCAAGCGACGGCGGGTCCCTGCCGGCGCCTTACTTTGTTGTGCGCTGGCGCCTCACGCCGCTGCAAAGTTCGTTGTACGGCAAGCCGCCATGCTGAAAGTTTACCCGTGAAAGAATTCAAGCGCGCCGTCGCAGAATTGGCCAAAGGCGCCTCGCTTACGCTGGCGCATGCGCCCGATGGTTTTGACGCCTTCGTCGCAGCTGACCTTGTTCGCGGCCTTGCTGGAGCGGGCGTGGAAGGCGCCGCCGCGCTCGTTCACGTTGCGCGCGACGCCCAGCGCTCGCGCATGTTTCAGGAGGGGCTCGCCTTCACGGCGCCAGACCTCGAAGTGCTCGATTTCCCGGCGTGGGACTGCCAGCCCTATGATCGATCGTCTCCCAACGCAGGCATCGTATCGCGTCGCATGACCGTGATGGCGCGCATCGCCCGCACGCGTTCATCAGCGCAGAAGCCGCGCATTCTGTGCACCACGATTGACGCGATGCTGCAGCGTCTGCCACCGCGCAAGTTCATCGAGACGGAAAGTTTTTCCGCCGCGCCCGGCAATGCCGTTGACATGAACGGACTCGCAAAGTGGCTGGAAGCCAACGGTTATTTGCGTTCGTCGACCGTGCGCGACACCGGCGAATACGCCGTGCGCGGTGGCATCCTCGATCTCTTCCCGCCGGGCATGCCAGCGCCGCTGCGCCTTGATTTTTTTGGCGACACGCTTGAATCGATCCGCGCGTTTGACCCTGAAACGCAGCGCACGACGGCGCAGCTTCGCGCGCTTGATCTTGTGCCGATGAGCGAGGTGCAACTCACCACCGATACGATACGGCGTTTTCGTCAGGGCTACGTTGCGGCCTTCGGCGCGCAGACGCGCGGCGATGGCTTGTACGAAGCAGTGAGCGAAGGCCGACGCCACGCTGGCATGGAGCATTGGCTGCCGCTCTATTATGGCGGCGCAGATACGCTATTTGACTATCTCGGCGACGCGCCGCTTCTGTTTGATGCCTTGGCGGATGACGCTGTGGGCGAGCGTCTTGGTGAAATCCAGGACTATTACGACGCGCGCAAGGAGCGGCAGGACGCCGATCCCAACGGCCCGTCCTACAAGCCGTTGCCGCCTGATTCGCTGTATCTCAAGCCCGAAGAATGGCGCACGCGCCTTGGTCGCTCACCCGTCGCGCGCCTCACGCCCTTCGATGGCCCGTCTGATGGCACAATCGTGGTGGATTGTGGCGCGCGCGCTGGTCGCACGTTCGCGGCGGAGCGCACTGACGAAACGATCAACATCTTTGAGGCGGCCGTCGCGCACATTCGCGACCTGCAGGCCAGGCGAAAGCGCGTCATCGTAGCGGGCTTCTCGGACGGCTCGCGCGAACGCATGCTCAATGTGCTGTCCGAACACGGCTTGAAGGGCGCGAAATCCGTTCACGCGCTGTCCGTCGCGATGGCGATCCCGCGCAACGAAGTCACGTTGGCGATCCTGCCGATTGAACAGGGTTTTGAGACAGATGACCTCGCTGTCCTCGGCGAGCAGGATCTGCTCGGTGACCGCCTGATCCGTGGCCGCAAGCGCACCAAGCGCGCGCAGGAGTTCCTCAGCGAAGTTGCGTCTCTCACAGTAGGCGATCTCGTCGTCCATGTGGATCACGGCATCGGCCGTTTCATGGGGCTGAAGGCAATCGAAGCGGCTGGCGCCCCGCACGATTGTCTTGAGATTATTTACGCAGAGAGCGCCAAACTCTTCCTGCCCGTCGAGAACATCGAGCTTCTGTCGCGCTACGGATCAGAAGACACCGAAGTGCCGCTGGACAGGCTCGGCGGTCTTGGCTGGCAGACGCGCAAGGCGCGCATGAAGAAGCGCATACGTGAGATGGCGCACGAACTCATCCGCATCGCCGCCGCGCGCCAAACCCACGCGGCCCCGCGCCTGTTGCCGCCTGATGGGCTGTACGATGAATTCTGCGCGCGCTTTGCGTTCGATGAAACAGAGGACCAGCAGAGCGCCATCGATGCGGTGCTGGACGATCTGGCCGCTGGGCGCCCCATGGACCGCCTTGTGTGCGGCGACGTCGGCTTTGGCAAGACGGAAGTCGCGCTGCGCGCCGCCTTCGCCGCCGCCATCAACGCCAAGCAGGTTGCTGTCGTCGTGCCAACAACGCTGCTGGCGCGCCAGCATTACAAGAACTTTGCCCAGCGGTTCTCCGGCCTGCCGCTGAATGTGCGGCAATTGTCGCGCATGGTTGGAACCGCCGATCAGCGCGAAACGAAGAAGGGCCTTTCAGAAGGCTCAGTGGACATCATCGTTGGCACACACGCGGTGCTCGGCAAGGCCATCAGCTTCCGCGATCTGGGCCTTGTCATCATCGACGAAGAGCAGCACTTCGGCGTGGCGCACAAGGAGCGGCTGAAGGAATTGCGCGCGGAAGTTCATGTGCTGACGCTATCGGCGACGCCGATTCCGCGCACGTTGCAGCTGGCGATGACAGGCGTGCGTGATCTGTCGATCATCGCAACGCCGCCGGTTGATCGTCTTGCCGTGCGCACGTCCATCATGCCGTTCGATGAATTGCTGGTGCGCGAGGCTTTGTTGCGCGAACGCTATCGTGGCGGCCAGAGCTTCTATGTTTGTCCGCGCATCGAGGATCTGGACGAAGCCTCAGCGTTCCTGCGCAAGTCCGTGCCCGAGGTGAAATTCATCACGGCTCATGGGCAGATGTCGCCGACAGAGCTTGAAGAACGCATGTCGGCCTTCTACGACGGCAAGTATGACGTCCTTGTCTCGACCGCGATTGTGGAATCGGGACTCGATATTCCGACCGCCAACACGCTTGTCGTGCAACGCGCTGACATGTTCGGTCTGGCGCAATTGTATCAGCTGCGCGGCCGCGTTGGTCGCTCCAAAATCCGCGCCTATGCGCTTTTCACGCTGCCCGTGAACCGCACGCTCACCGCGCAGGCCGAAAAGCGGCTGAAGGTGCTGCAATCGCTCGACACGCTGGGCGCAGGCTTTCAGCTTGCCAGCCACGATCTTGATATTCGCGGCGCCGGCAATCTGCTGGGCGACGAGCAGTCGGGCCACGTCAAGGAAGTTGGTTACGAGCTTTATCAGCAAATGCTGGAAGAAGCCGTTGTTGCGCTTAAGGCTGGCGTGGACGAGCAGCAGGAAGAAGCGTGGTCGCCGTCAATCACGGTTGGCGTGCCCGTCACGATCCCCGAAACCTACGTTGATGATCTCAGCGTCAGGCTGAACCTGTACCGTCGCCTGTCGACGCTTGAAAGCGATGAGGAGATCGAAACCTTCGGCGCGGAAATGATCGACCGCTTTGGCGCGATGCCTGAAGAGGTCAAGCAATTGCTCAAGCTGATGTCCGTGAAAGCGCTGTGCCGCAAGGCTCATGTTGAAAAGCTGGACGCGGGCCCGAAGGGCGTCGTCATCTCGTTCCGCGACAATTCCTTCGCCAATCCAGCCGGGCTTGTTCGCTATGTCACAGAGCAGGGGCCACGCGCCAAGGTTCGTCCCGATATGAAAATCGTCTTTGTGCGTGATCTTGACGATCCCGATGCGCGGCTGGAAGGCGCCCGCCGCATCATGCGCGACCTCGCGGCCATCGCTATGAAAAAAGCCGCGTAAGACGCAACTGGCCACTTCGCCACGGGAACCGTCCGCACCCCACACCGTTGCCGAGACAGCAGCGGAGACGCCCCATGAAAGCTTTAGTCTGGCACGGCAAAAACGACATTCGCTGCGAGTCCGTGCCTGAACCCCAAATCGAGCAGGGTCGTGACGCCATCATCAAGGTGACAAGCTGCGCCATTTGCGGGTCTGATCTCCACCTTTATGACGGGTTCATGATGGGCATGAAGTCCGGCGACATCATGGGCCATGAATTCATGGGCGAGGTGATGGAGGTTGGAAAGGACAACAGGAAGCTGAAAGTTGGCGATCGTGTCGTGGTGCCATTCACGATCTGCTGCGGCGAGTGCGAGCAGTGCAAACGCACCAACTTCTCCGTTTGCGAGCGCACAAACCGCAACGGCGCGCTCGCCAAAAAGATGTTCGGCCATACAACTGCGGGCTTGTTTGGCTACACCCATTTAACGGGCGGCTTTCCCGGCGGGCAGGCCGAATATGTGCGCGTGCCTTACGCTGACGTCGCGCCGGTGAAGATCCCCAATGGGCTGACCGACGATCAGGTGCTTTTCCTCGGCGATATTTTCCCCACCGGCTGGCAGGCCGCCAAGCAATGCGACATCGAACCCACTGATACGGTTGCGGTGTGGGGCGCAGGGCCTGTTGGCCAGTTCGCCGCCAAGTCTGCGGCGATGCTTGGCGCCAAACAGGTCGTCGTGATCGACAATGTTCCCGAGCGACTTGAGATGGCCGAGCGGCAGGGCGCCATCACGATCAACTTCGATGAGGAGAGCGTTGTTGATCGGCTCAACGAACTCACGCGCGGCAAGGGCCCCGAGAAGTGCATCGACGCCGTCGGCATGGAAGCTCATGCCAATTCATCGATGGACGCCATGTATGATCGCGCCAGGCAGGCGCTGATGCTGGTGACCGACCGCGCCCATGTGCTGCGCGAGATGATCTACGTTTGTCGGCCAGCTGGCACGCTCTCGATTCCAGGCGTTTACGGCGGCATGGTCGACAAGATCCCGTTCGGAGCCGCCATGAACAAGGGCCTCACGATCCGTATGGGCCAGACCCATGTGAATCGCTGGACGGATGATCTTCTTCATCGCATTCAGGAAGGGGAAATCGATCCGGCCTTCGTCATCACGCACGACGCGCCGCTCGAAGCCGGGCCGGAATTCTACAACACGTTCCGCGACAAGCAGGACGGCTGCATCAAGGTCGTCCTTCGTCCCGGCATGATGGGCAATGGCGGCATGAAGCAGGCAGCGGAGTAGAGTCCAACGGCGCCGTCATACGCGGGCTTGACCCGCGTATCCAACAGAGTGGCTACGTAATGTGCACCGGCGCCTGGATACGCGGGTCAAGCCCGCGTATGACGTCCTACTCCGCCGCCGCCGCACGACCCTTCGCCCGAAGCACAGGCTTCTCTTCCGCAGGCGGCGGCCTGCGCGCCAGAACCTCTTTGAGGAACTTGCCCGTGTGCGAACGCGCGTTCTTCGCGATGTCCTCGGGCGTGCCGACCGCGACGATCTCGCCGCCGCCATCACCGCCTTCGGGCCCCAGGTCGAGCACCCAATCCGCCGTCTTGATGACTTCGAGATTGTGCTCGATCACCACAACGCTGTTGCCCTGATCCACCAGCTCGTGGAGCACTTCGAGCAATTTCTTCACGTCGTGAAAATGCAGACCCGTGGTCGGCTCGTCGAGAATGTAAAGCGTGCGCCCCGTGGAGCGACGCGATAACTCTTTGGACAGTTTTACGCGCTGCGCTTCGCCGCCAGACAACGTCGTCGCCTGCTGGCCCACCTTGATATAATCGAGGCCAACACGCTTCAGCGTGTCCATCTTCTCGCGTATGATGGGCACGGCCTTGAACAGGTCGCGCGCCTCTTCCACCGTCATGTCGAGCACGTCGGCGATGGACTTGTCGCGATACTTTACTTCCAGCGTTTCGCGATCGTAGCGCTTGCCCTTGCACACATCGCAGGTGACGTACACGTCAGGCAAGAAGTGCATCTCGATCTTGATGACGCCATCGCCCTGACACGCCTCGCAGCGGCCGCCTTTAACGTTGAACGAGAAACGCCCCGGCAAATAGCCGCGCGCCTTCGCTTCCGGCAATTGCGCAAACCATTCGCGGATGGGCGTGAAGGCGCCAGTATATGTCGCCGGGTTGGAGCGCGGCGTGCGGCCGATCGGTGACTGGTCGATGTCGATCACCTTGTCGAGATGCTCAAGCCCTTCAATTTTTTCATGCGAGGCGGGATGCTCCATCGCGCCGTTGAGCCTGCGCGCGACGGACTTGTAGAGTGTATCGATCACCAGCGTGGATTTGCCGCCGCCTGATACGCCCGTCACGCAGGTGAACGTGCCAAGTGGAATTTCAGCCGTGACGTTCTTCAGATTGTTGCCTTTGGCGCCCACGATCCGCAGCTTGCGGTTGGGCTGCGCCTTGCGCCGCGCCTTGGGCGTCATCACAGCCTTGCGGCCAGAAAGATAATCGCCGGTCAGCGAATTGAGATCTGCGAGAATGTGGGCAGGCTTGCCCTCGGACACGATGCGCCCGCCATGGATGCCCGCGCCAGGTCCAACGTCCACCACATAATCGGCGGTGAGAATAGCGTCCTCATCATGTTCGACAACGATGACCGTATTGCCCAGATCGCGCAGCCGCCGAAGCGTATCGAGCAAACGCGCGTTGTCGCGCTGATGCAGGCCTATGGACGGCTCGTCGAGTACATACAGCACGCCGGTGAGGCCGGAGCCGATCTGCGAGGCCAGCCGGATGCGCTGGCTTTCGCCGCCAGACAACGTGCCAGCGGCCCGCGCGAGGGTGAGATAATCGAGGCCGACGTCCACCAGAAACGTAAGCCGGTCGCGGATTTCTTTCAGGATACGCCCGGCGATTTCGTTCTTTTTCTTGTCGAGCTTTTTGGGCAGGTTCGTCGCCCATTCGGCAGCCTGCTTCACTGACATGCAGGAGATTTCGCCCACATGCTGCGAGGCGATTTTCACTGCCAGCGCTTCCGGCTTGAGCCTGTGCCCGTCGCACGCTGCGCACGGGGTGTCGGACATAAAGCGCGATATTTCTTCGCGCGCCCATTCGCTTTCCGTTTCCAGATAGCGGCGCTCGAGGTTCGTCACGACGCCTTCAAACGGCTTCTTCACCTGATAGGCGCGCAAGCCATCGTCGTATGAGAATCGGACTTCCTCGTCGCCCGAGCCGTAGAGAATGGCGTCGCGCGACTTCTTCGGCAGCTCCTGCCACGGCACATCGAGACGGAACTTGTAGTGCTTGCCCAGCGCTTCCAGCGTTTGCAGGTAATAGGGCGACGACGACTTCGCCCACGGCGCCACAGCGCCCTTGCGCAGCGTCGCCTGCGGATCGGGGATCACCATTTCTGCGTCGATCTTCTGCTCAAAACCCAAGCCCCCACACTTGGGGCAGGCGCCAAATGGATTGTTGAACGAGAAAAGACGCGGCTCGATTTCCTGAATCGTGAAGCCCGATACGGGACACGCGAATTTTGAGGAGAAGAGGATGCGCTTGGCCTGGCCCTTTTCATCCTTCTCGTCGGCGTATTCGATGATGGCGATGCCGTCGGCAAGTTCAAGCGAAGTCTCGAAAGATTCAGCCAGCCGTGCGGCGGCGTCAGGCCGCACGACGATGCGGTCCACAACAATGTCGATGTCGTGTTTGAACTTCTTGTCGAGCGCGGGCGCCTCTGCGATCTCGTAATAGGCGCCGTCAATCTTGAGCCGTTGAAAGCCCTTCTTCATGTATTCCGCAATTTCCTTGCGGTACTCGCCCTTGCGGCCGCGCACCACGGGCGCGAGCAGGTAAAGCCGCGATTTTTCCGGCAGGGCCAGCACCCGGTCCACCATCTGGCTGACGGTCTGGCTTTCAATCGGCAGGCCGGTCGCGGGCGAGTAGGGCACGCCAACACGCGCCCAGAGCAGGCGCATGTAATCGTAAATCTCCGTCACCGTGCCCACCGTGGAGCGCGGGTTCTTCGACGTTGTCTTCTGTTCAATGGAGATGGCGGGCGACAGACCGTCGATTTGGTCGACGTCTGGCTTCTGCATCATTTCCAGAAACTGCCGCGCGTAAGCCGAGAGCGACTCCACATAACGCCGCTGACCCTCGGCGTAGATCGTGTCGAACGCGAGCGAAGATTTGCCCGACCCGGACAAGCCGGTGAACACAACAAGCTTGTCGCGCGGAATCGTCAGGTCCACGTTCTTGAGGTTGTGCTCCCGCGCGCCGCGCACAACGATGGACCGCTGGTCGGCAAACCGCAGGGAGAGCGCGGGATCGGCGTCTTCACGCACAACGGTCTTCTGGGGCGTAGCGCCCTTCTTAGGCTTCGCGGGCATGGGATCCGGTTTCGTTTTGGGAGGTTGTGACAGAACGTAGGGCTTCGGCTGCTGGTTTCACAGGCGGCGAATTGAAACGGCATCGCCTTTCCACCGGATAAAGCGCGCAGACGACGGAACGAGGGACGCGCCGAACGCTTTGTGCGAGCAGATTGACTCAGTTTAGGAACAAAAGTAGAACATTTTTGCGCGATGCGCCAGCCTTGGGATGCAGCCCGACAAAGCGGTGGAAAAGCGCGGAAGCGGGCGCCTCCGCAGGGCGGGGCGGGCTAGTGTGCGGCATGAAAGTCCCGCAAGCCGGGTTTGGAGGTCGAAATGGCAGGCAGCGTCAACAAGGTCATTCTCGTCGGAAACCTTGGAAAGGATCCGGAATCCCGGCGCTTCCAGAACGGCGGACAGGTGGTGAGCTTTACTCTGGCCACCTCTGAGAGCTGGCGCGACAAGGCGACCGGCGAGCGCAAGGACAAGACCGAGTGGCACAACATCTCGATCTTCAATGAAGGCCTTTGCAAGGTTGCCGAGCAGTACCTCAAGAAGGGCTCCAAGGTTTACATTGAGGGCCAGTTGCAGACCCGCAAGTGGCAGGACAAGGATGGCAACGACCGGTATACGACGGACGTCGTTTTGCAGGGTTTCAACAGCAACATGACCTTGCTGGACGGGCGCCGGGAAAGTGAAGATCGCGCATCCTATGGCGGTGGTGGTGACGAAAGCGCCAGCTTTGGCCGGTCGTCCCCCATGGAGCGTGCGCCGGAGAGGCGCCCCGCGGCAGTTGGCGGCGGACGCTCAAGCGCTCCCATCGACGACGACATCCCGTTCTGATCCAACGCGCGGGCCTGCGGGCAGAGTTTGTCCGCCTGCCCGCAACGTCGTTGGTTGCTGAAAGTCTCTGCAATTCAAGGCCTTCTACGTTGCCAGATGCTGCCGTTGGCGCTGGCGCGGGCGGGGGGAATCGGATAGACAGACAACAGTCTTTTTCCGCGCAAGGAATCCGCCTTCTTGGCCGACCCCAAAAATCCTGCAAGTCCCGTTCAGCCGGGCTCCGACATCAAGCCGGTCTCCATCGTCGACGAGATGAAGCGCAGCTATCTCGATTACGCCATGAGCGTCATCGTCAGCCGCGCATTGCCCGACGTGCGCGACGGCCTCAAGCCCGTGCATCGGCGCATACTCTATACGATGTACGAAAACGGCTTCACGCCCGACAAGGCGCACAAGAAGTCAGCGCGCGTCACCGGCGACACGATGGGTAAATACCATCCGCACGGCAACCTTGCGATTTATGACGCGCTCGTGCGCCTCGCGCAGCCCTTCTCGCTGCGGCTGCCGCTGATCGACGGTCAGGGCAACTTCGGCTCCATCGACGGCGACCGCGCGGCGGCCGAACGCTACACCGAGGTGCGTCTTGCACGCTCGGCGATTCCGCTGCTCGACGATCTCGACAAGGACACGGTCGACTTTACGCAGAACTATTCGGGCGAATTCCGCGAGCCTGCGGTTCTGCCCGCCAAATATCCCAATCTTCTCGTCAATGGCGCGGGCGGCATCGCCGTCGGCATGGCGACGAACATCCCGCCGCATAACCTGGGCGAAATCATCGACGCGGTGTTCGCGCTCATGGAGCGCCCGGACATTTCGGTCGAGGAACTCACCGAGATCGTGCCCGGTCCCGATTTCCCCACTGGCGGTTCGATTTTGGGGCGAGGCGGCATTCGGCTGGCTTATCGCACGGGGCGCGGCTCCATCCTCATGCGCGCCAAGGTCAGCGTGGAGCCGATGCGCCGCGATCGCGAGGCGTTGATCGTCACGGAGATCCCGTATCAGGTCAACAAGACCACGCTGATCGAAAAGATCGCCGAACTCGTGCGCGAGAAGCGCGTCGAGGGCATCTCCGATCTGCGCGACGAGTCCGACCGCGACGGCATGCGCATCGTCATTGAAATAAAGCGCGACGCTGTGGCGGAGGTCGTTCTCAACCAGTTGTGGCGTTACACGCAGCTTCAGTCGACGTTCGGCGCGAACATGATCGCGCTCAACGGCGGTCGTCCCGAGATGCTCAATCTCAAGGACTTCCTCGTGTGCTTCCTCGACTTCCGCGAGGAAGTCGTCACGCGGCGCACGAAGTACCTGCTGGGCAAGGCGCGCGATAGCGCTCATGTGCAGGTTGGTCTGGCCATCGCCGTCGCCAACATTGACGAAGTGATCCGCCTCATCCGCACGTCGCCTGATGCTGCAACCGCGCGCGCAGCCTTGATGGATCGCGACTGGCCCGCCAATGATATGGCGCCGTTGATCGCGCTCATTGACGATCCGCGTCACAAGATGAAAGAGGACGGCACCTATCGGCTGTCCGAAGTTCAAGCGCGCGCGATTCTCGAGTTGCGCCTGCAGCGCCTCACCGCGCTGGGCCGCGATGAGATTTCCGACGCGTTGAACAAATACGCCACGGAAATCGGCGATTATCTCGATATCCTGCGTTCGCGCGAGCGTGTGATGAACATCATCCGCGCCGAGATGGAAGACGCGAAGACCAACTTCGCGACGCCGCGCCGCACGATGATTCTCGACAGCGACGCCGATCTCGACGACGAGGATCTCATCCAGCAAGAGGACATGGTCGTCACCGTGTCCCACAACGGTTACGTCAAGCGCGTGCCGCTCTCCACCTATCGCGCGCAGCGTCGCGGCGGCAAGGGCCGCTCGGGCATGCAGACGCGCGAGGAGGATTTCGTCGCGCGCCTCTTCGTCGCCAATACCCATCAGCCGCTGCTGTTCTTCACGTCCAGCGGCTACGTGTACAAGGAGAAGGTGTGGCGCCTGCCGCTCGCCGCTCCCCAGGCGCTTGGCAAATATCTCAAGAACATTCTCACCAACCTAGAGGAAGGCGAGCGCGTCACAAGCATCCTCGCGTTGCCGCAGGACGAGTCCCAGTGGGACGGCCTCGACGTGATGTTCGCGACAACGCGCGGCACCGTGCGCCGCAACAAGTTGTCAGACTTCACGCAGGTGAATCGCAACGGCAAGATCGCCATGAAGCTGGACGAGGGCGAGGCGATCGTCGACGTGCAGATGTGCACTGAGGAGGACGATGTCCTGCTCACGACTTCCAACGGCCAGTGCATCCGCTTCCAGATCCGCGATGAAGTGCGCGTGTTCAAGGGTCGCGATTCCATGGGCGTGCGCGGCGTGAATATGGCCGACGGCGACCGCGTGATCTCCATCGCGATTCTGCGCCACATGGAAGCGACAGCAGACGAGCGCGTCGCGTTCCTCAAGATGCGCAGGGCCGTGGCGGGCGAAGCTGACGGCGTTGAGGGCGAATCTGTCGCCATCGAGCCAACCGACGCAGCAGAAGAGGCGTCAGCCGACGCCAGCATCTCGTCCGAACGGTACGCGCAAATGTCTGCGGCGGAACAGGAAATCCTCACGATTTCCGAACGCGGCTTTGGCAAACGCACGTCGTCCTACGAATACCGTGTCTCGGGCCGTGGCGGAAAAGGCATCACGGCGATGGCTGTGAATACGCGCAACGGCAAGTTGGTGGCCTCGTTCCCCGTCGAGCATAGCGATCAGTTGATGCTCGTGACCGATGGCGGCCAGCTGATCCGCTGCCCGGTCAACGGCATCCGGGTTGCGGGACGTTCAACGCAGGGCGTCATCGTGTTCCGCACGGCGGAAGACGAGAAGGTCGTGTCAGTCGAGCGCATCACGGATTACGAAAGCGTGGAGCCGAACGGCGCGGATGAGGCCGGTGCAATTGAAGGCGGAGCGGCGCCCGAATAGGGCGCTGCTGAGCGGGCCTGTTCGGCGCCTGGCCGGACAGGCGCTTGAACGGACTTCGCTTATCGGGGAACGGTTGCGATCAGCGTAAAAGCCGCCGCGATTGAAAGACCTCCCGCGCTGGCAAAAATCGCAAGCACGATTGGATCGGGCCGGACTTTTTGCTGTTCCGAAGGAAGACGGTTCCAGAATGCAGCAAGGCTGTCAGCTGTGCGGACAAGGCCCGCTTGCACAGCGAGCAATCGGCGTTGAAGTGGATCGGTCATTCGCGGCGAGCAATGTGGGAGTTCGTTGAACGCGGCGACATACACTTCCACTGCAGCCCAAGGTCAAGCGATTCGTGCCCAGGGTCAAGGTGAAGTCGACGCCCACGCTGCGGGAAGTCCTTTGACCCGGCGAAATGAGAGGCTACATTCCGTCCATGATACGCCCCGTCGGTCTTTACGCTGGATCGTTCGATCCCATCACCAACGGCCACGTTGACGTGGTTCGCTCGGCCGCATCGTTTTGCGGGCGCATCGTCATCGCCATCGGCGCTCATCCGGGCAAGGCGCCGCTCTTCTCGCTGGATGAAAAGCGCGAGCTTATTCACGCCGCGACGCGCGACATCGCAACGTTGTCGGGCTGCGAGATTGTTGTTGCGTCATTCGGCGGCCTTGCTGTTGAGGCTGCAAAGGAAAATGGGGCCACGCTTCTGCTGCGCGGCCTCCGGGATGGGACTGATTTTGATTACGAGATGCAGATGGCGGGCATGAACCGGGCGATGGCGCCGGGCGTCCAGACTGTGTTTCTGCCCGCGTCGCCCGAGGTTCGCCATATTACAGGAACATTGGTGCGTCAGATCGCATCCATGCACGGAGACGTTTCGTCCTTCGCGCCCGCGGCCGCTGCGGCGGCCCTGCGCGCCCGGTTCCCTTAGCCCTCGGCTTGAGCCGAATCGAAAACCCAATGTCCACTGAGAGGTTATTTCGCATGATTGCTGTTCGTCGCATGTTCGCAGGATTTGCTGTCGCTGCATCGCTGGTCGCCGGAACATTTGTCGCCCACGCGCAGGCGCCCGCAGCCGATCCCGGCAATACCATGATCATCCAGACCAAAGACGGCGACGTGACCATTCAGCTGCGCCCTGATCTTGCGCCGCGTCACGTCGCGCAGATCAAGGCTCTTGCCCAGAAGGGTTTTTACAACGGCCTGGTCTTCCATCGCGTGATGGAAGGGTTCATGGCGCAGACGGGCGACCCGACAGGCACCGGCATGGGTGGTTCCGACCTGCCCAACATTCCGGCTGAGTTTACGCAGACGCCATTTGTGCGCGGCACGCTTGGCATGGCCCGCTCGCAAAGCCCTAATTCCGCCAACTCCCAGTTTTTCATCTGCTTCAATGACTCAGGATGCGCTGGCCTGCGCGGCCAGTACACCGTTATCGGTCAGGTGACCGGCGGCATGGAAGCGGTCGACAAGGTCAAGCGCGGCGCGCCGGGTTCCGGCACGGTCTCCGGGCCTGATCGCATGATCAGCGTCCGTATCGGCAAATAGTGAGCGCGAGGGCGCCTTCTACGATCGCGCTCGCGGCCTTTCTGGTCGCGGGCGCAGCCTTCGCTCAACAGATCCCGCATACGCCAGGGCAGATCCCGCCCTTTGTAGACCCGAACAGCCCGCCGTTCCAGCTGCCGCCCGGTCCAGGCGACCCGCTTGATCGCCTTTATCCGGGCCCCCTGCGGCCTGAACGGATTCCCGACACGCAAACACCTGTGCCCGCGCCATATCCCCGTGGTGAAACGCCGCGCCCGCCGGGCGGCGCCCTGCAGGGCTACACGATGACCATCGAGCGCTTGGGCCTTGCCATGGCGAGCGGCGCGCTGAGCCGCCCGCGTCAGGTCGGCGAGCACCTTGCGGCGTGCTGGGAGCCTCCCGCAGCAGGGAGCGAAGTGTCTGTCCGCGTGTCTTTTGCCCGCTCGGGGGAGGTTATCGGATCGCCCCGCGTGACCTATGTGAAGACCGGGCAGGGGGTGGAGCGGGCTGCGGTGGTCCGTTCTGCAGAGCGCGCTTTCGCCCGCTGCCTGCCGCTCAGGTTTACCGCGGACCTCGGGTCGGCTATTGCCGGGCGTCCATTCGCGTTCCGGTTCATCGCGCCCGGCGCGGTTCGTCCGTGAGATTGGCTCACGCACATCAAGGAGTTCATATGTCCGAAGGCAACACGCTGACGCTGGAAACGACGCAAGGCCCCGTCGTGATCAAACTGCGTCCCGATCTTGCGCCCAACCATGTTGCGCACATCAAGAAGCTCGCCGGCGAAGGCTTCTACGATGGCATTGTGTTCCATCGCGTCATCGAGGGCTTCATGGCCCAGACCGGCTGCCCCCAAGGCGCCGGCACCGGCGGCTCGAGCTACCCGAACCTGAAGCAGGAGTTCAACGCAGCCCGCCACGTGCGTGGCACGTGCTCCATGGCCCGCTCGTCCAACCCCGACTCGGCCAACTCGCAGTTCTTCATTTGCTTTGCTGACGCCAGCTTCCTTGACCGTCAGTACACGGCGTGGGGCGAAGTGACGTCGGGCATGGAGAATGTCGACAAGATCAAGCGCGGCGAGCCCGTGCAGAACCCCGACAAGATCGTGTCCGCCAAGATCAGCTAACCGGGCGTCCCTGAAGTTTGTGGATCCGCCCGGTTCGCGCCGGGCGGATTTTGCTTGAAGTGAGCCTGCGCAAGGTCGCCCCGATGCTCGTCTCGATGTTCGATTTCCAGTTGCCGGAAGACCGCATAGCGCTGCGTCCTGCGCAGCCGCGTGACAGCGCGCGCCTGTTGCTTGTCTCGCCGCAGAGCGCGCCTTTGCTGACGGACCGCGTCGTGCGTGATCTGCCGGACCTGCTGCGCCCCAACGATATTGTCGTGGTCAACGATACGCGGGTTATTCCCGCTCGTCTGTCGGGCGTGCGCGTGCGCGGCGAGGCGGTCGCGCGGATCGATGTGACACTGCACAAGCGCGAGAGCGACAATCAATGGCGCGCCTTCGTGCGGCCAGCCAAAAAGCTCAAAGTCGGGGAACGAATCCGCTTTGGAGACGCTTCGGAAAGCAGCGCCTGCCTGCTTGGCGCGCTTGACGCCGCGGTGATCGAGAAGGGGGAGGACGGCGAAGTGGTTCTCGCGTTCTCATTCTCCGGGCCCACGCTCGACGATGCTATTGCGCGCCACGGGCACATGCCGCTGCCGCCCTACATCGCGTCAAAACGGGCCGAAGACACCCACGACGAAGCCGATTATCAAACCCTGTTCGCCGACAAGCCCGGCGCCGTTGCAGCGCCTACGGCAGGCCTGCACTTTACGCCGGAACTCGTGCAACGCATCGAGGCATGCGGCGCGTCATTCGCCAAGGTCACGCTGCACGTGGGCGCAGGTACATTTCTGCCGGTGAAGGTCGAAGATACCGCCTCGCACCGCATGCACGCCGAGTACGGCGTCATCACGCGCGAAACTGCAGCGCGGCTTAACGCTGCGCGCGCAGCAGGAGGTCGGATCATCGCCATCGGCACCACCAGCCTGCGTATTCTGGAGACGGCGGCCGATGAACATGGCGTCATACAGTCCGTCGCGAAAGACACGTCGATTTTCATCACGCCCGGCTACCGGTTTCGCGGCGTTGATGTGTTGCTGACGAACTTTCATTTGCCGAAATCGACGCTCTTCATGCTGGTGTCCGCCTTCAGCGGATTGGACGCCATGTGCGCGGCCTATGAGCACGCGATCAAGACCGGCTATCGTTTTTATTCGTATGGCGATGCGTGCCTGCTGTCGCTCGCTGCATCCGCCAAGGGAGCGCGCCCGTGAACCACGAATTCTCCTACACAGTCGAGAAAACGGACGGCGCAGCGCGGCTTGGCATGATCTCGATGCCCCGTGGCGCGGTGCGCACGCCAGCCTTTATGCCGGTTGGCACAGCCGCCACCGTCAAGGCGATGTATCCCGAACAGGTGAAATCGCTTGGCGCGGATATCGTGCTGGGCAACGTCTATCACCTCATGCTTCGCCCCGGCGCGGAGCGCGTCGCAGCGCTGGGTGGTCTGCACAAGTTCATGAACTGGCCGTATCCTATCCTTACCGACTCCGGCGGCTTCCAGGTGATGTCGCTCGCGCAATTGCGCAAGCTCGACGAGAACGGCGTCGTGTTCCAGTCCCACATCGACGGCTCGCGGCATACGCTCACGCCCGAACGCTCGATGGAGATTCAGGATCTTCTGGGTTCCGACATCCAGATGCAGTTCGACGAATGCATCAAGCTGCCCGCTGCCGACGACGAAGTGGAGCGCGCCATGCGCCTGTCGCTGCGCTGGGCGGAGCGGTCCCGCAAGGCGTTCCGGGACGAGCCGGGCCGGGCCATTTTTGGCATCGTGCAGGGCGGCGGCGTGCCCGCCATGCGGATCGAGAGCGCAAAGGCGCTCGCCGATCTGGAGTTCAATGGTTACGCGGTGGGTGGACTTGCTGTGGGCGAGCCGCAGTCGGTCATGCTGAGCATGATCGAGGCGACGCTGCCCCATCTGCCGCGCGAGAAGCCGCGCTATCTCATGGGCGTCGGATCGCCCGACGATTTACTGGAAAGCGTGCGCCGCGGCATCGACATGTTCGATTGCGTGATGCCTACCCGCGCCGGGCGCCACGGCCTCGCCTACACCCGTTATGGCCGCGTTAATCTGCGCAATGCGCGCTGGGCGGAAGATCCAGGCCCGCTCGATCCGAAATCCAACTGCCCCGCGGCCCGCGATTATTCGCGCGCCTACCTTCATCATCTCGTCAAGGCGGGCGAGATATTGGGCATGATGCTCCTGACCTGGGCAAACCTGTCCTACTATCAGGACCTGATGGCGGGGATGCGACAGGGCATCCGGGAAGGGGCCTTTGAAGACTTCTACGCCCGCACAAAGGCCGATTGGCTGCGTGGGGAGCAGGATGTCAGCGTGGATAAATAAGCGTCACGGAAGGCGCTGACCTGTTGGCACGCTTCGTGCTTGTAAGTCAAAACAAGCGAGCGCAGGGCGTTTTGAAATCCTGAAAAGAAAAAAGGCGGGTCAAACCCCGCCCCTCAGTAAAGTCGACAAAATTTCGGCCGCGATCTGTCCCTTGTGGGTGTCGCATGTCGGGTAACCCGACGGTGTCCGAAACTTTCCTCCCGCGACTTGGACAACGACGCTCACCGTTTCCGGGTGGCGGCCTCCTTTTAGATAAGGCGAGCGAAAACTAGCCACAATTCTCGCCTTTGTCACGCGGCATTATTGTCGGTCTAAAGTAGCCAAAAAAGACCCATTTGTTCCGCAATGCGGCACGCAAATGGCGCTTTCTTGTTCCGCTAAATGGACCACACCATCTCCACGAGCTGAGCGGTAGTCGTTCGTTAGCTGAAGCGCATGTTTCTCGAGGCCTGAGAATCGGTCATCACTTTGCGTTTCGCACGAGGCAAAGGCATAAGCGTGCAACGCTCGCGCGCCTGCGCGATTCCCAATCACTCGTAAGTTCTGACAGGTTTACCCGCGATGCGTCTTTCAAAGTACTTCCTGCCGATCTTGCGCGAAACGCCCAAAGAGGCCGAGATCGTCTCGCATCGCCTCATGCTGCGCGCGGGCATGTTGCGGCAGGAATCAGCGGGCATTTATGCATGGTTGCCGCTTGGCTTGCGGGTGCTCAACAAGATAAACGCGATCGTTCGCGAGGAGCAGAACCGCGCTGGCGCCATTGAGATGCTGATGCCGACAATCCAGTCGGCGGATTTGTGGCGCGAGAGCAATCGTTACGACGACTACGGCAAGGAGATGCTGCGCATCAAGGATCGGCATGAGCGTGAAATGCTCTTCGGTCCGACCAACGAAGAGATGGTGACGGAAATATTCCGCGGCTACGTTCGCTCCTACAAGGATTTGCCACTTAACCTCTACCATATCCAGTGGAAGTTCCGTGATGAAGTGCGCCCGCGTTTTGGCGTCATGCGCTCACGCGAATTTTTGATGAAGGACGCTTATTCGTTCGATCTTGATCAGGCGAGCGCCGAGCATTCGTATGCGCGCATGTTCACCGCCTATCTGCGCACCTTCGCCCGCATGGGCCTGAAGGCTATTCCCATGCGGGCCGACACCGGCCCCATCGGCGGAAAGCTGAGCCATGAGTTCATCATCCTGGCGTCGACTGGTGAAAGCGAAGTCTTCTGCCACAAGGACTTTCTTGATTTTGAAGCGCCCCCGGCGGACATCGACTTTGACGATGCAAAGACCGTGGGCGGCGTGGTCGAGAAGTGGACGTCGCGTTATGCAGCGACCTCCGAGATGCACGACGCCAGCGCATTTGGCGCGCTTTCCGGCGACGATCAGGTTTCTGCACGCGGAATCGAAGTCGGCCATATTTTCTACTTCGGCACAAAGTATTCCGAGCCAATGCGTGCGGTCGTCAACGGCCCTGACGGCAAGGAGACGCCTGTGCACATGGGATCTTACGGCATCGGCCCGTCGCGACTTGTGGCGGCGTTGATCGAGGCGAACCACGACGACGCAGGCATCATCTGGCCAGCCGCTGTCGCGCCGTTCCATGTCGGTCTCGCGAACCTGAAGGTTGGCGACGCTGCGACGGACGCGGCTTGCGTTGATCTTTACGCCAAGCT
Source organism: Hyphomicrobiales bacterium (assembly GCA_031428455.1). Classification (GTDB taxonomy): domain Bacteria; phylum Pseudomonadota; class Alphaproteobacteria; order Rhizobiales; family Beijerinckiaceae; genus Terripilifer. The sequence continues at coordinate 27,119 of JANPPJ010000083.1, read as the reverse complement.
CACGAAGGCGGGCGTTGAAGTGCTGTATGACGACCGGGATGAGCGCCCCGGCGCCAAGTTCGCAACGCTCGATCTCATTGGCCTGCCGACGCAGGTCATCGTAGGCCCCAAGGGCCTGGCCGAAGGCAAGATCGAGATGAAAGATCGCCGCACCGGCGCGCGTGAAACGCTGTCGCCCGATGAAGTCTTCAACAAGCTCGCGGCAAGCGGGGGCCCATGAAGGACGGCGCAAGCAAGGCGATGAAGCAGGACGAACCCACGGGCACGCGACCTTTCGCCCGCTTTGAATGGATGCTGGCGTTCCGCTATTTGCGCGCGCGCCGCGCGTCGGGTTTCGTGTCCGTCATCGCGGGCTTTTCATTTCTCGGCATATCGCTCGGCGTGGCGACGCTCATCGTTGTCATGTCCGTGATGAATGGCTTCCACATCGAACTGATGAACAAGATCATCGGCATCAACGGGCATATTTTTCTGCAGGCGTCCGAGCGGCCGCTCGATGATTACGACGAGGTGGTCGAGCGCATCTCGAAGGTGGCGGGCGTCAAGGTTGTTCTGCCGATGGTTGAAAGCCCCGCTGGCGTATCCTCGCCCTATCAGCAGGCTGGCGCGCTGGTGCGTGGCATTCGCGAAAAGGACATCAAGCGTCTGCCCGGCATCGCTGACAATGTGCGACAGGGCACGCTGGACGGATGGGATACAGCCGAGGGCGTCGCTGTGGGACAGCGCCTTGCTGAAAACCTCGGCGTGCGCATTGGTGATCGCATTACGATCCTCACAGCGCGCGGCGCCGCGACGCCTTTCGGCATGGCCCCGCGCATCAAGGCCTATCCGGTCGTTGCGATCTTCCAGATCGGCGTCACAGAGTTCGACAACATCTTCGTCTACATGCCGTTTGAAGAGGCGCAGGCCTTCTTCAACAAGGAGGAAGAAGCCACGGTCATTGAAGCCTTTGTTGATGAGCCCGAGCGCATGGACGAAATGCGCCAGCGGCTGGACGCGCATGTCGGGCGCCCGCTCATCATGACCGATTGGCGCCAGCGCAATAAGTCGTTCTTCGAAGCGCTGAAAGTCGAGCGCACGGTGATGTTCTTCATCCTCACGCTGATCGTTCTCGTCGCTGCGCTCAACATCATTTCCGGCCTCATCATGCTGGTGAAGGACAAGGGCAGGGCCATCGCGATCCTGCGCACCATGGGTGCAACGCGTGGCGCCATCATGCGGGTGTTCTTCATCACGGGCTCGGCCATCGGCTTCGTCGGCACGATCTTCGGCCTGCTTCTGGGACTGCTTGTCGCGCACAATCTTGAGCCGATCCGGCAGAGCCTCAACTCGATGATGGGCCTGAACCTGTTCGATCCGAATTTTTACTATCTCAGCCGGTTGCCTTCAGTCGTGATCCTGAACGATGTCCTGTTGATCGTCTCGCTGACTCTCACTCTCTCGCTTCTCGCGACGATCTTCCCCGCATGGCGCGCGGCGAAGCTCGATCCCGTCGAAGCCCTGCGATACGAGTGACGCGCGTGACCGATTATCCGCTTGATGAACCTCAAGACGACGCCCCGGCAGGGCCTGCGCCTGCGCTGCATCTGCACGACGTTGTGCGCACCTACCGGAGCGGCGCCGATGAATTGCATGTTCTGCGCAACGCGGAACTCGCGCTTTGGCCGGGGCAGTCTGTTGCGCTGATTGCGCCGTCTGGCGCGGGCAAATCGACGCTGCTGCATCTCGCCGGATTGCTTGAGCGGCCAGACGGCGGCGAAATCTACGTCGGCGAGATGCCGACCGCGCATATGGACGATGCGCAGCGCACGCGGCTGCGGCGGCTGGAAATTGGTTTCGTGTATCAGTTTCATCATCTCCTGCCGGAATTTACGGCGCGGGAAAATGTGATGATGCCGCAACTCATTCGCGGCCTCTCGATGGAGGTTGCGCAATCGCGCGCGAGCGAACTGCTGGGCTATCTTGGTCTTGGCGAACGCCTTCTGCATCGCCCTGCCGAACTGTCTGGTGGCGAACAGCAGCGTGTCGCCATTGCGCGCGCGGTGGCCAACTCGCCGCGCATTCTTCTGGCCGATGAGCCGACCGGCAACCTCGACCCGAAAACCGCCGACCTTGTGTTCGGCGCGTTGACGCAAATTGTGCTCGCGACAGGTCTCGCCGCGCTTGTGGCGACCCATAATCTTGAGCTTGCATCGCGCATGGACCGGCGCGTCACCCTGCGCGATGGCCTCATCGTTGAGCTGGAATAGCTAATGAGCGAGGCGGCGCTCGTTCTCTTCTCTGGTGGGCAGGACTCAACAACCTGTCTTGCATGGGCGCTTGATCGCTTCGAGCGCGTCGAGACAATAGGGTTCAATTACGGCCAGCGACACAGCGTCGAAATGGAATGTCGCCAGGACGTTCTTGCGGCCATCCGCAGCCAGTTCCCGCACTGGGCTGAGCGCCTTGGGTCTGATCTTGTCGTGGACGTGCCGACGCTGGGGACGATCTCCGAGACGTCGCTCACGCGAAAGGCCGAGTTTCGCATGCAGGCGGATGGCTTGCCGAACTCGTTCGTGCCCGGCAGGAATCTCGTCTTCCTCACCTTCGCCGCCGCCGTCGCCTATCGTCGCGACATCAAGCGCATCGTGACCGGCGTGTGCGAGACGGATTATTCCGGCTATCCCGATTGCCGCGACGATACGATGAAGGCGATGCAGGTTGCGCTCAGTCTCGGCCTTGAGCGTCGGCTCGTCATCGAAACGCCCCTGATGTGGGTGGACAAGCCTCGCACATGGAATCTAGCGGAAAGTCTAGGTGGGCCGACATTCGTCGAGCTCGTCAGGACAAGGACGCACTCGTGCTATATGGGCGATCGCTCACACGAACACGACTGGGGATATGGCTGCGGCGCCTGCCCGGCCTGCGAACTTCGCAGGGCCGGGTGGATGGCTTACCGCGCACAAATAAAGGCGCGCTGACCGGATACGCGACGGCGCGCGCCGCCCGCATGCTTAACCGCCCGATCCAAGAATCGGCCGCACCGGGCCCCGTTGCGCTCCTTGTCCTGCCTGCTTTTCACGCCGCTTCCTTGCGCGGTTTTGGCCGACGACGACTGCGCCCGAGCGGCCATGGCGTCACGGCGAAAATCATTGCTCCCGCGTCGACAGAACGCGGGCGGAGCAGCGAGCCGGTTTAAGGCTGGCGTTCCCCATTTTCCTGCCCACGCCCGTTAAGGAGGTCCGCTTCCCCGATTTACCATGGTTCATTTCTGCGGTGGAAAATTAGAACAAAACCTGTACGTTAAGACAACTTAAGACGAACAGAGATAATCATCATGTGGTCTTTCATCAGTGATATCGTCGAGCTTGGCGCTCTGGGAGCGTTTCTTGGAATGATCATTCTCGTCGCCGCCTAAGCGTGAGATTGCGGGGATAAGAAAGTCTGCGGGCTCGTCCCCGGCCCGCGAATCCGCGATGATCGTTCCTCGTGGAGTGGACGAATGAACGACGGCGCCGGCGGCATAATCAGACGGGACGTGCAGCAGATCGCCAGCAAGGTGGGCTTCGTTCATCTGCACTTGCATACGTCGTTTTCACTGCGCGAAGGCGCATTGACGATCGCCAACCTCATCAAATTCGCCAAGGCTGACGAACAGCCGGCGTTGGCGATCACTGACACCAACAATCTTTTCGGCGCGCTCGAATTTGCCGAGAAGGTCTCGAAAGAGGGCATCCAGCCCATCATTGGCTGTCAGCTCACTGTCGACTTCGGAGACGGCAAAAAACTTGGCGCGCGCGCTGACGATCCGGCCGCCGGACGGGGCGCTCTCGTCCTTCTTGCGCAGACTGGGGAGGGCTACGCCAATTTAATGCGACTCGCCTCGCGCGCCTGGCTCGACTCGGACCCCGGTGACTTGCCGCATGTGAATTTCTCACGTTTTGAAACCGACGCCGCCGGCCTGATCGCGCTGACAGGCGGCCCCTCCGGGCTGCTCAATCAGCTGCTGCTCGACGGGCGCGGCGATCACGCAAAAGAGCGGCTGTCGCGGCTGTCGGCCCTGTTCCCCGACCGTCTCTACGTCGAGCTGCAAAGACATGGCTTGCCGTCAGAAAAGCAGGCCGAGCGCGACTTGCTCGATCTTGCGTATAATCGCAGCCTGCCCATCGTTGCTACCAACGAACCATATTTTGCCGCGCGGTCGGACTATGACGCCCACGATGCGCTGCTGTGCATTTCCGACGGGACTGTGGTGAGCGATGACAATCGCCGCCAACTGACCGCAGAACATCGGTTCAAGACGCGCGATGAAATGCGCACGCTGTTTGCTGATCTGCCCGAGGCGCTGGAGCGCACGGTCGAAATCGCCATGCGCTGCAATTATCGGCCGACAACGCGCGCGCCCATTCTGCCGCGCTTCACGTCGCTTGATGGCGCCCCGCTGGACGAGGAGGCTGAACTGCGCCAGCAAGCGCGCGACGGGCTCGCAGCGCGCCTTGCGGTGCACGGCTGTGCGCCTGATCTGACGCAGGAGGACTACGCCCAGCGGCTTGAGTTTGAGCTGAGCATCATTGTGCGGATGAAGTTCCCCGGCTACTTCCTCATCGTTGCGGACTTCATCAAATACGCGAAGTCAAAAGGCATTCCTGTCGGCCCGGGCCGCGGTTCTGGCGCAGGCTCGCTTGTGGCGTGGTCGCTCACGATCACCGACCTTGATCCGATGCGCTTCGGCCTTCTCTTCGAGCGCTTTCTCAATCCCGAACGCGTGTCGATGCCCGACTTCGACATCGACTTTTGCCAGACGCGCCGCGACGAGGTCATCGCCTATGTGCGCCAGCGCTATGGCGTGGATCGCGTTGCGCAGATCATCACATTTGGCTCGTTCCTCGCGCGCGGCGTGATGCGTAACGTTGGGCGCGTGCTGCAAATGCCGCTTGGTCAGGTGGACAAGCTCGCCAAGCTCGTGCCGCAAAATCCCGCCAAGCCCGTGTCGCTGGCCGAAGCCGTCGACACCGAGCCGCGCTTGCGCGAGGCCTGCGACAACGACGAGCAGGTGAGGCGCCTCATCGAAATCGCCAAGAAACTCGAGGGCCTTTACTCCAACGCCTCGACGCACGCCGCCGGCATCGTCATCGGCGACCGGCCGCTTGAAGAGCTTGTGCCACTCTACCGCGATCCGCGCTCCGATATGCCCGCCACCCAGTTCAACATGAAATGGGTTGAGCCCGCGGGACTGGTGAAATTCGACTTTCTGGGCCTCAAGACGCTCACGACGCTGTCCACCACGGTCAACCTGCTCAAGCAGCGCAACATCGAAGTCGAGATCGACAAGATCGCGCTCGATGACAAGAAAACCTACGCCATGCTTGGTCGTGGCGAGACGGTCGGTGTGTTTCAGGTGGAAAGCGCTGGCATGCGCAAGGCGCTCTCGGAAATGCGCGCCGATCGGCTTGAGGACATCGTGGCGCTTGTCGCGCTCTATCGACCCGGCCCCATGGCCAACATCCCGCTCTATTGTTCGGTGAAGCACGGCGACGTTCCGCCCGACTATATCCACCCGCACATGGAGCCGGTGCTCAAGGAGACGTTCGGCGTCATCATCTACCAGGAACAGGTGATGCAGATCGCGCAGATCCTGTCGGGCTATTCGCTCGGTGAAGCCGATCTGCTGCGCCGAGCGATGGGCAAGAAGATCAAGGCGGAGATGGACGCGCAACGCGACCGCTTTGTGCGCGGTTGCGTCGAGCGCGACATTCCCAGATCGAAGTCGAATGAAATTTTCGACCTGCTCGCGAAATTCGCCGACTATGGCTTCAACAAAAGCCACGCGGCGGCCTATGCGCTGATCGCCTATCAAACCGGCTGGTTCAAGGCCAATTACCCCACAGAGTTCATCGCCGCGTCGATGACGCTCGACAAGGGCAACACGGACAAGCTGTCGGAATTTCGCAACGAGGCCAAGCGCATTGGCATCAAAGTCGAGCCGCCCTCGGTCAATCGCTCGGGCGTTGATTTTGAGGTGCAGCCGGACGGGCCAAACAGCGAGGCAAATCCATCTGGGTATGTCATCCGCTACGCGTTGTCGGCCGTGAAAGGCGTGGGCGAAGGGCAGGCGCAATCCATCATCGCCACGCGCCGCGATGGGCCTTTCCGCGATCTGGCTGATTTTGCCCGCCGCATCAATCCTCGCGAGGTGAACAAAAAGGTTCTCGAAAGCCTCGCCGCCGCAGGCGCTTTTGACGAATTGGACGCAGACCGCGCGCGTGTTTTCGCAGGCATAGAGACGGTTCTGGCCGTCGCCAACCGCACGCAATCGGAAGCTGCTGCGGGCCAGTCCGGCCTGTTTTCGGGCAGTGATTCCGAGCCGCTGAAACTGCCGCGTCCTCCGGCGTGGCCTCCGGCAGAGCGCTTGCGGCGTGAATTTGAATCTGTGGGCTTCTTCCTGTCCGGCCATCCGCTGGATGATTACGCGCCCATTCTTCAGCGGCTGCGCGTGGAGCGCTGGGTCGATTTCGCCCGCGCGGTGAAGAAAGGCGCCTCTGCCGCAAGGCTCGCCGCCACCGTGCTCGACCGGCAGGAGCGCCGCACCAAGACCGGCAACAAGATGGGCATTTTCACGCTGTCCGACGCATCGGGACAGTATGAAGCCATCATGTTCCAGGAAGCGCTCAACCAGTATCGCGACATTCTGGAGAAGGGCGCTGTCGTTCTCGTTACCCTTCAGGCGGCGGTTGAAGGCGAAGAGGTGCGCGCCCGCGTTGTCACCGCCGAGCCTTTGGACAAGGCGGCCAACCGCGTCCAGAAGGGCCTGCGCATCTTCGTGCGCGACCGCGAGCCGCTCACCTCACTGGCGGCGCGCCTCACCCAGCGCGGCGAGGGGGAAGTATCGCTCGTCGTGATGCTCGATCATGAAAAGAGCGAAGTGGAAGTGAAACTACCGGGCCGCTTTCAGGTGAGCCCGCAGATCGCGGGGGCGATCAAGGCGATCCCCGGCGTTGTGGCGGTGGAGCATATCTAGGGGCGGATTGGCTGCCGCCCGCCGCGCGAACAGGCTTGCATAAATTAAGATACTTACTAGGACGCTTCTTCTATCGGCCTCTCTTATTAGGGGATTAGGTCGAAGTTGATCTTGCCGAAGCGGCTGTTCTCAGCCTTTAGCACCGTCCAATCGAAGTCGTAAAGCTCGTCGTCGGTCCAATCATCGGGGTACTTAATCCTGAACAGTGAGCCTATTGAGGGTTCCAGCGGATGATAGTCGTATCCGGACAACGCGAGTCCCTCCGAACCAGCCGAGAAGTCCTGATCTCTAAACTGCGAGGAAATTAGGACTAGGAGGCCAGCCACGGCCATTACAACATTCTCGAAGTTCGCCTTCTTGAACTCGTCATGGCGGTCATGTTTGCTCGCGTTGTAAGCTTGGTACCATGGGAGGCTGAGACCGGGAACTGATAGGCCTCGCCCCGCCCTCCACGGCTCGAAGGGTTTAAAGATCGGCGGCGTACCGTTCCAAATTGGAAGCATTACCTCGTAAGAAGATAGGTGATGGGTCGCGTCCGTCTTCCTGTAATCAGTCATGTTGAGAGATCGCCGCTGTGGCGGCGTGAAAAAGTTTTCTTCCAAGATTGCCTTAAAATTGGCTTCGACCTCGATGCAGGTCCGCATTAGCAGGCCATGTATCCTGTACGAGTAGGCTAACCGGCACTCGTCGCTTGGCTCTAAATACTCAAAAATTGATTGAAGTTCGCTCTGAATCATCAAGAAAGCGCGCACGTAATGTTCCGCGTTCTTGGCATATTCTCGGTCACGTATGTAGGCCCAGCCGCTATAGCCCGACTGAATGCCGGGTTTGATTCCACGGTAGTTTCGGTGGAAAGGCTTCGTGAAGCTCATTGCTATAACCTCTAACCAACATCTGTCTGATCCTGCGAGCATACAGCAAAAAAGTTGCGACCGATAAGCTCGCTTTTTGCGTTTGGCGCGCCTTCGCGCGAGGAGCGCGAAAATCACGATCTAGGAAAGTTTCCCAACTGAGAGCACGGGTGCAAAAACTCGCAAAAGTTACTTGCATAATGCTTCTGGTTGAGAGCGTAGGCGCTTATTGAGCGTTACGAGGGGGAAGTCTCGCTTGTCGTGATGCTGGATCATGAAAAGAGCGAAGTGGAAGTGAAACTACCGGGCCGCTTTCAGGTCAGCCCGCAGATTGCGGGGGCGATCAAGGCGATCCCCGGCGTGGTGGCGGTGGAGCACGTTTAAGTGCACAGCGTCATGGTCGGCGAAGGCCGACCATCCACGACAGGCAAAGGGCGCATTTTAATTGCGCTTAGTATAGTCGAAGATCGACCATTGCAGCTGAGGCCCTTCGTGGATGGTCGGCCTTCGCCGACCATGACGCGCCCTATGTTGCGCGGCTTATCCCCACGGACCGGACCCAGGCGCACTGGGCGGCTTTGTCGCCCCCTCACTCGGAGGCGCCGCCAACTCCTCCATCCCTCCCGCAAACTTCCGCAGCGCCTCTATCCTGTCCTCCATGGACGGGTGCGAGGAAAACAAATCAGCAAAGCCCGAGCGTGGATTGTCGAGGCACATTTCCATCACGCCCGAGGTCGCGCCTTCGATCTCGCCCTTGCCGGCAACCTTGCGCAGCGCCGAGATCATCGCGTCAGGATTTTTAGTCAGTTCAACGCTGCCAGCGTCCGCCAGGAATTCGCGCGAGCGCGAGAGCATGAGGCGGATCATCAGCGATAACGCCCACGCCGCTGCGATGATGAGGAGCGCTGTCGCAATGGCGGCTGCCGCGCCGCCCTTCTTGTTGCCAGAGTCGCTGCTGGACGATGAAGAGCTGCTGCTGGAGCCGCCGCCAAAGCGCATTCCCCCGCGCCCGAACATGCGGAAAGCCAGCTCGCAGAAGAACGAGACGACGCCTGCGATAATCATGGCGATCACCATCATCCGCACATCGCCGTTGCGGATGTGGGTGAGTTCGTGGGCCATCACAGCCTCGATCTCCGCGTCGTCCAGCGTGTCCAGAAGGCCGCGCGTAAATGTAATGGTGAATTGCTTCTCGTTGACGCCCGAGGCAAAGGCGTTAGGGGCCTCCACCTCGACGATGGCGAGTTTTGGTATCGGCATGCCGCGCGAAATGCACAGGTTTTCGAGCATATTGTAAAGCTTCGGCGAGTCCTCGCGCGTCAGTCCGTGTGCGGGAAGCGCCAGCGCAATGAACCGCTGGTTGAACTTCCACGCGATGGCGATCCAAGCCAGCACGCCAATCGTGACGAACGGCAGGCTCTGCGTTGTGTGAGTAAATGCGCGCCGTATGTGCCCGGCGTAGTCATCGCCCGTCGTGAAGGCCGAGGCGAGCAAGGCTCCTGCAAATGTGAGCGCATACACAAGCAGAAAAAGGGCGGTCAGCAAAAACACCGACCGCCGTTTGTTGGACTGGATATGTGTGTAGAGCCCGAACGAGGTCATATCGCGATGCTTCCCGGCGGCGCTCGCCTCAGAACTTCACTGGCTCAGAACTTCACTTGCGGCGCCACGTCGAGTTGCTGGCGGTTTTCCCCCAGATCGAAGAACTCACGCTGCGCGAAGCCCATCGAGGCCGCGTACAGCATCGCGGGGAACGCCTGGATCGCTGCGTTGTATTCGCTCACCGCGTTGTTGAAGAAGCGCCGCGCCGCCGCGAGCTTGTTCTCAACGTCCGACAGTTCAGTCTGCAATTGCAGGAAGGTCGTGTTGGCCTTGAGGTCGGGGTAGGCTTCCGCCAGCGCGAACAGCTTGCCCAGCGCGCCCGACAGCAAGCCTTCCGCCGCCGCCTGTTGCGCGGTGCCGCCGCCCGCCGCCATGGCTGAATTGCGCGCGGCGATCACCGCATCGAGCGTCGCGCGTTCATGGGTGGCGTAGCCTTTCACCGTCTCCACGATGTTGGGAATGAGATCGTGTCGCTGCTTGAGCTGCACATCGATGTCGGCGAACGCCTGATTCGTGCGCTGTCGAAGGCTGACCAGCGTGTTGTAGGACGTGATCAGCCAAATCGCGACAAGCGCCAGTAGGCCAACGAGAATCCAGCCTGACATGTGTAAGCTCCACCGTTACATAAAGCCAAGTCCCGGGTTATTCTGTCCCGGATTCGGCAATTCAGAAAGCTAGAGGATACCTCAAGTCGCCGGAAGGCAAGTTTGGCCCCTTGGGGCGCTCAATTTCGCCAGTGGCTTGCTGATCATAATCAACAAACCGTTTGACGTGGGCGACAAGGTCGATGTGGGCGGCGGCATCCAGGGCAGGGTTGAGGAACTTAACATTTTCTCGACGCAGATCCGCACGCCTGAGGGGCTGAGCAAGATCGTGCCTAACAACACAATCTGGAATGGCGTAATCGTTAATGAGACGACTGGGATCGTCACTCCGTCTTCCTCAGCAGCAGCTAAATTAGGTCTTGTTTTAGCCATGTTAGCGCGTAGGTTAATCGCCGCGTCGCTTAAGGCGCAACACATACACGGAGACTTCACGTGAAGAAGTACGTCAAGCCGGTGCTCGTCAAGCTTGGAAACATCAAGCTGATCAAGTCGAACCACACAGGTCCGAGCAGCGACGGCAAGAGGTACGCTGGCTTCTTCAAGTAGTCAGCGTTGTGCGACATGCCCATGTGGCATGTCGCATCTCAGTTGCGCGAGATGCTGGCCTCAAAGTGACAAGCGTCAACAGCCCGGCTACTCGCAGCGCAGTGCGACAGGAAAGAGTCTTTCCACTGCAAATAGCCCATGAGCGCCAGAACTGACCGCGTGGAACTGGTCGTCATGCCAAACGACAATTGCTGAAGCGCCTCCCGTGCGCCCCGCTTGTCAATCCAGTTTTCGTCAACGCCGTTCAGGTAGTCTTCAAAACGCTCGCGCTGTTTATCAACGTAATTCATCTGAAATGAATTGAAGACGAACGTATCGTTTTGCCGATTGCGAAGCGGTTCTGGCACGATGCCTTTTTGCGCATCGCGCAGCAATTCCTTATAGCGTCCGTCAAAGTCATGGATCATCAGCGCGTTGATGTGATCATAAGTAAAATCCAGCAACGGAAGATCGCAGAACGGCGACGCGTCCATCAAGCCCTTCGACGCAAAATGCGGCTGCGTCACTACACCCGGCGCGGAGAAGTATCCCCAGTCGTCGCAGATGATGCCGTCGCCCACGAGCGGCCTTTCTGCTTCCTGCCGCTCGCGTGAATAGGCGCCGAGGCCTTTGCCGCATAGCAACCAGTCGACCTCGTTTGTAAGCGTACGCTGCATGTTGACGTCGCTGACGTCCAACGGATTCCAGCCGATGACGCCAAAAGCGCGGTGCAACCGACGATGCAGTCCGGCCGGGAGTTGAGAAACAGCACATTGCCACGCGAGGCTGAAACGGCTGCGCGACAGCAGGTCGCTCGCTGCGGGCAGGGAGTCTTTGAAAGCCCTGAATTGTCGTTTGTCCAGAAGATGCGGCAAGATGGCCGGCGAACGCAGGAACAGTTGATCGGCGCCAAAGCCTGTGAAGACATACGAGCCCGGCTCTGCCCATTGGGCGACGCCGCGCGAGAAAATATCGCCGAACCAGAAGAAGTCGCTCGGCTCATCGCAATAAGGAGCGACGCCGATTGGCGGCGCCGGAAGATCCTCAGGCGGGACAACGACAAGATCGATTCCATACCGATCCGCCACATCGCGAGCATACCCTTCGCTCACCACGTGGGACGGTACGCCCGGCTGCGAAAACATGACGCCACGGATGTTCGATGCAGCCTCTCCAAGCAGGCAGGCGATAAACGAGGAATCAAGCCCGCCCGAAATCTCCACGCAAATGCGCGGCTGGGGCCGGGCCGCGAGCCGCGACTTGATCGATTGACGCAGCAGATGAAGGATTTTCTCTGCAGCCTCCTGCCGCGTGGCGCCGCCCTCGAAACGATATTTATAGTCGCGATGAATGAGTTGCGTGCGCGTAACACCCCGCCCGATTGAAACCAGCTCGCCCGGCAGAACGCGGTTTACGTGCCTTATCGGCGTTTCGCGCGAGATGAATTGATAACCAGAGACGATAAGCACATGACGCGCGAAATAGTCTTCGTTCAATATATCTGTGCCCGGTTGCCAGAAGGGGAACAGCCGATTTGAAAAGTGGCCGTCTCTTTCGCGATAATAGAGTTGAAATTGCGACGTAAAACTCTTGAACGCGTGAAGGACATGCGGCGTCTTGATAAGGGCCACGAAGTCGCCCTCGGCGCGCGAGATGGCGGTTGGCCCATATTGATCGACCAGTTCAACAAGCCGTGCCAGCGCGTTCGCGCCAATCTCGTCCTCGACGCGCAAAATGACGCCCTCGATGACGATTGTCCCATCCCGCCACGCCAGCGTCGTGGTTCCGCCAATCTTTGCATCTTTCATTGCACGTCTCTGGCGCATTCAGTTAAAAACAGGATGTTGCCTGGAAGGAGCTGTGAAGACATGAGCGCCGTTGTTTTGTCGTTCTCGCATGTGTCTACGAGACTTATGGGCATTGATCGCACGGTGCGCATGTTTCACTGGCTCGGTCGAAAAATGAGGGTGAGGCAGGGCGCTGGGCTCAGCGATGCGCGCGATGTCGCTGAGCGCGCCCTGCGTGGGTTGAACGTGTTGCCGATGCGCGTCGAGTGTCTGGATCAGGCGATCGTCGTCTGGTTCAGTCTCAATCGACAAGGCCATCCCGCTATTCTTAACATTGGCATGCGCCTTTCGCCGTTGTCAGGACATGCGTGGGTCACGTGCAAGGATGAAACCTTCGTGGTCACGCCCGGGCTTGAGGATTTCACGGTCATCGCCGCTTACGATCCCTGGGCTGTCGCCAACTGAGCGAATTTGAGCCGGACGAGTTCGCCGACAAGCTCATTCAGATCGCTCCTGATCTCCTCCACCGGGGCGTCATATTCCTGCGCGAGACGCTTTGCCGCTGCCTCGACGCCTTCTTCGCGCGCGATTTCGAGCATGTCCGCCGCCGTCTCGTTCAGCCCGAAGGAGACGCCGGTTCTGACCGAAAAAGAGAACGCTTTTTCCCTCGACCAATGTCAGGGTCGTGCCTGGCGTCAGTTGAACTCGCATGATGTTCCTTCGACTGGGGAGTGGGCGGCTGAAGATATTGCCACAGGGCGCCCCAAGTACAGCTTGACCATGACAGGTTGAAGGGGGGTGTCCGGCGGGAATTGGGTGTCGGGCAGGTTTTCGCGAGGCAAAGGGGTCGCTTTTTCCCCTCCGCCTTGCCTTTTGTCCGTGGTTCGACTACAGCCCCCCTCATCCCACAGGTGGATTTCAAGGCGTCCCTGCTTCAAGGGTCGCTCCGGTGGCGGGTTTTTCCCGTCAGCTGTCCGCCGAGGTCTAACCGGAGAAAAGCATATGGCGCTTCCTGATTTTACCATGCGGCAGCTTCTCGAAGCTGGCGCGCATTTCGGCCACCAGTCGCACCGCTGGAACCCGAAAATGGCTCCCTTCATTTTCGGCGCGCGCAACAACATTCACATCATCGACCTCGCCCAGACCGTGCCGTTGCTGCACCAGGCGCTGAAGGTCGTCTCTGACACCGTGGCCCGTGGCGGTCGCGTGCTGCTCGTGGGCACGAAGCGTCAGGCTGCTGACCAGATTGCCGACGCGGCCCGCAAGTCGGCCCAGTAGTACATCAACGCCCGTTGGCTCGGCGGCATGCTGACCAACTGGAAGACCATCTCCGGCTCCATCCAGCGCTTGCGCAAGGTTGAGGAAGAACTCGCCGCTGGCGCAGTTGGCCTCACCAAGAAAGAGCGCCTGATGCTTTCGCGCGAGCGTGACAAGCTTGAGCGTGCGCTTGGCGGCATCAAGGACATGGGCGGTACGCCAGACCTGATCTTCGTGATCGACACCAACAAGGAACAGCTCGCCATCAAGGAAGCCAATCGCCTTGGCATCCCGGTTGCGGCGATCCTCGACACGAATAGCAATCCAGACGGCATCACTTATCCGGTTCCCGGCAACGACGACGCTGGCCGCGCCATTCAGCTCTACTGTGACCTCATCGCCCGCGCCGCCATTGACGGCATTTCGCGCGCTCAAGGCTCGTCCGGCATGGACGTTGGCGCGAGCGAAGCGCCGCTGGAAGAAGAACTGCCCGCAGTTGAGGCTGTTGACGGCGAAATCCCGGCCGACAAATTCGAATTGCTCACCGCTCCGCGCGGCGCGCCGGATGATCTTGCCAAGCTGCCCGGCGTTGGCCCGCAGCTCGTCAAGAAGCTCAACGACGCTGGCGTTTTCCACTACTGGCAGCTCGTTGCAATGACGCCGGACGAAGCAATCAAGCTCGATGCCGATCTCAAGCTTAACGGCCGTATGGCCCGCGACAACTGGATCGATCAGGCGCGTACACTGCTCGCCGGCTAACACAAGCACGGCTGGACCATTTTTTGGACGCGCGCGGTGGAATAGCCGCGCGCGTCCTTCTCCGTTCACAAACATGACGCATCATGGCGCTGATGAGCGCCTAAAGAGAAGGATCAAGGCTATGGCCAACATCACCGCTGCGATGGTGAAGGACCTGCGCGAGAAGACCGGCGCAGGCATGATGGACTGCAAGCAGGCGCTCACCGCGACCGACGGGGACATCGAAGCTGGCATTGACTGGCTGCGCACCAAGGGCCTGTCGAAGGCCGCCAAGAAGTCTGGCCGTGTCGCCGCTGAAGGCCTTGTTGCTGTCGCCGTTTCCGGCACGCGTGGCGTTGCGGTTGAAGTCAACTCCGAGACCGATTTCGTCGCCCGCAACGGCGACTTCCAGGCCCTCGTTCGCGGCATCGCCTCGGTGGCGCAGGACAAAAACCTCACCGACGTTGAAGCGCTGAAGGCGACTGCCTATCCGGGCGGCGGCACGGTCGACGCCGCCATCGCCAACGCGATTGCTACCATCGGCGAAAACATGACCCTGCGCCGCGCTGCACTGCTCGAAGTAGGCTCCGGGGTCGTCGGCAGCTACGTGCATAACGCGATCTCTGATGGCCTCGGCAAGATCGGCGTAATCGTTGCGCTCGAGTCGACCGGCAATGCGGAAGCGCTGTCGGCGCTCGCTCGCCAGATCGCCCTGCACGTTGCGGCTGCCTCGCCGCTCGCCCTCGACTCCTCGGGTCTCGACCCGGCGGTGACGGAGCGCGAGAAGGGCGTGCTGCGCGAGAAGAACGCCGGCAAGCCCGCCAATGTGCTCGAAAAGATCGTCGAGTCCGGCCTCAAGACTTACTACAAGGAAGTCTGCCTCATCGATCAGCCGTCGATCCACGCCGAACATTCCAGCAAGACCATCGGTCAGGTTGTAGTGGAGGCCGCCAAGGCCGCTGGCGCGCCGGTCACCCTGAAGGGGTTTGTCCGCTTCGCCCTGGGCGAGGGTATCGAAAAGGTTGAGTCGGACTTCGCCGCCGAAGTCGCGAGCATGTCCCGCTAATCAGCGGACTGTCACCGACTTCTGAACTGAAATACCCGATCCCCCGGCGTCAGCCGGGGGATTTTTCGTTTGTACAGCTGATGCGGGTGGGAGCCGCATGAAACCGCTGCGGACGATGGAAAAGAAAGTGAAGCCACGATCCGCGCACGGCCCGCTCCATCACCAACGGCAGGATCACCGCCGCCAGGGTCACGATGACCGATGCAGCGGTCGGGCCAACTTCCGGGGCAAACCGCACGATAACCTCCCGCGTGGCGGCCATCGGCAAGAAGAATGCAAGATAGATCGTCAGCGAGTTTTGTCCGCACAGACGAATAACGTCGAGCAGCTTGCCGTGCGCCAGCAACGACGAAACGATGATGACGGCTGCAGAGCCCGCGTAAGCCAGAACCAGCAGGCCAGGCGGCGATTTCCACACCGCCCAGCCGCTGTAGAAAACGAGGCCTGCGAGCCCCGCAGCGACAAGCAACGCCGCCCCTGCAGCCAGGATGTTGGCGCTCGCCCAGTGAGCCAGCGCCATGGCGTGGCGCACCCAAAGATAGCCAGAAACGAAGAACACGAAACGTGACGTGAACTCGTCGATAGCACTCCAGCCTGCGTGTGGGGCAAACAGGTTCAGCGCGAGGGCAATGGCGAACAGGATCGCAGGCCAACGGCGCGCGAGTTTCGTGGCGACGAAGAAAAACGGCAGGATGTAGATGAACCACAGCGTGCCAAACGGTTCGACAAGGCCAAACAGAATTTCGCCCAGCGTTGCTTCGACGCCTCGCAGGCCGAACTTGATCACGCAATTGATGACCAGCCAGAGCAGATAAAAATAGGCGAAGTGTAAAACCTTGCGGTCGAGGTAGACGGGCCACCGCTGACTGATGGTTCGGGACAGCAGGAGCCCGCTCAACAGGAAGAATGCTGGTACGCGGAAGGGCGCAGCAAAATCCACGATCAGATGCAAGGCGCCTTTCGCTTCCATGGCAATTTCGACGCCAAGCACGCTGTGCATCATCACCACAAGAATGATGCTGACGCCCTTGGCGTAATCAATCCACTCAATGCGGGACGGACCCGGCTCGGAGGAGAGACGCCCATGTGGAAGCTGATCGGAAATGATGTGAGCCACCTCATATGTCGCCAGCACAGAATGATTAAACCCATCGGGTCACATGCGCAACGCAATGCGCCAAGAGTTGATCGATGCGGACAACTTGAAAAGAAATGAAGCAACCAATGATAAGCCGCGTCTAACCGCGATGCCTTACGCAGGGTCTGTCAAGCTGGCGTCTTCTGCGCTCTCATTGATCGCCTGTCGCATGACCTCAACCAGCGTCTCCGCAGGCTGCGCGCCGGATAAACCATACTTGCTGGCGACAATGAAAAACGGCACGCCGTTCACGCCAAGACTGTGTATGCGGTCGATCTCGGTGCGCGTTGTTTCAACGTCTTCCTCCGATGAAAGGCGCGTGCGCACAGTGTCTGCATCCATGCCGCATTCCGCCGCTGCGCTTGCAAGCACATCATGATCGCCAACGTCGGCGCCTTCCAGGAAGTAGAGCTGCATCAGTCGCTCTTTCAGCCGCTCCTGACAGCCGGCCTCCAGCGCCCAGAAAAGCAGGCGATGCGCGTCGAGCGTGTTTGGCGAGCGCTTGATTTTGTCAAACGCGAACGCGATGCCTACCTCAGCGCCCACCGCCCGCACGCGGTCGTGCACAGTCGCCGCGCGTTCGGGGCCGAACTTGCGATCCATGTATTCTTTGCGGCTGATGCCCCCCGGCGGGATGCTCGAGTCCAGTTGAAAGGGTCGCCAGCGCAGTTCGACATCAAGGTCAGGCGCCATCGCCAATGCGCTCTCGAGTCGCCGTTTGCCAATGAAGCACCACGGGCAAACGACGTCTGACACGATATCAACCGTGATCTTTTTACGCTCGCCGCTTTCAGCCATGCCGACTCCCAAAGCACGCGCTTGCGGCGCCGCCTGTTATTCAGCGCGCCTCGCGCCACCACGTGTCCAGCGTAGCGCCGAAGAGAGGCGACGCATACCGGGGCAGATAGTCGGGACGCTTGAGGCCCGAGGCATGCGCCAACCATTGATCCGCTGCGTGGAACAGCGGAATGATGTAGAAACCCGACAGCAGCACACGGTCGAGCGCGCGCACGGCAGCCTCAAAATCCTGCTTGTCGTCCGATGCGACGATCTGCCCGATAAGCCCGTCAAGCGCGGGGGATGCGGCGCCGGAGAGATTGAAGGACGACTCCATCTTCGCCGAGGCCGACGACCAGCGATTGCGCTGCTCATTGCCCGGTGAGTTGGAGGCGACCCACACGCCCATCATCATGTCGAAATCAAATTTCTGGCGACGACGCTGATACTGCACCTGATCGACCGTGCGCACGCGAACCTCGATTCCGATGCGGCGCAGTGATTGCTCGAAGTTCAGGGCGAGCCGCTCCTGATTGCGGTCCTGCACCATGATCTCGAAGGCGAAGGCTTCGCCCTTGCGTTGCAGCACGCCCTCGCGGATCGTCCATCCAGCTTCGCGTAGCAGCGCAAGCGCCTTGCGGGCGTTGTCGCGGTCCCGGCCCGAGCCGTCGCTTATCGGTGGCGCCCACTTGCCCTCCAGAATGTCGGCGCGCACAGCGCCGGGCCATTTGGCGAGAAGGGCGCGTTCGGGGTCTGTGGCGGGCGAGCCTGTGGAGGCGAGTTCCGTTTCATCGAAGAACGACTTGGTGCGCCGGTAAAGCCCCCCATAGAGGTTCTTGTTGATCCACTCGAAATCGAACATGTAGTTCAGCGCCTCGCGCACGCGCACATCCTTGAAGATGTCGCGCCGCGTGTTGAACGCGAAACCCTGCATGCCCTTAGCGCCGCCCAGCGGCAGGCTCTGCTTGATGATGCGCCCTTGCTCGATGGCCGGAAAATCGTACCCCGTCAGCCAACGCGTGGGATTGGTTTCGTCGCGATAGTCGATGATGCCAGCGCGCAGGGCTTCATAGAAGCTCGCAACGTCGCGGAAGTACTCAATGCGGATTTCGTCGAAATTGAACATGCCGCGGTGGATCGGCAACTCCTTGGCCCAATAGTCCTTGTTGCGCTCCAGACGCAGGATTTCTCCGGGCTTGATGTCCTTCAGGACATAGGGGCCAGACCCCAGTGGGATTTCGAGCGTCGAGTCGTCGAACTTTTCCAGATTGACCGCGTGCGCCGGAAGGATCGGCATCATCGCAATGTTGAGGGGCAATTCTCGGTCGTCCGATCCGGCAAGGTCAAACCGGATCGTTTGCGCGTCCGGCGTCGTGACCTCGCGCACCCGATTGAAAGATGCCCGATGCTGGGGACGCCCGCGTTTGCGCAAAAGCTCCCAGCTAAAGCTTACATCTGCTGATGTAACGGGCTTGCCGTCGGAGAAGCGCGCCTTGGGGTTGATGCGAAACGTCACCCACGTCCGCGCCTCGTTCGTCTCGATGCTCTCCGCCAGAAGTCCGTAAAGCGTAAATGGCTCATCGGTCGAGCGCACCATAAGGGTCTGGTAGATGTTTGTATTGAGCCCCTGAGCCGCTGATCCGGCCTTCAGGTTGAAAGGATTCAAGCTGTCGAAGGCGCCCTGAAAACCAATCACCAGGCGCCCGCCCTTTGGCGCGTTCGGGTTCGCATGGGGCAGGTGCTTGAAATCGGCGGGGAGGGCGGGTTCGCCATGCATGGCGATCGCATGGCGCGGGCCAGCGCCTTCGCCAGCGAGGGCGCCGCTGAGAGAAGAAAAGAACAGCGCCGGAAGCAGCGCAGCCGCCGCCGCAAGCGCGCGAATCAAAGGCGCAGACATGTAAAGGACATTAGTCGAGCAGGCTTCTCCCGTCACATGAAGGCTTCGCAAATTGTTTTGCGGCAGGAGAAAGGACGCTTGTTGCTGAAAAATCGCGCATTTCGTTGGATTTGCGCAACGCCTCAGGTTCTTTGCAGTCTTGTCCTGAACCGGGTCTGGCGCGACGTCGGCAATCGCGATAAGACGCGCGGGTCAATATGTCGCCGTATTCGGGGGCGAAGAGCGTTGTGACTCACGGCGCTCCCTGCCGATCATACGCCCTGCCGGTCGCCATGCATGGCGGCTGGTGAACGGACTGAAAGGATTTTTTATGCAGAATATCTCCAGGCGCTACGGGGCTGCCGCCCTTGGCCTCTGCCTCGCTTTCGCGTCAGCGGAGAGCTTTGCTCAGACACAAACACAAACGCCGCCGCGTCCCGCCACGCAAAAGCCCGCAGCTCAGCCTGCGCCGGCCGCCCAGCCGCCCGCAGCGGCCGCAAACCGCGTGGAACTGAAACCCTCGCAGCCGGAATGGACCAAGGTTTGCGGCAAGGACCCGCAGGCTGGCAAGGAAATCTGCTACACAACGCGTGACTTCGGACAGGCTGCCGACCAGCCGCCGGTGCTAGCCGTCGCAGTTTATGACGTGAAGGGCGACGCCCAGCGCATCGTACGCCTGCTTCTGCCCGTGGGTCTTTTGCTGCGTCCCGGCTTCCGCTTCTCAATTGATCGGGGCGCCGCCCTTGAGGGCACTTACGAGATCTGCTTCCCGAATGGTTGTTTTGCCGAGTCTCGTCTCGACGCCAAGCAGCTTGAAGTGTTGAAGCGTGGCTCCGCCCTCAACATCAACGTGAAGAACCAGGCCAACGCGGAAGTCGTGTTCGCCGTGCCGCTTGAAGGTTTCGGCAAGGCGTTCGATGGCCCGGCTGTGGACCCCAAGGTGCTCGAAGACCAGCAGAAGGCGCTGCAGGCCGAGTTGCAGAAGCGCGCCGAAGACGAACGTCGCCGCCTCGAAGGCGCTGGCGCCGCGCCGGTCGCTCCTGCCGCGCCGCGCTGATATCATCAGCCAACAAACGAAAAGCCCGGGGCACGAACCCCGGGCTTTTTTGCTTTTGATGTGAAGGCCGGTCAGCGATCCTTGTAGTCTACGTCAACACACCGGTCGCCGATGTAGCATTGTGGATTGTCTGCCGTGCGCACGAAGGATGAGCGCGGCTCCTGATCCCGCGTGCAGAAGCTGCGCCGCGAGACATACCGATCAAACTCTACGGCTCCGGTTGCGATGACAGCAGCGCCGCTTCGCTCCACCAGCCCGCGGGCCTGCGCACAAGACATTGTCAGGCTGTTGGGCATGCCCTGCGCCTGGGCGCTGCCAGCCAAGGCGAACAAGCCCGCCGAGCCGATCCACAAAGTCATTCCACGCATCTGCGACCCTCCTGCCTGATGAAACAGATACGTCGTAAGTCGGCGATCAGTTCTGCGGCGATCAGTTCGGACGACCCTGCTTCATTTGATAGGCGCCGTCGTTGTTGCGGATAAATTGAGTTTCAACGTCTGGATGGCGCACAGGCTCGCCGCTCTCGTCGGGGAGCAGGTTTTGCTCGGAGACATAGGCGACGTATTCCGTCTCAGCATTCTCGGCATAGAGGTGATAGTACGGCTGGTCCTTCACCGGGCGGGTCGCCTCGGGGATCGATAACCACCATTCCTCGGTATTCGAAAACACAGGGTCGATGTCAAAGATCACTCCCCGGAACGAAAACTTCCGGTGGCGGACGACCTGACCGATCCCAAACTTCGCAGTGCGCAGCTTCATGCAGTGTAGGTACTCACGCCGGTCCGGCCCGTCAACGGCGGGACGTGGCTCGCTTGATCGAAATGAAGGTCCCCCGCGCTTCGTGCGGTTGTTGACGCCAATAGAATGCGGCGACCTCGAGAGGTCGCCGCCGGCACGCTGTCGGGGCCCAATTACCTGGCGGCTGCCTTGGGGTTCATGGCCGCCTCAGCCAGCTTGCTCAGTATCTGATCGGTCTTGATTTCTTCCTTGAGCGTCTCATCGAGCAGCTTCTCGGCGTCTTTCATGCCAAGCTGCTTCGCCCAGGCCTTCATCGTGCCATAACGGCTGATCTCGTAATGCTCGACGGTCTGCGCTGCTGCGAGAAGCCCAGCGTCTAGCGCGTCGGAATCACCGAAGTCCTCGATGACTTCTTCGCCTTCCTCGAGAATGCCCTTCATCGCCTCGCAAGGCTTGCCCTGCGCGCGCTTGCCGAGAATTTCGAAAATCTGCTCGAGGCGCTCGATCTGGCCTGTCGTTTCTTCGCGATGGGTCAGGAACGCGTTTTTCAACTCTTGCGAATTAGCGTTCTTGGCCATCTTCGGCAGCTTGCGATAGATCTGCTTTTCCGCGTGATAGATGTCCTTGAGGGTTTCAAGGAAGAGGTCGTTGAGGTTTTTCTCGGCCATGATGTGCTCCATACATTCCGGCCGACAGGCGCAACGCGCAATCAGCCTCGTCCGCCACAAGCTCTAAAGCGCAGCAATGTTCCGCAAACTTGCGCTCAAGCAGGCTCGCGCGCACCATGCGGTAATGATGAAAGATAATGAGCCGCTCGAATTGCTGAGCGTCGCGCAAATGGGCGAGGCGGACGCGCTTGCGATTGCAGGTGGGATCGCCGGCATTGACTTGATGGAAGCTGCGGGCAGGGCGGTTGCGGACGCCGCGCGCCGCGCGAATGAGGCCGCGGGCGGCGGATCGATTGTCGTTCTCTGCGGGCCTGGCAATAATGCGGCGATGGCTTCGTCGCCGCGCGCGTACTTGCGGATCAGGGCAAGGACGTCGCGCTCTTTTTGCTGGGACCAATCACACGCCTGAAAGGCGACGCTGCTCTTGCAGCCAAACGATGGACGGGTGCAACAGGCGCCGCGTCCGATGCGCGCTTCAGTGCAGCCAGCGTCGTTATTGATGCGCTGTTCGGCGCGGGGCTGGATCGAGATCTTGATGGCGAGGCGCGCGCAGTCGTCGAGAAGGTCAACGCGTGGCGCGACCAAACCGGCGGCGCCGTCGTCGCGGTGGACGTCCCGTCCGGCGTCGATGGAGATACGGGGCAGGTGCGCCGCGTCGCCGTCACGGGGGACGTTACGGTCACCTTTTTCCGCCCGAAGCCCGGCCATCTGCTTTTGCCGGGACATACGTTGTGCGGACGGCTGGAGTGCGCGCAGATCGGAATATCGACGTCGGTTCTCGACGCCATCCAGCCGAGCACGTTCCGCAATGCGCCCGCACTGTGGCGAACAAGCCTGCCTGCGCCCGCAGCGGATGGGCACAAGTATTCGCGCGGCCACGCGCTGGTGCTTTCCGGCCCTATGCATCGCACGGGCGCGGCGCGGCTGGCGGCAAGGGGCGCGCTGCGAGGCGGCGCGGGACTTGTGACAATAGCATCGCCCCGCGACGCCCTTGGGGTGAACGCCGCCCATCTCACCGCCGTCATGCTGACGCCCTGCGATGGCGCTGCGGAACTCGTCAGCATGCTTCAGGATCGTCGCTTCAACGCGCTGGTGCTGGGGCCGGGCG
This sequence comes from Hyphomicrobiales bacterium, assembly GCA_031428455.1. Lineage (GTDB taxonomy): Bacteria > Pseudomonadota > Alphaproteobacteria > Rhizobiales > Beijerinckiaceae > Terripilifer. The sequence goes on along the minus strand of JANPPJ010000083.1, from coordinate 4,329 downwards.
CAGGCGTCGGCCAGGCCATGCGCGATTGCGTGCTGGCGGCGCTGTCATTGGCTGATTCCGGTCGTGGGATCGTGCTGGACGCCGATGCGCTTACGAGCTTCGCAGGCGCCGCAGATGTGCTGGCCGCCGCGATCAATGCCTTTCCGGGCAAAGTCGTCCTGACGCCACACGATGGCGAATTCAGCATACTTTTCAGGGTATTATCGCGGTATTCGGACTCAAATTCTGAAACAGATGAATCACTTTCTCAAGGCCTTCGCGCGATCTCAAAGTTGGTGCGCGCCCGGGCCGCTGCTCAACTGACGGGCGCGGTTGTCGTCCTCAAAGGAGCGGACACGGTCGTGGCTCACCCCGATGGCCGCGCCGCCATCGCCCACGATCTGCCGCCGTGGCTGGCGACTGCCGGGTCGGGCGATGTGCTCGCAGGCCTCATCGCGGCCAACCTGGCGCGCGGCGCGCCCGCTTTCGAGGCGGCCTGCGCCGGGGTATGGATGCACGGCGCCGCCGCCCGCGCCTTTGGCCCCGGCCTGGTCGCCGAAGACATTCCCGAACAGATGCCCAGAGTGTTTCGAGAGCTGTACGCTCCCCTCAGGTGACCTCGAAGAAACCCGCCAGACCGCCCAGCGCCTGTGGCAGGATTCCCCCGCCGATCCGCCAGCGTCCGGGATTGTCGGCGACAAAGGCGACGCGCACGGTCCGACCCGCCGGAACGACGACGGCGTCACGCCAGTAAGGGTCCCAGCCGTCATCCATCAGGTGCAATTGCCGCATGACGTGGCCATGCAGCCGGATGACGACATGGGACGGGGACTTGTTGGTGAGACCCAGAGAGACCGGCGTTCCCCGCCGCACCCCAAACAGGCGCTGGGAGTCGGCGCCGGGCTTGCCGTTGATCCGCCACAGGGACGGCGCGTTGCCCGCGCACATGGCCGCAGATTCGCCGACGCGATCTTGAACCTCGAACGCGAGTTCAGCCCGGTGCGCCTTCTGAAGCGCGATTGTTTTCGACAGCAGATTGTTGGGCGCGGGGTCTGCAACCGGCGGGCGCGCCTCGACGGGCCGTCCTTCGGTCTTGAGCGCCAGAAGCGATCCATCCCAGCCGCCTTCCGGCGCGGCGCCGAGCAGTGCGACCCGCGCGCCAGCGCCCTCTTGCTCGGGCATGTCGAACATGACGTCGAACCGGCCGCCGGGCGCCAGCGGCAGCACATTGCGCAGCGGTTCAAACGCCGGGCAGTTCTGCCCGTCCACCGCGATCACGTTGGGCTGCACCCCTTCAAAACTCACAGCCATCAAGCGGCTGGTTGAAAGATTCGCCAGCCGCAGGCGAACGCGGGCGCGGGGCGCAAAGCTGTGAGCCTCGGGGGCAGGGCGACCATTGACGGTGACGACCGTACCCATCAGGCCGTCGCCCGCCATCTGGCGGTTTGTGTGCATGATGACGGCGCGTCCGTCACCGCACGGGCCAAGTTCGGCAATGGACGCGGCGCGATCCGCAAGCGCAGCGACGATGTCGTGATCCACCTTTTGGCCTGCGGGGTCTTCGACGACCAGCACGCCGCCAAGGCCCAGTTGAGCTTGCGCGGCAAAGGTCGTTTCGGCATGGGGCTGGAACAGAAAAGTCCCGGCGTCGGGCGGCGTGAAGCGGTAGTCGAAGCTGGCGCCGCGCGAGACCGGCTTTTGGACGAGCGGCGTCCCGTCCATGGCGTTGGGCCCACGCATGCCGCGCCAGTGGATGGTGGTCTCCTGAGCCAGAGCGTTGACGAGGCGGACCTTAAGCTCCTCGCCTTTGGCGAGCCTCAGGACCAGAGGGGTCTCGTCGTCGCCGTAGGAGAGGCGAGCAGGAGCATCTCCGGCCAAAGCCTTCGGGCGCAGAATGCGAAAGCCATCGCTGGCCGCCTCTTGCGAGAAGGCAGGCAAGGGCAGAAGCGTCGCCGCCGCACTAGCGAGGAACAGGCGTCTGTCGATTGTCATGCGACCTCATCATCTAACGCATAGGGGGATTGCGCGAACCCACTTCGCAAGCGGCTAAACCCGGCCTATAAGTCATAAAAACCCGAACACAAAAGCGAGGAGGAAATTCGCGATGCCCATCACGGTTCAAAAGATGCACCCGTCACTGGGCGCCGAGATCAGCGGCGTCGATCTATCCAGGCCTGTTGACGCGGAGACCGCCGCGGCGATTCGCAAAGCTTTCGACGAAAATATCGTCATCGTCGTGCGAAACCAGACGCTCGATGAGCCCCAGCAGCTCAAGGCCGCAGAAATCTTCGGCAAGGTCGCCTATCGCCGCCGCCCGGCTGCGGGCGATGGTCCGGGGGGCGATTACGACACGCCATTCATGATGGTCACTAACATCGTCGAGAACGGCAAGCCCATCGGCGCTTTTGGCGACGGCGAAATGTGGTTCCACCACGACACCAGCTATTATCCCGAGCCGCACCGCGCGACCCTGCTCTACGCCATGAAGCTCACCACAACGGGCGGCGAGACGCGCTTCTCGAACATGTATGCGGCTTACGACAACATCCCGCGCGACCTGCGAGATCGGCTTGAGGGGCGCCGCGTTCTGCAGATGCATGATTACAAGCGCCGCGAACGGCTCAACGTCGACACGGCCGATCTCTCCAAGATTCGCCATAACTGGCAGCCGCTGTTCATCACGCACCCCGCGACCGGCAAAAAATCCCTCTACGTATCGCGCCTGATGTCAGCAAAGATCGAAGGACTGTCGCACGACGAGAGCGAGGCCGCGCTGGAGCAGCTGTTCGACATTTCCGAAGACCCGAGCATCGTCTACGAGCACAAGTGGGCGCTTGGCGACATGGTGATCTGGGACAATTGGTGCTCGATCCACGCCCGCAATGATTTCCCTCGTGAAGAGCCCCGCCTGATGCGCCGGCTCACCATCGAGGGGCAGGCGATGCAGTTCTGACGATCTTTAAGTCGCAAATCTCAAACAGGGGCTTGGCGAGCCCCTGTTCCTCTTCTAGCTTCCAGGCACGGAAAGTCTGAAAGCCCGAGAGGGGCGAGGGTTTGGCGAAACGTCGGGCTCGGCTTTAGGGAGGGGAATTCATGGAAAGCACACGCAGAGGCTTTATCGGGGGAGCGGTTGCAGTTGGCGCCGCGTCCGGACTCGGTTTCAACATCACCCCCGCCATGGCGGCCGAGGAGTTGAAGCTCGCGACATTCGTGCCCAATACGCACATCATCATGGCCAAGGTGCTGACACCCTGGGCGGAGAAGATCGCCAGGGACAGCGGCGGCCAGCTCACCGTGCGCAATTTTCCGTCCATGCAGCTCGGCGGAAAGCCGCCGGAATTGTACCGCCAGATGGCGCGCGGCATTTCCGACATTTGCTTCACGCTGCCCGGCTACACGTCCGGCGACTTCCCGATGATGGCGCTGACTGAATTGCCCGGCATGGCTGAAAGCGGCACGGACGGCACCCGCAAGATCTGGGCGAACTTTGACAAGTTCCTTGGCCGCGAGTTCAAGGAGGCGAAGGTTCTTGGCCTCTGGAATTCCGACTCCGCAGCTTTGATGAGCAAGAACAAGCCCATCCGCACGCTCGAAGACCTGCGTGGGTTGAAAATCCGTACTCCGTCGGCGGCGCAGTCGGCGCAGCTGAGCGCGCTGGGCGCGACGCCCATCGATATGCCCGCCAACCAGATTTACAACAATCTGGATCGCGGCGTTGTCGACGCGGCCATGATCCCGATGTCTGCGGCCATCGACTTCAAGCTGATTGAAGTCGCGCGCTACTTCACCATCGAGGCGCCGCTGGGTAGGTCCAACTTCCTCGTCGGCATCAACCGCGCGCGCTACGAGAAGCTGCCCGCGAACCTTCGCAAGATGATCGACGACACCACGGGTCTCGAATTGAGCTTGCAGGGCGCCCGCACCTACGACGAGCAAAATGCCGCCGGTGTGGCTGCGGCTCGCAAGGAGCGCGAGATCATCACCCTCGACCCCGCCGAGCGCAAGCGCTGGCTCACTGCTTTCCGTCCCCACATCGACGCCGAGGTTGCAAGCGGCGAGAAGGCGGGCCTTCCGGCGCGCGGTCTTGTTTCCGCCTTCGGCGTGCTGGGCTGATAACGTAAAGCATTGCACACAAGCGCGGAGGAGCAGGCAACTCCTCCTCCGATTGTTTTTTCATGAGGACGGGGTGGGTTCATGAAAGCCTTTGACGGGTTCTTGCGCGTAATGGCGCTGCTAGCAGGCGCTGTCCTGCTGCTTCTTATGATGTTCACGACGCTCGATGTCGTGATGCGTTATTTTTTCAATGCGCCGTTTCGCGGATCGCTTGAAGTGACCGAGTTTTCGATGGCG